>JAFQXM010000007.1 GCA_017406955.1 Bacilli bacterium | reverse complement strand
TTTTTTCTTCCATAGATGAACTATCTAATTCTTTCATTGATTGATAATACCAAGTAGCATTTTCAATTAAGTCAGATTTTTCATCTAATACTTCTTTAATAAATATATTACTTTTGGACATATAGCCCTGTTCTTTTTCACTCCATAAATCAAGTGTTGTAAAAAATATTTGGTCATCATAATCTAATCCTAGAAAATAATATTTATTATCATCTACTCCTATAAATGCTTGACCTTTTCTTAATTCATCTTTCAAGTTCTTCACTCCCCTTTGTTCTGTCATCATTGAACATTGTTTGTAAACAACCATAACCACATATTTTATACTCTCCATCACAAATAGTAATATAATCATCTAAATTATATTTTTCTACTTCCTTGTAAAGAACTTTTATATCTTCTTCACTAAAATCATGATCTTCTTTAATTTCTTCCCAGTCATCATAGTCAATGTGGCACATATCTGATTCACTTTGACATACCCAGTCATATACATATTGAAGTAATGGACTTAAATCACTTACTTTTGGCATTTTAAATTCAATACCATCATCTCGTTCAATAAGTCTATATAGTGAATTGGTTATTTCTTCTTCTGATGCAGTATTATAATTACAATCTAAATCAGATGTATTATAGTAATTAATTACATTAGCTTTATCATTGTTTTTTAAATCTTCTACTTCGTAATTAACATATAAATCATCTTGAAAATTCCAATAATTTAGAATTTTATATTTGTAATTCATAATTATCTTTCCATTTCAGTTTCTTTATTAGAAGTTATTTCTTGAACTTGACCATCAGAAGTGTAAATTTTATTATTTTTTCTATCAGTGATTTCAAAACCTAAAATATCAATTGCTTTATCTTTATAAGTTTTTCCATCTCTTTCAATATCTTTTGTATAAGTATTAATTCTACCTTTTATAGAGATCCAATCTCCCTTTTGTATTTCATTACCATAAGTATTAACTAAATCTCCTTTTAGTACAATAGGAACAAATTGTGTATTCCCATTATTATTTTGTGCTAAATCAAATCTTAATGATTTTTTACCATTTTGATTTTCATAAATATCATTAATATTAGCAACATTCCCTTCTAATTCAAATGTGTTTTTTGAATTTCTTACTTCTCTTTCAACTTCATTATTCATCTTACTTTCTCCTCCTTATTTTTAAATCTATTGAATATATCTTTATATAATGTGAAATCCATACCATCAATACTTTCTAATTTACAATTATGATCTTCTAGTAATTGTACAAAATTCACATTAAAAATTGTATCTCGTGATAAATGTCTTATATCTTTAATTATCACTTTTGAATACTTATTTTGTTCTATGTCTTCCATTAAACTATTTAATTCTTTTCTATCTACATCTAAACGACTTTTAATCTTATCAAAGTAAATAGTATAATCATAGTTTTTCATAAGACAATAATCTGCTAGTTGTTTTAAAGTATAATCTATTGATTCACTACCTTGTTTTTTAAAACTAGCATATACTGCAACTTTTTCCATAATATAGTCCTTTCTAATAGTTTTCTTGTTCTATTAATGTTGCAACATAAACAACTTGCTTATTAGTTCCACTAATACAAGATATAAGTGTTATATCAGATGTATTAGTTTGTATTAATTCAGTTGTTCCTGTTTTTTCTATTTCATATCTATTAGATACCTCATAAATATATTTGATACCTTTATAATAAAAATAAACTTTATCTTTCATATCTAATTTTGTTAAGTTTCTAAAATATGAAATATAACTATTACCAGAATGAGCTGCTAAAATAATATGACTATTAACTTGCTCATCTGGTAAAGTTGTTTCTTTTAACATATAAATATTTCTATTTACATTATTGCTATAACTATTTTTATCAAACAGTCCTCGCTTTAAATTAATTTTAGGTATTTCTAATACTGCCATATAATTAACTACAACTTCCTCTTTTGGTTGTTCTTCTTGAACTGGTTGTTCTTCTACAACTTTTTCTTGTGTTTCTTCTTCAAAAAACTCCTCTATCATTTCTTGATCTTGGTTATTTTTTTTGATTTTGTCATAGTGATTATATATTAAATATGTACTACCTAAAAAGAATAAAAAGATACCCATATAAACTATAATTGAGTATCTTTTATTTTTTATTTGATTTTTTACTTTTTTTGATTCCATAAGCAACTGCTCCTAGTCCTATAACTGATATTCCAAACATAATAAGTGGCATATAATCACTTTTAAATGTATTAGGTACTTCTACTACTATTTTCTCATCTGTCATAGTGCATTTAACTATTTCTCCATCTTCTAAAACTTCAAAATACATTTTTTCACTATTTAGTGTATAACCCTCTGGTGCTTCTTTTTCAATAAAATAGTATTTTCCATATCTTAATTCTTCAATGATTATTTTTCCTTCCTCATTAGTTCTTCCACTATAAACTAATTCATCTTTATCGTTATATACTTCTATAAGAGTATTAGGTAGTGGCTCACTAGTTGATATGTCAATTTTTGTTATCTCTATTGTTGAAGTAATAGGTTTATTTTTCATTTCGGCTTTTACAATTTCGCCATTTTCTTTTAATTCAAAATAAACTTTTTCATCAGTAATAACATAACCTGTTGATGCCTCTTTTTCTAAAATGTAATACTTACCTAGTTTTAATTCATCAATAACTATTTTTCCTTCTTTATCAGTTTTACCTGTAAAGATTAATTCGTCATCTTCTGTATAAACTTCTAAAATAGTATTAGGTATAACATCTCCATTAACAAGATCTGTTTTAGTTATTTCTACTTTTGCTTTCTTCAATTTGTTTGTCATTTCAAGAGAACTATAAACAATTGGTGTTTTGTTATCTTTTTCAGTTAATACTACAAAGTATTCAGTTTCATCAAGAACATAATCTTCATTTGTTTCAACTTCTACTACTTTGTATTTTCCTAGTGGTAATTTTTCACTTATTGCATAACCATCGGCATTTGTTGTAATTGTTCCAACTAAATCTCCCTCGTTATAGTATAAGTAATTACCATCAGATGATTTAATATCTTCATTAGCATAGATATTATATTTAATACCCTCTAATGTAGTTGTTTCATCATAATTGAAAGTTCCATTTTCAACATTGAAAACTTCTCCCTCTTTTATAACTTCAATTTGTGCCTTTATTGGACTATTCTTGTAATAGAATGTTACAAATGGTCCATAAGTTGTATAAGCATAATGTGTATCATTTCCAATAGTAAAATCTAAACCATTTTCATCTAACACATAACCTTTTGGACTAGTTACTTCAATTAATTTATAATTTCCTGCAACCAATTTTAAGTATGTTACAAACACACCATTTTCATCAGTCTTAAATTCACTATATACTTTACCACCTACAAATTGAGATACATATTGTTTAGTATCTTTGTTATAGATTTTAAATGTAGTATTTGCAAGAGCAATAGTTTTTCCTGTTTCTATATCAGTTTTAAATACTTGTAAATAAGCAGATAATGCATTATTTAAAATATTGTAATATTGTTCTTGTTCTGAATCATAATCTACTGTGATATAAAAATCATATATTTTTTCATATCCTGTTGTTGAATTAACTTGATGAAATTTCCATACACCATAAGGTATATTTAAACTAGCATAACCATTTTTATCAGTTGTGATAGTATCAAATAATGTTCCATTTGGATAATAGATTTCAAATTTAATTCCTTTTTCTGCATTTAGAAAAGTAGTTTGTCCATCTACAAATTCATATTGTTTTAAAATACTAATATAATTCTTTACAACTTTTTCAAAGACATCTACTGATTCATTTTCTTTTTCTCTCATATCAAATTCATATCTTGTATTATCTAGTAAATAACCTGTACTAGCATCTATTTCTTGAAGATAATATTCGTTATAAGTTAAAACTGCATCACTTTTTGCATATCCATTTTCATCAGTTGTAATTTTTGTAACTAAATTACCAGTTGATTTTTCATATACTCCATAAGTAGCACCTTTTAATGTTGCTTGTCCTTGTGCGACATTGGTATTAGTTTCTTTATCTAATTTTTCTACTTCTACGGTAGAACGATAACTTTTAATTCTAATACCTGCTACAACTGGATCTACTGTCCCAGGCACCATCATATTTTGTATTCCATCCCCTACAAATAATTTATAACTATTTGCATAAGGTTGTTTTTTAGTCATTGATAAATTAATTGTTCCATCAGTAGTTGGTTTGATTGTTAATGTATTCCCATTAACACTATACTCTGCACCACTTACACTAATATCAAAATTAGATAATACATTATTTGTATCAGTTAATGTTAGACTTTGTCCTACTTGAAGTCTATATACTCCTGCATTAAAACTTGGTCTATCATAATGATGAGCAATTAATCTTTCTATTTCGGCTTTTTCTGCTGATACATCAAATGGATTTCCTGCACCATAACGAGCAGTAGTAAAATGTGTATTAGCACCTTCACCTATGATTACATCCCAAATCATACCTTGTGTAGCTGCACGATATTGTTCAGTTTGATGACCTGGATATGTATAACCATAATATCCTATTAGCAACAATCTTTCTTTTATTGAATCTGGTAGTCCTGTTGCCGAATAACTACCTTGTGAATATGTTGTACCCTCTATAACATTTGGTTCGATACAATATGCAATTTCTCCATCCATTTCATAATGTTTCCAATACCAAGATACTTCATTACCATGATCATATCTATCATAAAAGTATTGTGTATTTTCTTGATGAAGTGTTGCAGCACTTACTGGTTGTGCTTTTACTGCAAATGCAACCATTAAACCAAATGCTAATAGGAAATACTTTCCTATTTTACTCATTTAATTTCCTCCCTTATCTCATAAAAAAAGAACTCTAACTAGAGTCCTAAAAATTATATTTATTTTTTAATTCAGTATCCATTCCTTCTCCTTGTGTAGTAAAGAAATGTAGATACCAATGTGTTATTCCATCCTTTATTACTGGATAGCACCTACTATAATTTATAATAGGTTGTTTTGGATTATCTTCATGTTCTTCATTCCAATCAAGAACTTCATTTAATTCATTATTAGCAATTTTTCTTCCTTTTGCATCACATTGACTACTACTATCATTTATATCAGTTTCCCATTGTCCATGTGTAATAGAATTATATAAATCAGTATTTTCACTATTTGTCTGTACTGGTTGTGCTTGACTATTAGAATTACTTGAAGAATTAGAGTTATTATTTACAACATCTTCTTGTTTTGGTGTTGGTGTAGTCTGTTGTGGAGTTTGATTACTACTCGTATTATTACTACTTGTTGTATTTGCCTTTTTATTATTAGTTTCTTTCTTTTCTTCTACTTTTGGAGTGTTGCTAACCTCTGATTTAACTTCTTCGGTTGCACTTTCTTCTCCCTTATCTTCCACATTATCTAAACTATTGTTATCTTCTTTAATATCAACTTTATTAATAACTTTATCCTCTTTATCAATCTTACTTATTGATTTAGAATTATTATCATCATATAGTAATATAATACCTATAATAGTAATAACTACCATTACAATACCAACTAAAATAACTCTTATTTTGCGAGATTTTAATTTTTCTCTCATAACTCATCAACCCTCACATTCAAATCGCTTAAATTGGCTTAAAATAGCCAAATATTAAGTTTTTTATCTATACTATTTATCACTTAAAAAAGTGAATTTTGCAAGAGTTTTTTTGCAATTTTTTTAATTTCTTTTGCTATGGTATTTTTAACACATTATATACAATGTACATAATTAATCACTCCTTTCATTTATATTTAGTTTTTTGATAACGAGATCCCTATAAACTCATAAATTAAACCATTAAAAAAAGGAGCCAATGACTCCTATGGTTACTACTTAATTTAATTATTTATAGACAATAATATTGAATACTATTCCAAACCTTACTATTGCACTATGTTTTATATTAGTAAATGTATCTCTACCTAATCCAAATTTTGCTTTAACAGATATTTCTGATCTACCACATAATAAGCAATCATTAATATAAGCATTTTCTTCACAAGACATAGTAGCATACAACTTATCTAATTGAATATTAAATAAATTATATTCTTGTTCATTATCTAACTTATACTCTACTGCTTTACCAACTGGATCAGATATATTATGTGTGAATTGTTCTAGTCTTGGTCTATAATTTGGTGTTAATCGCACATGATACCCATTGATAAACTTATTTCTAGCAATCTTAAACTCTTTAAGTTTTTCAACTACATTTTCATATGTTGCATCAATATCATAGATTTCCATCTCCTTATTTGTTAAAGTAAAACTGTCTGCAAACTCCTCTTGAATTTCTTGTTCTAATCTTGTTTCCATAGTAACCACCCTTTCCTTAAAACAAAAAGAGAGAAAATTTTGGGGACAAAACCCTATATTTCTCTCTTGCAAAAACTTAACATATCATGATTAAAAGCACTCGATTTATCAAAGACTTTTAAAAAGTGTGAAAAAACACATTTATCAAAATCTTTTAAATAATTTGAAGAATAGACATTTTTGTTGGAACTCATTAGATCAACCTCATTTCCAAAAAAAAGGGCGAAAAAGTCAGTATAATGTTCAAAATAGAAATTGATACTGCTTCTTCTACCCTTAACAATCTAATAAACTCGTTATAAATAGCCACAGCTATCAATAACTTCAAATTAATTGTTTTCTATTCTAGTGTTTTTTAAAAAATATGTCAAGAGTTTTTTTCAAAATGAAATAAAAAAAGCAAAGAAACCTTTTGTTCCTCTGCATAATTAATTCATTTTACCATATTATACCACTTGACAATACGGAGTCAAGTCAAATCAAGTCCGTTTTCGGTACGATTTGCTCCGTTTTTGATACGATTTTAAAAATTGCCTATTTTAGTCATTAATTTGTTTTAAGATTTGTTTTTCTATATCATCTAATAATTCATTTTCAGATGTATTTTGTATTTTAGTTTTTAAAACATTATACTTATCTTTTGCAAAATGCTCATCTTCATCTATTCCACCAAATACACCACTAATATTATAATATCCTTTTTCATCTTCCATAGATACTACTGCACCATATTCATATACTTCTTTTTCTTTTAATGGTAATGGCTTATAGTTTTCATCAAATTCAATAGGATCTATCCTAGTATGATGAAACAAATATAAATCAAAAGTTAAAGTATCTTTGACAATCTTATCTTTTGATATATAAGCATCTTCTACTCTTTTTTTTCTTTCGTCAGATAGTTCTTTTCCAGATTCTTTTCTTTCGTGCTCTACAAATTCTTCAAAAGACTCCATCTTGTTATCAATTTTAGACAATTCATCATATAACTTTCTATCGTTTTTTTCTTGTAATTTTTGAGATAGTTCAAAAACTTTTTTAAATTTAGCATTTTCCATATAAGCATCCTCTTTTCATTATCTTAAATACTTCTCAATAATTCTTGTGGATTATAAATCCATTTTACCACATAAAGTTATAAATAAAACATTTTTGGTTAAATACTTATTATAAAGTATTTAATATTTTTGTAAATACCTGTATGCGATATTTTATTAAATAACCAAATTATTAACCCAACTTCAAATACTGTGGATAAAATTATAATGTTATTAGCAAATCCTGCACTCATAACTGATAATGCAAGATCACGAGGAATATTAGTTATATCACTTATATAATATGCAAAATCAACATTTATATGTATTAGGTAAAATAAACCAATAAATAATGGAGCAATTATCATTGTTAATAATAACGATTTAACAACGATACGAATAAAATCTCCAATGGTTAAATCATACATTGTCAATCTCTCCCTTCATTAAATATTATAGCACATTATAGGTAATACTCCGACACAATTTTAAATATTAACCAAATAAATGGGAAAATTATATTGTGAGGTGTTTTACTTATGATATATGAAAGAATGAAAGATATAAGAACTTACTTTGATAATACACAAAAAGAGTTAGCTGATTATTTAAAGGTTAGTCGTTCAACTTATGCAGGTTGGGAAAATGGTATAGATGCTATTCCATTACTTAAGCTAAATGAGTTTTGTAATTTTTATGGTATTAGTTTAGATTATGTTTGTGGATTATCAAATACTAAAAAATATGATGTTATAAGTAATAAAATAGATAAGATTATTTTAGGTAATAATTTAAAAGAAACTAGATTAAAGCATAGCGATAGTCAAGAAACTATTTCAAATATTATTAAAGTAGATCAATCTAACTATTCTAAATATGAATTAGGTAAAATATTAATTCATACTTATCCATTAGTAGATTTTGCAAAACATTATAAAGTATCTATTGATTGGTTATGTGGTAAAACAAAAGACTCGGATATTAAATAACCGAATCTTTTTTATTTTATAATTGTTAAAATTAACCAAACTATAAATCCACAAACAAATCCTACTAAACCTGTTAAAACAAGAACATTTACAAATCCTCCCATTCCTCCCATAGTTAGTGATAATGTAGGTCCTGCTTGTGCCATCTGCATTTGTGCCATTTGTGCTTGTTGTTGCATAAATATATCAGGACTTATTTGAGGTGCTTGCTGTTGAATTTGTTGTGCAAAAGTTTGCCCAACATTATTTACACTCATCATATTATTATTTTCTGACATCAAATTAACATTACAATTTTGTGTAGGTTGTGGTTGTTGAATAGGTGTAGGTTGTGCGTTTGAATGTTGAACAGGTTGTTGTACTTGTTGTGTAGGTTGTTCAGTAGGTACTACATTTGTAGAACTAATAGGACTTCTTCTTGAAAAATCAACTACCGATGGTTCAATCATTCCTTTTTTAAATCTTTCTGAATATTCAAAATCTTGTGCTAATAATGTTTGTGGTTCTTGACCTTCCTTTGCCGTTTGAAGTGTATGATAACATCTATCTTGTTGTTCTTGATTCTTATATACTGTAAATTGACTTCTTAAATATTCATCATCTGGTATTCTTTCCATCAAAGCATTTACTTTTTGTCTATATTCAACATACTCAGGATCATCCATAGTAGATAAAGGTGTATTTATTTGTTGTTGTCTTAATTGTTCTTTTTGTTGTTGTAATTCTCTAATTTCCCTTTGTCTAGGATCTTCTCTATATACTTCATCATATTTAGTTGAAGTACAATCGTGAACTGGTTCATATTTATCTTCTTTATCAGCATAATGACATTCTGCCCAATCACGATCGCCATCACTTTTCATAAAAAATCTCCAAGATTTTTTATCATAGTCATTTGTTAAATCAAGATTATACCATTGTCCATCTACTTTAACTTGATTCCATTGATGACTGTCCCCAGCCGTTGGTTGAGTATTTGCCCATCCACCACAAGAAACTGCATCTAATCCTTCGTTTCTTAAAGCGTGTTCTAGTGCTTGAGCAATACCAGAACAAACACCTTTATTTTCAACTAATGGACCATACATAGTGTTATTAACTAAATATCCATTACTACCTGTTTGATGATTATTCCAATCATATTGAAAGTCTTGAGGTAATAAATGTCTATATATTGTTTCTACCTTTTCTACTTCACTCATTTCAGGTCTAATTAAAGAATGAATTTCCTCAAATCTACTTTGAACTTTTGAAAATTGTTCAGGATTTAATTTTGCCAAAGATTCATAAGATATACTCGAAGTTTGATCAAATTGCATTGCTTGTTCACTTGATATAGAATGAACTCCTCTACCATAAAACTCACAACTTTCCATACCTTCTCTTTGTGATAATCTTAACAATGAATCAACATTAACTTGTTGTTCAGGTAAATCTGCTTTAATTTTTGATAAGCTAGGACATCTTTCTAATGCAGATAAATCTCTAACACCTTTTACTTCCAAACTATGAAGTTGTGGCAATTCTTCTATTCCTCTTAAATCTTCAATTCCATCTAGTTTTAAATCTGTTATAGAATCTAAATCTAATTTTTTATATGGAAAAGAATGACCAAAAATTTTTTCAAAACGATAATGTGTTGTTGAATAATGTTGACTTAGATATTCATATAATTGTGTGTTTTCGCTTAATGCACTCATTTATTACCTCCTATTTGGGTTAGCCAATCATCGTGTTCATATCACGATATTCTTCTGCAATTTTTTTATATTTTTCATAAGTTTCAAAAGCATTTTGAGAACTCATAATTTCTTTTGTAAACTCATTAAATGAATTTCTATCTTGAATCAATCCAATTAAAAACTGAATTTTATCATTTTCTGATACATTATCCAATTTTTGAAAATAGTTAGATAATGTTGAAATCCAAAAAGGATCTTTATTTTCCCCAATAACATAATTAATTATATCTAATAAATTAATTTCAAATGTTTTAGGCTCTATTTTATATTCTTTTCCAGTCTTTTCCTTTAAAAGTTCTTCTATACCTACTTTAGTAGAATTTGTGTTAACATCGTGACTTGCGTTAAGATAATTATCTACAATATACTTAATTTGTTCTTCTTTTGTTTCAAAGCAATAGTTTTTCTTTAATTCTTCATATTTTTTTTCTAATTCTTCAACAGATAAATCTTTATATTGATTTATTATCAAACTTGGTGCAAATGCCATATTACCATCTCCTTTTCAAATTCATCTATCATTATTTTGAGAATTTAATATTTTAATATATTTATCATATATATCATTAGGATTAACCGAACTATTAATATCTTTTGTAAAATTATTAAGTGTTTGTTTATCTAAAATAATATTCTGTAAAAATTCAACCTTTTCTCCATTAGTTTTATTTAGGTTATCGAAATATTTTTTAATATTAGTTTGCCAGAATGGATCAGGAGATATATTTTTTATCAAGTCTTCCAAATTAATTGGTTTGAATGGCTGTTTATAAGCATCCATTGTTTCTTTTTTAAATTTATAATGATATGCCAATCCACCAATTTCATCACGATTTACTTCTATTCTAATTTTTAAAGTCTTGCATTGTTCTTCTATTAGATTAAATATAGTTCCTTGAGTCATTGGGTCTACCAATGCTACTTCTTCATTACTTAATTGTAACAATTGAGCTATTGTAGTTTCAATGTTATCTGGTAGTGTCTTAATTTTATTAACTATTTCTAAAACAATTTCATTCACATTATTATTACTTATTTCAACTTTGTTTTCATTTATTGAATCTTTTTTAATTTTTTCATTATATTCTTTTAATATTTCTTGCTTTGCCTTTTCATCAGTATCAAATATTTTTACAAAATAATGGGTAGGTTCAGTTCCATCTTTTAAAATTAAATAACCTTCTCCTATAAAAATATATCCAACTGAATCAATATATTTTATCTGATAATTAGGATTTATTATTTTTTTAATTTCTGTATCTAAATCTAATTCTTTTATTTTATCAAGTTCTTCTTCAGTCATTTGTTTATAATATAATTCTTTTAATTCTTCTTGTGAATAATCACCAACTAAATTATCTTTATTGCTATCATTTTTAAGTTTTACATTTGTGGGTTCACCATTATTAGAAATATATTCTTCAATTGCTTTTATAATATTATCAATATAATTTTTTTCTTCTAAACATATATAACCATTTTTAATATATTCATCATTTTTGGCTTTAACCTCTACATAATTTGTTTCGCTTACATTTATAAAATTATCATTTGACATAAACTCCTCTAGTGAGCCAAGAACAAAATATAATGGTTCTTTTTCTTTCTGACTTCCATTTAGTGCATTATTAATTTCATCGTATATAAATTTTTTTCTGCCACAAAATACAAAGTTATGGTTGCTTTTGAATTCATAATTTTTTAAATAATCTTTTATCAAATTTAAATAATCTAAAACCATATTTTTAGTACCAATACTATTTTTAGAATGGTAGCCATAAAATTTATCAGCTATTTCTTTCCTTTTTAAAAGCTTTTCACTATTGTTCGGTTTTTCAAATGGATCTCTTTGAATTTTTTCTTGTTTTATAATTGATTTCAAACTTATTATAGCATCATCAATTTTCCTTGATAATTCTTTGTTATTGTATCCAAATATTAACATTGTTTGATTAAAATAAATAAATTTATAATATCTATTCTTATTATCTTTTGTAATTGTCTTTTCAACAACTTTAACCGAATTGTTTTTTAGTGAATACTCATTATCTAAATCATCTAGGATTGTTTGACCATTAGTTTTTGTACTATTTTGTAACCATTCTTTTGACCTTTTAGAAAGCAATTCTTCACTATTACATTTTGCATTCATTATTGTAATAACATTACCAATTTTGAAAGATGTATCATTTGGATGTGATAATTGCCCTAATTCTTTTGGAAAATCTATATTAAAATTTAGATTCTCACTAAACATAATGTTATGAGTTATAATCTCACTATCAGAAATATTATTATCTATAGTTTTATCTTTTTGAGAACTATCCTGAGCTTTTAATTCAATAATATTTGCTAAAAGATTTACTATATCTCTCATTCCTTTTTGATTATTGAATTTTTCATTATCTTTATAATCAATTTTTTCATCAAGAGTTATTGAAAAATCGGCAAATATACCATTAACTATTGTGAAATAATGCATTATTCTAATAACTCTATCATCAAGTTTCATATCAAATAAAGCGTGTTTAAAATCTTTCATTCCTTGCTGTAATTTTAAAGTTAATGTACCTTCATTAAGTAATTTCAAATTTAATGTTTTATGATTTACCATATTATTAATATTTGCTTGATATGCATCATTAAATTGTTCTTGGCTACATTTACCATCATAATTTGCTTGAAATAACGAATTATAATCAGTATAAACAGCAAACATATTTCTACTTCCAAATTGCTCTTTTCTAACTTCTTCTTTGACAGGACTCCAACTTCTTGGAATTATAATTGAACAACCAGTTGTTTTATCTACAAGTTCAAAGAAAGGTGCAAATCTTTTATCTAAAGTAAGATAATATATTCGTTCTGCTAATTGCATTTCAACACTTGGATTTTTAATTAATTCTTTTTCACTAGTATATAAATCTGTTAATCTATTTAAGTTTTCTTGCTTAGGTCCAAAAGCAATACCATTATCTTGCAACAATTTTAATCCCTCATCAACGAGCATATTATAGTTCTCTCTTTTTAATTGTTGATTTATATATGCCATTTCTCTATAAACGTTCTTGCTTTTTTCAAACTTAATACTAGCAGTATATAAAGCATATGCTAAATCAAGATTATTCATTTCAATATAATAATATCCTAAATTTCTATAATAATGAGCAAGATCAGAAGCATTATATATTTTGTCATATATTGATGATGTTATATTTTTAAATTCTTCCCAATTTTTTTGCATTTTATATGTTTCACATTTTTCAAATAATGGGCTCAAATTCATTGGACTCCATCTAATTGTTTTGTCAATCATTTTAAGTGCTTCATCATAATTTTTCTGCTCATTATAGATATAAGCAAGATAACTATATGCCGTTACAAAAGGAACATCAATCCATTTAATATTTTTAGTTGTTTTATTAATTCTTGTATAAAGTGCAAAATCAATTACATCACTAAAGTTATAATATTCAGTTTCTGAATCATTATCATATGTTAAACTGCCTTGTATAAAATCTAATAATATACTTTTTGCTTTTTCCAAATCTTTATTTTCACTAAATATATAGGATTCAACTTCTTTAAGCATTTTATTTATATTATCCATATCTTTGCTATAAGCATCATTTATTTGTTCTTTACTCTCATCTGGTAATATATCATATAACTTTCTACCAATTTCTCTTGCAATTTCTTTTGCTAAAGGATGATCTTTATACTCCTCAGTTTTTTTGTTTAAATATTCAAAATCTTTTTCCTTATCTCCAGTCAAACCACTAAAAATATTGTCTATAATATTTTTAAACTCATTAGAATTGTTTATTTTACTAAAAACAAGAGAAGTTATATCATCAATTAATTTTTTTATTTTATTGTCAGATTCAGTACCTGTTTGATAACTTATCTTCATTTCTTCATTAGATAATTTTAGATTGAATGTTTTTGATGTATTATTATAAGCAATATGGCTTGATAAAAACTCTGGTGTCTGTTCTTCAAATATTTTTTTTAATTCACTATAACTATTTTTTATTAAATTATCTATTTCTTGTTTATTAGTTTTAGATAAATCATATCTATTATTGTCAATTACTGCATAATCATCAGAAACTAGCAAAACTATATTTTCTCTTTGGCGTGGTGTTGGAGGTCCTTGTCTTATTATTGCAGATAATTCTACTACATTTATGTTTTCAAAATCAATATTATCAACTATATTATTACCATTTTCCTTTATAAAATCATTAACTTCTAAATAAATTGACTTAAACATCTCGTTAAGCTCTTTATTATTAAAGCCACCATAAATATTAATTTCTTTGTTGTCTATCATTCCATATATTTGTTCAGTCGGTCCTCCCATCATTAAGTTATTTGATGAAAATTCATCAGAATTACTTTGTAAATCAGAAAAATATAATAATTTATCCTTATATTTAATTACAATTTTTTCAAATTCATTAATTATACTTTTGTCTTTTAATACTTTTTCTTTATTATTCAACACCAAAGTTAAAGTATTATTATTTAATGTAATATCTAAACTATTTAAATCAGAACCCATCGGAATTCTTTGACTATCATAAATATACTCAAATATCATACTATTTTCATTAAAGTTTCCATTTCTTCTACCATTATTGAATTCTTCTAAAAGTCTTTCAAAACTTGTAGATGATCCTGTAGCTAGGTATGTTCCGTCATCTGAAACAATTATACTTTTACCACCACGAGTTGGATTATAATAATATGTAGCATTTACTTCTGATACCCTTTTACTATTCAATTGAACATTAGCAATTGGCTCATCTAATAATTGTGATATTTTTTTCAAATTTTTTTCTTGACTTGGTATAGGCAAATCATAATGTTCAAAACTTATTTTTTTTTGCACTTCTTCATTGTTATTTGTTTTTTCATCAATTAATTTACTTATTTCAGCAAGATACTCTTTTTTCATAGGTAACCTAGTATCTGATAAAAATAATGAATTATCATTTTCTGTTTTAGATAAATTATCAATATCTTCTTCTAATTGTTTTTTTAAAGTTACTAATTCATCTATACTTTTATCTTTATTATTTTCTCTATACTGACTTGGGCTTATCATTTCCATATATTTACCTCCTATAACTCTATCTTCGTGATGATTTCATCACACAATCCATATTTAACAGATTCTTCAGCACTCATCCAATTATCTCTTTCCATATCTTTCTCTAATTGTTCATATGGCTTTCCTGTATTTTTTGCTAATATTTCAGTAATTATCTTATCACTTTTATCTAAATGTGCCGAAGTTATTTTTAAATCATCATTTACACTGTAAGATACTCCTGGAGTTCTTGCTTGATGTATTAAAAACTCACTATGTGGAAGAATAAATCTTTTTCCTTTTGTTCCACTTGATGCAATTACTGATCCCATACTTGCGGCAGTACCGATAACAACTGTACTTACATCACAACTTATATAATTCATTGTGTCAACTATTGCTAACCCTGCATTTATTGATCCTCCAGGAGAATTAATATACATTGTTATATCTTCATTTGGATCTTCCATTTGTAAGAATAATAGTTGAGCAATTACTACTGATGCACTTTGTGAAGATACATCTTCATCTAGAAATATAATTCTTTCCTTTAATAATCTTGAATATATATCATATTCTCTATCACTACCATTTGTTTGTTCAATTACAATTGGTCTTTTATTTATCATAATTTATCTACCTCCTCAAAGTCATCCACTTGTATTTCGTGTTCTTCTATAATTTTTTGATTTTTGCTTTCTTCTTTTTTTCCTATATCAAACCCAAATTTAGATTTTGTAGTTGATTGTGCTTTTTTCATTTCCTCTATATCAATATCATTTTCAGTAATAGTTATCAATTCTTCTTCATTATCGGAGTTTTTTGTATTCGTAGAATGCTTTAATAAAATTTTATCAAAACTATTTCTTACCCATCTTGCATTACCAAAATTTTTAGTTTTCATAGATGTTTCAATTAACTTCTTAAATTTATCCAATGCTTTATCAGTTATTTTTAATTTATTGTCATTTACAAATTTAAGTAATATATCTGTTAATTCATCAACTGTATAATCTTCAAAAACAAATGATTTCCCAATTCTTGATTTTAATCCTGGATTAGTGTTTATGAAATCTTTCATTTCTTTTTCATATCCACTAAATACAATTATTAATCTATCATAATATTTTTCCATACTGACTAATAGTTCTGCTATTGCTTCACCAGAGTATCCATTTCCATTTGAATAATTTTGAACTAAACTATATGCCTCATCAATAAATAATACACCACCAAGTGCATTTTCAATTTGTCTTCTTACTTTCGGAGCAGTTTGTCCTAAATACTCTCCTGTTAAATCTTTAGCAGTAATTTCAGTTAATCTATTTTCTGGAATGTATCCTAAACTATAAAATATATCGGCAAGTAATCTTGCAACTGTTGTTTTACCTGTTCCTGCATTACCACTAAATACCATGTGTAAGTTAAGATTTTTAGGATATATATTTAACTTTTCCAACTTCTTGTTATATTGTAAGTAATCAACTAATTGTTTTAATTCACTTTTAACTTTTGATAATCCTATTAATTTATCTAAATCATTAAATACATCATTTATATTTATTTCATTTGTTTCACTTAATTGTTTTACATCATCTAATGTAATTTTTAACAAATTTGTGTCATCATCATCTGGTATATTTATGGAATGCTTAATCAGTAGATTATTTACTAAATTATCAACATATCTACCATTACCGAAATTAGTTGCTTTCATATTAAATGAAATTGTTCTTTTTAAAGTTTTTACTGCATCATCATCTATTGTTAAATTAAGTTTATTTAACTTCATATATAATATTTGAATTAATTCATCTTCATTATAATCTTCAAATTCAAAATGGTATCTAATTCTTGATTTTAATCCTGGATTTAAATTAACAAAATCATTCATTTCATCATGATAACCAGCAAAGATAACAACTAATCTATCTTGATAATCCTCCATACATTTTAACAATTCAACAACTGCCTCTGCACCAAAACCTTTTGAACTACCACTACTAGAAACAAGACCATAAGCCTCATCAACAAATAAAATTCCACCAAGTGCATTTTCAATTGCCTTTCTTGCTTTTGGAGCAGTTTGTCCTGTATATTCACCAATTAAGTCTTTTGGAGTAATTTCAGTTATTTTTCTTTCTTCAATATATCCCATATTATAAAGAATATCAGCAAGTAATCTTGCAACTGTTGTTTTACCTGTTCCTGCATTACCACTAAATATCATATGTAAATTTAAAGTTTTAGATTTTCCATTTATTTTTTCTAGTCTTTTATTATATTTTAAAAATTTAGATAAATTTCTTAATTCGTTTTTAATTGTTGTCATACCAATTAACTCATTAATTTCTTTCATTGTTTCATCAATAGAAATATTATCCTTTGTTTTTGGTATTAGAGAGTTGTCTAAACTATCGGCATCACTTTCAAAAAAATTTTTTAATGTTTTTTGATACATTTCTTCAACAAAATTCAAATTTTTAAAATTACTTTCTTTTGATAATTGAGATACAGTTTCTTTTATTTCTTCTAATGTTATATAATTTTGAATATTAACATCATTTATTTTTTTAAATAATTCTTCACTTAGATCATCATTACTTAAATCTTTTAATTCCCACTTATATCCAAATAAACTAGAAAATTCGCTATTCTCATTAAATATTAACTTTATTTTTTCTTTTGTACCAGAAATTATAAAAATAGTATTGCTTTCTTCTATAATTATTTGTTTTAAAGTATTTATAAGTTTTGGATAATAATCTTCTTTTTCAGGTTTTAAATTAACTAATTTATCGAAATTTTTTAGATATATGAATTTGTAATTTTTAAATCCCTCTGATATTTTATGTTCAATATCAGATAAATTTTTTCTTATTTCATATTCTAAATCTAGTGTGTAAAATTCTTTAAAATCCTTATCATCTATTATTGAATTACTAACAAGTATTGATTTAATAATATTGACTATCTTTTCTTGTTGCAATCCTTCATTTCCTATTAGAGCATAATTATTGTAAAATTGATTGTTATTATTAAACTTATCAGTCATTGTTTTTACTTTACCATAAAACTTGATAAGATTTTTTAATTCTTTTTTTACATCTTCTATTCCAACTAAATCATCAATCATTTCTAGTATTTCAGATTCACTTTTAATAGAAGTGATATTACCAACATTTTCTTCTAGTTTTGGATCTAAATCACAAAGATTTCTAAAATATCCTGCTACCATTAAAGGACAAGCTTTAAACTGACATTTTGGATTTTTACATTTTTTTGATAAATCTATAATTTGTTTTTCTTTAACTTGTCTTGAAAAACATTTATTTTTTGTAGTTTCAAAATCTAAAATATTACTTAATGAATACTCACTGCCCTTAACTCCTGATTCACATATTTTAAAAGGAAACTTAATATAATTCGTTTTTCCATATGTTATTTTAGTCATTTTTTTCTCTACTAACAGTTTTGCAGCAACAAGAGTTTTATCATCAACTTTATCAACATTTATGAAATTTAACTTTCTAATTTCTTCCACACTAGCACCTCTTTATTCTTCCATAAAATCCATTAAACTAGGATCATCATATTCTTCATCAATATAATTTGTAATTTTATTAACTATATCATTAAACACTTTATCTTTTAAAACATAATAATTATTCAATTCATTATCATAATTAGAATTATCACTTAAATAATTACAAAAACTTTCATTATTAAGGACTCTTAATGTTTCTGAAGGATTATGTTTAATTATATTTACTTTATATTTATCATATAAATGTTTAGCATTTTTTAAAATACAATAACTATTTTTTTGATAATACGAATTATTATAATTATCATTGCAATCAGAATCAAAACTGAATGCAATATAGTACAATACATAATACTCATTCGAATACTTGCTACATTTTGAGTTTACAACTATCATATTAATTCCATCATAAGCAAAAACATTAATACCTAATTCATCCTCATATTCTATTATTTTTTGTCCTCTATAATTTGTAAATTCTTCAGTTATATTATATTTTCTTTTTATTTCATTAAGTTTTTTATCATATGATTTTTCATCATATTTATCAAAGTATATATTTATGTCATCATCACTAGTTTTTAATTTTAAAATATGTTCTTTCAAAATTGTTTCATTCTTATCAAAATAACAATTACTCGGAATTTCAAAACCTATAATATTATCAAATATTACTTGAGAGTTCAAAACATTTTTATTATCATCATAAACATCATATAATAAAATACTTTCATTCATAACTGCACCAACCTTATTATACTCATAAATAATTATAACACAAAAATCAAATTTAGTCTTTTATTTTCTACCAATTTCTAATTATTTTTTCACAAAAAAATATAGAACCGATAGTTCTAGTAATTTTCATAAAAAAAAAAGAGTCTTATTTTTTCATATTGACTCTCTTAGGCAAAAGCATATGTTTATGTTCTTTGAGTAATATATATGGTTCAACTTTTAAATGATAAGCAATAATTTCTAATGTATCTATTGGTATATTTCCTTTTGTATTTTCTATATCACTTAAATATCTTGGACTTATATCACACTTTTCAGCAAGTTGTTCTTGTGTATAACCAATTTTAAATCTATAATATTTTACATTTTCACTTAATATTTTACGAATATTTTTTGTTATCAACTAGCACCACCATTTCTAGTTTATACAAGTTAAGCAAAAATAAACACGAGATGACATCACTGAATTTTTTTGATAATTTTGTCAAAAAATGTTGATTTAAAAAAACAAGTGTGCTATTATGTATATATCAACCGAGCAGTATTAGGTTGATGTAGTAGAATCGTCTGCTAGTATAGGGACGATTTTTTTGTGCGTTAATTTAGTATAACTCGTAATCTTCCCATAGATCATCTAACTCTAAATTTATTCTATCTAAATTATCATTAATTGAAGTTCTTAAATAAGAGTATTTATTTTTTATAGGAATACCGTCTTCATCTTTAAACTTTCTATCTACAATTCTTGAACAAGTATAATTAACTACTTTTATTAAATCTCTATAAGAAACTCCATTATTCATATATTCATTAAATAATTCATCATAATCAAATATCCTCATATCATCTTCTTTTATATAACCTAACTTAATTAGATCAATAGTTAAAATATGATGTTCTTTCTCATTGAAAAAAGAGGATATTTGTTTATCTAATTTATCCTCTTTGTTATTAGTATTTATTATATTAGTATTTATTTGTCTTTGATTTTCTACCGATTGAATTTCAAGGGGTAGATTTTCACCCTCTTGATTTAAAGTTATAGGTATTTCATAAATATTATATCTATATTCTATTTTTCCACTTTGAGTTTGATTAGGGAATAACTTATCTATTACTAGATAACCATAATCTTTTAATTCCTTTAATCCAGTTTTAATTGATGTTTCATTTTCCTTACTTATTTTACATAACCCTTTTAATGAATAATCCCAATCATCTGGTAATGATAACATAAATGATAATAGTCCTTTTGCTTTATAAGATAGATTTCTATCTTGTAGATGATAGTTAGACATAACTGTATAATTCTTATTTTTCTCTATTTTAAAAACTGCCATTTTAATTCTCCTTTCGTTCCCAAAAAAAAGAACTAATGTTAAGCATGAACAATGTTTACACTAGTATCATAGAATACTTTATATTTATTTGTGCATATATTTGAAGCATTCCTTGTAAATTCATCGTTCATCACTATGTAGTCATTATATTCGTAATAGATGCAATTAATCTAACGTCATGTGAGTTTTTTTGATAGAGAATTCTTCCACTATCTACATCCATAACAATACTACTATGAGCTGTATCAGTATAAGCATTACATTGAAAAGGAAAAAAGAAAAGAAAAAATAGAAGTATCAATTTTTTCAACAATATCACCTATTCCATTATATGTAGACAGAACATAATTATTATTTGATTTAATAAACCTAGTATGATAAAATTACCTTGAAAAAGGAGAGAAAGTCTATGGCTAATGAAAAAAAATTCGTTGAAAAAATTACAGCTAGAGATACTGATTTTGCTTCATGGTATACAGATGTCGTAAGAGAAGCAAAATTGTGTGATTATTCTAGTATGAGAGGTTGTTTAAATTACCTACCAAATGGCTATGCTATATGGGAAAACATCCAAAAAAAATTAGATAAATATTTTAAAGAAACAGGAGTAGAAAATGTATCCTTACCAATGTTAATTCCAGAAAGTCTATTACAAAAAGAAAAAGATCATATTGCTGGCTTTGCTCCAGAAGTAGCTTGGGTAACAAAAGGTGGAAATGAAGACTTAGAAGAAAAATGTTGTATTCGTCCTACTTCTGAAACTCTATTCTGTGACGTTTGGCAAAAACAAGTAAAGTCTTATCGAGATTTACCATTAATATGGAATCAATGGTGTTCTGTATTGAGATGGGAAAAAACTACTAGACCATTCTTAAGAAGTAGAGAATTTTTATGGCAAGAAGGTCATACTCTTCATGCTACTCACGAAGAAGCTGAAAAAAGAACCAAGCAAATGTTCCAAGTTTATTATGACTTTGTTACAAAAGATTTAGCAATTCCTCTTGTTTGTGGAAAGAAAACAGAAAGTGAAAAATTTGCCGGTGCTGAAGATACCTACACTATAGAAGCTATGATGCATGATGGAAAATCTCTTCAATCAGGAACATCTCATTTCTTTGGTTCTGGTTTTCCAGATTCATTTAATATTAAATATTTAGATAAAGAAAATAAATTACATAGTTGCTATGAAACTAGTTGGGGATTATCTACTAGAATCATAGGTGCCATTATTATGGTTCATGGAGATGATGATGGATTAGTATTACCACCAAGAATTGCTCCTACTCAAGTCATGATTATACCAATAGCTCAACAAAAAGAAGGTGTTCTAGACAAAGCCAAAGAAATATTAGATAAACTACAAAAATTAAATATTAGAGCTAAAATTGATGATTCTGAAAAATCACCTGGATTTAAATATTCAGAGCAAGAAATATTAGGAATTCCTCTAAGAATTGAAATTGGTCCAAAAGATATCGAAAAAAATGAATTAATAATTGTTAGAAGAAATGACAGAAAAAAGATAACTTTAAAAATCAATGAAATAGAAAATGAAATTCAAAATATTTTAGAAGAAATGCAAAATGATATGTATAATAATGCCAAAAACTTCCTAGATAATCATATCTATACAGCTAAAGACATGGATGAAATGAAAGAAATAAGTAAGAATAAAATCGGTTTCATTAAAGCTATGTGGTGTGGAGATGAAAACTGTGAAGACAAAATAAAGACAGAGACCGAAGGATTTGGATCTAGATGTATACCAGAAGAACAAGAACATCTATCAAATACCTGTGTCTGTTGTGGAAAAAAAGCAAAACATATGGTTGTCTGGGGAAAATCATATTAAAAAATAGTTTATAAACAATCAAAACTAACTATTTATAGTTAGTTTTCTTATACTAAAAAACAATTCTTGTATTATTTTAAATTTATGATAGAATATATCATCAACAAAGGAGAAACGATATGAATATTGCTATTAATAAAATAATAAAAAAATGGAATTTAAATAAATATCAACCTATAGATTTAAATCAGTTAAAGCTTAATGTAATTCATGGTAATGAAAATGAAATCAATAAAGCAAATAATGAATTAGAAAAATTGAAAGAAAATTTAGAATCATTCCCAAAACTTTATTGCAAAAAAAATAGACACAGTTACGTTATCACAAGTTGTTATAAAAAGAGAGATACAGGTCGCCATTCATTTGCTGGTTATGAATCTATTTATGAAATCACATATAAATGTACTGTCTGTGGACATTGTCACTATAGTGAAGGATCAACATTTAGTACTCCAAGTAGAGGATATTATGAAAGAAAAATTCCAATTGATTTATATGATGATAAAGATTTACAAATAGATGGAAGAACTTATCGAATGACACTAGAAGAAATATCAAGATTAGAAGATTACATTGTATATCGACAAAAGTTAAAAAAGAAAATATGTGAGTTAGCTGGACATACAATGACAAGAAAAAGTTATTATAAATGTATTTGTTGTGGAAAAACAATGTCTTTTGATGAATATAGAGATTATTTAAAAGATAATCCTATAACTCTCACTAGAGATACTTTTGCTTCATTACCAACATTTGAAGAATATCAAAATGAAGAAAAACAAAAAGAAACACAGGCAAACAATGAATCTTCCACAGCAAAAACAAAAAAAATAAAATATAATTAATATATGTAATCTTTATTTATTTAAAATTATATAGAATATATCATCAACAAAGGAGAATAATATGAATATTGTTATTAATAGAATAATAAATAAATGGAATTTAAATAAAGAGCAACCTATAGATTTGAATCAATTAAAGATTAATGTAATACAGGGTATTGAAAATGAAATCATTAAAACAAATGATGAATTAGAAAAATTGAAAAAAGATTTAGAATCATTCCCTGAACTTTATTGTGATAAATATGAGCATCACTATTATGTTACAAATTATGAAAGAATTGGAGAAACTGGTTGGCATTCTTTTGCTGGCTATGAAACTATTTATCACATCTCATATAAATGTTCTATCTGTGGCCATGATTACTTTAGTGAAGGTGCAACATACGAATTTCCTCATATAGAGTACAAAAAACAGGAATTTCCTAAGTCTGCTTATGATGATAAGAATTTACAAATAGATGGAAGAACTTATCGTATGGTACTAGAAGAAATATCAAGATTAGAAGATAATTTTAAAAAGAGAATATGTGAGTTAGCTGGTCATAGAATGAAAAGAAGCAGTTATTATAAATGTACTTGCTGTGGAAAAATAATGTCTTTCGATGAATATAGAGAATATTTAAAAAGTAAACCTATAGCTTTCACTAAAGATATTTATTCAGCATTACCAAAATTAGAAAAATATCAAGATGGAAAAAATCAAGAAGAGAATTCAAACTACAAACCTAAAATAATAACTAGAGAAATGGCAGATAAAATGTTTAAATAATGTTTCACAAAAAAATGAAATATCAACTATTTCATTTTTTTTGTAATAATTTACTATTAGTAGAATAAATTCTCTCTTCACCTTCTACTACCTTATTATTCCTATAATATAAAGGCGTTATCCCAAAATCTGTTGTATAATTATCTTCATTCGTTATAAAACGAAAAACCATAGCACAACAAGGTTCTTCTGTTTCATAGCAAAGTTTTGATAAAGAAGGGACAACTTCACAAACTCTTCTCGTAATTCCATTATCATCATTAATAATACGATTTACATTAAAATGATAGTGTCCGGATAAAGAAACATCAACATCTCTAGAGTTAACCTTTTTTAATAATTCAGCAAAAGAATCATTTCTATCAATATCATAGGTTTTAACATAAGGGAAAAAATCATTAAAACGTAATGGATGTGAAAGTCCAATACGAATTCCCTTTGAGTCAATATAATAACCATATTCTCTTTTTCTTAGCAAATGAAAGTTAGGTTTCATAAAAGACAATAACATATGATTAGCCCTACTACCAGAAACAAAAAAATTACTTAAATATTGGACAATACTCTCATCTTTATTACCTTCAATCGCAATAACTTTTAAAAAATCAGGAAAATATTTTTGAAATTTTTCTAATTGCTCATCAAGTATTTTTCTAACTTCTGGTGAAGAATAATTATATCCTTTATAAGATCCTTTATCCAACCTTATTCCTTGAAAAACATCACCCAAGTGAATTACTGTATCTATATTTAATATGTACTTAGCATATCTAAAAATAGTATGAATCATAGAAAAATCCTCAATATTTTTATCACCAATATGTGTATCAGAAACAACAAAAAATTTATTAGGATATGCAACTGAAATATCACTATTTTTAAAAAAATAACTTCTCCCCATAAAATCTCTTGGTAATATTTGATAAGTATTATCTCCACCTATAACATCACCTATTAAAACTTTACCTTGCATAACCATAAAAGTTAAACAAGCATATAAATTATCTTTGTTTAAAAGATATTCCTTTGACCTTTTAGAAATATCCATACACTCAATAAGCTCCATAATTTCAGGAATTGTATATTTTTTAAAATCATAAAACAAATCACTATCTTTATCAAAAATAGCTTCATTCTTAATACAATTAAATCTAAGTACCTCAAGTAAATCAAAAAGAGCAGAATAATCAATATCCGTTTTTAAAATTGATTGATTTACCCCAATCCTTTCAACTTTCATACCAACACCCCCTTATTACTTTTTATAGTTTCCATTCACCTTTTTCAATTAATAATACTTTTTGTTTTTGTTGTGTTTCTGCTTCAACTACTATACTATCATTTCCAAAAACAATATCTTCATGGTAATCAGATGTATTGTAACGATAATATCTTGGGCCCTTAGCTGCTAACTTATCTTCTGAAATACCAATACAATCACCAATAGAATCACCCAAAGCAAAATGACAAGCAGTATTTTCATCCAATGAACGTGTCCCATAAAAGTCACTATATTTTAAAGGAGAAGAATTAGCTACTAAAGCAATCTCACCTATTCTATATAACCCAAATGTCCTCTTTTTAACAATATCATCAAAATAATCATTATCAGAAACACAACTTACTATTCTCCCTTTTGAGAATTCAAGTGTTGCACTATTTATTACTTTTTCATAAAAAAATTTAAATTTTTTAGATAAAACAATTTTTCCATTTCCAGAATAACAATTAGGAGAAGTAAATATCTCATAAGAAGGATAATTATAGTAATTAGCCTTACCTCCAAGTTCTTCTGGATAACATACCCAAATAGAAGAAGGATTTAAAGATATACTAAAATCTGTTCCTAAATCTGTATAAAAATGTAAATTACGAATATTCATCTTATTTAATTCGTTTCTTCGTTCTATCATATTTCTTGACTCTATATTTGATTGATCTATATCAGGTATATTACTATTAATTATTTTCCATAAGTCTGATAACCTATTTTGACTTCCATATAAATATTTTGCCCATTCTTTATTAGGACAAGCAGATATTGTTATTTTATTTTCTAATGTAGAAATAATATCAAATAACTCACTATTATATTTAAAGAAATCATCTATATAATCTTCAGTATATTCACTACTCATATAATTTGAATAATATGTACTATCATCAGTAAGAATAATTACTTTCATATTACCAGTTGGTATAGGATATTTTGGAATAAATTTTTCTATTTCATCTTCTGATGGATTAGTTTCATAAAAAGATTTAATTTTATCATAGTCAACATCAAAAAAAATGATATTTTCAATATTAAACTCATATTTTAACTCTTCTAAAATATCTTTTAAATCATATAATGGAAAAGTTGCTCTAATAAAAACAGTAGAATATTTTTGACCATTTAAACTTGCTTTTAAAATTTTACGAAGATATTCTTTTTTTATTATATTTAAATCCATAAACTATCTCCTTTTCGAATTAGCCTATATTATAACCTATTTTTACTAAAATAACAATAAAAAAAGCAATCAAACGATTGCTTATACTTCAAATGGTCGGGAAGACAGGATTTGAACCTGCAACCCCTTGGTCCCAAACCAAGTGCTCTACCAAGTTGAGCCACTTCCCGAGACTGGTGCGCTCGGAGGGATTCGAACCCCCGACCTTTTGGTTCGTAGCCAAACACTCTATCCAACTGAGCTACGAGCGCAGGATATCAAAAGCCAGCTACTACTTGTAAACAATAAAATGGTGGCTCCAGCGGGAATCGAACCAGCGACACAGGGATTTTCAGTCCCTTGCTCTACCGACTGAGCTATGAAGCCAAATGGCGGTTCCAACGGGACTCGAACCCGCGATCTTCTGCGTGACAGGCAGACGTGTTAACCAGCTGCACCATGGAACCAATTGGTTGCGGGAAGAGGATTCGAACCTCTGACCTTTGGGTTATGAGCCCAATGAGCTACCAGACTGCTCCATCCCGCGATATAATATTGGCGGAGGAAAAGGGATTCGAACCCCTGCGCCGTTTGCACGACCTTCCGGTTTTCAAGACCGGTCCCTTCAACCAGACTTGGGTATTCCTCCACGTGTATCTTTTCAGACGACAAGTAGATTATATCATAGTAATTTTATGCATGTCAACTAATTTTAAGAAGTTTTATATTGATTAAATTCTCATTTTCCATAAAAAAACTCATCTGAATTACCGATGAGTATTTTTTAAATGGTGCCTAAGGCCGGACTTGAACCGGCACGAGGGTTGAATCTCGCAGGATTTTAAGTCCTGTGCGTCTACCAATTCCGCCACTCAGGCACATGGTGATCTGTATGAGATTCGAACTCATGACCCTTTGATTAAAAGTCAAATGCTCTACCGACTGAGCTAACAGATCAAAACAAAATGGCTGCCCCGGTTAGATTCGAACTAACGCATGTCAGAGTCAAAGTCTGATGCCTTACCACTTGGCTACGAGGCAATTTAGTGGTGGAGAGAGATGGATTCGAACCATCGAACTCAAAGAGAACAGATTTACAGTCTGTCGCGTTTAGCCACTTCGCTACCTCTCCAAAAAAAATGGTGCCGAAACCAGGACTTGAACCCGGAACCTACTGATTACAAATCAGTTGCTCTACCAATTGAGCTATTTCGGCATAATGGTGGACGATATAGGACTCGAACCTATGACCCCCTGCTTGTAAGGCAGGTGCTCTAACCAACTGAGCTAATCGTCCAAACTAACCAATTGACAGTATTAAATATATCAATTTCTTTAGTTTTTGTCAACACAAACAGCATTTTTTTTTATTTTTTTACAGTTAATCTTTTAATTGTGTTTTTATTTTTTTATCTTTTTTATTAATCCAATTTGGTAATAGCTGATTTAAGGTGGAAAAACCCAAACTAGTTTCTTTTATTTTTCTACTTCTACTCTTATTTATCCTATAATCAATATTCTTAATGCTTAATTTTACATGAAAAGAGTCTTCAAGTTCATCTTCTATAACTAATGCTTTGATAGATTCTCCTATTTTAACATAATCTGCAGGATTTCTTACATATGAATCAGAAATTTCAGATATATGAATTAATCCACTATTATAATCATCTAAACTAATGAAAATGCCGTATTTTTCGATACCTGTAACTATACCTTTAACTATTTCTCCTTTTTTATATTTTGTCATTCATATACACCTTCTCCTTTTATTATATCATTATATTAAATTTAGAACAAACACTTTACTCAATTAAAAAAGAAGGATATAATTATATTGGTGATTAACATGAAAAAAGAAGCTAGCACTATAGAATCAAAAATTTTGTCATTGATAAACAAAATTCGTCCATTTATTGTTAATGATGGAGGTGACATAAAATTTATTAGCTATAAAGATAATATTGTTTATATTAAATTGTCTGGTGCATGTGAAAATTGTTCTATGGTTGATATTACACTAAAAAATGGTATTGAGGATATACTGAAGAATGAGATCCCCGAAATCGAAAAAGTTGTTAATATTGATTAATTATTAATCCAATCAATTTTTGGAATATGCGTGATTTTGATTATTTTATTATATATCATATCTACATATGCTTCATATTCTTCAGATCGAGATATTATTTTTATTATATCTTTTTGGTTTAGGCTACTATTTACAATTTCATCATATAAATCAAAATAAAAGCATGGAAATAGTAGTCTACCATATAATAATATATAATCATCTCTTGTAAAATTTGTCATTTTTAAAAATTTATCAAAATTAAAATATCTGTACTCTGTTTCAAAAAATAAGTATTTAAGATACTGACTTACATCTCTAGCTCTATAATCTAGTATTATATTTTCCGGATTATATAAATTATCTTTGCTTATTCTTTTATGACTTATAACTAAAGGAATACTTGTGTTTCTTAAATTGTATTTAATGTAATTGACAGCAATTTCGCCCATTCCTAAATAGTAATTTAAACTATCAATCAAAAATTTATAATCTTTAATATGTTTTTGTTGATACTCATAGTAATCAATTTTTTTTATCCACAAATATATCCAATTTATCTTATTTAATGAATTATTTGCTTTTAAATTATATATTTTCTTTTGATTGTTAATAGGATTATAACGGATTTTATTACATTTTATTAATATATAATCTATTCCATATATATTGGTATAACTATTGCCGTATATATTTTTAATTATTGTATAATCAGTATTATTAATCAATTCCTTATAAATATCTATAATATATTTTCTGTTTTGAATAGATTCCAAGATATATAAACTTTTTTTGTTATCCATAAAACATATTATATTATAATATGTTTTATAATTTGTAATATTTGTTATTTTGTAGTATTTTTTGATTAGTTCTTCCATTTATATCAACTCTATTGAATTTTATGCAAACAAAAAAAGAAAAATGATTTTCCTTTTTTTATTCCATTATACTTGAAAGTGCTTCTGAAAATTCTTCTGCCTTTCTTGCTCTTTCTAAATTTTCTTGTTCTAATTGCTTGCTTTTATTTAATTCTTCTTCTATGTCACGTTTATAAGAAACAAATTCTTCTTTAATTTTTTCTTTTTCCTTTTCTTTAGCTAGGGCTAAATTTTTTGCAGCCTCAGTTTTTTTATCTTGTTCATCTTTTTTAGCTTTCAATTCTTTAGCCTGTGCAATTATGTCATTTAATTCAAAATTATTTTCTTCATAGCTATCATCTTCAATTTGTTTTTCATCTTCAATATCAATACTATCAAAATTTATATCTTCAAAATTAAACAATGGCTGTTTATCATTGTATTCATCTGATTCTAATTCTTTTGTCATATCTTCATTATTATCTTCTGGTGTATCAAAATCATCTTGTACATCTTCTTCCTGTGGATTAATATCATCTTCAATATAACTATTAGAGTCAAATTCATTATTATTAAAATCTTTTTCTAAATCTTCAGTATCGTTTTGATCATCATATGAAACTACAGTATTACTAACCTCTTCTGGTGTTATAACAATGTCTTCATTTGTTGGCTCATCAAATTCTATTTGATCAAAAGCATCTTTTACAGCTTGTCTGATTTCATCTTCATCAACTTTAGTATTTACATTTGAAATATTACTTTCATAGATATTAAATACATTTGTAATAATACCATCATACATATCTTTACTGATAGCTAAAACTCGTCTTTTTATAGATCTAACATAACCATAGTCATTATCTATCATCATTATTTCATCATCTAAATTACTTATATTTACATCCATTCGCTTTATACTAGTTTCAAACACCTTATTATTAGGTATAAAGTCAGTTTTAATTTCTGAATCGTTTTGATTAAAATCATCTTCTATATTATTATTTATAAAACTATTCCATGCATTAAATACATTACCAAAAGATAATTTTCTTAATTTAATACGTCTTGGTTCTGTAATAGAGGAAATAAAACCGTTATCATTGTACTTTAATTCATAATTCATTATATAAGCCCCCTTAACTATTCAGCCTTTGAAAGCTCACGTAATACATCTTTTACTCTATTCCATTCCTCTTCATCATCTATACCTAAAAGCTTTGGTTCTCCTGAAGAACGATCAACATTTGAAACATATACAGTTACATTTTCATTTTCATCCTTCTCATCTTTTGTATAAATTACATATTCTTTACCAGTATCTTTGAATTCGAATGCTAAAACAACATTAACTTCTTCTTGTGTGCCATCTTCTTTGATAATTGTCATCATTTTAGTATCATTATTATCCATAAATTAGTCCTCCCTTATTATTCATATAATATCATTTTATCATAAAATTAGATAAATACAAGTGGTTAATCGATTTTTTTTAATAAGAATGTATCTGAACCATAACTACAATAGTTGTTTTTATAGTTTTCCAATTGATTTATATCATTTATTTCTGTGCATTTTTCATTTTTATTATCATTAAATCCTTTTAATCTAACTTTGTCATATGAATAATCTCCAAATATGTAATCAAAATCTAAAAAATAATCTATATCTTCTAATTTTTTTTGGATTTCATCTAAATCAAAACATTTATTTTTATTTTCCAAAATCTCATAATTAATATTATTAATAACTACTTTCTTCATCATTACACACCTCTTATTTAGTATATCATAATTATTTATTATGTGGTAAAGAAAAAATGTGTGAATCTTGATTTAAATTTCCTCCATAATACTCTGGTACTACCCCCTGTATTATTTTTACTGTTAATGGTGCAGTTACTTTGATTGTGCTATTTTTTGACATTTTTGGCATAGTAACTTTTTCTTTGACTTCTACTTTTACATTTATTTCTAAATACAAATTATTAATACCATAATTTGTTACTTTCGTTTCTAAATTACTATTAATCTGGCCTAAAAAAGACATCTTTATTGGTATTATTGGACCCATATTGGCAATAAATCCATTATTACTCAATGATCCAACTGGAATTTCACATACAATTCCATTCTTTACATAATTGAATCTTTTTCCTTTAAATGTATCAGAGATTGTTGCTTGTTTCAACTTGCCGTCTTCTAATAAAATTAGTTTTCTTTGTATATTTTTTGAAATGTTTTTTAATAATTTATTTACTTCTTTTGTATTATAATTAATTATTTGTATTTCTTCATTTTTATTTTTTTCTATTATAAATAAGTTTTTATCTATTTCTTTAGATAAAATTTCATTAACACTACCATTTATAATATTGGAAGTAATTCTTTCAGCTTCTAAATTAATATAATTATATAAAATTGGATTTATTCTTTTACTAGAAATTTGTATTAGAAAAAAAGACAATACTAAAACTGATGATATTATAAATATTATGTTTTTTAATTTCTTTTTCATAATCTAGTATTTATCAATATTACATCTTCACCAATTTTGGCAATATCTTTCCATAAAACTTCTTTATCTAAATCTCTATTAAAAGATAAAAGATTTTTGTTAGTTTCTATTATTAATGATTCTATTTTTCCATCATTACTAATATTTACATCTATTATATTACCTATATTTTTTCCATCAATCACATTAACTATATTTTTATTTTGTAAGTCTGATAAACGCATCTTATCACCCATTAAAATATATGCTTATTACTTTAAAACTTTCTTTAATTGTTTTATAGCTCCTTTTTCTATCCTTGATACTTGTGCTTGACTTATACTCAATTCATCTGCAATTTCCATTTGTGTTTTTCCAATGATAAATCTTTCATCTAATATATATTTTTCTCTATTATCTAACTTATTTATAGCATCTTCTATGGCTAGTTTGTTAGAAAAATTTTCACTACTTTTACTTTTGTCTTCTAATTGATCTGCCAAATAAATTGTATCTCCTCCATCAGAATATATAGGTTCAAATATACTTATAGGTTCTTTTAATGATCCTAGTGCATTAACAATTTCAAATGTCTTTAATCCTAAGTTTTCAGCAACTTCTTCTATTGTAGCCTCTCTTCCATTTTTTGCTAAATACTCTTCTTTGAATTTTAGTGTTCGATAGGCTATGTCTTTTAAAGAACGACTAACTCTAATACTATTATTATCTCTTAAATACCTTCTAACTTCCCCTAGTATCATCGGAACTGCATAAGTTGAAAACTTTACATCGTGTTCTAAACTGAAATTATCAATTGCCTTTAGTAATCCTACACAACCAATTTGAAACAAATCATCCATATTTTCACCACGATTATTAAACCTTTTTAATATTGAAAGAACCAATTTTAAATTACCTTCTACTAGTGAATTTCTAGCTCTTAGATCTCCTTTATTCATCTTTTTGAATAATTTTTTCATTTCTTCATTATTTAATACTTTTATATCACTTGTATCTATACCGCTTATCTCAACTTTATATTTTGCTATATAAATCCCTCCCAATTTAATAATGGAATATTAAACTATTTTTTATACAAAAAGAAGCAATAAACATTTGCTTCCTATATCAGGTTAAAACTATTTGTAAAGTTTTTCCACTATATAATTTATTTATATTACTTAATATTATAATTTAAATAATTATAATATGTAGTATTTTTTAATTTATTTTCAACTTTTACACATATTTTATTTGACTATATTATACAAAATATAATTTTAAAAAATTAAAAGTTACTTTTCTTTATTATATAAATAGGCCTTTTTTTAGTTTCTAAATAGGTTTTTGACAAATATGCTCCAATTATACCAATACAAAACAATTGAATTCCTGAAACCAAAAATATAATACATACTAAGCTTGGCCATCCACCAACAGGATCACCAAAGAAAATGGTTTTGAAAATTATTACTAAGATTGTAATAAAAGAAATAAAACAAAATAAAATTCCTATTACCACAGATATTAAAAGTGGTACTGTTGAAAAAGCTATAATTCCATCAAATGCATATATTAACAATTTCCAAAAACTCCATTTTGTTTCACCAGCAACTCTTTCTTTATTTTCATACTCAAGCCATTTTGTTTTATAACCAACAAAACTAAATAAACCCTTGGAAAATCTATTATATTCTTTAAATGATAAAACTGAATCTACCATTTGCCTTGTCATTAAACGATAATCACGTGCCCCATCTACTAGTTCGGCTTTGCTAACTTTATTTATAAATTTATAAAAGCATCTTGCAAAAAAGCTTCTGATTACAGGTTCTCCTTTCCTATCAACTCTTCTTGTGCCTACTGAATCATATTCATCTTTAACTATTAATTCATACATTTTAGGAAGTAATTTTGGTGAATCTTGAAGATCAGCATCCATTAACGTAACATAATCACCTTTTGCTGCTTCTAATCCTGCATATATAGCTGCTTCTTTACCAAAATTTCTTGAAAAAGAAATATATTTTGCTCTCTTGTCAATCTCAGCTATCTTAATACACTCATCTAATGTATTATCAATGCTACCATCATCAATAAAAATAAATTCAAAATTGACTTCTTTCATTTTATTAACTGTCTTTAAAAGTTCTTTATAAAGAATTGGAATAGCTTTTTCCTCATTATAACATGGAACAATTATTGATATTTTTTTCATTATAAATACTCCTCCCCAAAAAGTATTTTTATTATAATTATAGTTTTTATATTAACAATCTAGTAACATTATATCATAAAATACTTATTCAATAAAATGAAAGTATTATTTTGATAAGGTTAATATAATTCATTATTTATAATCCATATAAAAAAGATTACTTTTCTAAGTAATCTGCTCCTTTATGAGGTTCTTTTGTTAATAAATTATTATAATTTTGTTGTCTCAAAGCTTCATATATAACTATTGCGACACTATTTGAAACATTTAAAGCTCTAACATTATCTGTCATTGGTATTCGCATACAATGGTCTAGATTATTTTTTAATATTTCTTTTGGTATTCCTGTTGATTCTTTTCCAAATATAAAATATAAATTTTCATTTTCCTTATTACTATAATTGAAACTTGTATGTGGTTTTTTACCATACCTTGTAAAATAATAATATATTCCCTGATTCTTACTTATAAAATCATCAAAGTTTTCATATATCTGATAATTTAATTTATCAATATAATTAACACCACTTCTTTTTAAGTGACTATCATCTAATACAAATCCAAGTGGTTTAATTAAATGTAATTTAGTATCTGTCGCAACACAAGTTCTCATTATATTACCAGTATTTTGTGGTATTTCAGGTTCATATAATACTATATTATTCATGCTATGATCCTATTTTGTTAATATCTAAGAAATTTTTTGTTTGAGATATTGTTAATTTTTCTTTTCTATTTCCTTGTAATATACTAATAATTTTAGACTCATCAAATACAATTAATGCCGGATATTCTTTAGTTAATTTAACTTTATATTTATGGTTTTTATTAAAATTATCAACAAAAGTATCTATATCTGCATTGCTTAAATTAACATAAATAATACTATTAGATAAATTCTTTTCATCTATTAGCTTTATAAAGTCTTTCTCATAATTACGACATGTAAAATCACTAGCTGTACACATATAAAAGACTGTTGATGGATTTTCTACTAGATATGAATCTATTTCATTTTCTGTAATTTCTGATAGATGACCTCTAACTATTGGAGTTTCTCTTTGTGACTCATCATAAACTTTATAACACCTACATAAATAAATTACCAATATAATTGATATTAAAAATATTATACCTAAAATAACATAATTCTTGATCGGAATATTTTTTTCTTCTTTCTTAGCCATAATATCACATCCTTTATTTATATTCTATCATAAATAGTTAGTTTTTAATACAATAAAATCATTAATTATTTATATTTTACAATCTCATTTATACTACTAACTAATATAAATTATACTTTAGCATATATTTTATTATGAAAAATAATTCTTTGATTATTAAAAGATTAACCTTTGAAAACTATATTTGGTTAGCATTTATCATTATTTCAGCATTGGACATATATGCAGATGAATTAATCAAAAAGGATTTACTATATAATGACAAAAAATCTAAAGAAAAAGCTGATAAGTTATTTTTGGGACTAACAGCTTTATCTATGTTAATATATTTATATTTTTTAGCACGAAATTTTTATGATTATAAAAAATATAATAGTAAAAGTTATCAAGTCAGATTAATTGGTAGTATTTTTATCTTAATAGGTACTATTTGTTTCTTATATTTTCAAATAACTACTAAACAGCAGGATTCTTCTTCAAATATATAAGTTTATATATTTTATTCTTTATCTTATCTTTATCAAAAGTAATGAAATTATAATATAAATAATTACTTTTGACAATAAATTACATTTCTAAACATATATTTTATTATGACAGAAACTAATGAAATATTAAAAAAAATTAATATAGAAAATAATATTTGGATAATATACTTAATAATAATTGGTCTTTCTTTTTATAGTAATGCTATAGAGAAGAATTATTATATTTATAATGACCTATGTGCAAAAGAAAAATATCGTATATTAAATATTATAATTTTTTCTATCGCATTAGTGGTATATTGTTATTTTTTTAAAGATAGTTATGATAGTGTTAAAAATATTAATATATTTGATAATAAGAAGAAAAAGACTTTTAAGGAACTTAGTTTTTTGGCTTCTACTCTAATTTTAATATCAGGTGTAATACTTTTATATATTGCGATATTTGATACTAATTTAGATACTGAGTTAGCATTTAGTTAAAAATGTTTTATATCCCTTATATGCTTCATATATATCAGCTTTAGATGTTATTTCCCATGGAGCATGCATATTTAAAACAGCAATGCCACTATCTATAACTTCTACATTTTGATTAGCTAAAATATAGGCAATTGTACCTCCTCCACCTACATCTACTTTTCCTAATTCAGAGAACTGATATGAAGTATTATTTTCATCTAGTATTTTTCTTAATTTAGCAATATATTCTGCATTAGCATCATTACTGCCAGTTTTACCTCCTGAACCTGTAAATTTACAAAAAGCTATACCTCTTCCAAAATAAGATGAATTATTTTTATCCATAACATCACTATATAAAGGGTCATATGCTGCATTTACATCACTAGATAACATTCTTGAATTATTTAATACTCTACCTACAGAAACTGAACTATCAAAGCCTAATAACAGACATATTTCACTAATAGCATTTTCATAAAATTTAGAATGCATTCCTGTTGCTCCTACACTACCTATTTCTTCTTTATCAACTAATATACAACTAATTGTTTTATCAGTATTAGGGCAATCTAAAAAAGCAGTTAAAGAAGTATATGCACATACTCTATCATCTTGTCCATATCCTATAATCATAGATTTATCCAATCCAAGATCCCTGGCTTTTCCTGCTGGTACTACTTCTAATTCTGCAGATAGAAAGTCTTCTTCTATAATGTCATATTTTTTATTTAATATATTTAATATATTCTTCTTAATAGACTCTTTTTCTTCATCCATTGGTTTACTTCCAATTAATATATCTAGTTTTTCTCCTTCTATAACTTTACGAGCTTCTTTATCCATTTGATTTTTAGCTAAATGAGGAAGTAGATCTGTTATACTAAATACAGGATCGTCTTTATCTTCTCCTATTTTTATGTTTATCTTTTCTAAATCTTTTTTAATAATTACTCCATGTAATGCAAGTGGTAAAGTGACCCATTGATATTTTTTGATTCCGCCATAATAATGTGTATCAAAATAAGTAAATCCTTCTTCTTCATATATTGGATTACTTCTTATATCGATTCTTGGTGAGTCAATATGAGCTCCTAATATATTTATCCCATCATTAATTATATCTTTTCCTATTACAAATAAGGCTAGAGCTTTATTTTTGTTATTTACATAAATCTTTTCTCCACACTTAATTTTTGTATTTGAGTTTATTAAATTATCTAAGTTTTTAAAACCTTTAGATTCTACTAAATTAATTATTGTATCTACACACTCTCTTTCAGTTTTATTGTTTGATAAAAACTCTTTATAATTATCACATATTTTATTTAATTCAGTAATATTTTTATCTGTATATTTTAACCAACTATTCTTTTTCATGTTATCACCCTATTTTTAGGATGCAACATTTTTATAATTTCAAACAAAAAAAGAGTACTTTTTACTCTTTTTTGTTTTAATAGTTTTCACTTTTTACTTCAAAGAAACTTTGTGGATGTGCACATACTGGGCATACTTTAGGTGCTTGTTTTCCAATAACTATATGTCCACAGTTGCGGCAAATCCATATTGCATCTTCATCTTTTGAAAATACAACTTCATCTTCTATATTCTTTAGTAATTTTTTAAATCTTTCTTCATGATGTTTTTCTATTTCTCCTACAGCTCTAAACTTAGCTGCAATATCTTTAAATCCTTCTTCTTCTGCTATTTTTGCAAATCCATCATACATATCAGTCCATTCATAATTTTCACCTTCAGCAGCAGCTTTTAAGTTTTCAGTTGTAGTTGATACTTCACCACCATTTAATTCTTTAAACCACATTTTTGCATGTTCTTTTTCGTTATTAGCAGTCTCTTCAAATAATGCAGCAATTTGTTGATAGCCATCTTTCTTAGCTTTACTTGCAAAATAAGTATACTTATTTCTAGCCTGAGATTCTCCTGCAAATGCAGTCATTAAATTTTGTTCTGTCTTACTTCCTTTTAATTCCATACTCTACCTCCATCTTACAAATATAAATATATTATAACATAACTTTTTAGATTATTTCACTAAAATTTATCTTATACATACAATAATATAGGTGATTACCATGAAAATAAGACATCCATTTTTTTGTAGATGTAGTTATTGTAAACAAAAAAGAAGATCTAGTATTCTATATACATTAGGAATAATTATAACTTTTATAGTTATAGTATATCAATTATTATTATTACTTTTTATTACTACTAGACTTAATGTTGTAATTTTATTATTTGAATTTATCTTTATTTGTTTCTTGCTCTTTTTGATTATTTTTTGATAAAAGCTTCTTAGTCTTTTCAATATATATTATTAAATCATTAACTTTTACACAATTATCATAATTACTACTATTTAATTTTACTTTCCAAATTTTAAATACTAAAGCTTTAAATAGGAGGTACTCTTCTTCTGTATATTTATACTTTTTTTGATATATTTCAAATAAAGAACTAAATTCTAAATATTTGTAATCATTACGATAAAAATTATAAAAATCATATACTACCCAATCTTTAGTAGAACTATCCCAGTTTTTTAATACTTTTTCTTCTGCATCTATGAAATTATTAATTGATATATTATTATGTAATAAAACTACTCTTTCTTTATTCTGCTTTTCTTTTATTTTATACCATTTATCAATGTTTTTTTTAGAGATGTTTAACATTTCATAAATAGTACTTATGTTTCTAATTAGTAAATACTCAGCTGGTGCCATATAAACTTTTGATTCAATATAATCTTGTATATTATAATAATAATTATATAAATCATTAAGTTCAGTATTAAAACTTTCATATACTTCTTTTATTCTATCTAGGTTTATTTCTTTATAGGTTGTTGTTTTTATATGTAACATACATAAAATATATACTAAATCTATAGCCTTATCAGGTTTATTAATATTATCTTCTTTGTATGGATATATTTCATATACATCATCATTTTTTAAATCTAAAAAATTGGTAAAGTTTCTATTACGTAAATAGCTATATAATTCTTTTTTATTACCAATTTTTTCTTTTACAATATATTGTCCATTATTAGTTTTAATTATATTTTCACCATTATTAAAACTATATGATTTAATATGATCTATATCTTTAAATATAGTATTAATCATTTTCATAATTGGAAGGTATTATTATTTTAGAACCTGAAGTTATACTACTTAAATCATTATAATTTTCTAATTCTTCTTTAGTTATTTTATATTTATCTAGTATATTTTCAATACTATCATTTTGTTGCATTATATAAATTGAATATGTAGAAAATGTTTCTTCACTATCTTCTAATGATGAAAATATTGAGCTAACATTGGAATCGTCACTTATATTATTCTCTTCTTCATCAATAGTTTCTTCTTCTGTTGCTTCTTCACTTATTTCTATATTTTTTATATCATCATCATATTTTTCTTCTTTTATATCATCATCACATTCTCTTTCTTCATTATTTCTTACTAAAACTTCTTTTTCTTCTAAATTAACTACTTCTACTCCTTCTAATTTAATTTCAATATTACAAACTAAAGTATCATTATTTTGAACAGAATATTTAAAATCTTCTATTTCAATAATTACACTATCTGGTTCTAATTCTTCATTAATTATAATCTCAACTGGTATTTTAAATTCAAAATTATCTTCTAATCTTGATGCTTCTGTTATTCTATAACTTCCAGAAACAATTAACTCTCCAATTATATTATTATCACTAAGTTTTAAATTATGATCTAAAGAAATAGAACTTATATCTCCTACTATGGAATTAAATTCTAATTCTTTATCAAAAGAAATTATTTTTTTCATTTATTATCCTCCTAAATAATACTATGAATAAAAAAGAATACTTATTCTAGTATTCTATAAATTACTTAATAAAACTTTTTTTATTTGTTTGGCATTTTTTTTATTATTAGAAAGTTTTCTACTGTTATTTATTATTCCTTCTATAATAGTTAAATTATTTTTACATATATTACTATTTTCATATAATTCATTATAATTATTATATAAATAAATAGTAGAATCTATTATACTATCATAATTATCTAAATCTGATAAATCTCCTGTTAATAAAGAACTATATAAGGCAGAATCATGTAATATTGAATAAAACATATCATCAAGATTTTCAATCTTTCTATCTCTATCAATTTCTTGTTCTGTGAGATAACATAACCTCATATTAGACCTATCTTTAGAATTATATACATTTAAACCATTTAAATTTTTAATAACATTATTACATAAATTTACATTGTCATTATATTTACTTCTATACATATGAATAATATCTAAAATAATGGAATTAAAATTATAATCACTTATATCAGAAAACATAAAGAAGCCAGGATCTTTATCTATTAATAAATTAATATTGTTTATTAAATCTAAATGAACCACTTTATCTTTTATTGTATTATTATAATCTTCTGTTAAAAATGATACTAATGCTCCTTTAGTAATTATAACTCTACTATTTTCCTCTTCTTGTGTCATTTTTATTACTTCCTTCAAAGATTTCTTTAAATATTTCTTTATAATTCTCTACAAATATAAATTTAATTTCTTTCTTTATATCATCTGGTATTTCATCTAAGTCTTTTTTATTATCAATAGGTAAAATAATTTTTCTGATACCTGCTCTATGGGAACCAATTATTTTTTCTTTTAGACCACCAATAGCTAGAACTTTACCTCTAAGAGTTATTTCTCCAGTCATAGAAATCTTTTTATCAACAGCAATATTTTTAAATAAACTGATTAAAGCTGTAGTAATAGTAATACCTGCAGATGGACCATCTTTAGAGATTGCTCCTTCTGGAAAATGAATATGTATATCATTTTCATTTAATACTTTTTCATCTATATTAAATTCTTTACTATTTGACTTAATATAACTATAAGCTATTTTACATGATTCTCTCATTACTTCACCTAATGAGCCAGTTAATGTAAGTTTTCCTTTACCTTTATATAAAGTGACTTCTATTGGTAAGATATCTCCCCCAAATAAAGTATATGCCATACCATTTACTACTCCTACTTCTTTAGTCTTATTATTTTTTTCATATAAATATTTTTTCTTACCTAAGAATTCTTCTAAACTATCAGATGTTATATTGTAAAACATAACTTCTTTTTCAACTAATATTTTTTTAACTATTTTTCTAAGTAGACTAGCAAGTGTTCTATCTAGTTCTCTTACTCCTGCTTCTTTAGTATAGTTTCTAATAATAGTTAAAATAGCTTCATCTTCTATATTTACTTCTAAAGTAGTAAGTCCATGCTCTTCTAGATTTTTTGGTATTAAATGTCTTTTTGCAATATCTAGTTTTTCATATTCTGTATAACTTGAAAGTTCTATTATTTCTAATCTATCTCTTAATTCATATGGAATTTGATCTATGTAGTTGGCTGTTGCGATAAACAATACTTTACTTAAATCAAATTCTTCTTCTATATAATGATCTGAAAATTTAGAATTTTGTTCTGGATCTAATACTTCTAATAAACTACTTGCAGGATCACCTTTATAATCTTTAGTCATTTTATCTATTTCATCTATTATAAATACTGGATTAGATGATTTAGCTTTTTTTATTCCTTGAATTATTCTACCAGGAATAGCTCCTATATATGTTCTTCTATGTCCAACTATTTCAGCTTCATCATTAATTCCACCTACACTGATTTTAGCTGTTTTTCTACCTAAGCTTTTAGCGATGGATAAAGCAAGAGAAGTTTTACCTACACCAGGAGGGCCTACTAAACATATAATTGGACTTCTTAAATTATTAGTATTTTCTTTAACAGCTAAATACTCTAAGATTCTAGTTTTAACATCTTTTAATCCATAGTGAGTAGAATCTAGTATTTCAGAAACACTATTTAAATCTTTATTATCACGAGTCAATTTATTCCAAGGAAGTGATATCATCCAATCTAGATAATCTCTAATCATACCTAATTCTGGTGAATTAGAATTTATTGTTTCATATCTAGATAGTTCACTCAATATCTTTTCTTTTACTTTATTACTACATTTTAATTTAGAAACTTGTTTTTTTATCTTATCTATTTCATCATCTTTACTATTTACATCTCCAAGTTCTTCTTTTATTACTTTTATTTTTTCTCTTAAAAAGAACTCTTTTTGTGTCTCATCTATTTCTTTTTCTACTTCTTCTTCTATTTGTCTTTCTAATTCAATGAATCTTAAATCTTCATCCATATCTTTTATAAGTAATTTAGCTCTTTCTATATCATTTGTAGTAGAAATATATTTTTTCTTTTTATCATAATTAACTGGTAAAAATGAGGCAATTAGGTCACATAAATCAGTAAGATTATTAACACTGTTTAATTGACTCATAATAGCATTACTCATATAAGGTACTTTAGATATATATCTTTCTAAAGATTTTATTAATATATTGAAATAATTTTTATCATCACTATCAGATAATTCTATATCAGAAAAATTAGCTTCATATATTCCATTATTAAAACTATAGTTATGTACACTAATCCTTTTAATACCTTCAATAACTACTCTAGTTTTACCATTGGGAACATTCATCTTTAATTTTAATTGTCCTAATACTCCATACTTTGGTAAGTAAGTAATATCTTCTTCATAGTTATTGTCAATTGGATTTACTATAATCATTAATTTATCAAAGCTATCATCTATTAAATCAATTAATTTCTTATCAAAAGTATCATCATATTCTATACGCACTTCATTATTTGGAAAGATAACGACATCTGTTAAAACTAATACTGGTATTTTTTCATTTTTCATACATTATCCACCTCCAAATTTTAAATACTGCTTTCTATTATATAATAAATTTAAATATTTTCAAGAAATTTATCTACTTTTTGTGAATTTATTGTAAATAAAAAAGGACTTAGTCCTTATTTATTTAATTCTTTTAATAATTCTACTGTCTTTCTCATCTCTAAATCATATTGAATCATATCTAATCCACCAAATTGAGCTAAGAATTCTTCTTTTTTCATTTGATATTTTTTAGCTAGTTCTTCTGCTTCTTTTTCAGCATCTTCACTAGACACTTCAATCTTTTCAAGATTCATGATTTCTTCTAACATTAAACGATATAAAACATTTGAATAAGCTTCTTTTTCTAATTGATTTTTTAAATCTTCTTCTGTTGTCTTAGTAAATTGATAATATAAATCAAGTGAAATTCCTTGCATCTTCATTTGTTCTTCAAATCTTCCCATTAAACGAGTTATTTCTTCATTAACCATTTCTTCTGGAATATCTACTTCAACATTCTTTGATACTTTTTCTAATATTTCATCTACATATTTATTTTCGTTATCCATTTCCTTTTGAGCTTCAATAGATTTTTTAATTTCTTCTTTTAAAGTTTCCTCAGAATTAACTCCTTCCATAGCTAAATCTTCAAAGAAATCTTCATCTAATTCTCTTTGTATCTTTTCTTTTATTTCATTTACCTTAACCTTAAACACTACTGGTTTACCCGCTAAATCTTTAGCTCCATAATCTTCTGGGAAAGTAACATTAATATCTTTTTCTTCTCCTACTTTCATACCAATAACTTGATCTTCAAATCCAGGAATAAAAGTGTTTGAACCTATTTCAAGTGAATAGTTTTCTCCTTTTCCACCTTCAAATGCTTCACCATCTTTAAATCCTTCAAAATCTATTATTGCGATATTTCCTTTTTCTACTTTTCCTTTTTCTTTAGTAGCAAGTTCTGTATATTTTTCTAGTAAATGTCCAAGTTCATGATTAATCTCTTCATCAGTAACTTTTACTTTTGCTGGTTTTATATTTAATCCTTTATATTTTTTTACTTTTACTTCTGGTTTAGTTATTATTTTAAATTTAAACTCAACATATTTTTCATCAATAGAGTTTAAATCTACTCCTGGTTGTACTACTGGTACTAAATCAGATTCTTCCATTGCTTTAGCATAAGCATCTTGTAATACTAAATCAGCAGCATCTAATAAGTAATCTTTTCCATATTTTTTTTCATAAATATTTCTTGGTGCTTTACCTTTTCTAAAACCATCAATTTTTACATTCTTTTGTTTTTTAGAAAATGCTTTATCACATGCATCTTTCCACTCTTTTCCTTCAATCTTAATAATCACTTCATGAACATTATTGTTTTTTGTTTTCTTTGTTTCTTTTTTTGCCATTTATATCCCTCCAACGTTTTATATTATACCTTATTATTTAATTTAAAACAATATATTTTAATCTCTTACTTTAATATGAGCTTCTCTTAATTGCATTTCAGTAACTTCAGATGGACTATCCATCATAGCATCACTACCAGCAGCACTCATTGGGAATGCGATTGTTTCCCTAATAGACTCTTCATCTAATAACAACATTAACATTCTATCAATTCCAGGAGCCATTCCTGCATGAGGTGGTGCTCCATATTTAAATGCTTCATATAATGCCTTAAATCTATTTTTTAATTCTTCTTCAGAATATCCTGCAATTTCAAAAGCTTTCTTCATAATATCTAAATCATGATTACGAACAGCTCCACTAGCCATTTCAATTCCATTACATACAAAATCAAATTGATATGCAAGTACTTCTTCTGGCTTCTTACTAGTTAAAGCTTCCATACCACCTTGTGGCATACTAAATGGATTATGTGTAAAGATATACTGATCTTCTTCTTCACTCCATTCATACATTGGGAAGTCTTTTACTATACAGAATTTAAATTCATCTTTATTAATTAATTCTAATTTACGACCTAATTCATCTCTAATTAGTCCAGCATTTTTAGCAGCATTCTTTCTATCTGCGATAAAAAATATTACACTACCTGGTTTTAAGTTACCAACTTCTATTAAATCTTCTCTTTCATCTTCAGATAAAAACTTATCTATTGGACCAGCAAAACTCATATCATCCATTACTTTAAAATATCCTATACCTGGCATACCAATAGTTTTAGCATAATCAACTAATTCATTAAACCATGAGTTTGATTTAGATGCGATATCATCTACAACTATACCTTTAACAGTAACTCCTCTAAATGGTCTAAAACTAGTTTCTTCAAATACATCTGTTAAGTCAATTAACTCAAGTGGATTTCTTAAATCTGGTTTATCAGTACCAAAACGATCCATTGCTTCTTTAAAACTTAATCTAGGAAATGGTGTATCAGTGATTTTTTTATCACTGAATTTTTTAAATGTATCATAAAATATTTTTTCACCAATTCTTAAAACATCATCTTCTTCAGCAAAAGCCATTTCAAAATCTAATTGATAAAACTCTCCATAGATTCTATCACTTCTAGCATCTTCATCTCTAAAACATGGTGCAATTTGGAAATATTTATCAAATCCTCCACACATTAATAATTGTTTAAATTGTTGTGGCGCTTGTGGAAGTGCATAGAACTTTCCTTTAAATTTACGAGATGGAACGATAAAGTCTCTAGCTCCTTCTGGAGATGATGCAGTAAGTATTGGTGTATTAATTTCTAAGAAATCTTCATCTTTCATAATTTGTCTCATATAATCTATTACTTTAGTTCTAAAAATAACTGTATCTTTTACTTTAGGATTACGTAAGTCTAAATATCTATATTTTAGTCTTATATCTTCTCCACTATCCCTTGAAGTCATTACCTCAAATGGTAATACATTAGAAGCTTTTCCTAATACTTCAAGACTTTCTACTAATAATTCAATAGTACCAGTAGAAATTCTTTCATTATAATCATCTTCTCCTCTTTTACGTATTATACCTTCCAAAGTAATAGAAGACTCACGAGTAATTCCATCGAATATAGAGTCATCATTACTAACTACTTGAATTACTCCTGTATTATCTCTAATATCTACAAAAATAACTCCTCCATGATCTCTAATATTTTCAACAAATCCCGCAACACGAACCTTTTTATCTATATCTTTCTCAGTTAGTTCTCCACAATAATTTGTTCTATATTTATTTTGCATCTTCTTTTCTCCTTTCTAATTCTTTAGTAATAATTTCTTTTGATTTATTTGGATTAGCCTGTCTATTAGATTTTTTCATAGTTTGACCTATAAAGAAATTAATGGCAGACATATTACCATCTTCTACATATTGTCTAACTACTTCAGTGTTTTCTTCCATTATAGATTTAATTAATTCTAATAATTCATCTTCATCATTAATTTGATGTAATCCTGCTTTTTTAATTAATAGATTAGGATCTTTTTCTTCATCTATGGCTTGATATAAGATTTTTTTACCATGATCCAAAGAGATATTTCCTTTACTAACTAAATCAACTACTCCACTTAACATATTTGATGTTATAAATAACTCATCTATATTAATCTCTAATTTATTTAATGTGGATAAAATAGATGTAGTCATAAAATTAACTGCAGTATTTACATCACTTTTTTCTATTACTCTTTCAAAGTAATCAGAAACACCTCTATCTTTAGATAAAGTTAATGCATCTTCATCACTTAAACCTAATTCTTTATACTTTAAATATCTAGATAATTTTAATTCTGGTAAATTAGATTTTAATTCATCAAGTAACTCATCTGTTACTGGAGTTGATGGTATATTAGGTTCAACAAAGTATTTATAATCAACTGCATCTACTTTTTCTCTCATTGAATATGTTTTACCATCTTCTGCAATTCTACGAGTTTCTTGAACAACTTTTTCTCCCTTATCAAGTAACTCACTTTGTCTTTTAATTTCATATTCAATAGCCGCCCTTACATTATTAAAAGCGTTTATATTTTTCATTTCTACTTTAGTACCTAACTCAGTATCAGTATCTTTCATTAGAGATATATTTACATCACATCTCATTTGACCATAATTACTTTTAGCTTCACTTACTCCTAAGTATAAGAATAAATCTCTTAAATCTTCTAAGTACTGTACTGCTTCATCAGCACTTTCAATACATGGATCACTTACTATTTCAAGTAGTGGAATACCACTTCTATTATAATCAATTAATGAATACTTTGGATGATGTTCTAAAGAGGCAGTATCTTCTTCTAAATGTACATCATGTAAAGTAACACGTTTTATTTTACCATTTACTAAGATATCTAAATATCCACCTACTCCTACTGGTTTAGTATTTTGAGTAATCTGATATCCTTTAGGTAAATCTGCATAATAATAATTTTTTCTATCAAATATTATTTCATCTGGAAGTTTACAGTTTAGGGCCATAGAAGTATATAAAGCTTTCTTTACTGCTTCTTTATTCGCAACTGGAAGTATTCCAGGAAGTCCTAAATCTACAGTGCCTACATTTATATTAGGTATTTTAGTAAACTCATTTGGTGCAGATGAAAAGTTTTTAGATTTAGTTTCTAATTCACAATGAACTTCTAATCCTATAACTACTTTATACATCTATATCACCTACCTTAGAATAGATATCTTTATATCCAGTAACACTTTCTATCTTATTAGCCATATTTAAAACTAAATCATCATCTTTAACTCTACCTGTAATGTTTACTCCTACTGGCATATCGTTACTAAATGTAAATGGTATAGTAATTGATGGGAATCCACCAAAGTTACCTATTGCTAGATGGTTTTCTAAAAGTAAGTATTTACTAGATAGTTTTTCAGAAGAATCATCAAAACTAGGAGCTCCTCCTCCACTAGCAGGTAAAATCATACCATCATAGTCTTTAAATAATTCATTCATTTTATCAACTATTAATCTTCTAACTCTACAAGCATTTAAGAATAATTTTTCTTGATTTTCTTTTTGAAGAATATAACTACCTAATACAAATCTTCTTTTAATTAACTCAGAAAATCCTTTAGTTCTAGCATCAAACATAATCTCTTCTACTGAATTACCTTCTCCACGAGGTCCAAATTGTATTCCTGTAAGATTAGAATTGTTTGATGTTGCTTCTGCACAACTAATAGTCATATATGTAGGATATACTGCTTCTAATAAAGCTTTATCTATAGATACTTCTTCTACTATAAATCCTAACTCTCTACATTTATCTAATAATTTATAAAAATCATCTAATACTTTAAGAGTATCTTTATCTGTATATTGTGATTTATCACATATTTCTTTTATATAAAATAGTTTTTTACCTTTAATATCATTATCTAGTGATTCTACTAAATTCTTATCATAATTAATAGTAACCATATCATTTATATCTTTACCTTTAATTATATCTGTAACAATAGCACTATCTTTAACATTACGAGAAAGTACTCCTACATGGTCTAGGCTTGAAGCGAATGCGAATAATCCATATCTGGAAATAAGACCATATGTTGGTTTATAACCTACTACTCCACAGAATGATGCTGGTTTTCTAATAGAATCTCCTGTATCAGAACCTATTGAAAATGGAACTATACCTAAGGCAACAGCAGCTGCACTTCCTGCACTAGATCCTCCAGTCATGCATGTCTTATTCCATGGATTTTTAACTACTCCAGTATGTGCAGTAGTACCAGTACCACCCATAGCAAGTTCATCTAATACAGTTTTACCAACTAATACTCCTCCAGCTTTTCTTAACTTTTTATAAATAGTCGCATCATATACTGGAACATAATCTTTTAAAATATTAGATGATGATGTAGTTAGTATCCCATTAGTAGAAAAATTATCTTTTAATGCATATGGAATACCTTTAATTAGACTATCACTTCTTCTTTTAATTTTATAATCATCCATAATAGTTACAAATGAATTATAATCTTCTTGAAAAGCATAAGCTAACTTTTTCGCTTTATCAAATAACTCTTCACTAGTTAATTCTTCCTTGTCTAATAATTCACGTAACTCTGTAATACTTTTTCCTCTATACATTATTCCACCACCTTTGGAACTTTAACTTGATCATTAACTTGATACTTAGTATTATCTAATACTTCACCTACAGTTAAATAATCTCTAACTTCATCTTCTCGCAAGTCTACATCTTCATTTTTATATGGAAAAGTCATTGGTTCTACACTACTAATATTAGGAATTTTACCTATTAATTCCATTTGTTTTAAAATAACATCAAACTCTTCTTGTAATGTTTCATATTCAGAATCTTCCATATCAAACATTAACTTATTAGCATAATCTTTTAACTTGCTTTTATCTATCATAATATTCCTCCTTAAATAAAAAATACCAGTCTCATCCTATAAAGGGACGAAACTAGTATCCGCGGTACCACCCAAATTATTATAATTACTTATAATCACTTTACGATCTTTAACGGGATCACCGACTTAGTCTACTATATTTCTTTAAGTACTCAGAAGTGTTATTCAAAACTATATATTACTAAGTTCCACCAAACCTTAGCTCTCTATTAATAGGGATAGTTCCTACTTCTCTTCTTCATTGATTTCTTCTATATTTTACTATTTTTATTAGTTTTTGTCAATTGTTTTACCTTATCTTCATGATCAGAAAAATCATACCACTTTTTCATAAATTCTATATCCTCTTTAGCAGCAGTAGTAGTCATTATATCATATTTTAGATCAGTATTTAATAAATCATCCATATTATCAATAACATTTTCTCTTAAAATGTTCTCAACTTCTTTTGTAAAAGGTCCAAATTCTTCTATAGGTAATTTAGAATTTAAATTGTCTTTTTTGATTTTATTATTTTGTATTTTTATTCTTTCTAACTTTTTAAATAATTCTTCTATACTTCTAGATCTATTAACTTCTTCTTTAATTAATAATACTTCCTCTTCTTTAAAATTATTATCTAAAAATAGATCTGCCCTTAATGCTTCATAACTAATTAAAAGTAAATAAATTTTTACCCATTCTAGTTTTTTATTAGAAAAATGTTTTATTAAACTCTCTTCAACCATACTACCACCCTACTATTTTATATTATTTACTACTAAATATATTCTATTCATTAGGTCTTTTTATTTTAATTTTATTTTTACTAACTGGAAAATTATCAATATCATAATTATTTATTTTTAGTGCGGTTACTAAATAACTATATAATTCATTTTTATTGTCATTATTTATAATTTCTTTAGTTAGTTCATATAACCTTAAATCATAATAATTACTATTTTCAAAAAATGAATCAGCATTATATTTAACATCTTCATAATTATGTTCTTTATCCTTTTTAGGTATAATTACATATTCTCCCTTTCTTAGATAATCAGAACAAAAGTTTTCTAATGCAATCTTAAAACAATAAGCAAAATTTCCAATATAAGAACTTGGATCTTTTTGATTTTGTTCTTCTTTTGAGTATCCTAACCAATTACTAAAATTCATAGTAATTACAGAAGGTTTATGACATCTCCTTATTAATCCTTTATTTTCCAAAGAAAAATCTTCCAAAGATTTATATACATCATCAAAATTATTATCATCAACAAAAATAGTAATTGCATCTTTTCTATGTTGTTTATTATATCTATATTTTTCATCTAATACTTTAAATGAAAAATTAATATTATTTTCTTTAAATTTATCATATAACTTAATTGAAAATCTATATAAATCTTCTCTTAATGGAGAAATATAAAATCTATGTTTTATATTATTAATATTAAATTCTTTATCATTATTTACCCCATCAACACGTATCCACTTATTATTTAGTGTCACTACATATGGATATTTTTCTATATCTTGTGTTAATCTATCTAAATAATCATTTCTTTCTCTTAATACACTTTTTCCTCTAGTATCCATCTCTGTATTAAGTAATTTAAATATAAAACCACCTAATCCATTATCTGTTATATAATTATTAATAGTTTTATTATCTTTGAAGACTTTTTTTGGATTATTATATAAATCTAAAACTAAATTAAAAGTATTTTTATCAAATGGATAATTCATATTTTGTATATCACTTAAAAAATCTTTCATAATAATCCTCCTTCAAAAATCGTTATATATTATAACATAATATATTATTCATGTAAATCATAATTCCATAAACCAAGCTTACCTTTTACATAAATAGGTTTATCATATTTTTTTATATTTTCTAATTTCCAAGCATATTCATCTATATGATCAGATCCATATATAATTTTATCTTCTTTACATAATTTATTATTAAATACTTCATCTACTAATATACAATCAATAATTTCAGCTTCTCCTATAATTGCGCCATATATATAATCTAAATTATAATTATCAAATTTATTTATATTCTTATCTTTAGATAAACCAGCATGTATTAATATTTTTCCTCTATAATTAGTTTTCCAACTTCTAAATTCATACTTCTTATGATTATTTACTATTAAAGATGCATAAGGTTGTTTTATAGTTAGAGTTTTCATATAATCACCTAATAAAATTATATCATAATTGTTTTAAATATTAGTTATTTATGATAAAATTAATAAAGGAAGTGATAATATGAAGAAAACTATATTAACAGGTCTTCGTCCTACTGGTAATTTGCATTTAGGACATTATTTTGGCGCGGGACAAAATTATTTAAAATTACAAGATGATTATGATTTTTATTTAGAGATTGCAGATGTGCAAGGATTAACTGATAACTTTAATAATCCAGAAAAAGTGAGACTTAATACTAAAGAAATAACTATGGATTTATTATCTATTGGACTAGATCCTGAAAAAGTTAATTTCTTTGTACAATCTAGAATACCTGAGATTGCGGAACTTACTGTATTTTATTCTAATCTAGTAACAGTTTCAAGATTACAAAGAAATCCTACCGTTAAAAGTGAAATAGCACAAAAGAAAGAGTTATTTGGTAATAGTGGTGAAAGTATTACTTATGGATTTTTGGGTTATCCTGTTTCTCAAGCTGCGGATATTACTTGTTTTGATGGAGAGCTAGTTCCAGTTGGAGATGATCAATTACCTCTTCTAGAACAATGTAGAGAAATAGTTAGAAAATTTAATAATATATATGGTGAAACTTTAAAAGAGCCTGAACCAGTACTTAGTAAAACTACTAGAGTTAAAGGATTAGATGGCAATGAAAAAATGGGCAAAAGTTTAGGTAATGCAATATATTTAGTTGATGATAATGAGACTATAAAGAAAAAAGTCATGGGAGCAGTTACTGATCCTAAAAAGATAAAAAAAGATGATCCTGCTGATCCTGAAGTATGTATGGTTTATTATTATCACAAATTAATAGATAATCCTAACTTAGATACTGTATGTAGTGAATGTAAAAAGGGAGCTCGTGGATGTGTAGCTTGTAAAAAAGAACTTATAGATAAGATAAACGACTTTTTAAAACCTATTAAAGAAAGAAGAAAAAAATATGAAGATAATCCTGAACTTGTAGACAAAATATTAAGTGATGGAAGCATAAAAGCTAAAATAAAGGCTAAAGAACAAATAAAGAAAGTTAAAAAAGCTATGAAAATAGACTACTGATGTAGTCTGTTTTTTTTATAACTAAGCCTTACTATTTCATATAATTTATTATACTTGTTATTATAATTATTATTTATATCATTTATTATTATTTTATATTTATCCTCTAATGGTTTGTTATCTTTACCAAATATTTCTTCATATAAATAATTAAATTTATCATAGTATTTATCAGTATATATTTTTTTTAATTCTTTTTCTAAATAGTTTTTCTTAAATAATTCTTTTCTAGTTAAAAAACTATTATATGTATACTCTTTTAATACTTTATAATTGAAATCATAATCTTCAAATACACTTACTTCATCAAGAATATCTTCTTCTTCATCTAATAATAAACTACTTCTACATATAATAGTGCCTTCTTTATTAAATTCCACTCCAACTACTTTATTTAAATCACAAAATAAAACTCCATATTTAATATTATATTTATTTCTATACAAAGTAGTTTTATTATTGATTTTATCTAAAAAATCCTTACTAACTTTTATATTATTATTTATAATATTATCCATATCTACAGATGATATTTTGAATAGTGGAATTTTTTTTATATGTTCCAATCCATCTTTACTATCCCATTCATAGAATTCTATTAATCTATTACTATCCATAAAATTAAGTAATAAATCATAAATATAAATCATTGCCTCTTCCCCTTTCTATTACTAGAATATATATAAATTATTAAACCAATTATAAAAAAATAACACTCATATCTAGTAAATATATATAACAAATATTCTTTTAATGTGAATCCAAAAGTAAATAAATTAAAATATAATATAATATAAAAACATCCCATTACCATTAATATATATCCTACAATAATTCCTAGTATTTTACTCATATTTAATACTATGATGTTTCTTTTTTTAGTATACTATTATTTGTTTTTTATATACAAAAAAATAATAAAAATACTATTTAATATCTTTATTATTTTCTAACTTGTTTACTTCTACTTTATTAATTGTATCAAATTTTTTAGTTATTTTTTCAGTAGTTATAGAAACATTTTCTATATCTTTATTAACAGTTTGGATACTTCTAGATAATTTATCCCAACGTTCTTTGTATCTAGAAAATTCTATTCCAAGTTTATTTAATTCTTCATGAATAATTGAAGTATACTTATCTCTTTCCATATTTTTAATAATCATTTCCACTACAGTAAGTGTAGATATTAAAGTAGTTGGAGATGTGATCCATACACGTCTTTTATAAGCATATTCAATAATATCTGAGTGATAAGCATTAACTTCTGCGAATATTGCTTCTGCAGGTAAGAATAAAATTGCTTGATCTGTAGTTTCTCCTGGTATTATATATTTATTACTAATAGCATCTATATGTTTTTTCATATCTTGTTTAAATAATTTTTCTGCCGCAATTCTCTTATCATTAGATAAATTTTTATCTACCATTATTTGATAGTTTTCTAAAGGAAATTTTGAATCTATTGCGATAGTTCCTAAAGGTTCTGGTGCAAATACTACACAGTCAGCAATTACACCTGTTGATAAAGTATATTGCAGTTTATATACCTTATCATTGTTTTCTCCAAATACATTAACTAAAATATGTTTTAAATTAACTTCACCAAAAATACCTCTAGTTTTTTTATCAGTTAAAATACTTTGTAGACTTACTATATCACTAGATAAGTCTTCTATTTTCTTTTGAGCCTCATCTATTTTAGATAATCTTTCTATAACATTCATAAATGTCTTATTAGTTTTTTCAAAATTTTCATCTAATCTTTCATTGACTTTTTCATTTATAGATAATAATCTTTTTTCTACTTTGTCATTTAATTTAGTAAATTCATTATTTAAATTATCTTTAAAACTACTCATTTCTTTAATCATACTTACTTCAAGTTTACCTAATCTTTCAGTAATTTTAGCTTCATTAATATTTTTAAATAATGATATAGTAACTAAAATAACTAATACAATTAATAATCCTATAATAATATAATCCATATAAACACCTCTATTCTATATCCATTTTCTTACTAACTATTTTAGATATAACATAAGAAACTAATAACATTAAACCAATAATTAACATTGTCTTAATATCAGTTATACTTTCTATAATGCTTTTACCTACGTATCCCCAGAATATAATCATAAATATTTTACCAATTAAGATTGCGGCAATAAATTTTTTTCTAGAAATAGTTGCGATTCCACAGATAATATTAATTAAAAATGCTGGGGTAAATGGTAAAGCAATAATTAATACTAATCCTGGTAAAGATATTTTTTTTATTCTCTTTACAGCTCTTTTTATTCTTTTTCTAAATTTATCAGTGAATAAACTATATAAAAACTTATTTGATAATGAATAAAACAATAAATATGATAAAAAGCATCCTAAACAAGTTGCAAGCCAAGATATAGTTATTCCTAATACTGGTCCAAATGCATTTGTATTTAAGGCTACAAATATACCTAGTGGTAAGATAGGAATAAATGATTCTACTAATATAAGTAAAAATCCAAATATTATACCTCCGGAAGATATGAAGGAAGTAGAGAATTCTATAAATGAATTAATAATATTCATATCTTATCACCTTCTAGTTAATTATATTACAATTTTATTTTATTAACAAGTAGTAGTTATATCCACCTATTATATTAATTGTCTTATATCCTAAATAATTTAACTCATCACTAACTAACTTACTTTTATATCCATTATCACAATATAAATAGTATGTTTCATCTTTATCTAAATATTCACTATGATTGGTTATTAAGTATTCACTAGGTATATTAATAGAATTTGATATATGACCATTACTATATTTATATTTATCTCTAATATCAATTATATTGTTATTTTTGTTTTTTAATAAATCTTCTATACTTATATTCATTTTATCACCTCTATTATAAATTATGACAAAAAAAGAATTCTATAAATTATAGAATCCTATTTCAATTTATATGGTTTTTTTCTAGTTCCTTTACCACTTTTAATCATCACTGAATTATTTAACATTATTACTGGTCTAAATGCAACTGCTTTAATTGCTTCATCATAATCAACTTGTCCATTACTATCTACAAAGAATATTTCATAGCTATTACTATTAACTGCAGTTGCGGTAAGCCATTCATCACCATTGTTTAAATAATTATAGTTTTGGCAAGCAGCATCTATGGTAGTATTACAATGTTCATCTAAACTAGCATATAAATAATCTGAAACTGTTAGTATACCCATTTTTTGATTACTAAAAATATCACTACATTCTTCTGAATTATCTTTTACATTGCTTCCAATAGCTCTTTTTCCAACACATACATCAAATGTAGTTAGTTTTGCTCTGTCATTAGATGTTAGTAATCTATAATATTCATCATTTGATTTATATACTTTATTTAAATATTCTTTAATTCTACTAGCTCTATAATCATTAATTCCAGCATTATAATCTTTATCAATATTGTATCTATCATCCCAAGAAGAACCAACCATATAATTATCACTTAATATTAACATTATTTCGTTATTTGCATTCATCTTTACTATTCGCCATAAATGTTTATTTATTTTTACATAATTAGAAAGTTTTTCTCCTCTATATATATAGTTATCATTAACTCTATATAATCCAGCACCACTAGTTACTGTTTTCTTTTTTAATACTTTGTATAATTCAGTAGTCGAATAATCAGATCCACAGTTTAGATATGGTGTATATATGTATTTTGAATCTACTTTTTTAACAGTAACTTTTCCAGAACATTTACTATCTTCACCTAAGTATTCTGTTAAAGGATCCATATATTCGTTTTTAACTAAAACTGAATCAGATATTTCAACAATTTGTTTACCTTTTGGTAAACTCTTTTTATGATCACTAAAATAAGATTGAGCTGCTTCTTTCATTATTTGTTCCACATCTTCATAATCATATGTAGTTGTTTTAAAGAGTGACATAATCCACATAAAAACACCTAAAACACACGCAACAGCTACTATAATTATCATAAAAAAGCCAAGTTTTTTTATTAATTCTTTATTACTATCATTACCAAATTTGTTTTCACTGAAATCATCATTGGAATCAATTTTAATTTCTTCATCTTCTCTATCTTCTTCTATTTCTTCCACTTCTTCATGAATCTCTTCTTCATGTGTTTCTTCTTCAGATACAACTTCATTTTCTTTTTCTTCATCCATAATATCTCTCCTTAGTTATCAAAAAAATCATCGAAAAATTCATCGTCATCATCATCGTCAAGTTCTAAATCAATGTTTTGATTTACATTTAGGTTTGGTTCCTTTTTACTTTCTGATTGTAAATTCGAATCATTAGTTGATTCTTTTGATATATTATCTTGAACATCTTCTTTACTGTTGTTATCATTTTTATCAATAGTTTTATTTTTTTCTTTGTCTTTTTGTTCTTCTTTTTCCAATTCAGCAATTTTAGCATCAATTTTTCGAACTAATTCATCAACATCAAATCCTCCATTATCATCGTCATCATCATCCTCAATTGGTGCAGGTCGCCTAGACTCAAATGGGTTTGAAGCTGGTATATTTTGTGGTCTTGATTCAAATGGATTAACTCTTTGATTCATCATATTAGGATGAGGTCCAATCTGTTCTCTATTATTTGGTATTCCTGGAACTTCATCTGAACTATTAGCGTTCATCATATCTAATAGTTTTTTCTTTTTTCTTTCTTTTACAAACTCTTTTATATCAAAAGTATGAACTTCTCTTTTCTTTCTAGATGGATATTTAGCTTCTGGATACTTTTTACCCCAATCACATTTCCAATCAGGTGTAAAATGTGTTTTAAATGGATTCATACGTAATCTCATTAAAATAACATCATTTTCTTTCATTCTTTGTAAATCTGAAACTGTTACTAGTGGTGTTGAGGCAGTTTTATCATCTTTTTTAGATTTAACTTCTCCACACATTTTAGATATTTCTTCTAAGGCTTTTAATTCGGTAGTAACTAAGTAAATTATATTACCACAGTTACCACGTAAAGTTTCCGCATCTTCTTTTCCATAAACTGAATCAAGTTGCGCAAAGTTTTGAATAATCATTGTGAACCTAATCTGTCTAGAACGCGCTGCGGTAATCATAGTAGTAACATCTTTTAAAGGCGGCATATTAGCAAACTCATCAAGTAAGAAATTCGTTCTTACTGGTAATTTTCCACCATGACGTTGTGCAACACCAATTAAAGTTTCATATATTTGTTTTAATAAAATAGTAACTAAAGAATGGTAAGTTTTCTTTTCATCTTGAATTACTATATAAACGGCAGTTGGTTTTTCACCAATTGATTCTAAATTTATATCACTATGTGATAACATCTCACTTAAATTAGCACGAGATGCGAATAATTTTACTTTCTGTTTAAATACAGCTAAAATACTTCCTTTAGTATCTGTTGGTGCCATTATTGTACTTTGAGCATTAATTGCTGCCGCACTTGCTGGATCTTTTTCTGCAAAATATTCTTTTATATATGTAGATCCTCCAAATTTTTCTTCACCTATAGTTGTTGCTAAAGATACACTATTAATGTTAATTTCTTCTTCCTTAGCATCTTCAAATAATCCTAAAGCAACACCTGAAAAATAGTCAGCACTTGTTTTTTCCCAAAAAGGATCAGCATTTTTATTTGAATCATCATACAAAATATTTAAAGCTAGGTCATCTAATAACTCTATAGCTTTATCTTGATTACCTTGTTTATAAATTTTATATGGAAGTGACATCGGATTCCAAGCATTACCATTTTGTGGATCACGGAAATTTAAGAGTAATATTTGATATCCCTTGGCTCTAAGCATATTACTAGTCTTTTCATATATTTCACCCTTAGGATCTGTTATAATCATACTTTCTCTTTTTTTAGCAAGCAATTTAACAGTAGGTAAAATAATACATTGAGTTTTACCTGAACCAGTAGCACCAATTACTAAAGTATGATTTTCTCCATTATCAATCCAAACATTACTTCCTTTATATAAAAGTGGTACTCCTGCTGCTTTTTCTCTAGGATTTTTCATATTAACAACTTCAACATTTTTTTCTTGTTGAATTTCTTTTTCTTTAGCCCATCTAGAATATCCTTTATCTTTTTTACTAGTAGAAAATCCAAAACCTTCTTCCATTTCGAAAAAGTAGGATCCTACACTAGCAAAAATTCCTACTAAAGCAAAAATATATAATAGTAATGTAGCCCCTATAAATTGGGGAAAAAAAGCTGGAATTGGATTTAATCCATATAAATATCCCTCAGTAGCAAAACTATGTAAATTTAAAACTCCAATTGCTACAATATAAAGTAAGAAAATAGCAAATATTGCAAATATTGTTATATCTTCTGGATCTGCTCTAAATTTAAACTTCATATTACTACTCCCTTCTTGGAATATTGTATCATAATTATATTTTTATATCAATTATTCATATTTACTCTTTTTTACACGTTTAGATAAAAATATAGCTAATGTAATTATTATTACTATTAAACCTATTGCTAATAATATTGTTTTTGTATTTTCACTTTTAGCAACAGCTGTATTTTTTTGTTTATAATCCATTTTTATGTATATTGATTTATTATTACTATTTTTTTCTGTTATGTTCCATGTATAAGTATTATCTTTATGACTATCAGCATTATGTTCTATTACTTTATAATCTGTTTGAATAGTAGCATCAATTTTATCAATTAGTTTTTGACCATCGTGAGATAAACAACTAGCCCCCTTACTGGTATTTATTGTTATAAACTGTAAGTCTTTAATTACACTAACATTATAGAAACACTGTGTTAATGCATTAGAATATTGTAATTCTTCAATTTTAGCATAATTATAGTTATATTTTAATCCAATCTCATTGTTTTTTTTATTATAAAACCTATTTTGTTTATAGTAATGTGTCTCTCCTGTATTCATATCATAATATGCAGATCTTTTTTGATTAGATAACTCATCAATCATTTTATCATTAGTTTTATTACTTTTTAATGTGGCAGTTATATTTTCTTCTGCACCATTTTTATTAATTGTCAAATCATATTGCATACTACATCCACTAGTTAGTAATATTAAAACTAATAATGTTAGAAAGTATATTTTCTTTTTCATTTTTTCACCTAACTTTCTGGTTCTAAGAAATAAATATAACCACTAAATTTATATCCCCTACCAGCAACATAATATTTAGCATATGAATTTAAGAATTCATTTTTTGACATAGTTTTAGATCTAAAGTTAATACATCCCCAACTATTTGGACAACTTTGTACATGATTAGCCCATCCTTCTGTAATAGTAACTTGTTTTTTAGTAACATTTTCTATAACAGCAACATGTCCCCATTTTCCATTTTGTGTCCATGAAATAATAGATCCTGCTTTTACATCTTTAACTTTATTGCTACGTTTAAATTTACCCTTAGATACATTGTACCATTGACCGGCATCACCATATATACTTAGTAATTTATCTTTAATTTTTTTAGCTTGTGCATCAGTAATTTTCTTCTTTTTAGCTAAATCTTCAGCTATTTCTATAGCTCTAGCTTGAGCATACCAAACACATTGTCCTCTATTACTATTCTTATAAGTAAACGCCTTATCTTTAGATGTAGGTTTTACAGTACGTATACTCCAACCAGCTAGTGAGTCTGATGAAGTAGTACAAGATGCATCACTAGGTGTGTTAACCTTTTTATCAAATTTAGTTAAATTATATGGTTTTATGAAATTATTTATTAAACTAGTAGCATAAGTAGGAGAAGTTGCATATCCTGCCTTTTGCAATGCATGTGCTTGCTCAGTGGCATTTTTAGCACTGAATACTCCCGCTTGTGAATATCTTGAATTATCTTTTAAAAACTTAGAATGATCATAAATAGATTCACCAATATTTTTATATATTCTGAAGGAATCATTTACTGCTACATATTGACCATTAACATATTCATGTGTTAAAACTGTAGTACATTTTTTGGCACCATTACATTTTATACCAAAAATATTGTTTTGAATATCTGAACAAGCCCAACCAGACTCTAGTATTGCTTGTGCCATAGTGACAGATGCGAAAACTCCAGTACGTGCATAATCTTGTTGAGCAACTGGTCCAAACTTTTCTACCCACTCTTTTGTTTTTCCTGCCTTATTTAATTTACATAATTCTTTAGCAGTTAATTTTGTAACTGGACCAATACAACTATCATCATCACTATCTTCATCATCTAAGTTATACATTTTTTTCATATCTTCTACATATTTAAATATACGATTTACCATTGAATTATAATAATCTTTTTTCTTACCTTCTATATATGCAGGTATAATATCTTTTACTAAATTTTTTCTAAAAGTTGATTCATCTAATTCATCATCTTTTTGCATTTTATCTTTTAGTAATCCAATTACATCACTAGACATATCATCATAATCTAGATCAGCCTTTTTGTTTTGTGATACTACTAGATAAAAACCTTCTATATATAATGGTGCATATATATCAACACTTTCTAAATCAGAACTTTTAGCTCTACTATAATAATTTTTAGCATCTGAATCTGCATTATTACAATCATCTAATATTTCTTTCTTTATACCCTTTTCTATTAATTCATCTCTATCATATAAACATAGTCCTTCATTAGTTTGTGACGCTGCTACTGTGCTTGAACTTGTGAATAGTGACATTAATAACATTACAATCAGTAAGACTCCTAAAACAGGTAGCATTAACATTATTAATTTTCTTCTGATTGCAGCAATAATCATTTGTTCAGGACTGCCACCTGCACCTAGTAATCCTCCACCTTTACCTCCAAACATTTTGGATAAAGACTTACCTATTTTTGATTTTTGCATTGCTTCAACTGCTTTTCCAGCTGCTTTTACTTGAGGTATTGGAGCATGTTTAGCTAATTTAGCCGCACGTTGTAATTTTTTATTATCACCATTGACATTATTACTATCTGGTTTAGCAGCTTTCTTCATACCATTTAATAAAGCTTTTCCTTTATTTTGGCCATTAGGCTGTCTGTTTGGATTACTATTTCCCATGCCATTTGGTTGTTGATTTCCATGATTATTTCCAATTGTATTATTCGATTTATTAGTCGAATTAAATCCTTTGTTATTATTTCTTTTATTTGTATTTTTGGAAAAATCCCTATCCTGTTGTGATTGATTTTTGGCCGAATCTAACCCTTGATCAGCTTGTTGTCTATTTCTATCTGGCTTTGAATTAGCATTATTTACTGACTTGTAACCTTGATTATTTGTTTTTTTATCCATAATACTGCTCCTACCTATTTATTTCAGTATATTAGAATCCTCCACCACTACCGAAAGAATCTAATTCTTCTTTAGTAACTGCAACATTTATTCTCATACGCCTATTTCCACATACAAATAACGCTTCTCCTTGAGAATATTGTTTTATGCTTTCTTTTTCATTATCATTTAAATCTATTAATAAACTTAAATCTGAAACTGCTTGTTTCTTTAATCCCATAACCAAATAATATGATGCATTATCAAAAATTGCTTTACCATGCATTAAAATTTCTTGATTTGCTACAAAATCACTTGGTTGTTGAGTAATTAGTATTGTACCTGTATTATATTTACGAGCACGTCTTTGTACTTGAGCTAAGAACTCTGCTCCTAATTTATTATTATCTCCTAATAATACATGTGCTTCATCAACCATCATTACAGTATTTACATCATAATTTAAACATAATCCCCATGCATACTTTAATACATTAAAGAATAATGCATTACGAATATTTGAATCTGAATTCATTAATTCTTTTATATTAAATACCATAAAATCACTATCAGCTTTTAATGTAGTATGACCATCAAAATAAAATTTTAATTCCTTAGTGATAGGTCTTACTTTTAATTCTAATCTTTCTAAAATATCACGTTCTTGAGTTTGATCAGTTAATGACATTAAGCGACCTTTTATGGTTGCATAAACATCAGAAAATGTTGGATAATCTTTTGATGTAAATGTTGAAAAATCTGTATTAAAGTCTATTCCAAAACGTTTATAAGTATCTTGAACTACTTCACTAAACATTGTTAAAACATCTTCTTCTATAGTTGAATCATAATATTTCATAAATGCTTTTAAAGATTGTAATGTACGTGTTAAAACTGTATATCCTAAACCTTGTTTTATTTCATCTTCATCTGCATCTATTACTATTTCAAGTGGATTTATAAGTCCAAATTCTCCACCTTTACCTATATCTATAGTATCTCCACCAAAAGTTTGAGTTATTTCATGTAATTCATCTTCTGGATCGATTGCTACTATTTGACATCCATTTCGAATGTGACTTCTAAGTAATAATTTAGCAGCAGTTGACTTACCAGAACCAGATGTACCTAATATAATCATATTAGCGTTATTTCTATTTGTTTCTTTACGAATTTTATATAAAAATTGATTAAATAAAATTACTCCACCAGAAAAGTCTACACCAAGTAGTGTTGATAAACCTGGATCTTTTAAACTATCAAATATAAACGGATACATAGCTGAAATTGTAACTGATGGAATTGGTGTTCCAATACGCTCTTCAATATCTTGTGATGGGAATATTGGTAAAATTGATTTTAATACCTTTTCTTGTTCAAAACGTAATGACACTGCACGTAATTCCATTGCATCTAGATAGTTTCTAACATTTACTTTTTTCATTTCTAAATCTTCTTTAGTATCAGCTGTAATCATAATGTGCATTTGAAAATCAAATATACGAGCTTGTGATCCTGCTAACATAGAAGTAAAGTATTCTAAACTTTCTGCATCTTGTCTAATCTCTTCTCTAACAGTTTCATCATGTTCATTTTTATATCTTTCTTTTAAATCAGCAATTTGTTTATTTAACATCTTTGCCATTGTTTGAAATGGTACTGGTATGTGTTTAGCAACTACTTTAATACCAGGCATATTAGTAAGTGATGATAAATAACCTGGTGATATATATTTAGGATATGAAACTATTGTTAGTATAGTTGCATATTTATCACTAATGAAAAAGTCACTTGGATTAAAATGTAATCCCTTAGGTGCTAACTGTCCTCTTAAACTTGTACTCATGAAGGCATCACCGTCCTAAACTCTGTTCTTGTACCCCCATTTAAGAAATTATCTAAAATAATTCTTAAATCATCATTACTAGTTTGACTAGCATTAAGTCCACAGCTAGCTAAACCATTTATAAGCATTCTAACTTTCTTTTGAACTTTATCAGGATCTTTCTCTTTAAATAAGAAGAAATATTCTGTATCCACTATATTATTATTAATAAACTCATTACCTTTATCAATATCTTGCATAATTAGTTTTCTGATTGCAGGAGACTGAGTTTCATTAAATAGTAATTGTAATTGTGACATATAAATAGATATATCAACAGGTTTATCAGCAACTACTAGCCAGAATTCAAAATCTATCATATTATAAAAGTTTTTTAAACTTATTAACGTATTATCTTGAGATTGAGGATCTAAGATAAATATATTTTTAGGAGCAATTTTAACTCCACTTACTTTTAAATTGTTATAAGTAACTATCATACCATTTTGTATTGACTTTACTGGTAACCAAGCTTCTGTACTATTTCCTACCTTTTTTGCCATCTTTATAACACCAACCTTTCCATTCATATCTTTGATTTGTAGTAATAAAATCATATAATTCTGTAATTACTATTAACATATTATGATAATACGGTACTGGTAAAACTAGAAAACCACATATAGCTGCCGGACATATAATTAAAACTGTCATTAATGTAGAAGTAACCGGCATAAATGCTAATAGAATTACTGTGATTAATACTCCTGTACTAAACAAAATTAAATCAAATGGTCTAAATAAACCTAATATTAATTGACCTTTTTTTGTATTAGCAGGTATTAAATAATTATTCACTATATATCACACTCCTTTTAGGTTATTTTTATTTCGTCTTTTTATACTGTTTAAGACTTATTTTTTCCTCTCTGTTCTTGTTTATTCCTATCAAAATACTCTGTATTAGAAACTACTTTAAAATCTGTTCCAGAATCATTTCCTTCTGATGTATATCTAGAATTCTCCATTGATGGTACAGGTGTTGAATTTGTCTCAGGAGTTTCTATAGAACTATATGATCCAGAGCCTTCATATCTAGGTAATGTTTCTGATTCATAGTTAGATGGCATTGAACCTGTAGCAGTATAACTATTACTACTGCTGTTACCAGCTTTAGCCCTAGAAGCAGGTGTTCCTCCTTCGTTATGTTTATAGAAACTAATTTGATCTTCTCTTTTAGCATCTTTTGAATGTTTTTTACGCATAGCATCATGATATTCTTGTGCTCCTTTGTAAGCACCTTCTTTATCATCCATTTTCTTATATGCTGCAGCCATTTCATCTCTTGTTGCTTTTCTATATCTACCAGTTTGTGCATCTTTTATCATACCACTTTCTGCCATTGAATAATAATCTCTTTTTGCTGTTTCAAATTCTTCTTTAGCTTGATCACGTGCCTCAACAGAATTAGTAAATTCTTGACTTCTATATGGGTTTTCCTTATTGTACCACTTCTGTCCTTTATTCCAATCTCTATCCATTTGCTTAATTTCTTGTTTTCCTTGTTTCCTAGCTTGTAAATTTTCGTTATTTTGATCTAGACTACGTTTAGCAGCTAAGAATTTATTATCACTTTGGAATTGTCCAGCTCCATCTCTGAAACTTCCTCCTCTTGCTTTACTATAAGCTCCTCCAGCAAGTTTCTTTGCTCCTAGAGCTCCAGCTCCTGCTATAGCAGCTAAACTACTACCAAATGAGCTTCCTTCTTCTTTCATTCCTAATGCTTGTTTTATAAATTTTGGTCCTTCTTTAACAAACAATAATAACGCAACATATATAAATAATTTTGCCCAAATACTAATTTCATGTGCTTGATTTCCTGTACCTATAGTAAGACCATCAGCAGCTATTTTTGAAATAATAGACATGGCAAAGAAAATCATTGCTAATAACACAAATAAGTCAACATAGGTTGAAATTAGTACTTGTCCCCATGTTCCTAATCGACTACTTTGCATATCAGAATTTGAACCCATATAACTTATAACTGGAATTGGTGCTATTAATCTTAATATTGCTAATTTGATTGCCCTTTTTCCAGTTTCTATACATAGAAGAATAAAAATTATATCAAATATTATTACCATAAGAAGTGATGAAAACCAGTTAAAATTATAAGCATAATAATCTCCACATTCCTCATCAGCCATATCTAGTATTTCACCTGTAGTTTTATTCGTATCATAATATTTATCATAATCGTCGTAATCTTCACCTTTACTTGTACAGAACAAATCTTCGTCTAAGAAGCGCCCCGTATCTTTATCTACTGTAGTCGTTGTATCTGTATCTGCATTTAAATTAGGTGTAAAGAAAGATTTTAGAACTGATGATGCCATTACTTCTCCCATGCTTTTTAAATTTTCTTGCTCATAACTTTTTTCCTGTTTCAAAACTATTTTACCAATGACATTTTGATTAAGTATTCTTGATTGAACTTCATACATGGTTCCAAATAAGATTCCATGATTTTTAAGGTTAGTCTGATATGAATCTTTACTATTTGGAAGATTTTTAAGCGGAATCAAAGTAGATAACAATACTAATCCCGTAATAATTCTAACAATAATATTTCCCATTCCTGCTTTTGAATCAGTAGCCTTATCAGGATCTACAATTCCTTGTAGTATAGTTATTGATAATCTAAAAATCATTACTACACCAATAATAAGTTGAACTCTTTCAAAGAACTGTCTTACTATACTAGGAGACAAAATCTCTGCACTTGAAATTTCTACAATTATATTATATAGTCCAGCTAATGCAAAATAAAAGAAACTATTAATATTAGCACCCAGTCTGACCATTCCATTAGAAAGCCATCCATTTTCAGAACCATTATGCATTTAAAATCACCTCTTTTTATTCAATACCACATGTTGGATCATCAGTTATTCCAAATATACCTAAAAGTACCATAACAAGATCTGGTATAAAGAATAATACTAATACTAAAACAATCCTAACCAATAATTTTTTTTGTGCCTTATGCATACTCTCTTCATCGCTTTGTATAATTACTTTAGCAAAATCTACACTACTCAAAACCAACAATAAAAATGGTCCAACATACTTAACTATGTTTAATATTTCTTGTAATAACCACGCAAAGGAATCTTTGTTTTCAGGATTTCCTAGTATTGAATCACAATTTGCTTGCCATGCATTTGCTGTTTTTTTGCTATTCTTCTTATTGCTTTTCTTATTTTTATCTGCCAAAGAATGTTTAATAGTTGTATTTTGCTTGCTGTAAGCATATGTATTAACTGGCTGAATAACTAATATACTTAATACTAAAATTAATAATATGTATATATACTTACTTGTTCTCATATAGACACCTCATTATTATACTATAATACATTATAAGTATAGCAAAACCAAAAAAAAATAGCAATATATTTGCTATTTGTTTACATATAAAATTTACGCTTTATCCCAACATGTTCCCCAAGAATCTGTATCACTACCTGTACCTTTTGTACCTTTAGCAACTATACCCATAAGAACAGTAACAATTGTTACTATAAAGAATATAGCAACTGCATAAATAGCACGTTTTACAAGCATACCTTGAGCTTTTTTGATTGCCTCTTCATTACTAGCAATAACAGCTTTTCCTAAATCAATTGTTCCTAAAACTACTAAAATAATTGGAATACCTAATTGAACAATTGGAATAAGCCCAGTTTTTACTAATCTTACAACTGGCATTAATCCTTGACATCCATCATTAACATTTCCTCTTTTAGTTCCTTTTCCTATTTGAAATAAATCTAACATTTAATCACTCCTTTAATATAATATAATTTTATATTATTATATTATTTTTGTCAATTATTACCTTCTAAACAAACCAAAAACTTTATTATTATTTACATTTTTATCTTTTTCAATATCCAATAAACCTAATTTTCCTAAGAAATCACTAAGTACTGAATTTTTTGATCTATCATTTAAAGGTGGTATATTATAAAATATTTTTAATTTTGCTTCATATTCAAAATCATTAATATCTTTGTTATTAAGTAAACTTTTATTTAAAACTACTATTTTATTATTTAATATTGATAAAGAATGTACACCTGCACTCATTAATTTATTTAACTTTAATATACTAGGTTCCATCAAATAAATTACTTCTCCACAGAATGAATCATCTTGTGTTTTATTTAAATCAACTAACACTATTGAATCACTTGAGTATTTATAAACTTCATTTCTTATATCTTCAGTTGCAACAGACTTCATATCTTTTCCATTGAAGTAAGAAAAATCATTTTTACCTGCTTCTATGGCTACTACTCTAGAATTTAATTGAGATTTAAGTTCTTGTTGTAACATATAGATAAGTGATGTAGCACCAGCATGTTCTGTTACATCTTTAAACCCTATTACTTTAGCAATACCCATTTCATTTTTAACCGCAACTGTTTCTTCTTTTTTTAAACTAGAAACATTTTCATATGTATTAGGATTATCTAACAAATACTTAATTCCTTCTACATTAGTAGTAAAATTATATACTCCACTTGACACTAGATTAGATAAAAAATTAGATGTACATACTTCAGATCCTTTTGGTAAAAAGAAAATGATTTTATCAACATCTAATCCACTAGCAATAGTTTTATAACTATCTATATTTTTATAATTTTTTACAGCTGTTACATCTAAAATCATTCTATTATAAAAAAAAGATTTAAACATTTCAACTATTTCACTAGCTTCATATTCTCCAGAAATATTTTTAATAATATCAATATCAAGATTGGATAAAACATCTTTTTGCTCATTAGCAATTATAACATTCACTTACATCACCCTTTCTATATTATTGATTTATTAAAATTATCTCAAGACAATAATTTTAGTATTACCTGAAACATCTAAAGCTTTTATATGTGGCATAATTTTATTAATAACTGGTATATCTATAACAATATTAGTTTTAACTTTGTAATATGCTTCATCATAAGAATGATTAGCATCTTTGGTTGCAGTAAGTACTTTTTTGTAACAATAACAACTACCTCTAGTCCAACCAGACTCACAAGAAATATCACTATTATATCCAATATTGTTACGATATGCCTCTATTTCTGTATTACAGCTACTTTGATTAGTAGTTCCTTCACATCCTTTATATTGTTCAAAGGTGGTAATTATTTTATTTTTCATACGAAAAGCTTTGGTATAGTTAACACTAAATGCTAAATAACCACTAACTACAGCAATAAAAACTGCTACAAAAAACATGTTAACAGATCCACCAATAGCATCACGCATATAATTACCTCCTTAAAATTCTATAATAAAACTTATTATGATTATTACGAGTCATCAGATTTTTTTGTACTAATATTTGTCCATTGATTGTTAAGAGTATTACGTATTGCTGGCCAAAACGTATTTAAAAAGAATAGACTAACTGCCCCTACTGCAATAATAGTAATTACAGTTAAATTTAATTCTCCAGAAGCTGCTTTCATATAAGTTAACACTCCTTTCTCTATTTTAATAACCTATTATTATTATATCAACAAAAAATTTTTTTAGCAAACTTTTGTATATGTCCTTTTTTATTTTACTAATATTTTACACATCAAACATCATTAACATAGCAATTAATAACATTAACATAACACCTAATCCAGTAACAACTAACATTATTAGTGTTTGATTTTCCATATGATTAAGACGTTCTTTATATTTTATTTCTCTGGCTTTATTTTGTAAATTAGAAACAGTTCTTGAAAACATCATTAATCTTTCTTGTTTTCTTTCTTGTGACCCTAATCCTAAACGATATAGTAATCTCATCATTCTCATTGAGTCTCTTACTGGATAATCATTAGCAAATTCCATATATGGATCAATAGTTGAGTCTCCTGCATTAATTCTCTCAATTAGTTTTCTTAATCCTGGTTTAAATATATCAGGTGCATCATCAATTGATTTTCCTAATGCAACTGGAACTGTATAATGTTGTACTAAAACTTCTAAACTCTTTAAATAGTATGGCAACAAAATATCAATTTCATGTAAATGTGCTTTATAATTTCTTTTTAATTGAGTATAGAATGATTTAAATACTACAGCACCAATAACTAATGATAAAACTATATTTATAAATGATAGTGATGATAATGCAAATAGAAAAGCAATACCTGATATAAAACCATATAAAACTCTATTTCTAAACATTTTATCTGGATTAGCATCTTCTCCATATTTAGCATACACTAAAAAGTTATAATCATCTTCTCTAAGAATTTCAAAATATTTTTCATTATCAGCAATAAATTTATCTTTATCGATGGTATTATTATAAACTAATATAAAGACAATAATTGCTCCTGCTATAAACACTGCCATTATTCAGCACCTACATTCTCATTATAATATTTTTCACCTTTAAGTAAGAAATACGAATTTATAATTAATACACCATGTAATAATAGTTGTATATACCATCTCTTTAACAAAATTATATATGTATCTCTACCTAAAAGATATTGAACTAACATAACCATTAAATAAAGAATTATTCCAAACTGTAAAAATGATTTATGGAAAGTTGCTCTTTCAATTCTATCTCTATAAACACTTTCTACTAACATATCTATATCTAATTGCATATTTTCTAAAGATTCAGCTGAATCCCTAGCACCTTCTTTTGTGATTTGTAAGAATAATTGATGCATATTTTTTACTATATAGTATGGATATAATTCACTCATATATGTTAATGATTCATCTATACTACCATTTTCGTAAGCTAATTCTATCATTCTATCTATATCTTTTTTTACAGGATCTTCTACGATACCTGAGTTTCTAACACCCTCTAATGACTTTATAAAAGATTGTGTTGTTGCAAACTCCATAATAGTATTTGAAGTATATACTTGTATTTGTTCAAATAAGAATTCACTATAAATCCTTTTACATCTTAAGAATGATAAATAAGGTATTACTGAAATTGCAATTATAACATAAACTATAGTTATCATTAAATTATAAAAATATAAATAAGTAATAATTGCAGCAAATCCACCAATAACTAAAACTTGTATAGTATATTGTCTAACTGTATATTCTTGTCCTAATTGTTTAGTTTTTTCTCTTACTAATTTAAAGGAGTATGGTGCAAATTTATCATATGCTTGTCTAACTTGTGATGTTATAAACTTACTTACATTTTCACCTTGATAATTACGATATAACAATATTATTAGAAAAACAAATGTTATTATTAATAATTCTGGTAAATACATTTATAACACCTCCTAATTAGTACCTATATTATTTGCCTGTACTGCTTGATTATTAGTAACTTGTTGAGGTACAACAGCTGGCTCTACTGTAATTGGTTGAACTGTTGAGCTAGCATTTGTACTCGCTACATTAGTATTAACCTGTAATACAGGTTTTTCACTTATTTTATTATTCTCTACATTACTATCATTAACCTCATTATTAGAAGTTGATGAATTATTTTCTACTTCTATAGTTGGAGTTAATGGTTTTTGTTCATTATTATTTACATTATTTTCTTCATTTTGATTTTCATCTGTAGATTGTACTGTTTCTTCTTGATTAGTATTTTCCTCGTCTTCAAACGGACGATCTGCCATATGTGAAGTAATAGAATTAATATCAATATTTTGATTTTCCAAATACTCTATCAAGTGCTTACTTGGTTTATATAGTATTGGATCTTCTCCAAATTGTTTTTGGTAAATTATCTTACTCTGTGGTTCATTATTTTCATCAACATAAAATTCAACCACTTCGTCCACTTCTCTGTGGAATCTACCTAATTCTTTGTTATAATATGCTTTAATATGTACACCAATTTGAATATATCGATATATAGTATTTAAGAATTGATTAACATCTAAATCAGTTTCCATTAAACTATATAAACGATATGGAATAGCAGATGCTTTATCAGCATGAATTGTGGATAAAATATTATGCCCTGAAGAAATAGAGTTTCTGACTGCTGAAACAGCTTCCGCACTACGAACCTCTGAAAGTAAAATCCATTTTGGATTTTGTCTCATACATGTAACTAAAACATCAGTATAACTAGCTACATTATTAGTTTTCATAGCAACTATATCTCTCTGTGGAAATATTTTATCTAAATGTAATTCTAATGTATCTTCAATTGTTATTATTTTTTCATTTGTATTAGTGTGACTAGCTAAATATTTTATAAACTCTGTTTTACCTGAACCAGTTTCACCACAAGCAATAATATTACAATGACCTTCTACACATTTAATTAAAATATCATGTATGTCTTGTACAAAATAATTTTCTTGTAATAACTTTTCTTTTTCTAATCTAATTTTTGCGGGAGTCTTACGAATAACCATAGCAATACCATTAGTAGCAATAGACTGATGTACGAAATTTAAACGTAATTCAGCAGATTCAGCATCTAAAAATGGTTTTGCATTATTAAAAGTAGTTCCCATAACATTAGAACATTGAAAAGCCAGCTTTTCAATGAATTCAGGTGTCACACCATTTATTTCTACTCTTAAGGAACCTTGAGTAAGGGAGCGAATCCAAATTTGACCATTATTATCAAATGAAATATCTGTAATATCATCATTATCTAATAATTGACGTAGCGGACCAAAGTCCAATTTATCAAAAATGTTCTCATTCATCTACCCCTCAACTCCTTTTTCTCTTAATTTTCTCCTTCTTCTCCTGTCCAAACTGTCTTATCATTAATCCAATCACGTAAATCTTTATCACTAACTTTTACTTTTCCTGGATTCTTCTTAAGACTTTCATTTGTTGGAACTGGTATTAATGAAGAATCATATGTTCTTAAATAACTAGCTTTACGTAATAAAATATTATATTCATTTGGTAAAGCAAAAACTAACATTGCAGGCGCTTTTTGCTCTTCTACATTAGCAAACACTGCCTGTCCATCACTATCTTTTACAGCTAAGATTTTAACGTTTTGTAATAATTTACCATACATAATCTTATCTGCATTTGGATCTCCTGCTTTTATTTGATCTTCAGTTAATGTATTAACAGCTTTTAAATATATATCTATATAGTTTCCCGGATACATTGAGTTACCATAAGTAGACTCAACATCAACAGGCATATTATATAATACATATCCCTTAGGATATTTTAATATTATATTAGCTGGTAATTGTTCTTTTTCAACTACATTTCTTTTGTAAAATAAACTACCTTTTGGTATAACAGTATCTGCATTAGAATACTTATCAATAACATCAGATTGATTCCTAATTACATCACCTTTTATCATTGCAGGTGGTATTTCAGTAGTATCAACCATATCCTCAGTAATTTGAGTACCAGGAGATATAGTATCCTTAGCATATGGAACAACAATTGGGTTAATAGCTTGTTTTACGCGAGCATTATATGATACATATAAAACTGCGATTGCGACTATTACTCCTACTACTGTTACTGTATTTTTATTTTGTAAAAACTTCTTTATTCCTAAACTTAAATTTCCCATTCACATTCCTCTTTTCTTTTAGTTTCTCTTTCTACCGCTACTCCTAGTAATCGGATAACCTTCATCACTCTTTGGATCTCTTAATACCTTTTTTACATATTCATCATGTTGATAATCATTTTCTAATATTGCATCAATAGTAGTAGAAAAATGTTGTTGTTGTTGATTAAAACTTAGTGTAGTGTCTGTATCAACTTTCACACTCACTTTTGGAGGTGTTTCGTTAATATCATAAAAACCAATTGTATAAGTTTTATTACTATTATCTATACCTGCTGCAAATCTAAGTAGAAAGTTTTCTGCAAACTTCTCTTTATCTATTCTAAGTAGACCATTATCTTCATAATAATCTTCATCTATTGCATCGTACATGGCTGCTTCTGTTGTTTCTTTTAATAAATAGTAATCAAGTTCACTACCAGTTGTATAATCTGAAACAATATTTATTAATAATACAGCCATAGCACTAAGCATTATAATTCCTACTGTTAACATTGCTTTATTCATAAATTACCTCCTATATATTATTCACAACTACTTCCAGATCCATTATTATTACAACCTCTTGTTGCTCTCTTACTTGTTGAAACATAATTTGTATTTCCTAATATACTACTGTAATATGTTAATACACCTTTAACTATTTTGAAATCTCCATTGAATTCAGTCATTTTATGATCTTCTGCATAGCTACGCAATTGTCTTATTTGCTTAGGTGTTAATACAAATTTATAATCTAAATATTGATTACTATAAGATTCATTGTAAATTGAATCTTTTCTATTTTTTATATTTTCAAGTAATGTTATTGGATCAACTCTATATTGAGTATTCTTAGTAGTACTTTTAGCATCACTAGTCCAGTTAAATCCAGTTGATCTATTTGATGAATCTGGTAATGGATCTTTATTATCTATTACTTTAAATGATATATACCTTTTATCACTTCCTTTAGTTTCTACTCTTTCTGTTGTAGATGGAGGACAGCCATTAGAATCATAAGTAATTGATTTATTGTTCACAGCATAGAAACAACTAACATCAATATTCCATTTAAAGTGGCCAAACTTTCTAGTAGAAAATTTAATATTATAATTGAAATTACCAGTTGCAAATATTGAACTATCGCTTGGACATTTCTTTCCAGTTACAAAATAGTTAAACCAGGCTTTATTAACATTTGCAGAGGTTTTCTTTGTACAATATTTATCAGGTTCATATCTCCAATTACTTAGCAAAGTATTACTTTGAGTTGGTGAATGGTATTGTACTTTTCTAGGTTTATTTTGTATCCATCTACCAGGGAAACTCCATTCTGCTTGATACCAAACACCATCTACTGGTTTATAATAACAAGAATGAGAATTTTCTGTTGCTTGAGATGAACGATCAGGATCAGTTGGATTTAATTTGTTATTATTAATATACTCTATTTTCTTTTTGTTTGGAGTCAATATTGTAGTTTCTTTTAGATTATTAGTGTTTTTGCTGTTGTTATAACTTAATTTATCTTTTCCTGTTGAATTCTCTGGGAACTTCAATGGAGTATCAGTTTGGCCTGTTAAAGTAATTGTATAAGTTGATACGTGATTTTCACATTTCACTTCTTTTGCACACTGTAACATAGCAGATCGCCAATTTTTAACAGTTTGATCATAATCATATTGAGTGTGTCTATCATCTAATCTAGCAGTTGTATATTTATCCGCTTTACAACCATACCAGTGCATTCCTTCATCACAATTAGTTGCTCTACAAAATCCGTTTGCATCTGCAATATAAGTTAGAACAGGTGCTACTGTATGATAACCATAAGCATAGTACCATCTAGCAACACTTCCGCCTCGTTTGCCACCACTCCAATGTACTCCACCATCTGCTTCTTTTACAAAATGAGCTGGTTTTGTGCCACTTTCTGGCCAATCATTACGTCCACTATAGTAACATCCCATTCCAACATTATAATAAGTTTGATTTAATGGAGTATTAATTTCTTTCATTTGGACTATTTCACCTGATGAATTTCTATTTGAATTAAATGTTAATTTTGATTTAGATGACGAACTACCATATACTTCCTTATAACACTTTCTACTACATTTAGCAGTATATTTACCACCATCACAAGAATTAATACAAGAATCAAAATCTTCTGTAGGACCACCCTGGAATTCCCATCGTCCATCCCATACTTCATTTACTGGGTGTGGCATACACCATTCAAAGTCAGCTGTATCAGGCTCTTCTTGATGTATAAAGTTAGGTTCACATTGTACGTAACTTGTTACTCTAACTTGATATTCAAAACACAATCCAGCTTCTGCTGCAACTGGTGGTCCATATTCAACCTTAACTTTTTCTGTACATGTAGGCTTACATACAGTAATATTTTTTGTTTTTCCATAGTGATAATATTTAACTTCACCTGTATTTTCTTTAGCATTAAAATATTTAGTAGTAATATAATTATAATCACCGTTAGCTTTTCTTGATGTTGCCTTTGAATTATAATCACATGTTAAAGTGCCAACTGCTATGCGGCCACTACTATTTTTACTTTTTCTAGTACCTGCAGGTTGGTCTGCAAATTCTCTTTCATGTCCTCCAAAATCATGAGACATACTAGCTAACTTTGCAGATACATCTCTATGAGTTTGATTAATTAAACTAGTTGCACGTTTAGGATGTCCTGTTACAACACTTCCATATTTTTCCTGACTTAATTTAATTGTAACTTTTGTGATAGGTGAAGTAACATTCATATAATCTTTTTTATGACATTTAGGAACTCTATTTGTAGCTTTGTTGTCATTTGATATACAAAATCTGTATCTGTTTTCGGCTTTAACAAGTTCTAACTTGACACTAACATTAGTAGAAGATGTTTTAATTACAGGTTTTTCTTCATCTTTACCATATTTATATTTTATAATACCTCCTACTCCGCTGCCATTTCCACTTACATCTGTTATCTTAAACTCATCTTTTCTGTTCTTACCCATTTTAACTTTGTAAGTATCTTCATCTATTTCAATCAATTTTAGATCATAATACGATTTCAAAGCATCATCTGTTGTCCAACCACTACAATATTTAGCTATATCACTTTTATATTTTGCATGTTCTAGTGAACTACTATATGTTTTTGTGCTTCCATCAGGCATAGAACAACTAAATGCTTTTGCATTACTATTAATTGATAATATTATTGATACTATAAATATAGTAATTCCTATTCCAAATATTTTATGCTTTTTCATTTTCTAAATCACCTCTTAAAACTTTTTCTACCTTTTTATATCTTTTTGTTTTGGTAACTTTATAATTAGTGAGTTCTTCATCTTTATGTACTAACCTAGCATTAACAACAAATTCTCTTTCATCACCAATTCCATAAAATCTAGTACATGTAATTAAACTTATTATTTTATCATTGCCATTAACTTTTACATTAAAATCATATAAACTTTTCTTTTTCTCTTTTATTATAAAATTTTCTACCATTTCTTTAGTAGCATTACCTTCAAAACTTAAATCAAGATTATGGCGGTATTCAAAATCAACAGCATACACTTTATATATATAATCATGACCATTAATTGTATATTGAATATATTTGTTTTCTTTTACAAAATCATAATATATAAATGCCATTAAATCATCAAACCTAGAAAAGTCTTTTAGACCTATATCTGGTTTTTTTGATAGATTTAATAAATTATGACCAATTATATTTACTTTGTTATATAATTTTTCATCTCCTATTACATTCCATACATAATTATCTTTACTAGCAACCATATTTGCTTCTTTGTTTGTATATGTGATTATAGGTGTATCTATATTAGTACCTTGTACTCTTATCCAACCTATTGTTTTAAATAGATTTTTATCATCATTTTTTCTTTCTGCAATAATATTTTTACTACGTTTCTTTTTAGTATATATAGTTGGTTTAAATATATCTGTAAATAGGTATATACTACTAAATAGTAAAACTATAATAATAGTTATAATGAGTATATTTTTCTTACTACTTTTCACATATACACCTACTTCCTGATTATATATTTATTATTTTTCAACAATATATGGTTCTTCTATAGTACCAGATCCATTTACTATGGTAACATTTCTATTTAAATATCCTACTGGTCTTATTCCGAACATAGTATATTTATTTGCTTTTTGATTTAATGGTACTCCTTCATATGTCATAACGGCTAATCTACCTTTTTCTTTAGAAGAATTAATAAACCAGTATTTACCTGTCATATCACTACTAAAGTCATATGAACTAAATATCTCATACATGTTTGGAGCAGATAATTTTACACTATAACTCTTTGTTTCATGTTTCTTTGTATATCCATATTTATTTTTATATATAGGAACTTCTATTTTTACTTTATCAAAATAATTAGTTTTAACATATTCACTTATTTTATTTTTAAAGAAGTATCCAACATTACCTTTTTCTTTAGGATTATATATTTGTGTTTTAGATTCATATGAAGTTTCTACCCACTCTTGATCACTTGATATTGTATCAGCTAATATAACTTTAGTTCTACCGTCTTTAACTTCTATAATTCTCCATAAGTAATTTGAATATTCTATATATTCACCTGTATATCTAGTATTTAATTTATCATTTGACTGAGCTACTTTAAAATCACCTATAGAATATGGATTAGTTTTAGAACCAGTACCTTTTTTAATTAAAGTATCTCCTTTAATTGTAATTACTGGTCTAATTCCATATGTAAAACTTCTATCAAATTTCGCAACATTTTGTCCATATTCTTTACCAATAAACATATCTCTAGTTGTATAAGCTTCTTTATCATTATATTTATTAGCTGTCCATGATACAGATGCTGGTTTTAAGAAACTTTCATCATTTTGAAGACTTTTATTTATTTCATCAGTAGATATTACATATAATTTTTTCTTAGAAGTATATGAATTACACTTTTTAGTATTTTTTGTTTCATTATTAATTTTCATATTACAATATTTATTATCTACTATATACTTTTTAGATTCTTTAGTTAAATGATCATAATAGTAATCTAACCATTTATTTATACCATTATAATCAACATTACTTACATCTTCTTCTGCTATTATTTTAACATTATTACCATCTATACCAACTATTCTAAATAACATACCTGAAAAGCTAATATAATTCTTCGGATCTTTTCCTTTATAATATCCTAATTTATCTGTATTATTTTTGACAATATTTTTTAATCTTGAAACTACTTTTACAGTTCTAACTTTTTCTGTTTTATTACCAAAAGTATCAAAGACTGTATAAGTAACTTTATATGTACCTACTTTATTTACTTTTACATCACTAGAGTCTATAGACACACTTTTAACACTCATGTTTCCATCAGTATTATCTCTTACACTCTTTACACCTAATTCTTTATATTTTGTATTTTTATTAATTATAATAACATCTTCTCCATTTAATACAATCTCAGGTCCTTTATGATCAATACTAGAAGACATTACTCCACATTTTAAATATACATAATATTTATATTCTCCATTTACTTTTTTTACTTTAGTAAAACTTTCAGAAGTAGAACAAACTTTATTAGTTAATGGAACATATAAATCATTCTTTAAAAAAGCCTTACTATAAAGATCTTTTAATCCAACAGTCGCTACTCTATTTCCAGTTGGTAACTCATGTGAATTAATTTCAAAGTATCTTTTAGAGGCCGCTAACATTTTTTTCTCATTACTTTTAAATTTAATAAATGGGTTTAGTAAGAATACCCAACCTATCAAACATAATACTAACACTATAACAGCAATCTTAATTTTACCTATCATTTCCTTATTCATAATAATTCTCCCTATTTAATCTTAAAAATATATTTTTTATTTCTAACTGTATAGATAATCTTTTTTGTTTTTGATGTTTCAAATTCTAATGGTACTCTTATGTATATCTTTTGTCCCATGTATTCTCTATTAACCGCATTCTTAATTTTACTAGTTCTTTTTTTATCTTTACTATCTATATAATCAATTTTACCATATTTAGACGAAAAGTCAATTAAATCTTTGCCTTCAAAAGTATCTGATAAGAATGATATTTCCATTATTTTTTCATTGTTTTTTGAACTTACTTCTCCAGTTGTTGTTTCACATTCTTCATACATATCACATGTTTGATAAGTATAATTTACATTATCAACAAAACTTACTTGTTCGAAATTTAAATCTTTCTTTTTATTTCCTTCTTGTATAACTATATCATCACCAGTTTTAAATTCTTTTTTATAATTTATTTTAGATATATCTTTTGTATCTAATTTTATTTTTCTAAGATAAGGCTTATTATTAATATAATCTTGATAATATAATACAAATCTATTATATTTTAATTCTTTATCTACTTTATATATTAATATTAAGTTTTTATTTTCATTTGTTTTAAGTTCATATTGATCAAAAGTAACTCCTAAATCATCAAAATCAGTTTCATATGTCCTAGAAGTATATGAATAATTATGTGTACCATTCATAATATGAAATTTACTAAAGTTTACATTCCTATTATATAGATTGTTTTTAATACTTAAATCAAGTATTAAAAATCCACTATTTTCTTTAATTACATCACCTTTATAATCTTTATTAGTATAATAACTATTATTAATCTTAATAGTATAACCATTAATATCAAAACTACTACCTTGTTTATATGATCTATATAAAAGTATATTATGTATAGTAGTTACTACAAATATAATTGTAAAAACTGTAATTATTGTATTAACAAGAAATTTATGTTCTTCATAAATATAACCAATATTTCTAAATAATCTTTTATATAATCTTATAAAAGAATTTTTATCAACATCTATATTTACTTCAAACTCTTCTCTATCCTCACTACTTAATTCTAAATATTCTTTATCTAATTGAAAATTAAAACTTTTTAAATCTACTCCAAATATTCTAATTAATAAAAGCAGGAATACTCCATATTGTAGAAAAGAAGAAATTTTTAATAAATCATTAAGTATTCTTAAGAAAGTCGTATTTTGAGTATCAGTATATGTACTAAAATAACTAGAAATCAGCATCAATACAACAAACATTACTGCATACTCAACAACTGGAATTAAATATGTTTTCCATGGTTTGTTTTTTCTTTTAAATAAAATAGCTAAAGATAATGATAAAGCCATCACTACTATTAAAACAATTATTAAAATAAAACTAATATGTCTAGAGATAGGTTCATTATACATATCATAAGTTTTTAAATCTAAAAATTCATTAACAAAATTTATTGTTTTAAAAGTCTTATATAATATATAACTACATAATATAAATAAAACTATATGAATTTTTCTAAAATTTTTAATTAAAAAAGCATATGGTTTTCTAAAAATCATATAAACACCCTCTATCTTATATAATTATACATTATAATAACAAAAAATAAAAGTGATTTATTATAATAAACCACTTTTATTGTAGAACACTAATTGAATATAACTTAACTCCTATATCATTAGGATGAACACCATCTAATAAATAGTCTTCCTCATCATTATAATCTATTGCTTTTTTAATATATGAGTTAGGATTGATATAATATATATTTTTATTTTTTATAGCTATTTTATTTAATTCTTTAGAGTATTCTGTATATAATTTATCTTTCTCCTTTCTATTTTGAATCATCTTCTTATCTTGTGAATAAGTTCTCCATGGTGATAATAAAATAACGTTATTATTATTTGTTAGCTTAATAATTTTATTAATATTCTTAATATATTTTGAAATATTTAATTGTTTATATCTAATATCATTTGTTCCTATATTAATAATATAAAGATTACAATTAGATTCTTTTATTCTATTAGAAAAATACTTTAATATATCCTCACTCATATAACTATCATGAGAAATATTAATTACTTTTTTATTTTTAAACTCATTCATTAAATATTTATACCATGGTGCACTGTTATTTATAGTACCTGCAGTTATACTATCTCCAATAAAACAAATATTTTTATTATTAGATATTTTCTTATATAATAAAGATTTCTTGTTTTTGTTGGTTATTTTTAAATTATATTTATTTGGATATTTATATTTATTGTTTTTGTAAAAGTATTCTTCTTTTAGTAAAATATTTTTATTATTCATAACTGTTTTACCAAATAATTCTTTAGCGTATTTTACTCTATTGTTTTTTATTTTTGAAGCATCATATAGAGACATTGGAAAATATCCTTTATCTTTTTTTATACTTATTAAAGGAATAATACTACTATTAATAATTCTTTTTGACTTTTTATCAACATAAACTTTTGTATACATTGATATATCTCCATTATGTTTAATATAAGAATTAGTATAATTTCCTGGAGAACTTAATATATATTTATTATTTCTATAATTAATAGGCCCTATAACATGTGAATGATCTCCAAAGATAATATCTGCGCCACTATTAATAAATATTCTATTCCAATGTTTTTGAAAATTATCAAATCCATAATTAAATTCTGTACCATAATGAGGAAGTATTATTACCAAATCACACTTCTTATCTAGTTCTTTTATTTCCTTTTCTATGTTATTTTTTATTGTTTTATATTTTCTGTTTTTTTGATCTACAATATACTTAACTGCTTCTTTATTACTTTTATAATTTGTTCCATATGTATAACTAGCTATACCTATTTTTATTCCTTTAATATTAATAATTCTGATATTACTTTTATCAGTAGTATATCCTACATAATCTAAATTATATTTATGTAAATTATTAATCGTTTCTAGGATGCTATTATAATCCTTATCATATACATGATTGTTTGATGTAGTTACTAAGTCTATTCCTGATTTTTTTATGCTCTTTATAAAACTACTAGGGTAATTTAAATGCATTTCTTTTCCATCATCATAGTTACCAATTGAGTACTCTTTTGTATCGTCACTTACTCCTTCAAAAACTCCTATTGTATAATCAGTTGTTTTAAAATATTTTTTTGTGTAATTAAACATATAATCAAAGTTGTAATTATTACCAACTTTTGAGTTTTTTATTTGATCTTCTAATAATATTAAATCTCCTACAAATCCAATTGATATAGAATTATTTATACGGTTTTGTTCTTTTGGACTAATTTCTTTTCTAATAATTAGTTTATTATTGTAATATAAATCAAATAACGATAATAAAATAATGATAATTAACATAATGATATTTATTGTCTTTTTATTATTCATATAAGCATTTAAAATATAATCAACTACTTTTACTATATATTTACTAGATAATATTATACAAATTATAATACTAATAAATATATAATATTTACTTGATATAATATTACATAAAAGTAATGTTGGTATTCTATGTAATATATAAATATATAAAGAATATCTTCCCCACTTAGAAATAAATAGTATTTTTTTATTTGGAATTATATTAACCATTAATATAAATATTAAAACAGAAAGAATATTTAATATAATTCTTATAGGTAATAACACTAAATATTGTGTTTCCCCTAAATAGAATGATATTGGTAAAACAGTTATTATATTTATAGATAATAAAATTACAAATAATAATATTAATGAAATAAAATCTATGTATTTATTATTACCAATTTTATCATTATATAGTAATCCAAATATGAAAAAGAAAAAATACATAAACAATCTAATAAGTATAAGTGGTAATTTAAATATGGTAATTAATGTTCCTATTATAAAAGATAAACATAGAATGATTTTTTTATTATTTTTTATTATACTTTTTACTTTTTTGTTTTTTAGTATCGCTCTATAAATAAGTATTAATAATAAATACCAACTACTATATTTTAATTCTAATAAATTAAAACTATTATTTGTAATATAATCAAATATTACAAATGAAATATTTAACATAATAAATAAAAATATATATTTATAGAAATTATCTTTGTTAGTTTTTTTAGAAAAATGTCCAGAAATTATCATAAAAACTGGCATATGAAAAGAATATATTAATCTCAATAGAATATTTCCAACAATATTATTATATTCATTTGAATATAACAAATGTCCTAATACTACTAAGAATATTAATATACCTTTTAAATTGTCATAATTATATTTTCTAACACTATTCATATTTACCTCTATAATAATTATATATTAGTTTTTTTATCATTTCAATAATACAAAAAAAATAATCCTTCAAGGATTACTTTATAGATATTATTTCTACATCATAACTTCCATTAGGACTTTCTACAGTAACTGTATCTCCTACTTTATGATTGAATAAAGCTTGAGCAATAGGACTCTCATTAGATATTCTACTTTCAAATGGATCAGCTTCTTGTGAACCAACTATCTTATATTCATCTTCTTCATCATCATCTACATACTTAATAGATACAGTATTACCAATACTAACTTTATCAGTAGAAACATCTTCAATGATAGAAACATTTTCTAACATTTTTTCTAATTGTTTAATTCTACCTTCAATTTGAGCTTGTTCATTACGAGCAGCATCATATTCAGCATTTTCAGATAAATCTCCTAATGCACGTGCTTCCTTTATAGCTTTTATATTTTCTGGACGTTTAACATTAATTAAATCATCTAATTCCTTTTTTAATTCATCTAACCCCTCTTGTGTTAAATAAACAACTTCTTTATTCTTCATTTTAATCACCTCGTATTTTTAATCATAACTTTCAAAAGTATAACATAGATTAAGTTATTTAGCAATAACTAATTTTTTACTTTTAGAATCTTCAATAGTTTTTTCTAAATCTATATTATATTTTAGTTTTTTTACATCTTCTATTAAGAATTTATCAAAATTATTAATAGTTGGATAAATATATTTACCATCAGCAGTAATCAAAAATTTAGAATCACTTTCTATCTGCTTTATAAATTCTTTATTCGCACCAACTAAAGCGTTGGGATATTTATCTAAATGCTTAAATTCATATGCGTAAGCTCTACATATCTCTGCCTTTTCTATTTCCTCTATTTTTTTGGAATTACGTTTTGTTTTAATACCAAAATAAACCATACCTGCAATTGTAGCAACACTAGCAATAGCAACTGTTCTATCATTAACTTGTGTTGATATGGCTGTACCTATAGCACAAGTAGCAGTAAGCAATGCTGAAGCATTTCTTTTTAACTTATACTTTGCTTTTTCTGCAATACCTTGACCCATTTGTTTATGCATTTTAAATTTAAGGTTATTTAAATTTTCCTCAGTATTTGGTATAGAAAACTTTATTCCTTCATTAAAGAGATATTTATCTTCTTTTGTTGGAGCATAATGAACCACTATACTGTCATTGCTATCACATACTTCATATCCTAAAACATAATCATTCTTTCCTTTTCTTTCATATTTATTTCTATAATCTTTCATAGTATTTCCCCCTCAAAAATAATACATAAGATTATACCACAAATTAAGCTTTTTTGCAAGCTTTTTTTACTTCATTTAAGAAGAAATCATCAGTCATTCCAGCAATAAAATCAATGACTATTCTTTTATTAGAATTATTATTAATATAATTATTATTTTTATTATTTAGAAACATTTTATATATTAAACTATTAATATTTTTGTTATCTAAATCATTTAAATAATTATTAAATATCATATTCATACCATCTCTATAATATTCTATTTCTTCTTCACTCATACTTTTTAAGTAAATACTTTCATAATTAAATTTCTTTAAATCAAATAAAGCTTTATATACTTCATCACTCATCATTATATAGTCTTTATCTATACTATTTTCTATAATATCTAAAATAATACTATTTACTATATCTTTATTAGTATCACCTAATACTTTAACAATTTCTTCTGGTACTAAAGATCTCTTAATATCACCTAATCTAATAGCATCTTCTATATCTCTACCAATATATGCGATAACATCACTTATTCTAACTACACATCCTTCTAAAGTCATAGGACGATATTTTTTAAAACTATTTTTATCAGTATAACTTTCTTTATATTCACGTAATACTTCTTCTTTATCTTTTTTCATAACTTCATATTTATTAGATAACATTTCTCCATTGTGACACATTATTCCATCAAGTGTTTGAACGCATAAATTTAATCCTGTACCACCATTTTCTACTTCCATAAAATCTCTAACACTTTGAATATTATGCATAAAGTTTTCTCCTAGTTCTCTTCTAGAAATCTCATCAAGTAATCTTTCACCTGCATGACCTAATGGAGTATGACCAATATCATGACCTAAGGCAATAGCTTCTATTAAATCACAATTTAATTTTAACGCTCTACCAATAGTTCTTGATATTTTACTAACTAATTGAACATGTATAATTCTTTTTGATATATGGTCATTCTCTTTAAATGAATATACTTGTGTTTTATCAGAGTATCTTGTATAACTTAATGAATGTATTATTTTATCTATATCTCTAAAAAAAGCTGGTCTTATATCATCACTAATTTCATTAAATCTAATAGCTTCACTACTTTTAGTTGCATAAGGACTTAAAAATTCTTCAGTAAGTAAAAAATTATCTTTTGCTTTAGATAATTTATTCATTATAATCTACCTCCTTTTTTTTAACTTTTTCTTTTTCATCGGTAGATAAATATTTATTAAATAATGATTTTTCAATATACTCATCATAATACTTCATTATTGTACTATCATATTTTAATTTGTTATTTTTATTAAAATCATTTTTAAAAATAAACAATTCTGAATCATTATATGAATCAATTTCTTCCATTTTATTTATTATTAATAAAGGTTCACCAGTATAAAATTCACGAGTTACATTAAATATCATATCTTCTGGTAAGACTTTTACCACTACACTATCTAAAAAACTAATTACAGATTTTCCTTCTATTTTTTCTTCTCTTTTTCTATAAACTTTTACTTTATATAAATTAAGCATTATATCACTTCTTTCTAATTTTTTACTTTATAATTACTTTTACATATTAATCTTATCATAGAATACTCACCTATTTCTAGGTCTGTGTCCAAATAAATATAATAAATATTATCCGGATGTCTCGCAACATCTATACTATCCATATCTTCTGTATATATTTTTTCTACATTAAAAGTAATATTATCTCCAAAAGGTGTAAATAATTCTACTTTATCTTCTAACTTAAAATAATTTCTTTCATATATTTTTAATAGTTTATTTTTCTTATCATAGGAAATTACTTGTCCTAAATAATCTTGATTAGAAACTTCACATCTACCAGTATAATATTGATCAGTATAATCTGCTTCTTTTAAAAAGTATTGGGAACTAACTTCACGATTCGCAACTCTACTAAGTCTTTCTTCATAAATATTTAATTTTTCTTCAGTTAAAGAATTATTATAGTAATCATCTATTATCTTACGATATGTACCTATAACGGTAGCTAAATAGTATAAAGATCTCATTCTTCCTTCTACTTTTAAACTAACTACTCCTATATCTATTAAATCACTTATATATCTAGCCATATTTAAATCTTTAGTAGCCATGGTAAATTCTTTATTATCTTTATTAGAAAAACTAAATCTGCATACTTGTGCACATCCACCACGATTGGCATCTCTATTAGTAACATAATTAGAAAGTGCACATCTACCACTAAAACAAGTACACATCGCTCCATGTATAAATACTTCTATATCTACATTAGTTTTATCTATAATTTCTTTTATCTCAGATTTAGATAATTCACGAGCTAATACTACTCTGTCAATTCCTTCTTCTTTAAAATAGTTAACTGCTTCATAATTAGTAGTAGAGTTTTGTGTAGATAAATGCACTTCCACATTAAAGTTTTCTTTTATATAAGAAATAATACATGGATCACTTACTATAAAGGCATCTATTCCAGCATCTACTACATCTTTAATATAAGATTCTACTTCATCTATATCTTCATTATGAAATACTATGTTTAATGTTAAATAAACCTTTTTACCAAGTTTGTGGGCAAACTTACATCCTTCTTTAATTTCATCTAATGTAAAATTAGTTGCATTTGCCCTCAATCCAAATCTTTCTCCACCTATATATACTGCATCTGCACCATATAATAAAGTAACTTTTAATCTTTCTAAGTCTCCCGCTGGAGATAATAACTCTACTCTTTTCATTTTATCACCCTATAGATAGTATTTTTAAAGAAGAATCCTGTATTATCACCTAATTTTTTATATTTATAAATATAATTATCATCCATACATTTATTATTTATATAACTTTTAGTATCTTTAACTAATTCTAAGAAACCATCTATTTCTCTCATTAAAATATAATTAGTATTAGACTCATATAAATCTTTAATAACACTAGTTCCATTTAATACTTCATCTAGGATAAATCCAGTACCACTATTTTCTTCTTTAACTATATAATCCTTATTAGTTACTTTTTCTCTGACTACTAAATTTTTAAAATTACTATTATTATCTTTATTATAATTAGTAACTAATTTTCTTCTACTATAACCAACACTAGGTTTACTAACTACTTCTACTATTGTATTAATATTTGATAGTTTATTTATATTTTTTATTTCTTCTAAAGTTATTTCTTTAGAAAGTAATGCGGACTTTACACCTTTATCATAATAATAATTACAAGTCTTATAATTAGTAACCATATGAGTCTGACTCCATACTAAGTCACAATCTAATTTTAATTTTCTTACTAATTCTAATATTGATAAGTCATAGAACATTATTTTTACATCTAATTTAGATAACTCTATTAAAATTTCTTTTAAGGAATCAATTTCATTATTAAAAATATTTTTATCTATTTTAATAAATAATTCTAAATCTTTATATTTATTAGAAATATCTTTAATTTCATCTATAGTATAACTAATATTATTAAACACAGAAAAATTATGAAGCCCTAGTATAACTCCATCTATATATTCTTTGTAATTATTTATATTTTTACTATTAAGTTCTACTACTAATTTCATGTTGCACCTCAGCCATATTATATAATATATAAACAAAAAAAGAAAGCAATAACAACCTGCTTTCTAAATTATTTATTTTGCGATAAAGAATAGAAAGTCTTTTTCTTTAAAATAATTTTCTTCATGATATAACGATACTACATCAAAAGCTTTATAAGCATATAGCTTACTATCACTTACGTAATATTCTAAATCAGAAGAATAACTATCAATATTTCTATATTCTAAAAAACAATCATAATCACATTCATTCTTATCTAAATATCCTTTTTTTAATTCGTCTTTATAAAAATATTTAAATTTATTTTCTATTTTGTTTTCAGCATATTTTTTATTAATACCATATATTTTTAGCAACTCTTTATCACTAACTTCTTCTACCTTTTCTAAATCTATATTATAAGTTTTAAAACTAAATTTTGGAACATCTGGATCACTATAATCAATCATTTCTAGAACTAATGATAAAATATCACCATTTATTTCATAACTATAGAAACTGGTATTAGTATCTTTACCTAAGAACTTACCCATAGTTTTATATATGTCAGAATTAATTTTTTTTATTTTACTAGATTTAATATTTATTTTAGGTACTTCTGTATATGATTTAGAATTATTTTTTCTTTGATATATAGTATAAACTATATCTTTACCTTTATCTTCTTTTAGATATACATAATTGTTTTGATAATATATATAACCTATATATCCTATTATGATGATAACTAATAAAACTATGCCTAATATTATTATTTTTTTATTCTTTAATTTACTATCTTTTTTAGGTTTTTTATTCTCTAAAACCTTTTTATCTTCTTCCACACTAAACATATTATCACCTAATTTATTTTATCCAATCTCATTATTGTTATTTTACCTTTACCAGCAGCTTTATAAGAATTAGTAAGCGTAATACCAACTTTTTCACATGAAGCATGTATTACTTGGTTGCCTTTTCCAGTAGCAATTGCGACATGCTTAGAACTATATACAACAATATCACCGGCTTTTAATTTTCCATTTGTTACTTTTTTATATTTTGCGCTTGTACTTGGTATACTAGTAGATACTCTAGGTAAAGATATACCAAAGTGTTTAAATACATATCCTACAAATCCAGAACAATCGGTACATTTATTAGGATTAGATCCTCCATAACAGTATCTAAGTCCTCCAGATTTATTTCTTTTTCCTAAGAATTTCTTAGCATAATTTACAAGCTTTATTCCTTTTTCAGATCCAACAGTTTTATGCTTTAATGCATTTAATTTTTTATTTCTATTTCTAGCAATTAAAGCATTAATACTTTTTTTTGCTTTTATCTTTTTCTTACTTTTTTTCTTTGTAGGAGATATTTTACTCTTCTTAACTTTTCTCTGTTTATAAACTTTTGTTTCTCCACCTTTTTGTATTGTTGGATTATTATTACCTAGTTTTTTCTTGGTTGCAGTTGCCTCTTTCCAACATTTTGATACTTCCATATTAGTTGGTAATAGACCAAAAATAATATTAACTATAATTGGTAGCATAAAAAATATAACTATAGCTAATCCTTTATTTATCATACTTTTTTTGTCACTATCACTATCTGGATTAACAACTAGCTTAACTATTTGTACTGATAGCATAACTATTAATATAATTGGTAGAATTAATTGTAATAGTTTTAATGTTTTATTTAAAATATCCAAAGCACTAGCTAATTTATAATCACTACAACAATTAGTACCATCTGATGCACAAGTTAATATATTAACAAATACTGACATTTTCTCAACTCCTATACTATTTTTTAATACTTACTGATATTCCATCTCCTAGATCATAAAATTCTGTATTATACTTTTTATTGTTTTCTAAAAACTTGATATATTCTTTTATTTTTCTAACTAATCCTCTAACATTTCTACTTTTAATTTCTTCCTCATCTTTGTCTACTAATCCATGAAATTTTAAATTATCAGTAATAATAAATCCATTAGTATTTAGATTTTTTTCAAATGATTCAAAAAATTTTATGTTTTGTGCTTTAGCAGCATCTATAAAAATCAAATCAAATTTATCATCTAATTTTACATTTTCTGCATCATTATATATTAAAGTTATTCTATCTTCCAAGTTTAATCTTTTTATATTTTTCAATGCTTCTAAGTACCTTGTTTCATTTCTTTCTATAGAAGTAACTTTAACATTAGGACTACATAGACACATTTTGATTGCAGAATACCCTATCGCAGTACCTATTTCTAATATATTTTTAACTTGATTTTTTATAATAAAATTAGTTAAAAAATTAATTCCATCATCTAACATTATAGGTATTTTATTATCTGATGCATATTTTTTTATATCTTTTACGATAGAATAATTTTCTACCATATCCAATCACCTTTTTCTTTTATTTCTTTAACTTTCCTGTCATGTTCACTAGATGTTTTCGTATAATATATTTTTCCATGTTTATCAGCTACAAAGAATAAATAATCATTATTAGTTGGATTAAGACTAGCTTTAATACTAGATAAAGATGGATTGCATATTGGGCCTACTGGTAGCTTTCCATTCATAGTTTTACTTCTAGTATTATATGGATTAACTGTCTCAAATTGAGCTGCGGTTAAATCACTAGTCATTGGATATTGCAATGCATAATATGTAGTAACATCACTACCTAAATTCATATTTTTATTTAATCTATTTTTGAAAATTCCCATTATCATTTGTCTATTATTAGTATTAGTTCCTTCTAATTCAATAATAGAAGCCATTGTAATAGTTGAATGAATATTATTTGATAACTTATTTTTATATGGTTTAAGTTTTTTATCTGTCTCATTTAAAGTCTTTTCTATAATTTCTTCTACTGAAACATCTTGATTCTTAAACTCATATGTATCTGGAAATAAATATCCCTCTAATGGATAATAGATATCACTATTTAAAATATCTGAGGTTAAGAACCAGTATTTGTTTATTAATTTATTTAAATAACTTTTATCATTAACAACTTTTATTACATCTTCATAATTATTACTAGTATGAGCAGCAATCTTTCTAGCATAATCTGTTAATCTAGTACCTTCTTTAAAAGTAATTGTTATACTATCTGGATTATAAAATTTACCCTTATTTAAAGTATTTATAATATCTTGCATTGACATACTTTTATTTAGTCTATATCTAGCGGCTTTTAAAGATTTTTTTCCACTTAAACGAGCAATTATATGAAAAAAACCTTCACTTTTAATTAAATCTTTTTTCTTTAATATTTTAGCAATATCTCCAACTCCACTACCACCTGGAATAATAACATCTATATTTTCTTTATTATTTGGATCTGTTGGACTAGATAAAAAAATATATATTCCTGCAAGTAACAACAAAAAACTCCCCAATACTATAAGCATTGCGGCTAAAGATTTATACTTAAGCTTTAAACGTTTTTTGACTGCCATAAATTACCTCCAGAAAAAAACAAAGAGTTACTCTTCACTTGGTGTTGTTTTCTTTTGTACTTCTTCTTGTAGAGTACTTAAAATAGTCTCAATAACTTTCCATTCTTTTTCTGTAGTTATTGCTTCAAATTTACTGTTAGGATTTTCTGGGTCATAAATAGAAGCATAAACTTGGATATTATCTTCTTCATCTTTAGTATTATCTGTATATACTATATAACTCTTTTTTGTTTCATCACTATCAAAAGTAAATAAAACATCATAAACTGTTTCATTCCCTTTATCATCTATCATTGTAAATGTATTCTTTTTCATTATTTATTCTCCTTATCTAAAAACGATTGTAATATTATTGTAGCAGCAACACTGTCAACTACTTTTTTTCTATCTTTTCGTGATACATTACTACTAATTAAAACATCAGTAGCGGTTTTAGTTGTTAATCTTTCATCTTCTAAATATATAGGAATATTTAATTTTCTTTCTAATTTTTCTTTAAACTTTATACTAAGTTCTCCTTTAGGTCCAATAGTATTATTCATATTTTTAGGAAATCCTAACACTACTTTATCTATATTTTCTTTTTCAACAATATTAGAAATATCTTTTACTAATCTATTATATTCTTCATTATGTTTTATTGTTTTATAACTAGATGCGATTAATCCTGTTTTATCACTAATTGCGATACCTAAAGTTCTACTTCCTAAATCTAATCCTAAATATCTCATTTAGATTTCTTTTGAAATTCCTTTAAAAGTACTTCTATTATTTTAGCTCTATCTACTTCTTGTATTTTATTTCTAGCATCTTTATAACTAGAAATATATCCAGGATCTCCACTAATTAAATATCCTACAATTTGATTAGAAGGATTATATCCTCTTTCTTCTAATGCATCATAAACATCTTTTAGAGTCGCTCTAATAACACCAGCATCAATATTTTCTAAATTAAATAAACTAGTTTTATCAGTCATTGTATCACCTCTTTATTATTTATAATATAATTTTAACAAACTTTACTTATAATTACAATAAATTTAACTTATTTTAAAAGCAAATGCCATATATATCATAAAAGCTAAAAATATAGCAGAAATTAATAATCCATTTACACGCTCAAAAGTACTACTTTTATCTTTAACTCCTAAAGCAATAGAAATAATAGTTCCTCCTATTAATCCACCTATATGAGCATAATTATCAATACCAGGAAGCATCCCTAATATTAAATTTAAAATAATTAATGGTATAATTTGACTTTTAATTACATTGCCTAAATAAACTCTATAATGATATCCAAAATATACTAATGATCCCATAAGTCCAAATACTGCGCCACTTGCACCTACAGACATATGAGTACTAAATGTAATCGAAAACAATGAGCCCATTAAACCACTAAATAAATAAATTACGAGATATTTAAATTTACCATAAAAGTTTTCTATTTGACTACCTATTACATATAATGCATAACAGTTAAAAGCAACATGCATTATACCTCCATGTATAAATATACCTGTAATTAAACGGTAGTACTCACCAGCTCTAATATATTCTCCAAAAACTGAAAACTTAGCTATTAATTCTTGATCTATTCCCATTAAAAGTGGAACAAAATATAGTATTAAATTAATTCCAATTAATATGTAAGTAATAAGAGGAAAATCCATCTTAAATAATTTATTAACTTTTTTAGCATCCTTTTCATTATGCTTATTTATATCATTAGTAATTTTAGAAAATAGTTCAATTCCTTCTTCATTATAAGTTAGTTTTTTAACTAAATCAGGAAAAGATTTCTTTATAAGATCACTCTTATTAAAATCATCTTCATTTTCAACTTTTATATAATTAAAATGATCTACTTCTTTATCAGATACATTATCTCCTAAATCCAAAAATATACTTAAAGAATTCATACTTAAAGATAGTGTTTTTTTCTTAATTTTTTTCATAATTCTTTTAGTTTTAAATACATCAAAATTAAATTGTTCATCATTATGAATATAATTAGAAACAATTCTTATTACTTTATAATCTTCATCTAAGTTTTCTAACCATATTTCATTTTCTACACCCTGTAAAATAATAGGATTATAGTTTTTTTCAGTAATAAAATAATGAAGTAATTTCATTACCATTACATTTTTTTCGTCCATTAATATATCTGTGTTCATTAAAATTCCTCCTAAAATACTAATATTATTATAACCTAAAACATAGAATAAAGAAAGAGGTGTTGATTATGAAAAAAATATTATTATTTATAGGCTTACTACTTCCTTGGTTTTTATCTTCTCTACTTCCAGTAGATTATAATTATTATAAAACTCTAACTTTACCATTTTTCGCTCCACCTAATATATTTTACATAATAGCTTGGAGTCTTACTTATATATTTATAACTATAAGTATTTATCAAATAGTAACAAAGTATGAATATAAAAATATACCTAAATCTTATAAAACTACTTTACTTATAAATTATTTATTTAATCAAAGTTTTCAATTAGTATTTTTTATATTTAAAAATAACTTCTTAGGATTTATTTCTTGTCTAGGAACATTAATATCTTTATTATTCTTAAGACAAGAAGTAAAAACTATAAATGAAAAAAGTAATAAGTATTTAATACTTTATTTACTTTTAATAATATTTGCGACTATTTTATCTTTATCTATATATTTACTTAATTTATAAAAAAATATAAATCTATTTAGATTTATATTCTTTTTTTTATACTTTTCTTCTTTTTTTATTTTCTTTTTTGTTTTTACATAATCATGAGTATTAATAACTATTCCAGCAACTGGTATTGTTACTAAAGTAGCCATAATAGGAAAAATAGATATGTCACCAATATGTAAATTAGCAAAACCAAAGTCTGCAGCAAGGCTTGCTGCGGTAAAAGCAGTACTTATCTTAATATTTTTTTTACTTTCTGATAAATCATTCTTTAACTGTTCTTTATTTTTCATTCAACAAAACCTCTCTAATTATTTATGACTTTCTTTTTCTTCTTTTATAACTTCCTTAATATTTTTCTTACCAATATAGAAGAAATCATACGGTTCTCTTTCATTTAAGTAGTATGTTACATTCTTCAAAAATTTCTTTTTATCTTCTGGATTAAGATTTATAGTTTCAAAAGCAACTATATCATTAACTATACTTTGTATTTCTTCGTCATTACCAATTAAATTATTTTTGCCAACTTCTATATTCTTACTTATAGTATATAGACTTCTATCCACATTTATCATAGACTTATTTATTTTATAATTACTTATAATTGAACTAAGTATATTATTATTAAATCTATTATATTCTTCTTCATCATAATGTATATCTACACCTAATTTATCGTCTTTTATATTATGATAGAAAAATTTAGATTTAATAGGTCTTACATACGTAACATTAGCGTATTGTTTGGCAACTTTCTTTAATTTATTATTTATAATATTAGTTATCTTTAGTCCTAAATAATCAGGGGCTCCACATAAATATACTTGAGTATTTGTATCTTCTGTCCTATTATTATTTTGAATATATTTTAAAGTAGCTTCTAATCCTTTAATATCTCTTTTAATACCATAAGTAAACATCTCACTAAGTTTTCCACCTCTAGTGACATTATCTAAAAATGATCCAGTACAACCATTATAAACAAGTATATTGGCAGTTTCTTTATCATCATTATTTATTATATCAAGTAATCCTTTATCATCTTTAATTTTTATTGGATAATATTTGTTCATTAATCTTGAATCTAAATAAGAAACAGGCATACTAGTTAAATTACTACCATAATCATGTCTAACCATTTTATTTATTTCAGATTCTTTAATGTTAGAAGTTAACCATTCGAATACATGTTCTTCATTATTGTTTTGAGCTCTTGCGAAAGCATGACGTTCTAAATTGACACCATAACTATTCATTACACCTTCAATAGTTTCATTTCTTAATAATAATGGTTCAATAGTTCTTTGTATAGAATAACCAGAAGCAATAGAATTACCTACACTAACTAAGTTTAAATTCTTAATACCATTTCTTTTAAACATATCTCCTAATATTTTGTTTAAATTTAATTGATAATCATTAATTTCTGTTCTTGTCATAAATACATCTCCTCTATATTAATATCTTTTCTAATACTTTTTCTTTCATATATTTTTGTCCTTCTAAATTAGGATGGACATCATCTTTAGCAACATAATTTATATTATTAATTATATCAATAAAGTGAACATTATCATAATTTATAAATTCTTTTTCTATTTGTTTATTAACTTTTTTGTAAAGAGGTGTTAATAGATCTCTTGTTATTTTTTTATTAAACATTGGATATACTCCAAATATATATTTTAATGCTAGGATTAATTGTAATTAAATAATCTATAGTATCTTTCATATCTTCAAATGTTTTATTTAAGTTTTCAATTGAATGAAATAATAATTCTGGAACTATTTGTTTTAAATCATTTGTTCTCATTTTAGAATATTTATGAAAATTCATTTGTCCACAACTATAAATAAATATTGGATTATCTACATCAGATAAATGTGATGTAATTTTTAAATCATCAGCTATCATATCAAGATAACTCTTATGATTAATATTATCTGGTGTATGGGGAACTCCAAAACAATCAAGAGCTCCTACCATATATAATTCTTTATCGTAATAATCTTGATATAGACCTTGATATTTATCCATACTATCCCTTCTTCTAATGCCGTATATTATAACATAAATTAATGTTTTTTTCAAGAAAAAAAGCTACTCTTATCTATACCAATTCATAGTTCCTAGAAATAATTCTATCATCAGAACAATACTTAATTACATATTTATTATCCTCTCTACAAATAATTATTCCTACAGTTTTATTATCATCAATATCTTTAATATTTTCATCAATATAATTCATATATGCCATAATCTGACCAGTATGTTCTTTTTTTAACTCAACTACTTTTAATTCTACTACTACATAGCATTTATATTTTATATTATATAAAAGTAAATCTATATAGTTATTTCTATTACCTAATTTAATCTTATATTCGTTTTTTATAAAACTATATCCACTACCTAATTCTTCTAAAAAATACGGAATATCTTCTAATATAAGTGTTTGTAATTGTTTTTCTGATATATTTTCATAATTATTAGAATTTTTTATAAGTATTGGATTTTTCACAAAGTCTGTTATATTTGATTCTTTATTACTAATTAATTTACTTTTTGTATCATTAGGTAGTCTTTCGTATTCTTTGGATTTAATTATATATTCAAGTTCTCTTTTAGATAGATTTCTTTTTTCTACTTGATTAATATAATAATTGATTTTATTATAATCTTTTATTGATAGTAAAGCTCTATAATGACTCCAAGTTAATTGTGTCCCCATTGGGGACACTTTTTCATTACTAAATACATTATAGAATTGTTTCATTCTAAATAATGTTCTTCTATTATATTTTTTGCCTACTTCTTTAACTAATTTTTCTGAATATTTATTAATTATAGATTCTCCATATTTACTACCAGCTTCATTAAGTAATCTACCTATCTCAAAATAAGTTATTACTCTATTTCTTTCTTTTGAATAATCTTTTACTCTAGAATATATTTCATTATCTATTAGTTTTTCCTTTATTTCATTATAATAATTCATATTTCTCCTTTCTATGATGTATATTATTATAATTAACCCCTCTATTTAATTATTAACAAAAAGCATAAAAAAACATATCAATTTTTTTGATATGTTTTAAATCTTTTCTTTATATTCTTTTACAATCTTTAATACTTTATTTAATTCTTCTTCTAACTTTTCAAAGTTATCATTTACAAACTCACTATCATTATCTTTACTCTTAAGTTCATGTTGATATGCAATATCTGCGAAATCCATAAATCCTAAGTATTTAGCATCACTTTTCATAGAATGAACTAATATTGCATAATTTTCCATATCATTAGATTCCTTATATTTCTTTAGTTCTTCTAACTTAGAATCAACTTCACTTAAATAATCATCTAATGTATCATTATACATTTCCATATCACCAAGTAATTCTAATGCTTTATCCATATCTATACCATTATCTCTTAAGTACTTTTCTCCATCAAAACTACTATTATTATTGTTTTCTTCATCTAAAACTTCTGTCTCATCAGAAACAAGTTTAGAAATACTATTACTAATAGTTGCACCTGTATTTACTTCATTATTATTTAATACTCTATTCATAACAGTAATTAAGTCATTTTTCTCTATAGGCTTAGCTAAATAATCATTAAAACCTTGTGATAAATATTTTTCTTTCATACCAGTAATTGCATTGGCAGTTAAAGCCACTACTGGGATATTAAATCCATCTTTTTCTTTTAATTTTTTAAGTGTTTCAACACCACTCATCTTAGGCATCATATCATCAAGTAATATAACATCATATTTATTACCAGAATTAATCTTATCTAAACATTCGAATCCACTTTCAACACAATCTATATCAGTCGCATTATATCTTCCTAATAACTTAGTTGCGACTTTTAAATTAAGTTCATTATCATCTACTATTAATATTTTACTATTACTTAAATCTAAATTATCACTAACAGTATTTACTTTTTCTCTAACTACTGCTTTTTCTATTTTTTGATCTAACATAACAGTAAACTTACTACCTTCTCCATAAACAGTATGAACTATTATCTTACCACCCATAAGCTCAATTAATTGTTTAGTAATAGCAAGTCCTAGACCAGTTCCTTCAATAGTAGTATTTCTATCTTCATCAACTCTTTGGAATTTATTAAATAATTTATCAACACTTTCTTTCTTAATACCACGACCAGAATCTTCTACAGAAATAATTAATTTACAAGTATCATTACTTCTAATACAATTAACTTCATAATTAACAAAACCTTTATCAGTATATTTAGAAGCATTACTTAATAAATTAGTAACAATTTTCTTTATACTAGCATGATCTCCATATAATACATTAGGTAAATCAGGCGCAATATAATATTTAAAATCTAATGCTTTATCATCCATTTTAGGTTTAATTAATTTAGCTAATTCTTCAAATAATTCATGAGCATTGTAAGTAGAATTAACTATTTCTAATTTACCAGCTTCTATTTTAGAAATATCTAGGATACCATTAACTATTTCAAGTAACGTTTCTGAAGCATTAACTATATCTTTAGCATTCTCTTTTGCTTCATCTAAGTCTTTAGCTTCAGTTATACAATCACTAAAACCAACTATAGCGTTTAGTGGCGTCCTAATTTCATGAGACATACTACTTAAGAAATCAGTCTTTGCCCTATTAGCTTTATCGGCACTATTTTTAGCTATTTCTAACTGTTCTATCATTTTTACATCAGGATTTTCTATTGTAAAGTACATACATAAACAAATTATAGTTTCAAAATATGTAAACAATAGAAATTGTGGATAATTCTTTTGAACTACAATAGATATAGTACCAATTATAAAGAATAAGAATACTGGTAAATATTTTTTATTTCTAATATTTTTAATATTTTTTAATAGTATTAATAATATAACTATTACATAAACAAAACTAACCAAATAAGCAAAGTCTACACTCGGACCATTTGTATAATGAATTTGAAAATTATTTTTAATTACCACATTTATTGGTAATATATATATAATACCATTTACTATTATAAGTATTAATAAATGAATCATTTTAAATACATTATGTACTTTGTCTGCTGATATTCTAAAAATATAAGTAGTAAAAAGAGCAGTCCATACAATTAAATAAACTAAATATGATTTTAAAATAAATGTACTTAATATGTAATTTTTTGTATAAATTTCACAAGCATAACTACACATAATTTCAATTACTAAACCAATCAAATTAGCAATAATTAATCTATTATATAGTTTAGTTTCTTCACTTGAGATATATCCTTTAACGTGAAATGTAATAATTATTATTAAACTTATTGGTAAAGCACATACCGGAAAAAATATTCCACTTCCCATACAAACACCCTCTCTACTCTAATAAGTATAACATATTTTATTTTATATATAAATAAATAAACAAAAAAACGTAATTTAATATACGTTTATTTTTATTATTTTTCTAATATTTTTTGATTTCTCAATGATTCTAAAGCTTTTTTTTCTAATTCAGAATAATTTACTTTTTCAGTTCCTGCTTTTCGTGGTAACGCATCAACAAACTCAATATCATAAGGTACTTCATATTCTTTCAACTTTATTTTCTCTTCTTTTATAGAACTTGAAAGAAGTAATTTGTCAAATATTTCTCTTTTAATATCTTCAGTAGGCAATTCATCTTTATTTAAAACAACATATGCTTTATTAATAAACAACTCTTCTTCATCAGGTACTTTAACTACAGCACAATCACTTATTCTATCATCAATGCTTATTATACAGTTTTGAACATTATCAAGATAGACCTTATGCCCTGTACTTCTTATATAAAATCTAGATTTTCTATCTGTTGGAGTAAAATAACCATCTTCATCTATAAAACCTAATGTACCTGTCCTAAAAAAAGTTTTCCCTTTTCTTTTAAATTTGCTACATTCTGTAGCCTCTGGTTCTCCGAAATATTCTTTAAAAACATGCTGTCCTGCAAGACAAAGTTCACCAATTTCATTATATTTCTTTTCCTCTAATAAGTCAGGATCTTCAATTGGTTTATTATCTGGTATATCTTTATCTATAATTAACGGTGTTGATCCTACTAATATTTTACCCGCTGTGGACTGTTTTAAAGGAACTCCTACTGGTGTTGATCCTATACTAACAGTTTCAGCATTGCCACATCCGTTACCTATTTCAACATTGCTGTTGTTGTGTTTCTTAAAAAAACTGTAACCGCATCTTGCATGATTTTCAGTTAAAAAATCACCGCCTGAAATAAAATGCGAAATTTGTGATAAATCAAAACTGTTCGGTAAAAATCTCATTGTAAGTTCTAATACAGCTGGACTACCAAATACAATATTTGGATTTTTTCTATAATAGTATTCTACTGTATTACTATCCCAATTAGGAGTCATTATAGCTTCTTTACCCCATAATAATGATGTTAATAATGATGTAACCATACCATATGGATATCTAAGTGGAACACAAGTCATGGTTTTAGTCCCAGTTATATTCTCTGTATGACTAGTATTCCCAGCATACATTTGCGCAGATAAAATATTTTTATTAGTGAGAACTACCGCTTTAGGCTGTCCTGTAGAGCCGCTAGTATACAGAATTAAAGAATCATCACTCCCCTTATTTGGTAGATGAATTCTATCTTTCTGATATTTTGACAAACTACCTAATGTGTGAAAATTTATAAAATCATCACTATTATTTTTATGGTAGTCTTCACCTATATTTTTAATATTTGATAATTTATTGCTCAAAGTAATGATATTTCTTACATGTGAATTGTTTTTAATATATTCATTTTGTTCTTTTGTCTTATCATAATTTATTAGTATTGGTGATTCATAATTATTTAAATATGATAGCAACTCCTCCTTATTTGCATAAGTATCAACAAAAGTTGTTATTGCACCTAACTCATTTAATGCTAAAAACGATGAGATTGCTTGATAATTACTTGGTAATGATATTGTTACAATATCCCCTTTTTTTACACCCAATTCTTTAAATGATAAATAAAGAGTATGAGAATCATCAATTAACTCTTGATACGTAGCAATCAATTCATCACAGTTTATAGCTTTTTCATCTCTATTTTTTCTACTTAGCATTTTTAATATAGTAACCATATCTATACTTGGAATTATTGGCTTTTTTTCTAATAAACTAGAATTTTTTTGATGTGGTAAATCCATACTTGGATAACCTGTTATTTTAGTTTTCATACTATACCCCCATTAATTGCGCCATATTATACCATTTTTAGTTGTAAACGTCAAGATTATATAGTATTTACACATAAAAATATAATACTTATATAAGTATTATATTATAAAATTTAATATTTCTCAACTTAGTAAATTATATAGTGATAATTGGTAAAATATGGTAATTGGTTTTTTTAACTTATTTATAAAACTAGTCTCTAACTATTATTGACTCAAAATATTGTTCTTGGAATTCTGTTAATGCTCTAATTGCATCATCACTATATTCTTTATCATTTCCAACTACTATTAATTTATCATCATCATCATTTGTTCTATGAATAACTGCTATTACTTTACCTGTGTATTCTTTTACTGGTTCAAAAACTCCTAATAGATACGCATCAAGTTCTTCTCCATCACCGCTAACTGTGTTAGGCACATACCCATAATTTACTGTGTATACAAAGCCATGTTTTGGATGTTTTGTTCCTAACATTCTATCCATCTTTATTTTTATTGTTTTACCTATAAAATCAACTGCATTTTCTTTTTTCATATTTCCTCCTCTATTATTTATATAATTATATCATATAAATGGATTAGTATCAGCTTTATATTTTAATTTTGATTTTACATAAACTTTTTCCACATCTTCTGTTATATCTTTATAATCTTTTTCAGTCTGACTTATCATATGATCTGTGTATCTATCAATATCTAGATTATCATATGTTTTTACCATATATAATATCTGTTTAAACATTTTTAAATCTAAATCTTTCAATTTTAAAATATTAGTATAAAATTCATACATTTCATATTCTGAAATAGCCTTTGGAGCTGTTAATGGATCTATAGTCATATCATAAATCTTAGAATGTGATTTATGCCATTTTTTTAAAGAATAATATACTTTCCTCACCATATCATCTTCTATATCATACTTGTTGTTTCCACAAAAATTACTATCTTTTATTATGCTTTTCTTTTTTAATTTATCATTTAATTTTGTACCTTCAGTAGAAAACATTTCACTAAAAATACCTTTTGTAATCGCAAACTTATACTTATTTAAAAATTCATAATTTTCTAACAATTCTTGAAAGGTGGTATCTTTATCAAAAAGTATATATCCCATTTGCACGTAATAATCATATTTTTTAAATAAGTCTAATGCTCTTATATTATCATCTACTGTAGAAGATTTATTCATTCTTGCTAATGCAGTTGGTGAGCCGTTTTCTATTCCACAAGCAAACGAAAAAAATCCTGCTCTTTTTAATTCTGCTAAAGTTTTATCAGTCACTTTATCAGCTCTAATTTGTCCTCTTAATTTAACTTTAATTTTTCTTTTTTCTATTTCATCTGCAAATTTTTCACACCATTTTTACCTATGTATATTTTTTGAGTTTTATTTTCTCCTTCTTGGTTGAAATCTATTCTAGCAAAATATGGCTTTTTCACTGATGACTTTAAATTTCTAATACTTACTTCTTTTTCTTTAGCCATTATTCTCAAAGTATCAACATCATAAAGATTTCTTCCATATAAATCATCTAATTCTTCTTCAGTATCAGATAAAACTTCTTTTACTTCTTTTACAGTTTTAGATAATTTTCTTTTTTCTTTTTCTAACTCATCCATACATAACCTCCCCTATCAATTATCAGCTATAATAGCATACAATCATTAAATAGTCAATAAATATAAGTACTTATTAACTTATTAATAATTACTTATATTTAGTGTTTTCTTTTATTTTTTAAAGTATATTGCCATCCTGGTTGCCAATCACCTGTTTTTCTCCAATCAGCTTTATTAGCTTCTTCCCAAGTAATATTTTGTGTTAATACTTGAATTGCTAATTGTGGAGCTCTATGAGCAATTATGCCTACTGTTTTATCATCATAATTGTCTTTTATAAATTCTAAGAATTCTTTTACTCTTTTTTCCACGTCTTTTAAAGATTCTCCATTAGGAAACGGTTCATCTATATGGTCTTCATAAACAACTAAATGTTTATCTTCTCCATCATAATCCCCATAATTACATTCTCTTAATCTTTCATCTTGAATACTATCAAATTCTGGAAAAGCTAGTTTTGCAGTATCCATAGCTCTTTTTAAATCTGATGTAAATAATACATCAAATTTATAAGGTGTATTTTTACCTAAATTAACTGCTTGTTCTTTTCCTAAATCATTTAACTCTACTTGTTTCCATCCACTACACTTCTTAGATGCATTATCATATGTAGTACCATGTACATAGTATATTATTTTCATAATATCACCTACTTTATTTTCTTTATATTAGTTATCATTCTAGTATGATAATTTTCTTTTTCATAAAAACTAATAGCTTTATCATTATAAGCAAATATATCTACTATTATATATTCACAATCTTTAGATTTAAAATACTCTTCCATTCTTTTAATTAATTTTTTACCTATATCTTTATTTCTACTATTGTTGGTTACAATTAACTCTGTAATTTCTCCTTTTTTAGGACATTTATAATCTAAGTAATCATACTTATAATATGGAAATATAGCCCCCATAATTAAACCAATTGCTTTATCATTTTCTACTGCAATATAACATTTACCATCATTATTATTTACTTCTTCTAAGTCAAGTATTGCCATCTTATCTTTATAATCTTTATGTAATATATCTAAATTATCTTTATCAATAGAAACTATATATTCTTCTAATTCTACTAATAAATTTTTTATATCTTCTAAATATTTATCTTCATATTCAATTATTTTCATTGTATTCTCCTATTACTACATTAGTCTTAGTTTTATTATTAGTGTTATTTACTCCTCTTAGACCTACACAAGTATGAGTTGCAACTAGCTCTACTTTTATCCATTTTATATCTAGATTATCATATAAAAAGTTTGCTATTTCACTAGTTAGGTTTTCTTGTAATTGTAATCTTCTTGAAAAAGTATCTACTATTCTATAAAACTTACTTAGTCCTAAAACCTTAGCGTTTTCATTATATTCTAGTTCAATTTTAGCTTCTCCAAAGAATGGTAATAAGTGATGGGCACATAATGACTTTACTTCTATATTTTCTATAGAAATAATACTTTTATCATTATATTTTTTATCAAATAGTTTTATATAATCTTTAGGATTTCTCTTATATCCTATTAATAATTCATCTTTATACATTCTATATATTCTATCTGGTGTTTCTTTAATATTAGAATCATTTTTATCTATATTACTATATTTACATATATTTTCTACTAAACTTCTACATGCTTTATTTAGATCTTTTTCTTTCATAATTTCTCCTTTAACATAAAAAACAATATATAGGTAATTATATCATATTAATTACTATATATTGTTTTATTATTCTTTTGTGATAGTAAAACTTGTATTTGCTTGTCCATTATTTGGTAAAATAATTTTTACTTTATGTTTACCATCTTCTAATTTATTTAAGTAATTTTTCTTCAAAGTAATTTTATTACTGAAAACACTATAGTTATTAGAATCTACTACATCACCATCTATAAATAGATTAATACCATTAAATAATCTTTTATCAGCTTTAATAGTTAATTCTACTAAGTTATCACTATTTCTTATATATTCTTCATTTTTAATATTAGATACATCATATATATAATTATTAGTTCTAACTTTAATATTAATTCTAGCTCTTGTGAATAAATTATATTTAAACATTTCTAAAGCATTTTTTATGTTTCTTATAATTTTATATTTACTATGTTTAGATTCCCAAGTTACATATAAAGTATAGTTATGATATGATTTTCCTTCATTAGACATTACTCCATCTGAATAATATGTATTTGGCTTTAAGTCATTTCCTCTAATACATTTACCATCTGCATTCATACATTTTAATTTATATTTAAATGGTAATTTGCCTTGACCAATTGCGATTGAATAATTTGTTTTATTCTTTAGTTTTTTATTTCCTTTAAAGTTTTTAACTTCAAAGTGTACTTCTCTTGTTTTTCCTGGCTCTATATCTTTAATCATATATGGGAAATCATTAGCTGGTTCCATTAATGATATTGAGTTTGTATTATTTAAGAAAGTATCTCCATAATCTTGAGTTTTATAATAGTTATAACTAATTATTGGTATAAATATTAGTATAGATACTAAAGCAATTAATGGAAACATATTAACTTTTTTAAATACACCTTTATTATTAAATTTAACATGATAAAGATGTGGAGTTAATATAATTGGCATAATTACTATACCTAATAAGATATATGAACAAGTTGCTTTTGTTAAGAATAATGCATAATGTCTAGTCATAATATTTACAATTCTATCTGCACATAATACGGCAATTATCAAAAAGCTCATATTATTAGTTATATAATCATTTAGAATGATTACTCCTTCACTAAAGCAATAATTTAGGGTACCAACTGATGAAGCTGGGAATGTTTTGTTTGCTTTTTTAAATTTATTTAATACATATTTAATTGCCCCTAATAATGATGAATATGAATATCCTAAATATGATATAGATAAAATTATTGATTTTGGTAGACTAAGTAAATATTCTTTTTTAAATCTTCCCCGTAATATTATATATCTAAGTACTGGGAGGAACATAAAGGCGGCTTGACACAAAATAAATCCTGCCCACATGATATTTATATCTCCTGCATAAGTAACAAATAAAGCATATGGGATTGTAGTTACTATATATACTTTTGACAAGAAGTATATAACCATGTAGAAAATGTCACCTTTTCTAGCTTTTCCATATTTAATTGTTCCATCAAACATCATTTCAAATAGTCCATATGTATATCTATATTGTTTTCCTGCTTCTTCTGTATAAGTTCTACTTGCATATTCAGTAAATTCTAATCCTTTTATCTGAGCATATTTACCATAGTATCCTTGTGAATATAGTTTTATAGCAGCATCATAATCTTCTGATACTTTAGTTGAATCCCAATATCCAATCTCTCTTAAAGCGCTTTTTCTAAGAAATGCGTTATGTCCAACAAGTGGAGCAAAAAATCCCTTTAAAGCATTACATGGCCAAATGTTATGAAACAAATTATTAACATGAACTCCCATTGTATTAGCAAAGAAATTATCATCCATATTAATTGCGTTAGTAGCACATTGAACATAAGATAATTTTTCATTATCTATAAATTCTGGCATAATAGCCTCTATAATGTTTTTATTAACACCAGAGTCTTTATCTAAAAGTAATATAATTTCGTAAGTTTTTATATCTCCTTCAGCATATCCTCCTTCATATTCTCCATCTTTTTTTGTAAGTTCTTCCAAGCTTTTACCTTTTTCTAATTCATCTCCAAGTGTTAGTGTGTAGTTTAAGTTTGATGCTTTTTTGAATAATCCAATTCTATTTTCTTTAGGTCTTGCGACAAAAGCAACATTATAATTTCTATAAAAAATTATTCTTTCTGCTACTGTAATTAAATCGTTTGATAAACTGCTTTTATTATTTTTATATTGTAGTATTAAATTATCAATATCTCTTCTATTACATTTCTCTTTTAAGATTGCGCCTATTCCATCATCTGATACTACTATATTACAATACTTACCACTTATTCTATTATACTCTTTAACGGCTTCTAAACTATCTGTAATTGTTTGAAAAATAACACTATTTTCTTCTAAATATACTGGAATACTAACTGTTACTTCTTTGAATTTAGATATATCGTAATCTTTTTTTGGAATATTCATATAATACTTTCTATTCATTTTATACTCTGAATTAAGTATTCTACTTACAGATGGCCTTAATGACCATATAACATCAATAACGAAGGTAACTGGATACATAAAGAAAATATATGATATTACAAAGTGAACAATATCATAATACTTAAAATCACCCAACACAAAAATGCATAAATGGATAATAGCATTTATGATAAAAGCTAATATATAGTGAAATACTCCACTATTTCTATCACCTAAAATTGCCTTTTTCTCTTTCCTATGCATAAGCTCCCCTAAATACTCTAAAATCTTAATTTGGAAATACTACAACAGATGCTTATTATCGTATATTATCATAATAACATTTTTTACTTGTTTTGTTAAGTATTAATTAAAAAAAGAATACTCTCAAAATAAAGAGTATTCTTTATTATTATCACTATTTATTAGTATTTATATGTAATTCTATATTATGAGTACTATTATCATCTATTAAAGGTATAAATTTATCTTTAATAAGTGATCCATCTAATAGTAATTTTTCTTCTGTTGTATTTATTACTTTAATACTATATGTAGTGTTTAAATACTTATATGTAGCTTTATATTCTTTCCAATTAGAAGGTATTCCTGGATTAAGTTCTAATTTATTACCTTTTATTTTAATACCTAAAATATCTTCAATTCCTACTTTATAGAACCAACCTGCTGAACCTGTATACCAAGTCCAACCTCCTCTACCACTAAAGTTTTCTGCTGAATAAATATCGGCTGCGATAACATAAGGCTCTACCTTGTATTTATCAACATATTTATCATTAAGAGTTCTGTTAATTGGATTTATCATTTGATAGTAATTATATGCTCTATCAAAATAACCTTCTTTTATTAAAGCCATTAAATACCATGAAACTGAATGTGTATATTGTCCTCCATTTTCACGTATTCCTTTTGGATAGTTCATAATATATCCTGGATTATTTAATGATTTCGCAAATGCCGGAGTTAGTAGTTTAATAATTTTATTATTATTATCTACTAATGATTCTTCTACAGAATTAATTACTTTTGGAATTTTATCATTTGGTGCCACATCACTAAGTATTGAAAAACTTTGTGAAATCAAGTCTATTTTACATTCTTTATTTTCATGACTACCTAGTTTATCTCCATTATCGAAGAAAGCCCTTAAATAATAGTCTCCATCCCAAGTATTCTTATTTAGATTATCTTTTAGTTTTTTATTAAACTTTAGATATTTATCAATATTAAACTTATCATCATAATTTTTAACTACATTAACAAATAAATCAATAACTCTATATAAGAAGAATCCAAGCCAAACACTTTCACCTTTTCCTTCGATACCAACTTTATTCATTCCGTCATTCCAGTCTCCTCCACCCATAAGTGGTATTTTATGAGAACCTAGAGAATTCATTGATACATCTAAAGATTTTAAACAGTGTTCTAATAAAGGAACTTTTTCTTCAGAATAACTAAATACCATTCCTCTTTCATGTTCTTTTTCACTTAGAGTTTCTCCAATAATATATGGTACTTTTTCATCTAAAATACTATAATCATTTGTTCTTTCTATGTAGTTGCATGTTGCGTAAACTAACCATAAATAATCATCTTTATATTTACTTCTAAGTCCAAAACGATTCTTTTCATGCCACCAGTGTAGAACATCACCTTCTACAAATTGATGAGAAGCATTATTAAGTATTTGTTCTTTTGTGTATTCTTTATTAACCATAGCTATATTCATGGCATCTTGTAATTGATCTCTATAACCAAAAGCTCCACTTATTTGGTAAAAACCAGCTTTAGCCATGATACGTGATGATAAAGTTTGATATAAATACCAACCATTAAGTACTATATTTAAACTATTATCAGGAGTATCTACTGTGATAATATTTAGTTTACTATCCCAATAAGACTTAACATTATTAAGCTCTTCTTTTACTTCTTCTATATTAGTATACTTATTCATTAATTTAATATTTTCTTCATCACTTAAACTACATCCTAAGACAAAGACTAAATCTTTTTCTTCATTAGGTTTTAAAGAAACATCAAAAGCTATACTTTTTATTAACATCTTCTCTACTATAGCTGTATTTATTTTTTCTGAAGCTGACATAAACACATTAACATTATTGTAACTATTGTGATAAACATTCCTCATCTTTAGATAATTATCTTTACCCATAAATTCTGTTAGTATATGTCTTGAAGTTTTTTCTTCGAAATTACCAAAAATTGGATTCATCCAAAACTCAATATTAGTTTTTAATTCTTTATTGGTTTTATTTTTAAGTTTCATTAAATAAATCTTAACATTATCTTCTACCGCAACAAATTCTGTAACTTCATGTTTTAAATCATTAGTTTCACTTTCTAGAATAGAATAACCAAATCCATGAGTACATTTTTCAGGGTCAAACATTTTACCATCAAATTTAAATCCTTCACTCTTATCATTACTAACAATATCATTAGTCCATGAAGTTATTTTAAATTCTCCAGAATTATAAGCATATGTGTATCCACAACCATTATTAGTAACTATAGTACCAAATGTTTTATTAGCTATTATATTACTCCATGGAGTTGGAGTATTTTTATTATAAATAACATACTCCTTACCATTATTTTTAAATCCACCATATCCATTATCAAATAATAGTTTCTCATTATTTTGATATGGTAGATTATCTTCATAAGGATAAGTTGGATAGTCACTAATTCTATTATGACTTTGCAGGCTATAAACTGCTTCTTCTAAAGATATATGATTATCTATAACAAATCTTAATCTAGAAATGATATCTAATAGATTTTGATCTTCTGGAGTTATATTAGATCCATCTAATACTAATATTTCTCCTGGAGTATTATAGAAACTATTTAATGTATAAATTCTATATAATTCATCATCTATTTCTTTTTCTACTAAATCATGAAATTGACCTAACTCATTATTTATAATTACTACATCTACAAAAATAGATTTATTTTTATAATATTCAAATGCTTTTAAAATATCTCTTATAAAGTTTATATCTCTGATATCTTTAATATCTACTGTAATTATCGGTCTATCTCCACTAATACCAAATTTCCATAATTCAGATTGTCCTAATCTATTAGTTCTAAGTAGATTCATATGTTCTTCTGTAACAGATTTACTAGTAGTTTGGAATAAATAATTTAACATAATATTATAAATTTTCATATCACTACCAGAAATATTCATGTTTTTATTATCAATAATATTCATTAAAGTGGAAATTTCAAATTCATTATCTAATGAATTTTTATCATTATAACTATTTACAATATCAAATATTTGTTCCTTACTTCTACCAAATCCAACTAATACATAAACACTAACTGATTCATTAGCTGGAACCATAATTTTATTTCTTATAGATAATACTGGATCTAGATTATCTCCAGAATAATTAGTTAATTCTTCATCAATAGCTTTAGGATTATTAATAGTATTATTTCTACCTATAAAATTACTTCTTTCAGTTTCATATGTATATTTTTCTAATGGTTCATTAACTATTAATCTAGTAACCATATAACTATTAAGACTAGTATCTTTTCTTTCTTTTCTCTTAGCAATCAAACTATTAGTTTTTTCATCGTATTCAGTTGAGACAAACATACTATTAAATACTCTATGACTTATATCATCCATATTCTCAGAAAGAATAGGTTCTGTATAAGTAGTTAATTCTAATTCTTTATCAACATCTGTATCATTTTTAAATGATATTTTTCTAATTTCTGCATGATGATTTTTACATACAACTACTTCTGTTTTTGTAGTTATTTCATCATCTCTTCTTAAATATTTTATTTTATCTGATGCGAATACTACTTCATATTTTTCTGGCTTTATATTTATTGGTGAAAATGTATTAGACCATACTTTATTATCTTTTACATCTTTAATAAACATAAACATACCATAATCTTGTTCTGTTACTTTACGATATCTGTTTAGTTGTAATGTTCTATACCTTGAGAAACTATTTCCTCTATCATTCATCATAAGTGAATATTTTTTATTAGATAAAACTGTCATCTCTGGTAAGTAAGAAATATAATTATATACTCTGATATCATTTTCAATTGCTTCTTTGTTATAATTATATTTTTTATAATCTAACATTTTCATATCAATACTTGTTTTTATTTGTACTTTTTCTTTTAATAGTAATTCAAAAGTTCTAATATTAACATTAGAATGGAATAAATCTTTTATTACTTCTTTCTTTAAATAATTAGTTATTCCAAGTAAAGACATTCCTTGATGATGGGCAAAGTAAGCTTTTACTACACCTTTATTATCATAGTCATATGACTCATAATAACCATACTTAGAATACATATCTAGTTTATTGAATTTTAATACATTTTCATATACTTCTTTTGGGAATAAATCAATTGCGATTAATGAAGCATATGGTGATAGTACTATTCTGTTTTCTTTATCTTCTTTAGCTTTTAAATATGGAGTTGAAAATGACCTATATTTATAGTTTTGTGAATTATCTAATTCATTATAAGCTGCTTCTGAAATTCCCCATGGCAATCTAGAATCTACTGAATGCATATATTCTTTTTGGCAATTATAAGCAAAATGATATGCTTCATCTAATAATGTATTAGGATAATTTCTCATAAATAATAATGGCATATAATATTCAAATGATGTTCCACTCCAAGAGATTAATCCTTTATGACCCTTATGAAGAGCCAAAGATTTATCTAAACAGAACCAATGTTTACTAGGAACTTCTCCTAAACTAATAGCTAAATAACTAGTAAGGCGTGATTCACTAGCGAATTTATTATAGTTATATTCAGATAATTTACCTTCATTTTCATCATATCCAATACTAAAGACATTCTTTTTAGTATATAATTTTTTAAAGTTAGCGTTCTTTATTAATTTATCACATAACTCTACTAATTTAGTTTCATCGTTCTTATTTAAAAACTCTCTAACAACTACTATTGACGCAATTAAGTTTCCAGAATCTACTGTTGAGACAAAGTATGGATATAATGGTTTTTTAGTTTTTATATTATACCAATTATATAAATGCCCATGCCATTTTTTTAATGAATTAATTGATTTTAAGATATTTTCTAATAAATATAATGTTTTCTTTTTGTCAATGAAATCTAATTCATAAGCACTAATTACTGATGTTAGAGAGAATCCTATTGCGGTTGGTGATGTTCTATGATCAAATTTTTCTTCTCTATTTTCTTGATAATTATCAGATATTAGGAAGTTATTTTCTTTTGATAAGTTATCATCAAAATATTTCCATGTTCTATAAGCTAAATGTCTTAAATTATCTATATCTTTAGTCTTTAGATCTAAGTTACTATGATCTAGTTCTTTAGATACATGATGTGTTACAAACGGACCTGTTATAAAGATAAAAGCTACAATATACGCTAAAGGATTTACTGTTACAAATCCTATTATTATAAATAAGATTGCTACTATAAAGTTAATTGTAAATACTTTTATATAATTAAGTAGGCTTCCATCAACTGTTTTTTCTACTTCTTCTGCCGTTGTCCAATTAAGTAAGTTTTTATGACTTATTAATAACCTATATAAAGTTCTAAAGAAAGCATCCATATATAATTTTGTATAGAATGGAATAGTTGAAAATACTATATATGCTCTTGATATTATACTTTTTCCACCTATATAAAATTTCTTATAATATACTTCTTTTACATCTTTATTCTTTTTATTAATCTTACTTCTTAAGAAGAATATTATTGATATAGCAATTTCCATTACTACTAATAAAAACCATAAATAAGAAGTTTCTTTATCAAGAGTGAATGCTAATATAAGTATTAATAATAACATTGGGTTTAAGAACATTCTTAATATATTATCTAATATTTTATATTTTCCTAATAAATTAATTGGATTTTTAACTTTCTTATTGTCTTTATTTAAAACTTTTCTTTTAAGCCAGCCAATTATTTGGACATCTCCTCTAGCCCATCTATGATGACGAGATACATCTACTAAAAATTTAGCTGGAAAGTCTCCAATTAATTCTACATCAGAAACATAACCACATCTTAAATAATTACCTTCTAATAAATCATGAGATAAAATTAAGTTATCTGGGAACGCATTACTTAAAACTTTATCAACTGCTCTTATATCATATATTCCTTTACCTACAAAACTTCCTTCATAGAAAGAGTCTTGATAGACATTAGGCATAATAGCTGAGTATGTATCAAATCCTCCAATACCAGCAAATATTTGACTATATAAACTTTGATTAGTAGACTCTATATCAACATTAACACGAGGCTGCATGATACCATAACCTTTTATAACTTTAGTACCTTCACTATTATAAATTGGTTTATTCATTGGATGTGCCATAGCTCCTACTAAGTTAATAGCTGAATTAAGTAATAGTTTAGTATCTGAATCTAATGTAATAACATATTTAATATTTAATTTATTATTACTAAGAGTATTTACATTAAAATATTTATCTTCATCAATTTCTTGATTTAATAGTATTTGATTAAATTGAAGTAAAGCTCCTCTTTTTCTTTCGTATCCTAAATAACTATTTTCTTTAGCATTCCAAATACGTTTTCTATATATGAAATAGAAAATATCTTTTTTATATTTTTTATTTAAACTATCTGCATATTTCTTACCATATTTAGATATTTCTGAATCTATTTTTAAGTTCTTTTTATTACTAGCTTTTACATCTCCAAGTAATGTAAAATATAAATTATCTGTTTTATTAACAAGATAGAAAGATTCCAATACATCAAATATTTCTTTTACTTTTTCAGTATCAGAAATAATAGTAGGTATTACTACCATAGTTCTTTCATCTTCAGGAATACCTTTAGAAAAATCTAATTTAGGTATTTCTTTAATACTTACTTTATTTATTAATATTTCATTAACTATTTGAACTATTAATTGACTTACTGGTATAAATAAGATTATAAATCCTAATACTTTCCATTTAATAAAATATAAAGATAAAAATCCTGATACTAAAGTAGTAAGTACAAATAACAAGAAAATATAAGATATAGTTCTTAGGGTATTCTTTTGTTCTTTAAATAGTTTATAACCAATATGTTCTTTACTATCAAAAATATTCTTTAAATAGTGATATTCTCCTTTTCTATGTTTTTTAGCTAAGACTAATAATTTTTCTCTATACATTTTTTTAGATTCATCAGTCATCTTTTTATAAACAGAATCTTTTAAGAATAATTTTTCAGTCTCTGATACTTTAGAGAATAAATCTTCTTCATTTATTTCAAAGAATTCTTTAAAATTATTAAATATATTAGAAATAACTAAGTTATTATCTATTTTATTTTGTAATTCCTCATTAATAATACCTTTAATACTTATATCATTACTTTCTAAATATTCATTTAATTCTTTAAATATTTTATTATTGTTTTCTACTTTATATAATTGATTATTTAATTCATATATATAATTAATATTATTTTTAACATCAAAACTATCATCTATAAATGATTTTAAAGATAATCTATCTGACTTATTAATAATAGATTCTATTTTTTCTTTATCTGAGAATTTTTTATATTCTTCTATACATATTTTATTAAGTTTTTCTGTATAAATAATAATTAATAATGGAATAATTATTCTTAATTCTTTATATGTATATACTTCATTATTATCTTTTTGATATTTTTTTAATTCTTCTACTAAATATTTAAAATCTACATTGTAATATTTTTTATGAACTATATTTCTTAAATAATAGTAATGCTCATTAAGATTTTTACTACTTTTTTTAAATTTGTTTTTAGTACGCAATAATTCATTTTTGTGTTCTACAAGTAAATAATAGTTATCTATTAACCACTCATTGACAATGCCAACATATTCATGTTTTTTTGTTTTAGTTATCAAGAAGTTGTAGTATTTAGTAATATTATCAAAACTGTTTGTAAATTTTTTCATCATCTTCTTCATAAAACACACTCTCCTATTTAAAATTATAACATAATTAAAGAAAATAGTAATTAAAAATATGCCATTTTTCTACTTATTTTTTATATTTATAAAAAAACAACCTAATTGGTTGTATCTGTTCTTAAATTTTCTAGTTTTTCTGTAAACTCTTTTGGAGGATCTACTTCAAAAAATAATTCTTTTTTTGTTATTGGATGAATAAATTTTATACTTTTAGAATGTAACATTTGTCCAAAAGAAGTAGCTTTACCTCTTCCATATAGAGGGTCATTATTAACAGGATGATTTATATAAGATAAATGTACTCTTATTTGATGAGTTCTACCTGTCTCTAAAATACACTCCAGTAATGTATTATTATCAAATCTTTCTAATACTTTAAAATTAGTAATAGCCTCTTTAGAATTAATATCAGTAACAGCCATCTTTTGTCTATTATTTATATCTCTTCCAATAGGTGCATCTATTGTACCTGTATCATGAGTAATTACTCCATCTACAATAGCTAAATAATGACGATCAACTTCTTTTTTAGAAATCATTTCACTTAAGTACTCATGAGTCTTTTCATTCTTCGCAACTAACATTAATCCACTAGTATCTTTATCTAATCTATGTACTATACCAGGTCTTATTTTATCTTTACTTTCAATATTAAATTTATAAAGTAATGCATTTACTAAAGTATGAGAATAATGACCAGGTGCAGGATGAACTACCATACCACTTTCTTTATTAATAACTAATAAATCATCGTCTTCATATACTACATCTATATCTATATCCTCAGGCTCTATATTGATATCAAAATCCAATTCATCTTTAACTTCTATAATATCTTTATCTTTAACTTTATAATTATTACTAATAACTTTATCATTTACTAAGACTAATTCATCTTTAATAAGTCTTTGAATCTTACTACGAGAAAGATCTAATTCTTCTGATAAATATTTATCAACTCTTTCTTTTTTTTCTACTTCTACTTTTATTTTCATTTATACTCCTCCTAATAAGTTCAATTATATATAGAAAACACCCTACTGTTATACCAATATCTGCGATATTAAAAACTGCAAAATTATAACCAAATATATTAAAAGATAAATAATCTATTACAGAGTGATATAATAATCTATCTATTAGATTACCTACTATTCCTCCAATAATAATACCTAAAGATATAATACTAAGTTTATTAAACTTTTCTTCTTTTAAATATCTATCTAATAAGAATAATAATATAAAAGCTACTATTATAAATATATATACTTTACCATTCAATATAGAAAAAGCAGCTCCCCTATTTTCTACATAATATATAGAAAAGAAATTAGGTATTATGCTTATTTCTGTTAATAATTTCATTTTAGTTTTAATTAGTAATTTAACCAGTTGGTCTATTATGAGTAGTATAGCTGCAACACTATATACTTTTTCTTTATCCTTCATCTTTTTTATCCTTTTCTTTTAAATATTTTATTTTTTCTACTATAATTTGATATTTATTTAATCTTTTTTCTACTTTACCTCTAACTTTTAATAAATCTCCTCTTTCAATATTAGAATATAGATTATAAGTTTTAGGAAATAAAGTAAAATCTACTCTAGCAGTTTCATCACTTCCAGTAATAAAAGCCATCTTATCTTTCTTTTTAGTATCAATAACTTTTACTTTATCTACTAGTATTAAACAATCTACTTGTTTAGAGAAGTATTTATCTATATCTTTTAACTGTATACAGTACTTATTATCTTTTATATATGCAGTAGTTGGATGATGTGATAAATAGAATCCATATACTTCTTTTTCTTTTTCTAATAAATAACTGTCTTCAAAATCTTTTTGTTTCTCTATATCTGGTCTCATTACTAAATCAGGTTCTATATCTTTAGTTAGTTCTGCATAGTTAAATAAGCTATCTAAGTTATAGATTAAAGTAGCCCTATTTATACCAAAACTACTAAAAGTATCAGCCCATATTAGAGTTTCTAAATTCTTTTTACCAAGTCCTGCAATATATAATCTACTAAAAGCATCATAGATATCAACAAATTCTCCATTGCTTCTTGCTTTTAATATTGCAGAAGCTACTACAGTACCAATAGATTTAATATTAGATACAGGATATATTATCTTATTATCACTAACTACATATCTATTACTACTTTTATTTATATTAGGTTTCTCTACTTCAATACCATTAGCTTTAGCTTCCATAATATATTCATGAGTTTTAGACTCACTTCCAATAACATTAGTTAATAAATTAGAGAAAAATACTGTTTTATAATGACTCTTTAAATAAGCCATTTTATAAGCAATTATAGAATAAGCTACAGAATGACTTCTATTAAATCCATAACCTGCAAAATTTAAGACTAAGTCAAATAATTTCTTAGCTTGATTTTTATCATGACCTTTTTCTACACTCTTCTTAATAAATTTCTCTTCTTCACTTTTTAGTAAGCTAACTTTCTTTTTTGACATAGCACGTCTTAAGATGTCAGCTTCTCCTAACGAATATCCTGCATATATATTAGCCAGTTGCATTATTTGTTCTTGATATATTAAAATACCATAAGTATTTTTAGTAATTGGTTCTAATGATGGATCCAAATAAGTTACTTTTTCTTTACCATGTCTTCTTCTAATATATGAATCTATGTTAATTGCTGCCCCTGGTCTAAAAAGAGCAATTGCTGAAAATACATCTTCAAAAGTATTAGGTCTTAAATTTCTTAAGAAATTTCTCATACCAGTAGATTCAAATTGAAATATTCCATTAGTATTAGCTTCTTCAAATATTTTTAAAGTTTTTTTATCATCAAGAGGTATTTTATTAAAGTCTATTTCTTCATTATATATTTCTTTTATATCAGAAATAATATTATTAATAATAGTTAAATTCTTTAATCCTAAGAAATCCATCTTTAATAGACCTAAATCTTCTAAATATTCCATAGAATAACTTGTTAAATACATTCCTTCACTAATAGTAAGAGGAATAACTTCATCTAAATCTACTCTACTCATTACAATACCAGCTGCATGTGATGAAGTATGTCTAGGAAATCCTTCTATTCTTACTGCAATATCAAACATCTTAGATAATAACTCATCACTATCTATTCTAGTTTTAAATACTTTATTTTTCTTATAAAAATCTTTTAACTTATCTTTAGTAAAAGCTGGAATAAATTTAGATAATCCATCTACTTTATAGTTTGGAATATTTAAAACTCTAGCAACATCTCTTAATACTTGTTTAGCTCCTAAAGTACCAAAAGTAACTATTCCAGATACACGTTTCTTTCCATATTTTTCTACTACATAATTAATTACTTCATCTCTTTTATCATCAGGAAAATCAGTATCTATATCAGGCATAGTTTTTCTTTCGGGATTTAGGAATCTTTCAAATAATAAATCATATTCTATAGGATCAATATCAGTAATACCTAAAGAATAAGATACTAAAGATCCTGCCGCACTACCTCTACCTGGACCAACTAATATTTTATTTTTTTTCGCAAACTTAATAAAGTCATACACTACTAAAAAATAATTAGGAAATCCCATATCATTAATAATGTTTAATTCATAGCTAAGTCTTTTTTTATAATCGTCAGGAATATTACCCCCTAATCTTTTAGAAAGTCCTGCTTTTGATAATTCAAATAAATATTTAGCTGGATCATCACATTCATATATAGGAAGTAAATTAGTAGTTTTAGGAAACTCTAAATTACAAGAATCACTTATTTTTATACTATTAACAAGACCTAAATTATCACTTAATGATAAAATATCATTTATTTTTAATTCATGATCTTCTACTTCATAAGAGATTTCATCACTTATAGTTTTAGAATCTCTAATTCTATATAAATAAGGTAATATTTCGACATTACTTTTATATAAATACAAACTTTCTCTAAAGAATACTACATTTTTAGTAAGTATAAGTGTTTCTTTTTCTTCCTGTTTATTAGAATATCCTAAATATAATTCACTGTATATTTTAGATAAATCTTTATACTTATCTCTATATTTAAATGGTACTATTCCAATGATGTTTTTATTATATTTCTTTAAATCTTTACCTTCTACTACTCTTTCATTTTGAATAGTAGATAATTTAATTAATGATTTATATCCTTCATAGTCTTTAGCATATACTACTACATTAAAATCTTTAAGTAATAAATCTAGACCTATAATTGGTTTAATATTATTACTTTTACATTTCTTAATAAATTCCATAACTCCATACATATTAGTATCAGTTAAGGCAATAGATGGAAGGTTATTATCTTTAGCATACTTAATAATATCATCTAATTTTAATAAACTAGAAAGTAGTGTATAATTACTCTTATTATATAATGGTGTATACATAATATCCCTCCTTTCTTATATTTTACCACAAAAAATACAAAGTAACTATACAAGATACTTTGTATATAATTAATGTTTTGTTTTTTCTTCTTCTTTTTTTATAGGTTTATTCATACCTAATTTCTTAATAATTTTACTATAATCAATTTTACAATAATTACAATCTACATATCCCTTTACACCTTTTACTCTACCTTGTGATGTAAATTGATACATTCCTATATTTCCTTTATAATTATCCTTCATAACAACATTATCAGAAAATGAATTTTCATATCCTGTATATCTAGAATACCAAATAGTATATTCTTTTAGTTTATCTCCTGTTGGATCTATATTATTAATAGCAGAATTATTAGTATAAAGTCCACAATAATAATTATTTGATTCTAATACATCAGCATAAGCTTTAAAGTTAGCAATTATTTGATCAGGATTATTTCTAATATAATCTACTGATGAGACAAGTTTTCCTTTCTTATTTTTTAATGGTTCACTTGCTTGAGACTCAACATCATAATATATTGGATAAGTTGGTCTTATATCAGCTTTTGATAAAATATTAACAACTTTATTAGCTTCTATTTCAGCTTGTTTTTCTGTGGTAGCTCTTGTATATGTATATATACCAAATGGAATATTATATTTTTTACACATTTCTGCATTTTTAAAAAATTTAGAATCTATTTTATTTAATCTACCTAATGTCCCATCTTTTGACTCTTCATTATAATCCATATTATATCCATCAAATAGTCTTAAAATAACAAAATCAATATCTCCCGACTTATTTAACTTCTCCCAATCTACTTCATTATGAGAACTAATATCTATACCACGTAATTTACCATATTTCTTTTCTATTTCATCTTTACCTTTAATAACATTTAAATTTTTGGATACTATTTTCTTATTATTATGTTTTTTTATTTGTTTAACTTCATGTTTAGTAGCCATAACAGTTATTTTTAATTTTTGATTTGGATATATTACACTACCAGACTTTAATTTATTTTGTTCTAAAACACTTTCTAGGGATACTTTCTTATCTAAATATTTGTTAATATTATTAACAATACCTATTAAATTATCTCCACTTTTAACTACATATTTAACAGTTCTAATTTTTGGTTCATTTCTTTTAAATAAAGATACTTTTTCTCCAATATGTTTACTTAACTCTTCATCACTTTCTAATCTATCATCAAATTTCTCTAAAGAATCTGTATTAATACCAAATTTAGCAGATATTTTAGATAAAGTATCTTTCTTCTTTATTTTATAATCTTTATAGTCTGTTTTCTTTAAATCACTTAATCTAATGGTAAATTCTTGTCCTCTTCTAATACCATTTTCAATATCATCATTTAAATCTCTTAACTCATCTTCATCATAGTTTAACTTTTTAGCTAATTGATGAATTGTAGTATCGTCTTTAGCATTTAAAACGACTTTGTCTTCATTATCCTTCCATTTATATACACCTGTACCACCTATTGCGGTTAATACTAGTCCGAAGATAGCACCTTTAAAAAATTTCTTCTTTCTTCTTATATTTAAATTTTTTATCATTATAATCACCTATATTAATACATATATTATACTACAAATAGTTTTAAAAAAAATAAGTTTTACAATGTTTTTGTTTGACTTTACAATGCTTTTATGGTAAAGTTATAAAGCGAGAGGAAACCGAAGGAGGGATATTATGGCAGTTAACGCATCACAAAGAAAAGGTAATGTTAAAAATATGAGATCACATGCGATGAACGCAACTAAAAAAAGACAAAAATTAAATCTTCAAGTACATAGACTAGAAGATGGTACTAAAGTAAGAATTTCAACTAAAGAAAAAAGAACTTTATTAAAGGGTCAAAAAACTGCATAATATATGCAGTTTTATTTTTTTATTAATTACAAGTATATCCTGATTTAATTAAATTATCTCTAACTTTAATAGCTGTATCCTTATATTTGTAGACAACATTTAAGTACTCATTTTCTTTATGTTTATCAGTTAATTTTGAATTATCAAATTCTTTTAAATTAACTACTAATTTCAAATTATATTCACTTATAATTTTTCTTGTTTTATTTTTACTTATAGTTAACTTATATCCAGGAATAATATTTTCATTTACTCCATTCATTTTATTATCTAACTCAGTAATAGCTTTTGGTGTTTCTTTTAAATTATTACTAGTAGTTCTATAAGTTAAATTTTTATTATAATTAGTTAGCTTATTCTTTTTAAAGTTTAGTGTTATAGTTTCATTCTTAGTTATTTTTTCTTCATCATTTGTAGAGTTTTTGGTACAAATTAATTTATTAATAACCTTATTTTTTTCATTTTTTCTAAAACTAGTAACTTTTTGTTTTTCTTTATGAGTTAAAGAATATATACCAGGATATATTAATCCTGAAACAATTGCGAATATTCCTATTATTGCGATTATAATAGCTGGTTTCTTACTAGTCTTTTTTTCATATTTAGCAACTTTTTCTACTTCGTTAAAATTTAAAACTAAAGTTTTTGTTAACTCAAGTGATTCTTGCTTTGATTTTTTAGTTTTGTTCTTTGTCATAAAAATCGCCTCTACCCTAAACCCATTATATAATAAAACTTAACTAAATAGCAATTAAAAACAACTAATTTTAGCTGTTTTTTTCTATTTTCTATTTTTAGCATCAAATTTCTTACGTTCTTCAGTATTTAAAATCTTTTTTCTTAGACGAATATTATTAGGAGTTATCTCTACTAACTCATCAGAATTTATATAATCAAGTGCATATTCTAAAGTAATAGGACGAGGTCTTTTTAATACTACTGTATGATCACTTCCGGCAGCACGTGTATTAGTTAATTGTTTTCCTTTAACAACATTAACGGCCAAGTCATTATCTTTATTACATTCACCTACTATCATACCTTCATATACTTCAGTACCTGGTTCAATAAACATAGTACCTCTATCTTCTAAGTTACCAATAGAATAAGCAGTAGAATTACCATTTTCCATAGAAACAAGTACTCCTAATTTTCTTTCTCCTACTTCAACATTTTCATAGGGCATATATTCTTTAAAAGTATGAAACATTATTCCATAACCTTTAGTTAAAGTCATAAAATCAGTAGAAAAACCAATTAATCCACGAGATGGAATAGTATATAAAAGTCTTGTTTGTCCTTCCATATTAGTCATATTTTCCATCTTAGCTCCTCGTAGTCCTAATTGTTCTATAACAGAACCTACACTATCTTCAGGAACATCTATTTGTAATTCTTCATATGGTTCATGTTTTACTCCATCTATTTCTTTAATAATTACCTTAGGTTTAGAAACTTCTAATTCATAGCCTTCTCTTCTCATATTTTCTATTAAAATACTTAAATGTAATTCTCCTCTACCACTAACTAAAAATGATTCATTAGTAGCTTGTTCTACTTTAAGACTTACATCTCTTTGAGTTTCTCTATTTAATCTTTCTTCTATCTTACGAGCAGTAACTATTTTACCATCTCTACCTACAAATGGAGATGAATTAGTACCAAATGTCATTTGTAATGTTGGTTCATCTATATGAAGTTTTGGTAAAGGTATGATATTATCACTATTACATAAAGTTTCTCCTACTGATATATCAGATAGTCCCGCTACTGCGACGATATCTCCTGCTTCAGCTTCTTCTATTTCTATTCTTTTATATCCATAAAAACCAAATAATTTTTGAATTCTAAACTCTTTAGTAGATCCATCTAATCTAGAACAAGTAACCATACTACCTGTTTTAATCTTTCCATTATGAACTTTACCAATACCAATTCTACCTACAAATTCATTATAATCTAGTAGTGCTGGTTGAAATTGTAATGGACTGTTTATATCTCCTTTTGGTTCAGGTATTTCTTCGACAATTAAATCTAGGACTTCTTCAAATCCTGGAGTCTGAGTACTTAAATTTTCACTTAAAGAACAAGTTCCATTTAGAGCACTAGCATATAATACTTTAAAATCCAACTGATCGTCATCTGCCCCTAACTCTATAAATAAATCTAATACTTCATCTAAAACTTCAGGACATCTAGCACTTTCTTTATCGACCTTATTAATAACTACAATAGGTTTAACTCCAGCTTCAAAAGCTTTCTTTAAAACAAATCTAGTTTGAGGCATAGCCCCTTCATAAGCATCTACAACTAGTAATACTCCATCAACCATCTTCATAATACGTTCTACTTCTCCACCAAAATCAGCATGTCCTGGAGTATCTAGGATATTAATTCTATAATCTTTATAATCTAAAGCCGTAGTCTTAGCTAAAATAGTAATACCACGTTCTTTTTCTAAATCATTTGAATCCATTGATATATTAGACATATCTTCATTATCTCTAAACATACCAGAAGATTTTAATATACCATCTACTAAAGTTGTCTTACCATGATCAACATGCGCAATTATCGCAACATTTCTTTTTTTCATACTTCCACCTCTAATTAACCGCAACTCATTATATCACAATATAAAAAAAAATACTAGTAGCTAGTATTTTATTTAACTTTAACTTTTTGTTTAACTTGTCCTTTATCATAAATGAATTCTTTAAATTCAGTATTACTATCAAAAGATTCACTTTCTGATTTTTCTTTTTTATTAGTAATTGGTTTAATTACATCATCATAATTATTAAATACTTTTTCAGTAACATTTATTTCTTTGCTTCCAATACCTGTTTGTTTATCGCAAATAGTTATAAATTTACTTTTTTCTGGATTATATAAATATAATGCTTCATAATGTATATAATCACCTTTTTTAATATCTTTAGGTAATCCATACTTTTTAATATAACTACCATCTACATTTCCAGGTGCATTCATTCTTTTTCTAGCAGCAACTGTATATTCATAATGCATATATAAATTACCATTTGCACCTGCAAGATATTCCATTTCAACTAGTTGATCTACATTATGATCATGTAAAACAGGTCCAAACTTATCTTCTGCCCATTTAAGTGATCTTGGTAAATACATAACACCATTACCAATAAACATAGCAGTAGACATAGTTGAATATTTTCTATTACCATTTTTAAAAGTTTTGATTTTATCTTTTTCAAAATTATGACTTTGATAATTACAAGTTTTATATGGATATACATAATCTAAATTCTTATTAGTATAATCATAACCAAAATCTACAAACTTTTTAATCTTATTAAAATCAATATATCTATCATAATTAGCATATTTATCATCAATTTTATTCTCATTACTATCATAATCAGAGTTTATAAACCTTATATTTTCAAAAGCCTTTTGATCATCAGATTTATCCACAGAATAAACTGTACTACTATAATCAGATTTAAACTTACCATCTTTAGAACAACCAGTTAATCCTCCTAAAGACATAGTACCTAAAACTATAGATAGAGATACTGCTCCTAAACTATTTTTAATATTTTTCATTCTTAATTTAACATTTTTTGTATCCATAATATAACCCCCTTCACAAATACGTCCCATATTATAACATAAACCAATTATTTTTTCAAATTATATTTAGACTTTATCTTTCTATAAAAATAAGTTATTATTAATAACCCTAATAATATTCTAATAGGTATTTTTAAATATGATATCTTTGTATTTACTAATATCCAACTATTACCTAAAGCATATCCTAAATATACAAATAATATAGTCCAAGGAATAGAACCAATAGTTGTATAAATTAAAAATTTTAAAAAAGGTAATCTTAATATTCCTATTGGTAATGATATAAGTGTTCTAATAATTGGAAAGTTTCTACCTATTAGAGCTCCAAACATACCATATTTATTAAACCAAGAATCTGATTTATCTAAATCACTTTCCTTCATAAAAAAATATTTACCAAACTTTTTTATAAATGGTCTACCTCCAAAATATCCCATAAAATAAATTACTACTGCACAAAAAACACTACCTAAAAGACCTGTAAGAAATGCTCCCCATACAGTAAATATACCTTGACTCGCAAGTATTCCGGATGTAGCAAGTATTGCTTCACTAGGTATTATAATTATTACTGCTTCTAGAATCATCCCTATAAACATACCAAAATATCCATAATTAGTTATTAAATTAAATAAAAAATCACTCATATTAAATAATATGAAAAAAAGAATTAATTTTTCATTAATTCCTCTATATATTCATATAAATAATTATATTCTTTTTTATAAGTATTATCTAAATCTTTAGAATGCCCTTTCATAACTGCTCCTTTAAAATCTTTAAGCATTTCCATATCATTAATATCATCACCTATAACATAAATATCATTAATGTTGAGGTTTTCTAATTCTGCTAATTTCTTTAAACTATTAGATTTATTAACTTCTCTACTTACTATATTCACATGTTTACTACTCATATAAACATAAACATCTATATTTTCCTTAATATAATCAACTATCTTTTTACCCTTTTCTTTATCACTACATTCTATAACTACCTTTACACAATCATCATAGTTATTAGTAATATTATATCCATCATCTAAATAATAAGGATAATCCTTACTTTCTAATAACTTACATATTTTTTCTACATCATTACTATTTAATAATATAGTATTTATAGAATAATCCATATTATTGTATATTTTTGCCCCATCTTGGCATATTAAATAACTATAAGGTATATTATATTTCTTAAGAAGTTCTTTTAAATTAGAATAATTTCTACCTGTAATAATACAAAATAAGTTACCATTAATAATAAACTTTTTAATAGCTTCAATATTTCTATTTAATTTATCTTCATCATCAATATATAATGTTTTATCAAAATCACTAGCTAATATTTTCATACTATCACCTGTAATTAGTATATTATAAATATTATAAAATTAAAAGTTTTATTAAAAAAACTTGACATTATATTTATATTTAGTATAATTGTTATTGTCTACTTTATTTAGTCGAGCTAAGGTTCGATTAAAATTTATATGCGGATGTAGTTTAATGGTAGAACCTTAGCCTTCCAAGCTAACTACGGGAGTTCGATTCTCCTCATCCGCTCCAATTTATAAATAAAAGAACTTATCAAACGATGAGTTCTTTTTTTATACTCTCCCGTAGTTATCTTGGAATATACTAGTACTAAATTATTTTCTAAGACACATAATCTGGATAATATCGTCAAATAAACTGTACCATTTTACTTGAATATATTCTCTACACCATTCATATTTAGGATTATGATTAATATTTTTATTCCACAATTGAATAAATAATTTGCTAGTATGTACCCCTGTAGAATCAAAATCAGAATTTACCAACAAGTAGTTTATTGCCTCCTCTTTAGTACACCACATAAAATCATATACAGTACCATATATAAATGCATCTACTTTAACCTTATAATTAACATCCGCACAAATTAAAAATCTATACACTAACTTTTCAAGTATCTTTCTATTATTTAAATTACTATTTATTAACTTTATTTCATCTTTATGATTTTGTTTATATTCAGTCGTAGTAATTCTATTTCTGCCAGTATTATTGTTAGATCCATCAGAATATAAATATTTTGATAATTCATTCGAATATTTAAATCTCAACTTATCAATAACATTAATAAATTTATATACTTTTTCTACATGCACTGAGTTTTTAGCACCACATTTTATACTTATACCTTTCTTTATTCCATTAACTTCAATAACCATATCACTTTTCGCATATCTTCCATATTTTTTAGCAGTTATTAAATCATCATCTTGAATATTAGGATACAAAGTTTCTAATAATTCTTGGAATAGTATATGAACCTCCTTTTTTCTTTTACCATTTAAATATGTAATTATTTCATATTCATTTTGATAACCATTAATAATATAACCTCCTTCAATTATATTATTATCATTAAAACTAAAAAATCTATAAATATTAATAATAACTATATTAATTTATTTACTTTTTTGTTATAAACATATAAAATATTATCAGGAAGTGATATTATGAATAGAATTGGTTTAATAGTCGCAATGAAAGAAGAATTAAATGCTGCTTTAAAAGAATTTGAAGTTATTAATGAATTTAAAATATTTGATTTAGACTTTTATGAATGTAAATATAAGGATAAGACATGTATCTTAGTACAATGTGGTGTTGGTAAAGTTAATGCTGCTAGATGTGCGCAAATACTTATTGATAAATTAGAAATGGATTGTATTATAAATATTGGTGTTGCAGGTAGTGTTAGTAAATATGTTAATATATATGATGTTGTTGTTGGAGAAAAGCTTGTTCAACATGACTTTGATTTAAAAATCTTTGATCATAAAAGAGGCCATATACCTAATGTAGGTGTTTATATGGATTGTGACCCTTATTTAGTTAAATTAGCTAAAGATATTAAAATAGATAGCAAAGTACATTTAGGTACTATTGCATCTGGAGATATATTTGTAACTGAACTAGCAATGGGAGAAAAAATAAATAATAAATTTAATGCTTTATGTGTAGAAATGGAAGGAGCAGCTATTGCGCAAACTTGTTATTTATCTAATATTCCATTCTTAGTAATTAGATCCATATCAGACTCCCCTAATAAAGAAGCTAATAATCATATAAATTTTGATGACTTTGTAGAAGAACGTTCTAAAGTATCAGTACAATTCTTAAAACAATTGTTAAATAAGATAAAATAAAAAACATATTTTAAAATATGTTTTTTTATTCTTTTAATAATTGATTAAGTGCTGAATATTTAATAGTGAAATTAGCTCTTGCTTCTTTATAATCTTGCATCATACTTGTAGGTGTTCCTGCTGGTTTAATTGCTGCTTTATATACATCTTGATATGCATTATATACATCTTTTAAATCATCTTTAATATCTTTTATTTTTTCATTTTCCTTAACATCAGAATCCATAAGTTCTTTATATCTTTTTTCTAACCCTGGTTTCTCACTATTTACTTTAGCAACTTCACTAGTTTTAGTAGTCATAGCTGAACTAATTGCATCATCTACAGTTTTATATCTAGCATATTTATTTGTACTAGTAGCTGTATATACATATAAGTTTATAGATAATTGATTTCCTACTAATTCAGCATCTTGGAATGATTTAAATATATCACTTTTTAAACTAGTAACATCCTCTTTAAATTCTTTTTGTTTATTATGATTATGTATTGCTATACCAGTTATAATACTAATAATTAGAACTACTGCTGCAGCTACTGCAATGATTATACCTATGACAGTTTTATTACTACTTGTAGCTTCTTTCTTTTCTTCTTTAGATTCTGTTTTTTTACTTGATTTAGTTCCTCCTATTTTAGTTCCACATTCAGGACAAAACTTTACTCCTGCTTTTAGTTTAGTTCCACAATTAGAACAAAAATTATTCTTCATACTACCACACTCCTATATAAATAAATTATAGCACATATTTTTATTTTATGAATCCTTATTTATTATTTTTTTAATATTTAAATCAATTTGTTCCATAGTATTTTCTATACTACCACTATTATCTATAATTATAGGTTTATATTTATTTAGTTTATCTTTAGAAAAATCTTCTAGATCTGCAATAAATCTTCTACATAGTTCCATATATTTTTTATACTTCTGTTCCTTTTCTCTTAAAAAAGCTCTTTCAAATCTAATATCTTGATCTAACTCAAAGTAAAATGGATAAATACTTTCTTTACCAAAATAATTAACATAATCAATATATCCTTCCCAAGTATTAATAACTAAATAAGTCTTATTTTTATCAATATCGTCTCCCCTAGTAGCATAACTCCATATTCCATGAGCTGTATCATAATCTCTTCTTTCTACTAGTTTATTATCACTATCTAATTTATCCATAGTATCTTTATCTATAAAGTGATATTCTTTACCTTCTACTTCTCCTCTTCTTTTTGGTCTAGTTGTATATAATACTATAGGTTCTAAATTATATTTTTCTAAAACTTTATTATAAAAATAATCTTTACCACTACTAGATGGCCCAATAAACATTATAATCATAGAAATACCTCCATTTATTATAATTCAAATTGTGAATTATATAAATCTGCATAGAAACCATTTTGTTTTATTAATTCATCATGTGTTCCTTGTTCTATTATATTACCTTCATTCATTACTAATATTAAATCTGCATTTTTAATAGTAGATAATCTATGAGCTATTATAAAACTAGTTCTACCTTCAGTTAATTTATCCATAGCTTTTTGTACTAACTCTTCTGTTCTTGTATCTACATTAGAAGTAGCTTCATCTAATATTAAGAATGGTGCATCTTTTATCATACCACGAGCAATTGTAAGTAACTGTTTTTGTCCTTGACTAATTGTATCATTATCAGTAACTTTAGAATTTAATCCTCCAGGTAACGTTTTAATAAAGTGATCTATCCCCACAGTCTTACATGCTTTCCATACTTCTTCATCACTTGCATTTTTCTTGTTATATCTAATGTTTTCTCCTACTGTACCATCAAATAACCAAGTATCTTGTAATACCATTATAAATAAATCATGTATTTCTTCTCTAGATAAATCTTTTGTATTAACTCCATCTATTATAATATCTCCAGAATTTATTTCATAAAACTTCATAAGTAAATTTACCATTGTAGTTTTACCTGCCCCTGTAGGTCCAACTATGGCAACTTTTTGTCCAGGTTTAGCTTTTGCATTAAAATCTTTTATAATTACTCTATCAGGATTATATCCAAATTTAACATTTTTAAATTCAATACTTCCCTTTACTTTGCTTTTATCTAATAATTTAGATTTTTTCTCTCTAGTCATTTCTTCTTCATCTAAAAATTCAAATACACGTTCTGCTGCAGCTGCAGTTGATTGTAATCCTGTCATAGCTTGAGCTATTTGAGAAAGTGGATTAGTAAATAATCTAATATAAATCATAAAGGCAACTATTACACCAAATGTAATTATATTATTCATAGTAAGTAAAGCTCCTACTACACAGACTGCAACATATCCAAAGTTTCCAACAAACATCATTATTGGTTGCATTATACCTGATAAGAATTGACTAGTCTTGCTAGAACGATATAATTCGTTATTTATTTTTCTAAATTCTTCTTTAGCTAGTTTATCTCCATTATAAGCTTTAACAACATTATGTCCTGAATACACCTCTTCTATATAACCATTTAAGTCCCCTAACTCTTTTTGTCTTCTATTAAAGTATTTTTGTGATTTAGAAAGTAATAATCCCATAAACATAAATCCTATAATACTAGAAAGTATTGCAGTTAAAGCTAAATGCCAATCAGTTACAAACATCATAATAACTGCACCTAAGAATAAAGTTACATTAGATATTAAGGTTCCTAAACTTTGATTCATATTCATACCAATAGAATCTACATCATTAGTAACTCTAGATAGAATATCTCCAGTTTCATGTTTATCAAAATATTTTAATGGCAACTTATTTATTTTATTAGATATATCTGTTCTTAATCTTTTAGCAAAATTATTAGAAACTGTTGCCATTAGGTAAGCCTGTACATATGCAAATACAGAACTAAGTATATAAAGAATCGCAAGTAATAAAGAAATACTCTTTACTTTAGACATATCTATTTTAGGTTTAACTAAGTTATAGATTGATTTAGGTAGTTTATCAAATTTCTTTAATGTTTTATTATTAACTTTAGATTTATCTATACTACTCATTAATTTTAAAAACTTAACTTGATCTTTACTACTAATCTTTATATTATCTACATATATATCATCCATTAATTTTATTAATATACTATCTGGTATATCTACTATTAATTTAGATGCTTTTTTCTTATCTTTTATAGTAGACATCTTAGTCATTATTTCATTAAATTTATTTAAATCTTCATAACTAATACTTTTATCCATCATAATAGTAGGAATTTTACTCTTTAATTTATCCTCTTTAAAATTACTACTAATCTTTTTACCAATAGTACCTAATTTCTTAGTATCTGGTCTAATGCCTTTAGTAATAACATCTGTTAAATCAGATAATTTATTAGGAGCTACTATAGAAAATACTGAAGATAGACAAGCTAATAATAAAGCTATTATTAAAATATATTTCCATCTATTTAAACTATTAAAGATTTTAACCATTGAACCTTTAAAGTCCTTAGATTTTTCGCTATTTCCATTCATTGATCCAGGTCTAGGCATTTTCTAACTCCTCCTTTGTAAGTTGTGATAAAGCAATCTCTTTATAAACTTCACAACTTTTAAGTAGTTCTTTATGTGTACCTATACCTACACATTCTCCTTTTTCTAAAACTACTATTTTATCTGCATGCATAATAGTACCAATTCTTTGAGCTACTATCATACTAGTTGCATCTTTAGTATATTTTTTTAATTCGTCTCTTAATACTTTATCTGTTTTATAATCAAGTGCAGAAAAAGAATCATCAAATATATATATTTCAGGGTCCCTTGCGATTGCACGAGCAATAGCAAGTCTTTGTTTTTGACCTCCAGATATATTAGTACCCCCTCTAGATATATGAGAAGAATATTTTTTATCCATAGATTCTACAAAATCTTTTCCTTGAGCAACTTTAATAGATTCTTTAATCTTTTTTTCACTAGGTTTATCTTTTCCATTATCTCCATAACTAACATTATCTATAATACTACCAGTAAACATAACAGCTTTTTGTGGAACATAACCTATTTTATTATGAAGAGTATTTAATTTATAATCTTTAACATTAACTCCATCTACTAAAACTTCTCCTCGAGTAGCATCATAAAATCTAGGTACTAAGTTTATTAAACTACTTTTACCAGAACCTGTTGACCCTATAAAAGCAATAGTTTCTCCTTTATTTACTTTAAATGAAATATCTTTTAATAAATATTCATCTGCATCAGGATATTTAAAAGATACATTTTTAAACTCAACTATTCCTTTTTCATCTGTTTCATCACTATATTTACCATCTAATATAGAAATATCTGATTCTAAAACTTCATTAATTCTGTTGGCTGATACCTGTGATCTTGGCGCAATCATGAAGATAACTGCTAACATAAGGAATGACATAATTACTTGAATACCATAACTAGTAAATACTACCATATTACTAAATAACATTATCTTATCATACATTAAAGCTTCACTTATTAAAAAAGCTCCTATAAAATAAATTCCTAAAGTTAATCCGTGCATAACAAAATTAATCATTGGAAAAATAACCGCAAATGATCTTTGAATAAAAGTTTGTGTTTTAGTTAAATCATTATTTACATTTTCAAATCTGTTCTTTTGAAATTTCTCTGCATTAAAAGCTCTAATAACTCTAATACCAGTAAGATTTTCTCTAGTTACATTATTCATACTATCTACTAATTTTTGAACAATCTTAAATCTAGGAATAACAATTATCATTAATATACTAATTGTAGATAAAAGTATTACTACACCTACTCCTGTTAACATACTCCACTCCATACTTTTATTAACTATCTTAAGTATAGCCCATACTGCCATAATAGGAGCTCTAATAAGCATTTGTAATCCCATACTAATTAACATTTCTATTTGAGTAACATCATTAGTAGTTCTAGTAATTAAACTACTAGTTCTAAATTTTTTAATTTCACTAGTAGAAAAACTTTGCACTTTATCAAATATTTTCTTTCTTAAACTTCTAGAAAAATCAGCTGATAAGTAAGACGCTAAATATCCAACTATAATAGTAGTCCCTAAAGATCCAAAAGCACATCCTACCATATATAATCCCTTGATTATGATATCTATCATCTTAGATCCATCTGTTTGAACTAATCTAGTAATTGCACTCATATATTCAGGTAATTTTAAATCTAAATATACTTGTAATACTATTAAACTAATACTAATAATTACTATTAATATATCCTTTTTACTAAAGTTTTTAAATAATTTAAGCATATATACCTCCACTTTTAATACTATGATATCTATATACAATTTATCATTAAACAACTATTTAATTATAACACAAATACAAAACATAAAAAAGATTAGAATACTTATTCTAATCTTACTTTCCTTTTCTATTAGATTCTTGTTGTTCTTGTTTTACTTTATTGTCTAAATAATCTTCCATTTCTTCTTTAGGCACTATTTTTCCTTCTTCTACGTCTATAAATGGTACATCCAAATTATTTTCATCTAATGTTTGTAACATCCCTTCTAATTGTTTTTTCTGATAAATAGCATCATCTTCATAAACATTCCAAAATCTTTTTCCACTAGGTATTTTAATTCCTACTACTTTATCAAAAGGAACAAAATTCTTTACCTGATATTCTTCTTTCCAACGAGAAAATCTTTTATTAGTTGGGAGCTTAGCAATTGTTTCAAAAATTGATCCTACTTCTTTTACTTTTGTCTTTATAGCACCTATATCCGGATCAAATATTAAAGCAAATTCTCCACTCATATAATGGTCATAAGCAGTATCTTCTCCTTCAGCTTTTTTAGCAAAAGAAATGAAATGTCTACCGTTCCAAACACCGTTTTCTGACTTTCTTTTATCTTCTTTGCTTAAAAGTCTCCTGGCTTTTAAACCACCACTCTTAATAATTTTACCTAGTTTAATTGCATCTACTTGATGATACAACCAATCTTCGTTAATTTCTAAATTCTTTATACTCATATTATTACCTCACAAGCGTTAATACAATATATCACATTTTGTTTTTAAATTAATAATTTATCTTTTTACTATGCATACAGAAGAAATAAAATGGATTACACTTCTTTATAAATCTAGGCTTTTTATATTCATAAAAATATATTTTGTTTTTATCATATTTTTTCTTACCTATAAAATCTGAAAAGTTATTTTTAAAGAATTCTAATATTTCTTCTAAACTATTGTATTTATGTATACCTTTGTATTTATCCCATGATCCTTCAAAATAATAGTAATGTTTATGTGGTTTAAATACTAAAAATGTATGACAATAATATTTATTATCTTCTCTAGATAATACAAATATTACTTTATGTTTTATTTTTCTTTTCTTAAAATAATTTCTTTCTAATTCACACATTTCCCAACATATAGCATAATTACTTTTCTTTATATTTTTTACTTTTTGCATTCTAAATTCTTTAATAAAGTTATTACCACTTATTTTAGTATGTACTTTACCATCTTTATCATGCCATCCATATTTTATATTCTTTATGTCTTTATAGAATCTTTTTATATCTTTCATAAATACTCCAATACTAATGATTTTTTATCTTATGTATTAGTTTTAATAATTTATAATGATATGTTATTGGGAGCTCAAATTCTCCTATAAGCTCTTCTACATAACCATTAAATCCTCTTTTAAATTCATATATTCCATAATCTTTAGGATGAGTATTTATATTAGCAGGTATCCCATAAAAATTATGTTTTTTAAATCCATGTTCTATACCATATTTAATCATCATCCATTGTAGTAAATATTGAGAATTAAACTTCATAAATTCAGAATAATTACCACTAGATAAATATATTATTTCAGGTTTTATAATTATAAACATAGATCCTGATAGAGTTATTATATCATTCTTCTTATCATTTCTTATATCTTCTGCATCTTTAATTCTTCTATCTATTGCATTTATTTCATTAGTAAGGCCTTTCTTTTGACCATCATTATATTTTGCATCACTTAAATTATTATACTTATCTTCTTTAACTTTTTTCTCTTCTTTTAGTTTTTTAATATATTCTTTCAAATTTAATTCAGTTATAAAGTATTTAACCTCTCCTTTATCAGAAAACAATTTATACATATTTTGATAATATGATATATCCCTTACTGAGAAACTTTTTCTCTCACCAGTTTCTTCCATAATCTTTTGAAACCTGTCTAGTTCATCATACTTTAATTCTTTAATAGTTATCCCTATTTTTTCTGCTTTTCTAATAGTATTTCTAGTATTAGGTTTCATTTCTTTTAGAATCTCTTTTTCATCTTTACCTTCTAATCCTAATGAAAACATCCAAGATACTTGTTCTTCATCTTCTGTCTTAATCTTTTTAAAACCAAATTCTTTTAAGAAATTAACTACATCACTATTATCTTCTCCATCTTTTACAACATTTCCATCTATATCTCTTTCCTTGTAAATTATATATGGATCCATTCTAAACACATAACCATTATTTTCTTTTACAAATTTTTTTATTTCTTCTAAGAATTGTTTAAATACTTTTTCATCTTTATAATCTACTAAGACTCCTCTTGGGGAATAGAACTCATTTTTACCAAAGTGTCTTTTATGAGATAAAAGCATGGCAGCAGCTTTTAATTTGTTTTTTTCTTTTAACCCTACAAAGTAAGATTTCCATCCTGATTTTTCTCTTAACTTAGCTATTTCTTTGGATGATAAGAATGTTTTTAATGGATGATCCTCCCAAAACTTTCTATATTCTTCTTCTTTTATTTGTACAAAATTCATTTGTTCACCTTCTATCAACTATCTAATAATTATTATATATAAAAAAAGAAGATTTATCAATAAACCTTCACTATATTATTTCTTATTAGTAAGTTTTTTTACTTCTTCTAGAGCTTTTTTATATGGTTTAAAACTATTTTCTTCTTTAGCTAGTATTGTATATATAAATAATATAATCATTATAGTCATCATTAAGAAAGTTAAAAATATATAGAAATTGAATTTATCTATTTTTTTAATTGTTGTATCTAAATAACTATTAGTTATATAATCGTTAAAGTTTGCATTTGTTATTTGTACTTCGTTTTCTTTCGGTACAAAGTTATTAATATTTTTAATGGCTAATTCTTTTAATTTATTATCTATAATTACTGGATATCCATATACTTTCTTTTCTTTAGGTTCTTTATCTGTTCTTTCATATGTATAGTCAATTATGTCTTTATACTTCTTATAATCAGATGGCTTTATAGCAATTAAATATGTATGCCACACTCCTGTATCTTCTTTTTCTATTACAAAGTGTATTTCTTTATTAGTTTTTTCATAATAAGCAAATTTTTCTGACATTCTATATATTTTTATATAAGAATAGTCTTCATTTGTTTTTATATCACTCCATGGTAATATATCATTTTTTCTTTCGAATAATTCATATGATGAATAAAACAATACCGTAATAATAATTAAATATATCAAACATAATAATAATTTAATTATTAATTTTTTTTCATTAATTTTTCTCTTTTTAATCTTTTTTTTCATATTAACACCTAACTAATATATATAATAACATATTAAATATAAAAAGAAAACAATCTTATAGATTGTTTAATTAATGAAAAATATTAACTATAATAGCTAAAATAATTAGTATTATTAGTATTACTAGATATGCCCCTATATTAGTATCATCATCATAGAAATTTTTTCCATCTAAATAAATTTCATTTTTTTCATCGTTTGTTCTAGCATAAGATTTAGAAAATTTTGGACATTCTGGATTAGCTCCATTTACATATTTTTTCTTTTTCTTACAAAAATACTTAGCACCCATTACTTTGCCTGGCTTTTTCTCTTTTTTTTGTAAATTTTTACATTGACTACAACTCATAATATCCTCCTAATTATTCTTATCTGTGGAACCAAAGCCACCTTGCCTACTACCAGTAGCATTATCATTATCTGTTACTAAAAACTTAGTAAATACAGCTTGACCTATCTTATCACCTTTTTTAACTTTTATATCTTCTCCACTACAATTAAAGTATGCGAAGAATAAATGTCCATCATTATCTGGATTACCATAATAATCATGATCTATTAAACCTACACTATTAGCAAGAATAAATCCTTTCTTAGGACCACTACTTCTATTAAGAAGTAATACACATTCATCATTTTCACAATATACTTTTAATCCTGTAGGAACTAAAGTTGGTTTAGATCCAGGAACAAATTTAGGTATTACTAAATCTTCAGCAGCTTCTATATCATATCCTGCAGAATGAGCTGTACTTCTTTCTGGTAAATTTATATTTTTATCTTCATAACCTTTAACTACTTCAAATCCTCTAGACATGTAATTTAACTCCTTCATTTTTAAATTTTATTTCTTCTACATTATTATTTTCTAAACTTTTCTTAACATCAATTACCCTTTGATTAGAACTTCCTCTAAAATATAGAGATGGGTCTTTTAATTTTTCTACAAATCTGCCATCTACCATAACATCTATGTATGATAAGAATTCTTTCGTAAAATCATTTTTATACATATCTTCCATTATTTCTTTATCAAATAAATACCCTGTATAACACCAAATATTTTTATTTGGATATTTTTTCTTTACTTTTCTAAGTAATGGAAGAACACCTTTCTGATTAGCAGGCCACATTGGTTCTCCACCAAGTAGAGTTAATCCTGCAATATAATCTTTATCTAATGCCTTTAAAATTTTATCTTCTTCAGCTTTAGTAAATTTATCTCCATAATTATAATCCCACGCTTCTTTATTAAAACAAAATGGGCAAGCATGAGGACATCCGCTAACAAAAAGGGATACTCTAATTCCCTCTCCATTAGCAATATCATATTCTTTTATTGAAGCATAATGCATAATCCGACCCTCCTATAGATGTGTAACTCTAGCTTTTATCTCCTTAGTTTTACCAACATTCCAGAAGTTTTCTCCTAGATATCCACAAGTACGTCTTGCGACATTCATTTTCTTTTTATCTTTATTTCCACAATTTGGACATTCCCATTCTAAATCTTCATTAATCTTAATTTCTCCAGAGAATCCACATTCATGACAGAAATCTGATTTGGTATTAAACTCAGCATATTGAATATTATCATAGATAAATTTAACAACGTCAGCCATAGCTTTTAAGTTATGTTCCATATTTGGAACTTCTACATATGATATACATCCACCTGATGAGATTGGTTGAAATTGAGATTCAAAAGTAAATTTAGTAAATGCATCAATTTTTTCACGAACATCAACATGATAACTATTAGTATAGTATCCTTTATCAGTTACATCTTTAATAGTACCAAACAATTCTTTATCAATTCTTGCGAAACGATAGCATAAACTCTCAGCTGGTGTTCCATATAAAGCAAATCCTAAACCAGTTTCTTTTTTCCAAGTATCACATTTTTCTCTCATATGCCTCATTACTTTTAAAGCAAATTCTTCTCCTTCTGGAGTAGTATGAGAGCAACCTTTAATTAATTTAGTTAACTCATATATACCAATATATCCTAAAGATAATGTAGAATATGTACTATTTAAGTATTTATCAATCTTTTCACCTTTTTTAAGACGAGCAATAGCTCCATATTGCCAATGAATTGGTGAAGTGTCGCTTAAAGTCCCAAGTAAAGCTTCATGACGACACATTAGAGCTTCCCTACATAATTCTAATCTTTCATCAAAGATTTTCCAGAACTTATCTTCATCTTTTTCAGCAACTATACCAATTTGAGGTAAGTTGATAGAAACAACACCTTGATTAAATCTTCCTTCAAATTTATAATTACCATCTTTATCTTTCCAAGGAGATAAGAAACTTCTACACCCCATTGGACTAAATACATTTCCTTCATAATTTTCACGCATTTTCTTAGCACTAATATAATCAGGATACATTCTCTTAGCAGAACATTTAATAGCAAGTTTTGTTAAATAATCATACTCTCCTCCACTTAGATTATTATTTTCATCTAAAACATAAACAAGTTTAGGGAAAGCTGGAGTAACATAAACTCCTTTTTCATTCTTTATACCTTCATATCTTTGTCTTAATATTTCTTCAAATATTAAAGCATTTTCTTTAATATATTTATCATCATCTTTTAAATGCATAAAGATTGTTACAAACGGAGATTGTCCATTAGTAGTCATTAATGTATTAATTTGATATTGAATAGTTTGAACTCCTGCTTTAATTTCATCTTTAACTCTCTCATCTGCTAATTCTTCTATTTGTTTTTCAGTTAAATCTTTATGATTTTTCTTTATATTTCTAACAAATTTATTTCTAGATTTTCTAACATATTTACCTAAATGAGATACATCTACAGATTGTCCACCATATTGGTTAGATGCAACTGCAGCGATAATTTGAGTAGTTACTGTACAAGCAACTTGAAAGCTTTTTGGAGATTCTATCATCTTACCATTCATAACCATTCCATTATCAAGCATATCTTCAATATTAATTAAACAACAGTTAAATATTGGTTGTACAAAATAATCTGCATCATGGAAGTGTAATACTCCATTATCATGAGCTTCACTAATTTTTTCAGGTAGTAAGATACGGCGTGTTAAGTCCCTAGATACTTCACCTGCAATATAATCTCTTTGAGTAGACGCTAAAACTGTACTCTTATTAGAGTTTTCTTCAGCTAACTCTTTATTAGTATTTTTAATTAAACTTAGTATAGATTCATCTGTAGTATTAGCTTTTCTAACTAACGCTCTTGTATATCTATACGTAATATATTCCTTAGCTAATGCAAACTTATTAAGCCCCATTAGTTTTTCTTCAATAATATCTTGAATGTCTTCAACTAACATTCTTCTTTTCTTTAATCCCATAATATATTTTACTATGTTCTCAATTTGTCTATCAGTAATTTGATCGCTTTCGGCAACGCAATCATTTGCTTTACTAATAGCAACTCTTATTTTTTCTGGATCAAAGTCTACACTTTTTCCATCACGTTTAATCACTTTCATAAAAATTACCTCTCCTCTTATTTTTTCTACATTATCATCATAAAACATTAAAAAATAAAAAACTGTTGCATTTGCAACAATTTTACACTATAATTAAATTAAAGAAAAAGGAGGCCTTTCAAATGCTTGAAAAACTTAGGATTTATGAAAATTTAGACGAAAAAAAATTTTTATCGACTTTACAGTCAAATACAATTCTTTACAAAAATAATCAAACTATTGCCTACTCTTTAGGTAATAGAAATATTATTGGTATTATAGAAGAAGGATCTGCTAACTTAGTTAGATTTGATTATAATGGTGAAAGAACTATTGTAGAAGAATTATATAGTGGAGATATATTTTCCGATATGTTTTATTCTTCTACCAATAGCGAATTACTAGTTATAGCAACATCTGACTCTCAAGTTACCTTTGTATCTTATGATGAATTAGTTAACAAAGCTCAAACAAGTATTAATGCCTTAACTTTTTTAAATAACCTAATCAATCAAATTACAGAAAAATTAGTACGAAGAAACGAAAGAATAGAATTACTAACTACTAGAACTATTAGAAATAAATTACTAGCATACTTTGAATTACAAACAAAAAAGGTAAATTCTAAATCATTTGATTTAGAATATACCTATACAGACTTAGCTGACTATCTAGCAATAGATAGAAGTGCCATGATGCGAGAGTTAAAACATTTAAAAGAAGATGGTTTTATTAATGATATAAACAGAAAGATTACTTTATTATATTAGTAATCTTTTCTATTATCTTTTAATTCTAATTTAAGTGTTTTATGTCTTTTCATTGGAATACTTACACTATCTTCGTAGTAATGATCTTCCCCATATATTGGTTCATTACCTCTTCTAAAACTTTCTAAATATTGGCGATATATTTTTAGTTGCTCAATATTAGAATTATCAATTACTTCATCTAGTGTTATATCTGTTTCTTTTTCCTTTTTATTTATAATTTTATATGTATGTTCAGGTATTAATGAATCTGCTTTTATTAATTCATCACTAACTTCATCCTTTTCATTTTTACTTCTTGGTTCCATTTTCTTTATAAACCTATTAATTCTAATATCATTATATCTTTGTAACATAATGCAATATGAATTTAAAGCTATTAAAGGAGGCACTATAATGTCTGTAGCTAAAGCTGCTTCACCTGTGATTATTCCTACAGTGGGATATACACATATCAATAATCCTGCTACATGTATCCCTGTATTAAAAAGTAATTGTTTTTTAAATTTTTTAACATCTTCTACACTATTGACTTTTCCTAGGTTATAGTTACCACCACTATTCCATAACATAGCTCGTCTTTCTTCCTTAGTCATATGTTTAGTAAAAGGATATACACCTAATTCATTCAAAAACAATACAAACTTCTTAAACTTCTTAATACCCAACATTTCATATATTTTCATTTCAATACTTTTATTCTTTTTCTTTTTCATTGCAAACAACCTCTCTCAAAATCGGCTCGTATTATACCATAAAAACACAAAAAAGTCAATTTCATAAAACAAAAAAAGAGCTCATAGATCTAATCTTTTATTAAGCTTAAACTAAGTTTTTGCTTCTTTAAATCAATATCTTCTACATAACAATCTACTATATCTCCAACACTAAACAAATCTCCTGGATGTTTAATATAGTTCTTAGAAAGCTTTGATATATGAGCAAGTCCATCATCATGTAATCCAACATCTATAAATAAACCAAAGTCTACTACATTTCTAACAGTACCTTGAAGTTTGTCTCCTACATGTAAATCTTCTATATGTAAGATATCACTTTTAAGTATTGGTTTATCTAATTCATCTCTAGGATCTCTTTCAGGAGACATTAAAGAATCTATTATATCTTTTAGAGTATATTTATCTATATTTAATTTTTTACTATACTCTTCTATATCTATATTTAATGAACTCTTTAATTTATCAGTACCAATATCATTAATATTAAAACCTAAACTAGTAAGTAACTTAATAGTAGCGTCATAACTTTCTGGATGAATAGATGTTTTATCTAGAGGATTAGATCCATCTACTATTCTAATAAAACCAATAGATTGTTCATATACTTTAGGAGTCATACCTTTTAACTTCTTAATATCATCTCTACTTATAAATTTACCAATCTTATCCCTAGTAGAAAGTATTTCATTAATTACTTTCTTAGTAAGTCCAGACACATAACTCAGTAGTGAACTACTAGCAGTATTTATATTAACTCCTACTGAGTTAACTGATTTAGTAACAACAAAGTTTAATGACTCATCTAGTTTTTTAGGAGTAACATCATGTTGATACAAACCTACTCCTATACTCTTAGGATCTATCTTAACTAATTCTGATAAAGAATCTTGTAATCTTCTACCAATACTAATAGCACTTCTTTTTTCTACAGTTAAATTAGGAAACTCATCAATAGCTAGTTTAGAAGCAGAATATACTGAAGCTCCTGCTTCACTCACTATTACATATTCTACTTTTCTCTTAGCTTCTTTTATAGTTTCAGCAATAAAAGCTTCAGATTCACGAGAAGCAGTACCATTACCAATAGCAATTATATCTATATTATATTTATCTATTAGATCTAATACTATTTTTTTAGACTCACTTATCTTATTATGAGGCTCTGTTGGATAAATAACTGCGATATCTAAAGGCTTACCAGTTTTATCTAATACTGCTAATTTACAACCTGTTCTAAATCCTGGATCATATCCTAGAACTACTTTCTCTTTGATTGGTGGAGTAAGTAATAAATGTTCTACATTAAGAGAAAAGTTTTCTATAGATACAACTTCAGCTTTTTCTTTTAACTCACTTCTTATTTCTCTCTCTACACTAGGTAGTATTAATCTCTTTAAAGAATCTTTAATACTACTTTTTATAATATCTACTACAAAGGATTTATCGTTCTTTATTATTTTCTTTTCTAAGAAAGAAATAATATCATCCTTATTATAATCAATAGATACAGTAATTACTTTTTCTTTTTCAGCTCTGTTAATCGCCATTATTCTATGAGATTTTATATATTTAACAGCTTCATTATAATCATAATACATTTCATATATACCTTTTTCATCTTCAGCATTCTTTTTCTTTTTAGTAATCATAGTACCATTCTTATATATAAAACTTCTAATATATTTACGATAATAAGCATTATCACTAATCCATTCTGCAATTATATAAGAACTATTAGTAATTGCATCTTCTACAGTCTTTACTTTATCATTAATAAATTTCTTACATAAATCTTCTATAGTACCACTAGTAGGATGTGACATTATCATCTTGGCAAGTGGCTCTAATCCTAACGCAATAGCTTCAGTTGCTTTAGTTTTTTTCTTTTCTTTATATGGTCTATATAAGTCTTCTACTTCTACTAACTTATTACACTTTAAAATATTACTTTTTAATTCTTCAGTTAACATACCCTTCTCATCTATTAATCTAATAACATCTTCTTTTCTTTTTAATAAATTATTTTGATAAACATACACTTCATTTATCTTTCTAATTGTTTCTTCATCTAAAGCACCAGTAGCTTCTTTTCTATATCTGGCGATAAATGGTATAGTATTACCCTCTTCTAACATAGAAAGTACAGTACTTACTTGTTTAGTAGTTATATTTAAATCTTCACTTATGTTTTTTATAATCATTTCATTCATTATTTAACCTCTTTTCACAATAAATATTATATCATAAAAAAAGATATGATTAATAACCATATCTTAGTATTTCAAATGTTACATTATATGATACTTCATCTTTAGCAGCTTCTTTACTACTTGGATAAAGTAAGTCAAATAAGAATTTTTTTCCTATACCTATATTACTACCTCTATCTAGTACAATAGCAATTATATTGTTACCAGCTCTTGAGTTTTTTATTCTTACAATGGTTCCAAATTTATATGAACGATCTCCTGCAACTATTCTAATTCTTCCATATTTTTTATCATTATAATAAATATTACCATTTTTAGCATTTATTCCACTAGCAAGATTACCACTACATCCTTTACAGTCAGGACCATATCCACTCATTTTACCTACTTTAGTTTCTAATACATCTGTAACAGGTTTTGTTTGTACTGGTTTAGATACTATTCTAGGTTGAGTCTGTCTTACTATTGGTTTATTTTCAACTTTTGTATTGTTGTTAACCAGTGTTTTTTCATTTTGTACAGTTTCTTTTTTTACTTCTTGTTGTTCTTCTGGTTTTTGCTCTTTGTTTTGTTCTTCTTTTTTTATTTCTTCCTTCTTTTCTAGTTTTATTGATGCACTTTTTAATTTTTTTATCTTATTATCACTTTTCAAAACAATAGCTTTTTCTTTATGAACTGGCGTCATAATAAAAGTTACTGGAATCATAATAATTAATAAACAATTTAAAACACGCATTAAATATTTCATATAAAAACTCCTCGTAAATATAAGTTTATCATATTTACAAAGAGTTTACAATCATTTTACATGTATATATTTTATTCTATATGTAAAATTTTACACTACTTTTTTCGTTCACAATCATAACCTGCAGCATTCATATTTTTCTCTATTTTATCTATATTTTGTTTATACTTATATTTTGGATAAGTGCCACCAGCTTCTATATAACCATTTGTCACTTTTTTCTTATCTAAAACTGCATAACGAAGGTCATGTTCTTCTGAGACAGAATATTCATCCAAAACACATTTTATTGTGATACCTTTTAGTTTTTTTACTTGATCTTGTAATAACTCACATTGTTTATTCATTTTCTCTAATTCTTCTTCATCATCTTTTGAACTAGTAGATATAGTTTTTTTGTAATTAAGTTTAATTAATTTACTATTATCAAAAGCAAAAGTATAAGTATATTCATAGTCATAATCATCATCACTATCTTCCTTACTACATTCCAAATCACCAGTAGTAATTATTTCTTCTTGGGCATTCTTTAATTCAGCTCTTTCTTTCATATATTTACTGATATCTGGTAAAAAATATACAAACGCAAATAACGCAATGAAAAAGATAACTAATAGATAGTATTTAAAATTACTTGGTCCTTTTTTAACTTTCTTTCTTACAATTACCTTTTTTGTTTTAGCAGTCTTTTGTGGTTTTGGTGGCTTCTGTTTTTTGATTTTCTTAGGTTTTTCTTTATGCTTTGGTACTTTTTTTACTATCTTTTTTTCTTTAGGTGGCTCTGCAATCTCTTCTGATTTTTTTTCTACTGGTTGAGGTGTGTTTTCGGTTGGAGTTTCACTAACAGAAGGTGCTGTTTCACCTTGTTTATATTTTGTATTAGCAATTTTAGCCTTAGCCCTTTCTTTAGCAGCTTCTAACTCTGCTGCTTTTTTTGCTAATTCTGCTTGAGCTTTTTGTTGTTCTTCTAATGATGCTTGTTGTCTTTGTTGAACTTGTTCTACAGCCACTTGTTTAGCTCTTTCTAATTGTTCAATCATAGCATCTTGATCACCACTAATTGCTGCATTAACATCTTCAAAAGATATTAAATCTTTTTCTTGCTCTTCTGGTGTTTGAGTTTGATTATTATTTGTATCCACAATAACAACTCCCTTCTTTTTATCTTAGACTATCTATTTTTTCTTGAAAATTATTTGACTTTATTATATAACTACCTGCTGTAACTATATCAGATAATTTTGTTTCTTTTTTAGTTCTATTATTTATTCCTCCATCAATATTTATTAAAGCTTCTGATTTATACTCTTTTAATAGTATTCTTAATTCTTCTATTTTCTTTTCTGTTTCTTTAATAAATTTTTGTCCTCCCATACCTGGTTCTACACTCATTACTAATATAATATCAAGAAGTGATAAATATGGTACTAATTCCTTTACTTCAGTATTAGGTTTTATAGCTAATCCACATTTTATACCATAACTTTTAATAAGTTCTAAATTTTCTATTATATCATCACATGATTCTAAGTGAAATGTAATAAATTCAGTATTAAGTTCAGCATATAAAGGAATATATTTTTCTGGTTTATTCACCATTAAATGAACATCTAATCTTTTATCTGTAAACTTATATATATTCTTCATTTCTCTAAATGGCATAGTTTTATTTTTAACAAATTTACCATCCATTATATCAACATGTATATAATCCACATCTGTTTCATTTAATTTCTTTAAATCATCAGGTGGATATTTACTGCTTAAAAATGATGCACTTACTAACATTATCTCACATCCTTTTTTATAAAATTTAAATAATTATTATATCTTGTCTCTAATATATTATTATCTATAACTGCTTGTTTTACTTCACATTCTTTTTCATTTATATGCATACAGTCTTTAAATTGGCAAGGATAATTTTTAAATTCTATAAAAGCGTCTCTTATATTTTCTTTATCAACATTTTTATATTCTAAAGCTGAAAAGCCAGGGGTATCCATAACTTTTCCACCAAATAAGTTAAACATCTCAACTACTCTAGTTGTATGTCTTCCTCTACCTAAGGCAAGTGATACTTCTCCTGTTTCTAAATTCCAGTTAGGATTTAATTTGTTTAATAATGTAGATTTTCCAGCTCCAGTTTGTCCTGTAAATACACTTGTTTTATTCTTTATTAATTTTTTTATTTTATTTAAATTAGTGTTAGAAACAACTTTATAACCAATTTTTTTATAATAATCTAATTGTTTATAAATACTTTCTAATTTATCTTTACTCATTAAATCTTCTTTAGTAATACATATTATTGGTTCTACTTTGTTAATTTCCATAAGTACTATCAATTTATCTAATAAGTTTAACGAAAAATCTGGATGTACCAAACTAGTAATTATAAATGCTTGATCGATATTACTAACTTTTGGTCTATTAAATTCATTTTTTCTAGTAAGTACTTTTTCTATTATCTTTTTATCTTTATCAAATATTACATAATCTCCTACTAGAGGTATTATTTTGTTTTTTCTAAATATCCCTCTACACTTACAAGGATAAACACTATCTTTATAACTAACAAAATGTAAATCACTAATTATTTTTATTATTTGACCTTGCATAACTCCCCCTATATACTTTTATTCATCTGTTTTTTCTTTACTATCTGGAGACGAACTTGGTGAAGTTGATGGTTTTTCAGTAGGTTTTTTAGCTACTACAACAGATAATGTTGAACCCTTAACTATTGGACTTCCAGCCGCTCTTGATTGACTTATAATTTTACCTGGATCATAAGCAGTTGTTTCTTGATAAGAAGTATTCAAAGTTAATCCATATTTATTGCAGAAAGCTTCTGCATCATCAATACTCCATCCTTTAGCATTCATATCTGGGAATGTATCTACTATATTAGCTATATATAAAGTAATTGAATCACCTTTTTTAACTTTAGAACCTTTAGCTAAACTTTGACCAATTATTTCTTGTTCCCCATAGTCTTTTTTATTATCTGTAGGTTCTTTCTTCTCTATGTTTACAATAAGTCCATATTTTGTTTCCAAAATAGTTTGAACTTCAATATAATTTTTACCTACATAATTTCCTATTTCAAAAGTTTCTTTTCCCTTAGATTTATAAATAGTAATCTTTGTACCTTTTTTAACACTTCTTCCTCTACCTGGATTAGTCTTAACAACTCTTCCTTTTTTTATTTTAGATGAATATACTTTTTTAATATTAGTATTAACTTCAAAATCTAACTTTTGAAGTTTTCTCTCACAAGCACTTACTGTTAAATTCTTACAATTAGGTACTGTAACTGCTTTCTTATTAGATAAAGCTGGTACTATAAAGAATATAGTAATTAATGCCAAGAATAACACTCCAAATATTATAGATAATATTATAATTGTCTTTTTCTTTTTCTTTTCATCTTTATCTTCTATCTTTTTGGCTACTTCTTCACTATCTGCATCTTGTTTTTCTTCTAGATCTTCAAGTTTTTTTAAGTTTTTAGTATTATCATTATCATGTTCTGGATATTTATATTTATATGGTGCTTCATTAATACGATCATCATCTAAAGCTGTAAGTAAATCATTATACATACTTCTAGCATCATCATATCTATTTTTAGGGTTTTTAGCAGTCGATTTTAATATAACATTCTCTATACTTTGTGGTATTGAAGAATTCATCTCTTTCACACTAGGAAGTGGATCTCTCATATGTTTTAAGGCTATTTCTACGGCATTATCTCCTTTGAAAGGAAGGTTTCCAGTTAATAATTCGTAGAATATAATTCCCATTGAATATATATCGCTTTTAATAGTTGATCCTTTACCACTAGCTTGTTCTGGAGGTAAATAATGAACACTACCCATTACTGAATTAGTTTGAGTAAGTTGTGTAGCATTTAATGCCATTGCAATACCAAAATCAGTTATCTTTATTTGTCCATCATCTTTAATCATTATATTTTGTGGTTTTAAATCTCTATGTATTATATATGAATCATGAGCATGAGCCATTCCATCAGTAAGCTGTAGCATAATATCAATTGCTTCTGATAAAGTTAGGCTTCCACGTCTTTTTAATAGTTGTTTTAAAGTCTTTCCCTCAACAAACTCCATAACTATATAATAAACATTATCGTCCTCTCCTACATCATACATTTCTACAATATTGGGATGAGCTAGAGAAGATGCAGATAAAGCTTCACGTTGAAAACGTCTAACAAATTTCTCATCATTAGATAGATCACCTCTTAATATTTTTATAGCTACATTGCGATCTAAGATAGTATCATACCCAAGATAAACATTAGCCATACCACCTTCACCAATAGATTTTATAATTTCATAGCGATCATTAATCTTTTGCCCCTTTGTTATCATTTTCTGTCACCTTCTTCACGAATTAAATAAGCAACCGAAATATTATCTGTTCCACCCCTATTATTAGCTTTCCCAATAAGCTTAATAACTTTATCTTCTATATCTCCTTTACCTAAAAGAACTTTTTCTATTTGATCTTTATCAATCATATTAGTAAGTCCATCACTTGATAAAAGAATTTCTGTAATATCCATATCACAATCAAACACATCAACATCTACTTCCGTTGATGCCCCTAAGGCTTTCATTAAAACATTTTTTCTTGGATGTGTACTAGCCTCTTCTTTTGTAAGTTCTCCGGCACTAACTAATAAATTAACTAAAGTATGGTCATATGTAACTTTATGAAGTTTTTCATCTTTCATAACAAAGCCGCTTGAATCTCCTACATTACCAAATAATAAATATTCTGGAGTCAAGATTGCCATAACAAGTGTTGTCCCCATACCTTTACTTTCTGGATGAGTTTTCTCATGTTGAAAAATTAAAGTATTGATTTCATTAACTGCATCTCTTATCCAGTTAACTGCATCAACTTTACTCATATTTAGAAATGTTTCTTTAAAATGATTACCTAAATAACTAATAGCAATAGATGAAGCAACTTCTCCTGCAGAGTGTCCTCCCATACCATCGGCTATAGCCATCAAATAATCATTATTACTATTTTTTAATATTATGACACTATCTTCATTATGATCTCTAACTTTACCAGCGTCAGTTAAATAAAAAGATTTCATAAATCCTCCTTCTTACTTCTAAGTTGTCCACAGGCAGCACTTATTTTACTACCAAATTCTTTTCTTATAGTAGCATTTATCCTATTCTTCTTTAGTATATCATAAAATCGCATAATTTGTAAGGTATTACTTCTTTTAAATTCTATATTATTTGTTTCATTATAAGGAATTAAATTTATATAACAATTCATACCTTTAACTAAGTTAGCTAATTCTTCTGCATTATGATTACTATCATTAATTCCTTTTAGTAAAATATATTCAAAAGTAATTCTTCGATTAGTCTTTTTTATATAATCTTTTAGTGTTTCAATAAGTATTTCTAATGGATATACTTTATTAATTGGCATAATTTTATTCCTGATTTCATTATTAGGAGCATGAAGACTAATAGCTAGATTAACTTGCATATCTAAATTAGAAAATTCTTTTATTTTAGGAACTAGTCCACATGTAGATACTGTTATATGACGAGCACCTATCGCAAGTCCTTTTGGATGATTAATTATTTTAATAAATTTAACTAGGTTATCATAATTATCAAACGGTTCTCCAATACCCATAACTACTACATGGCTTATTCTTTCACCTAGTTCTTCTTCAATTTGTAATATTTGTAATACCATTTCATGAACTTCTAAATTACGAACCTTCTTTCTACGACCCGATTCACAAAATTTACAGCCCATATTACAACCAACTTGGCTAGATACACAAATACTATTCCCATAATCATGTCGCATTAAAACTGCTTCTATGTGTTCTTTATCACTAAGTTCAAATAAGTATTTGCATACATCTTTATCTTTTTCAACATTAACTATTTTTAATCTATTAATACTATATTTAGATTCTATTTGTTTAATTAATTCTTTTTTTATATTAGTTATTTCATTATAGTCTTTTATTCTTTTTTCATATAACCATGAAAATAATTGATTCCCATGAAATTTTTTAGAATCAAAACTTAAAAATAAGTTTTCTAAATCTTCGTAAGTTAATCCATAAATATTCATATTACCACTCCAAATACATTATACAATATTAATACAAAAAGAAAAAGAAGTTATCTTCTTATTCTGGATCTTCTATTTCTTTAATTTTTCCAAATTTAGAATACTCTAGTTCTATCTTACAATTATTCTTAGAAATATTTTTATACTTAGAATAACTTGTTAAATCATATTTTATATTATTAACTTCATTTTTTTCATCCGTTTTGAATATAATTTCATTTACTGGATCATCTAAATCAATGTTTTCTTTTCCTAATAACTTTACTAGTGTTGTAGTACTAATATGATATGTATAAACATTCATACCACTTTCATATGTTGTTTTAGAAATAAATTTTGCTTTCTTAGCTATACTTATTATTTTTGTAATATCAACAAATTCTGACATAATATATGGATCTTCATCTTTTACCCATACTCCTGAATTATTAGTTAAATATATATTATCATTTTTATAAAAGTCTTTGTTATTGTAAGAGAATAATTCTTTATCTTTATTTCTATCACCTTCATATATATGACTATTTTCATCTAGTTGATATGAATATTTAAAATGAAAATTTCTTCTTTCTATATTATTTAGATAGAAAGGAAAACTTTTTTCTTTCTTTTGTTCTGTACTACTTTTTGATTCACTAATTTGAAATAGTAATGCTAATACAGCAAAGAATACTATATAAAAGCCAAAAAACAATGACATTTTACCTTTTGGTGTTTTTAAAAATTTAATTGTTTCTTTAATCTTTTCTTTTTTTGTTTTCATTAGTTAAGTTCCTTTCCTAGCATACTATTTTTATCTATACCATTAATATAACTACTTGCTAGCATTCTTTTTTTACCAAAGGGTTTTAAATCAGTAATAATTATTTCTCCATCTTTTGTACATATACCTATACCATTTTTATAAATATTAACTATTTCTCCACATTTTTTATCTTTGTATTTTTTATTACTTATAATTGAATTATAAATTTTCATCTCTTTTCCATCAAGTATAGCATTAGCTCCAGGTATAGGTGATAACCCTCTAATTAAATTGAAGATTTCTCTACTTGTTTTATTAAAATCTATATGTTCTTCTTCTCTTTTAATATTATATGAATATGTAGCTTTAGTATCATCTTGTTTTATTCTTTTGTTAGTATTATTAATAATACTTGGTAATGTTTTTAATAGTAAATCCTTTCCTATTAAACTAAGTCTATCATGTAAAGTTTCTAAATTATCAGTATCCTTTATTTCTGTTTCTTCTCTACTTATTATATCACCAGTATCCATTTTAATATCCATATACATAATGGTAACTCCAGTTTTTGTATCCCCTTCTATTATAGATCTGTGTATTGGAGCTCCTCCTCTATGTTTAGGTAAAATTGAAGCATGCACATTTATGCATCCATATTTAGGACAATTTAATATTTCTTTAGGAATTAATTGTCCATAAGCACAAGTTATTATAATATCTGGTTTAAGTTTTAAAATATCATTATAATCATTTTTTATATTATTAGGTTGATAAACTTTAATATTATTTTTTAGAGCTAATTCTTTTACAGGTGTTGGTTTTAATATTTGTTTTCTACCTACTTTTTTATCAGGTTGACTAACTACACCTATAACATTATAATTTTCTATCAAACCTTCTAAAATAGGTACACTAAAAAGAGGTGTACCCATAAAAATAATTTTAGTATTATTCATAATCAACCTCCAGAAACAACCATAATCATTGTTATAATAACTCCTATAGCTATAAAAATAGAACCTAATAATATTAAAATTGAAACCTTACCAAGTTCATTATTATATTCAGTTGTTTCATTATTTTCTAACTCAGCATCAGTTTTTTCTTCTTTTTTTATTAATAAATCATTATAATTAGGTAATTCAATAAACTCTATATCTTTACTTTCTATTTTAGAACTACACTCTATCTCATCATACCTACTACTAAGTACTCTTTCAACAACTTCACTTAATTCTAATTCTTTATTATTAATAGTAGTATCTAATTCTTTATTATCTTTCAGAAGCAAATTTCTCTTAACTCTTATTATAGTAGGGCAAGATTTAGACTTGTTGATTAAATTCCACTCATCATTAAATACTTTCTTTACTTTATTAGAATTATTTGTATTTAATTCTAATTTATTTATAATTTTATTTATATTTTTATTACATTCTTCATAATCATTTTTTATATATGAATCTTTATCTTTTATTATACTATTATTACATAACAACTCATAGAAATACATAGGGCTATTAACAGCATAATAATAAGCCATCATGAAACTATCAGTAAAGTAGATTGTTTTTGAAAAAAATTCTTTACTAATAATATCACTACCTAATATATTTTTAATTTCAATAAACTCATTATATAAATTATTATATTCCTGTGGGATTAATCCATTATTTTTTATATCACCTTTGTATACATCATTAATAGCATGATATAAATATCCATTAGTTATATACTTATCATATATATAACTAATAATCTCTTTTCTTTTTTTATCTTCTTTATCTTTATAACCAAGTTTTAATACACAAAACTTTGTAATTAATTTATTAATTCCTGTTTTAATGTCATGAAAATTATCTATTTTTCTAATTAGTAAATTTAATTGATATACAAAGTCATCTAAAAGTTTAATATCATCAATGATAACCATATATTTATATAAAGCATCTATGGTTATAAAAAGTGTTTGTTCTGTATTATTAAATTTTTGATAATCAATCGATCCAATTTCATCTTTTTGGTTATATCTATTGTTATTAACAACTTCTATTAATAATTTAGATACATCTTCTCTTCTTAATATATCGTATAACAATTAAATCACCTCCCCAAATTTTTATGTTTATTACATAGTTAACCAAACTATTAAGTAATATATAGCACCAATTATTCCAATAGCTAATAACACTATAAGTATTACTTTAACTACTGGATTATTTATATCCCAATAATCATCATATTTTCTTTTGGAATGTTCTATTAAATCTTGATATAGTTTCTCATTTTCTTCATTAACATCTCTATCATCATCTAAGTTATTCATATCGTCATTATCCATTTATAACACCTCTACTTTTCAATACTAGAATATCATATTTTGTTAAAAATGACTAGGATTAAAATCTATACTGATAGATATCTTATTATTAGTTTGATAATAGTTTAGTATTTTATTTAATATCTCATATAAATTATTATCCTTTTTATATTTTATTATAATTCCATAATTATATATTTTATTAAGTTTAAATATATTTGATGTAGATGGACCTAGTATTATTGTATTATGCAAATTTCTATCTAGTGACTTTTTAATTTTTAGTGCCTCTGTATAAGCATAATTATTATCTTTACTACTAATTTTTATATAACAAATGTAAAAATATGGTGGGTATTTAAGAATTTTCCTAATACTCATTTCCTTATTGTAGAATCCAATATAATCATGTTTCTTAGTATATTCTATGGCGTAATGATTAGGATTATAAGTTTGAATAATAACTTCTCCTTTTTTCTTGCTTCTACCACTTCTACCTGCGACTTGTGATAAAAGGGAGAATGTATTTTCACTACTTCTAAAATCAGGTATATTTAGTGAGGTATCTGCATTTATTACTCCTACTAACGTTACATTATCAAAATCTAACCCTTTAGCTACTATTTGTGTTCCGAGTAAGATATCATACTCATGATTTCTAAATGCTTCAATCATTTTTTTATGCATTCCTTTTCTACTGGTAGTATCAATATCCATTCTAAGTATTTTTTTATCAGGAAAAATACTATTTAATTCTTCTTCTACTTTTTCTGTTCCTACTCCTAAATCAACTATAGACTCTTCACTACATTCTGGACATTTGTTATGTACTTTATCTCCATAACCACAATAGTGACATCTTAATGTATTACTAGTTTTATGATAAGTTAGACTAATATCGCAATTAGGACATTTAAAAGTATATCCACAATTTTTACAACTAACAAAAGATGAATATCCTCTTCTATTTAATAGTAGGATTATTTGTTCTTTTTTCTTTAACTTTGCCTCCATAGAAGTTATTAGACTACGAGAAAAGTGCCCTGTGCTTTCTTTTATTTCTTCGCTCATATCAATAATTCTGATTAAAGGCATGTTCTTATTAATTCTATTTGGAAGACTGAGTAATTTATATACTCCCTTTTTAGCCCTAGCAAAAGATTCTAGTGTTGGTGTTGCGCTACCTAACATTACTGGACAATCATGAAACTTAGCTCTTAATAAAGCAATATCTTTGGCATTATATTTGGGATTTGAATCAGACTGTTTGTATGAATCACTATGTTCTTCATCTATAATAATTATTCCTATATCATTTAGGGGTGCAAAAATAGCACTTCTAGCACCTATTACTATTGTAGCTTCTTTTTTTACTATTCTCCTCCATTCATCATATTTTTCTCCATCTGATAAAGCAGAGTGTAGGGCCGCTATTTTGTTTCCAAATCTATTTTGAAATCTTTCTACCATTTGTGGTGTTAAACTTATTTCTGGAACTAATACTATACTGGTTTTTCCTTCTTTTAGTTTTTTCTCGATTAATTCCATATATACTTCTGTTTTTCCACTGCCTGTTACTCCGTGTAATAAGAAAGTATTAAATCCACTATAGTTATTAAATTCATTTACTACTTTATTTTGATCACTTGTTAATTCCTTCTTTTTGATGATCTTCCCATTATAATTTGTTCTATATTTCTCTATTTTTTTTGGTATTAAAACATTATGTTTAACTAATGTGTTTAAACTGCTTTTTGATATATTTTCTATTTCTTTTTTATTTATTAATTCTCGTTTATCAAATAGTTTTATAATTTGTTTTTGTTTTATATTTAATTTATAATTATAATCACTATTCAAAGTATAATACATCTCATATTTTTTATTGATAGTTCTTCCTTGTTTTGCTTTTAATGCTTTAGGTAGCATTACTTGATAGCAACTAATCAAAGTAGATAAAGTTTTATTTTTAATTTCTTTTCCTAGTAATAATAATTCTTTATTTAATATTTCTTCTTCATCAATTATTTTAATTATTTCTCTAAGTTTAACATTTTCTTTATTTTCTTTTTTTATTTCTAAAACAAAACCTTCTAAGATTTGTTTCCCAAAAGGAACTTCTACTCTGATACCTAGTTTTATTTTTGATAATAATTTATCTGGTACTTTATAATCAAATATTTTATCAATATTTTTATTTGATAATTCTACTAAAACTCCAATTATCAAAGTATCACCTCCTTTTACTTAATTATAACAAAAATAAAAGTGAACTTAAAGTCCACTAATTTTTATAAAGTTTATTATATTAATTCATCATCAAATAAATTTTCTGGTTCTTCTTTACTTTCAGTATTTACTGATAATTCTTCTTCTCCATTATCTCCATCTTCTTTTTGGTCTAATTCATATTCCATTTTATTATTAAATGCTGAATAACTTTCTTTAGGTTCTTCTGCTTCTGAGGTGTTATCATCTTCATTAATATTTTGTTCTGTTTCATTTTCTATATTATTTGTTTCTTCATTATTTGAATCATCATCAAATAATACACTAGGATCATCTGTTAATTTTTTATCATCATTATAATCCTTACCTGTAATTACTACTCCTATTACAAAAAGTATTACTAAAACAACAATAACTATCGCTATCATGGTAAACATAATATCACCAACCCTATCTTATACTAATATAATTATACACTATTTAATTAAAAATAAAAAGAGTAAATTACTCTTTTTAAAATAATTTTAATATATCATTAAATGTTATAAATATCATAAGTAGCATAAGTAAAAACAAACCTATTGTATGTATCATATTTTCTGTTTCTGGTTTTACTGGTGAACCCTTAATTTTTTCTATTATAATAAATAAGATATGTCCTCCATCAAAAGCAGGTAATGGTATTAAATTAATAAATCCAACATTTATACTTAAGAAAGCTACTAAATATAATATATTAACTAATCCTGTTTTACTTGATGATCCTACTACTGTATATATTCCAACAGGTCCACTTAATTGATTTAATTTAATTCCTCCAGTAAATAAATATCCTAAAGTAATAGTCATTTGTTTAAATATAGATTTTGTTTTATTAAATGTATATACTATAGCATTAATAAATCCATATGTTTTTTTGTTTTCTATACTTATACCAAATTTATAAGAATCTTCTCCTTTTATTTTTACTTTTTTAGGTTTCATTTCATAGGTTTTTAAAGACCCATTTTCTTTTTTTACTTCTATTTTTGTTTTTTTATTTGGTTTAGCAATCGCTAAATACAAAGCCATATCATCACTAGTTGATACTTTATGATTATTAACTTTAGTAATAGTATCTTTCTTTTCTATACCAGCTTTAATTGCAGGATAATTTTTCTCTAGTTTAGATACCACCGGTTTCATAGTTGTTCCACCCCATATTAAAGCTATAAAGAATAAAATTATTATAGCAAATATGAAGTTATTAGCAGGACCAAAAAACATTATTAAAAATCTTTGGAATGCAGTCTTAGATTGTAATTGTTTTTTCTTTGGAATTTTCTTTTCTTTATCACTTTCTAAATCTTCTCCTGCCATTTGACAAAATCCACCAATTGGTATTGCCCTAATGGTATATTCTGTTTCTTTCCCTTTTTTACTAAATAATTTAGGTCCCATTCCTAAAGCAAATTCATATACATAAACTCCACATATTTTGGCAAATATGAAATGACCAAATTCATGTACAAATACTATTGAACCTAGAATTACAATAAAAAGTAAAATATTAATGATTATAGACATTTAATCTCCTCCTTATATTATACCTAATAAGAATACAAATGCTAAAGCTACAAATATTATACTATCTAATCTATCTAATATTCCTCCATGTCCAGGAATTAGTGTAGAAAAATCTTTTCTACTGTAATATCTTTTTATCATTGAGAATACTAAATCTCCAATTTGTCCTATTAACGATAAAAATACTGTCATGATTAATATAATTATTAATGGATATGTAGAGTCAATTGCAGTTATATAAAATGTAGAAGCTACAAATGTACCCATAAATGTTCCACCAAGTAACCCTTCTACTGTCTTTTTTGGTGAAATTTTTGGACAAAGTTTATGTTTACCAATAAGTAATCCTGTAAAATATGCAAATGTATCAGTAATAGTTGTTATTAATAATAAATATACTATATAATTGATATTTGCATTACGAGTTATTATTAATAAATTAAAACTTAATCCAATAAATAATACAGAACTAATTAAAAATAATGCATCATTAATATTATATTTTTCTGTATCATTTATATATACCATTGGTATTAAGAATGAAAACATTATAAAAGTCATAGTTCTATAGTCAACATTATATATAAACTCTACTGATTTATAATTACTAGTTGCGATAAATATAACTATTAAATAAGCTAATATTTTAACAAATAATGGGAATGGTTTTTTTGTTTCCCTAATATGCATAATTTCATATAATCCTAATACTCCTAATATAGTCATAAAAATAGTAAATGGTGTTTCTCCTATAATTAGTAATGGCACAAAAACTGCTATCATAACAATTGCACTTATAATACGATTTTTCATAAATACCTCCAAATATTAATCTTACTATAATTAATTATATACCAATACAAACAAAAAAGGAAGTAAAATACTTCCTAAAATTTATCAATATCAATTTTTACATATTTATTATCCTTTAAAGCACTACTAGCTTGTACTAGCGTTCTAATAGCATTAGCAATACGTCCACCTTTACCTATAACGCGACCCATATCACTATCTGCTACCATTACTTGTATAAGAATAACATTTTCTTCTTCAGTATCAAATTCTTTAACACTAACTGAATCTTTATCTTCTACCAAAGATTTTATAATATCTTCTGTTAAACTAACTAAATCCATAATTACTTATCCTTCTTATTTTTAGATTCTGTATATTTTTTTATAATTCCAGCTTTACTGAATAAATTCTTAACAGTATCAGTTGGTATAGCTCCATTATTAAGCCATTTTAAAGCTACTTCTTCATTAATTTTTACACTATCTTCATTAAGTGGTGCGTAAGTACCAATTAATTCAATATATTTACCATCTCTAGGACGACGTGAATCAGTAGCAACTATTCTATATGTTGGTTTCTTTTTAGCTCCCATTCTTTTTAATCTAAGTTTTACTGCCATAATATCCCTCCATTTCTTACAACTACAAAGTATTATATAAGAAATATCAGTTTGTGTCAACCTTTTTTTTATAACAGTTATTCTATACTATCTTCTATAAACTCTTCATCTACTTCATCTATTTTATCTATAACTTCTTCTTTATTCTCTTCTACTATTTCATGCCAAGGATCCTCTTCCATGTTTGCTTCTATTTTTACTTTAATATCTCCTACTAATTCTATTCCTAATTCTTTCTCTATATTATAATTAATAGTATTTCCCTCTATAGATACATCTGTGCAACTAGGTTGTTTCAAACTTCTAACTATAATTTCTTCATTAGTTAAATCTTCATCTGGTTCTCTCATATTAACTACTTCATTATAATTATTAGTTTGTTTAACTACACCTGTTTTTGTATCATTATCATATGAATACCAAATATTAACATCATAACTTCCATTAATATTTATTTTATCATTATTTCTTACTCCATTAAAATTATGATTTATTACCCAACACCCTAATACTGTAGATGGATTATTCTCTACTGTTATACTATTATCAGTAGTAAAAGTCTTTTTACCTTTAGCAATCACTGCCTTAGTAACAATTTCTCTATAATTAGCCATAAGCCTACCTCCTAAGGTAGTATATGCGAAGCAATAAAAAAAATGATTATTACTAATCATCTATTTTTATAGTAAGTAAATTAGTAAAATAATCATTTAACTCATCTTTAACTAAATCTATCATTTTATTAACTTCTTCTAAATTATTATTATATTCTACATAGATAGGTATATTATTTAGTTTTTCTTCTAAAATATCTAATTCTTTTTTTATATTATTATCATAATTACTTTTAATATATTTCTTTTGTAATTTTTTTATAGATTCCACTAAACTACATATTTCTTCATTACTATTCATCTTTTTCTTAATAGAAATACAATTTTTATAACTAGAAGTGTTTTTAATATAAGATATTAATTCATCTAACTCTTTATTCATAATATTCTCCATCTAAACTCCAAGTCTTAGCTTTAGTTATTTTAACATTAACTATATCTCCAATATTTATATCTTTGTCACTACTGAAATTAATTAATTTATTAGTATCACTATATCCATAATACATATTCTTCTTATCTGATATCCCTTCTACTAATACAGGTAATACTTTATTTTCTAGTTTCTTATTATTTTCTAAGAAATATTTATTTAATACTTCATTTAATCTTTGTAATCTTTCTTCTTTTTCTTTTTGTGGTACATCATCTTTTATTTTAGAAGCAGGTGTTCCCTCTCTTGGTGAAAATATAAATGAAAAAGCATTATCATACTTACATGTATTTACTAAATCTAATGTTTCTTTAAAGTCTTCTTCTGTTTCTTTAGGAAATCCTACTATAATATCAGTAGATATAGTAACTCCTTTTACAGTATCTTTTATTTTATTAAATAATTCTAAATAACTTTCTTTAGTATATCTTCTACCCATAAGTTTTAATACTCTATTAGATCCACTTTGTACAGGCAAGTGAATACTAGGCATAATATTATCATACTTACCAATTATTTCTATCATATTATCAGTAAAATCCCATGGATGAGAAGTAGTAAATCTAATACGAGGTATTCCAAGTAATGCGACTTCTTCTAAGAGATTGGCTAAAGTATAATCCTCATATAAATCTTTTCCATAAGCATTAACATTTTGTCCTAATAATGTTACTTCTTTATAACCATCAGATATTAATGACTTAATTTCATTTAATATATCTTCTTTTTCCCTACTTCGCTCTCTTCCTCTAGTATATGGAACTACACAATAAGTACAAAATTTATCACATCCATAAATTATATTAACATAAGCTTTAAAATCATTAACCCTCTTAACAGGTAATCCTTCTATTAAATCCCCTTCTCTAGAATATACTTCTATTTGTTGAGAATTTTCTTCTATTGCTTTATCTATAATATTTGGAAGATTATACATATTATGTGTACCAATAACAAAATTAACCCATTTATAATCTTTTAATATTTCATCTACTACAATTGCTTCTTGTGCCATACATCCACAAAGACCAACTATTAAGTCCTTTTTTTCTTGTTTTAAATGTTTTAATCTACCTAACATTCCAAAAGCTTTATTATGAGCATTTTCTCTAATACTACAAGTATTTAATAATACTAAATCGGCCATTTGATAATCATTAACTTCCTTAAAACCTAGACTAGTAAGTAAAGCACTTATATTCTCACTATCATGTTCATTCATTTGACAACCATAAGTTTTTATAAAAAATGTTTTTCCTTTATATTTATTTTTTATTTTAGAATCAAATTTGAAACTAATTTTTTTATAATTTCTCTTATCTCTAGTTCTAGCTTCCATATAATTTGGTAAATGCATAATATCACTTCACTTCCAAACATATTATATATTATTAACATATTAAAAACAAGGAGTTATCCTTGTTTATTATACTAATGAATTAATTATATTATCTAAAAATAATCCACTACCTTTAATAATATCATTCTTTATATTATCTATATTTTCTATGATTTTATTAATTAAATCTCTAAGTATTGGGCATAGTTCTTTCTTTTTAAGACTTTTAATTATTATTTCTAAGTTACTTAATTTAGAATACTTTCCATAATAATTATTCTTGATATAAGTATTATATAAATTCATAAAAGATATCATATCTATATTATCAAACTTTTTATTACTTAAGAATTTGAACGCTACAGCAGTATAATTACTATTAATGGCAATATCTAAAGCTGTTTTTCCTTTTTTGTTTCTTATATTGGCCATATAATTAGTCTTTTTAGTTAGTTTATCTACTATTTTTAATGCCTGTATAGAGCTATCTTTCGCAAGTATATGTCCAATAGTATTACCATCTAAGTTTTGATGATTAACATTCCAATTCCTTTTAGACATATATTTTAATACTAAACCATATTCTTTTGCTTTTAGTAATCTCATCATTACATTATTACCTGCATAGTCACAAGTATTAATTAATGATGAATTCTTAGTAATTAGTTCATCTACTAAATAAAACTTTTCTGTTTTTATTAAATTAAAGATCAGGAGGGGTTCATCCTCACAAGACTTTATAATTTCTTTTTGATTAACAGTCATTTATAACACCTCTTAAATAGACTCGACAATTATGTATTTTATCAAAATAAAAAATTATTGTCAAATTAAAAAGAAGACGATTATTGCCTTCTTTCTTATTACTTAATTATTTCTTTTCCTCCCATATATGGTTGTAATGCTTTAGGTATTTTAATACTTCCATCTTCTTGATAATTATTTTCAAGTAATGATATTAACATTCTAGGAGGCGCAACTACTGTATTATTTAGTGTATGCGCAAAAACTTTATTACCATTGTCATCTTTATATCTAATACCTAAACGTCTTGCTTGAGCATCAGTTAAATTAGAACAACTTCCTACTTCTATATATTTTTGTTGTCTTGGACTCCATGCTTCTACATCACAACTCTTATATTTTAAATCAGCTAAATCTCCACTACAACACACTAATTTTCTAACAGGTATATCTAAACTTCTAAAGAATTCTACTGAATAATTCCACATTTTATCATACCAACTATCAGATTCTTCTGGTTTACATATAACAATCATTTCTTGTTTTTCAAATTGATGTATTCTATATATACCACGTTCTTCTATACCATGAGCTCCTACTTCTTTTCTAAAACATGGTGAATATGATGTCATAGTAATAGGTAACATTTTCTCTTTTAATATTTCATCTTTAAATTTTGCAATCATAGAATGTTCTGAGGTTCCAATTAAATATAAATCTTCTCCTTCTATTTTATACATCATATCTTCTTTTTCTTCGAAACTCATAACTCCATCTACGGCACTACTTCTAATCATATATGGAGGAATACAATAAGTGAATCCTTTATCTATCATAAAGTCCCTTGCATATGAAAGTACTGCAGAATGAAGTCTAGCAATGTCTCCCATTAAATAGTAAAAACCATTACCAGCTACTTTCCCAGCTGCATCTTTATCTAAACCATTTAAATTAGTCATAATATCAGCATGATAAGGAACTTCATAATTTGGAACTATATTTTCACCAAATTTTTGTTCTTCTACATTCTTACTATCGTCTTCTCCTATTGGAGTATCTTCTGAAATAATATTTGGAATAGTAAACATTATTTCTTTTATTCTAATATTTAATTTTTGTTCTTCTTCTTCTATTTTAGAAATCTTTTGTCCGTAATCAGCAACTTTTTCTTTAACTTCTTCTGCTTCTTCTTTCTTACCTTCCCTCATTAAGGAACCTATTTCACTACTAAAACTATTCTTTTCACTACGAAGATTATCTCCTTCTAGTTTTAATTTTCTTACTTTTTCATCTAATTCTTTTACTTCATCTACTAAAAGTAATTTCTCATCTTGAAATTTCTTTTTAATATTTTCTTTTACTATATCACTGTTTTCTCTAATTAATTTAATATCTATCATATTATTCTCCTTTCACTTCTTCAAATCTATATTTTTGTTTTACATCTGGATACTTATCATGATCTACTTCTGATAAAAACATATCCCTAGGTCTAGCATATATACCATCTTTATGATTAGTATTATCTCCATCTACACAACAATATATTACTAAATCTTCTCCTGTTTCAGAGTGTTTAGCTGTAGTTATAACATATGCTTTGGAGCCTTTAAAATGAATGTATTCTGTATTTACTTTAACTTCTCTCATATTACCTCCTAAAAACAAAAAAAAGAATAGTACAAGGAGTCTTTAAGACGGTACCATCCTTTGTTTAACTTAATTAGATAACGGTATTAACCGGGATATACCATCTATAGAGTAGATAAATAAGTATTTAATATCGTTTACACCAACCACGAATTCTCTTTAATTAAATTATCTTATTATTAGTTCTAATTATTGATTTGTATTTATTATATGATTTTTTTTTAAATTTAGCAAGTATTATTTCCATACTAAAAAGTAAATTATTAGTGCGACTACTATTAATATAACAATAACTAAACTAGATGGAATAGATATTATTTCCCTATATTCGTCTTCTTTTGGATTTTCTTTTTCTTTGTCACTACTAAATGAAGCTTCTTCTAACTTCTTTCCTCCAACATAGACATCATCTATTTTTTGTTCCATAGTTTGATCAAATTTATTTCTGTTATCCTTTTCAATTTTTTTAAATGACATATATTTTTTTAAATACTGGTTTTCAGGATGATCTAAATTTAATGCCCCACATTTAAGACAAGATCTATCTGTAGCCTTAATTGGACTTCCGCATCTAGCACATATTCTATAATCCTTTGAATTAATGAACTTTTGTTTTTTATTTTTATTAAAAAATGACATGTTATATCACTTCCTATATTTATATTATACCTATAATATAACATATAAATACAAAAATAAAAAGAAGCTATTTTGCTTCTATAATTAACTTTATAGCAGTCCTTTCTTCTCCATCTATGGAAATATCTTGAAAAGCTGGAATACAAACTATATTTTTTCCACTAGGTGCGACAAAACCCCTCGCTATTGCAACTGCCTTGATTGCTTGATTAAGTGCACCTGCACCTACTGCTTGTATTTCTACAGTTCCTTTATCTCTAAAGACATTAGCTAAAGCTCCTGCTACACTATTTGGATTAGATTTACTACTTACTTTAAGTGTTTCCATATATATTATTCATTCCTTTCTAAAAATAATATATGTTGTTGATTACTATAAAATAACTTTTTTTAATATAATCCACTAGAAATTTCTTTAATACTATTAATGAATAGATCAAAGTAATTAACATCTTTTATCTCTTCTTCTACTATAAGATTAGCTCTACTAACTTCTTTATCATTTTCTTTTACTATTATTTTACCTACGACACTATTTTTCTTTATTGGTAATTTTATATTATCAATAACTATATCGTATTTATATTTATGTTTATTAGCATTTTTTTCTTCTACAACACCTAATTCGTCTTCTAAGACTAATTCTACTGTTTTTTTATTAGCTTTATCTAAACTAATTTTTTTTATTACTTCACCCTTTTCTTTTAGTTTATTATAATTAATACTATTAAAGCCATAATCTAATAAAGCCATTGTTTCGTTATTTCTTTTTTTACTATTATCTTCACCTAATACTATCGCGATTAACCTCATATCTTTTCTTTTAGCAGTTGCGGCTAAACAATATTTAGCATTATCTGTATGACCTGTTTTTAGCCCATCTGCTCCTTCATAATATCTAACTAATTTATTAGTATTAACTAACCAAAATTTATTATCTGTATCTTCTCTTAAATATTCTTCATAAACTGATGAAAATTTTAGTATTTCTGGATGTTTTACTACCAACTCCCTGGCAATTATCGCCATATCATAGGCAGTAGAAAAATGTCCTTCTTCGTCTAAACCTGTACAGTTTTTAAATTGTGTATTTTTTAATCCTAATTCTTTTACTTTTTTATTCATCAGCTCAACAAATTTATCTTCACTACCACTAATTACTTCTGCCATCGCCACGGTTGCATCATTTCCACTAGCCATAGATATACCCTTCATTAAATCTCTTATACTAATTTTTTCTCCTTCACTTATATATATTTGACTACCTCCCATATCCGCAGCATTTTTACTAACAGTTACTTTATCTGTCCATTTTATTGTCCCTTTTTCTATATTCTCTAATATAATTATCTGCGCAACCATTTTAGTCATAGATGCTATAGATACCTTCTTATCTTTTTCTTTTTCAAACAAAATTTTTCCACTATTTGCTTCCATTAATACCCCGCTTGTAGCGTTTTTTATTAATTCATCATTAGATTCTAATGCATATGTATTAAATGGTATAAGAAAATGTAATACAAAGATACTAATTATAAGTACTTTTTTCATAATTACCTCCATTATTTTCTATGTTTAAATTAAAAAAAATATACATAAAAAAAACTTTTAATGATATGATTAGTAGTAGGTGATATTATGAGAAGAAAGAAAAAATTAAGAATAAAGAAAAAACCTATATTTTTTATACTTATAATATTTTTAATCTTTGGATCTATACTTATTATTAAAAAAACAACATTTAAAACTAATAAAGAGATTAAACTTAATGAATTAAATAATATAGATAAGGAAATAACTTATTTTGATTATAAAAAACTAGATAGATATATAAAATATAAACAAAAAAATAAATCATTATCTAATAAAGAAGTAGTTATGGATGTTAATATTGGAATAGATAGAGATTATTATACTCATACTAAACCAAGTAAAAACTTAAATACTACTATAATATTAGTAAATAAATATAATTATTTAAAAAAGAATTATATTCCTAAAAATTTGAAAGATGTAAGTTTAAAATATTCGAGAAGTGATATGAAATTAGTTGGTGAAGCTAAAGAAGCATATGAGAAAATGGCATATGATGCTTATAAACAAAAATATAGAATAAATGCAATATCTAGTTATAGAAGCTATAATTATCAAGTGAATTTATATAATAGATATAAACAAAAAGACGGTATAGATGCTGCAGATAAGTATTCTGCTAGAGCTGGTTATTCAGAACATCAAACAGGATTAGCTATAGATATAGATAATGGTAAAGTAGATTTTAATAATTTTGAATCAACTAAAGAATTTAAATGGATGATAGAAAATGCTTATAAATATGGATTCATTTTAAGATTTCCAAAAGATAAAGAAAAACAAACTGGTTATCAATATGAACCTTGGCATTATAGATATGTAGGTAAAAAAGCAGCTAAATATATGTATAAGAATAATCTTTGTTTAGAAGAATATTATGTAAAAAAAATTGAGAATTAATAATTCTCATTTTTTTTATCATATTTATTTTTTAAAAATATAAACAATTTGTAAAATAATGTTATTATTATCCATAATAGTAATAATAAATTACTAACTTGGACAATGGACAAAACTTGATTATTTTTATATAAAGAATCTAGTATTCTTATATCTAATTTGTTGTAAGTTACTAACACTACAAATGCTAAAAATAAATAAAATAAAATATTACATATTACGAAATTAAATACTTTTTTAGCTTTTGATATTTTTTTAGATCGTAATGAATATATAATAATTATTATTGAAAAAAGATTTATCATATAATATGCCCCTGTTGAAGGGAAATAAATATATTTCATTATAGATTTTAGTAACCAATCTATTGAATATACAAAGTATGATGGTGAAGCTATTATTATTGATATAAAAATTGCTAAATAGATTACTATAATTATATAATTAGCATATTTATTTTTCTTTGATATATTAATTACTGATATTAAAAATAAAAGAAGGCATAGTATAAATAAACTTACAGATAGAAAAGAAGAACCAATATATTTGAATATTTCTGTAATCTTTTCTACTATTGATAAATTCATACTACCACCTCCACACTAACTATACAAGTTCTAGTATATATATTGATTGTTTAGTACTATCATCTTTAGTACATGTAATAAGTGTTAAAGTAGTTTTATCATAATTTCTATTAATTGCAACTTTACCATTTTTAGGAACATCATAAGTATTAACTAATCTGTATTTGTAATCTTTTCCATTATAAGTTATATATGCAAGATCCCCTATTTTTAATCTATATAAGTATGCAAAATATGAAATATATGCATCACCAGAGTGTGCCATCAATATTAAATTTCCACCCTGATCTGGCATTGTTGATCCTAACACTAATGTAACATTATATTCAATATTATTATATCTAGAATTGATATTGTAAAAACCCCTCTTTAATCCTATTTTAGGTATAGTCAAAACCCCTAAATATTTACCATAATTTATATTTTTTTCCTCATATACAGTATTGTCTGATACATTATTTGCAATAGGTACATCTATAGTTTTTTTATCATCAGACATAGAAATCAACATATCAGAGAATAATTCATCTTTTAATTTTAATAAATGGTTATATGAGAGAACCACAGCCCCAATAAATACAAGGAAAGAGCCAAATAACAATATATGACTCTTCCTAATTATTAACTTTTTTTTATTCTTCTGTAACTTTTGGTTTAGCATTTGCATAAATAATTCCAAGTCCACATAGTAGTATAACTAATCCAATAAAGTATATTGATTGGGCTGTATTCATACTAGTATCTGGAACACTAGGAGAATAATTTAGTTCTAAACCTTTTTCTGCAGTATCATTTGTTAATATAACTAATGGTTGTATTGATGTATCTATAGATCCGTTTGTATTATATGGATTATATTTAACTGCAGCATATTGTGATCCTGTTACAGCTACACTAACTGATTTTGATTTTTCAGTAACTTTATCAAGTGGTGATAATAAATAGAATTGATTGTCTGCAGCATTTATTGTATTTAAATCAGTAATTTCTGTCCCATCACTTTTATATACTTTTGTACCCTCTGGTGCATTTGTTAATTTTAATGAATATGTACTACCTGATACTAATCCAGTAACTGTAATAACTGGTGTTTTATAATATTTATTATCACTAGTTACAGTAACATTATCACTAGCTTTAGTTATATTTAATTTAGTATTAGTAGTATTTTTTGCTGCTGCTACTAAAGGTGCAACAAATTCATTATACAAATTTCCTTGATAATGAGTAAATGGATCTTCTGCTGTAGGAACTTTTAAAGCTGTAATTTCTGTTACTTTATCAATATTTTTTAAGAATGCATCATCTGGATACATTTGATCCTTTTGATATAACCATATTGCAACTTGAGTTATCCATGTTTTCTCATATGCATGTAAAGAACTTTTATTCGCAGCATCATGTTGAGATAAAATATATGCTATCCCACTATCAACACCTTCATCACTTTTTTTGAATAGTGAACCTCTTGTTTGAATTTCTTTTGATTTATCTAAACAGAAAACCTGAATAGCTGGATCAGTTGTAGTAAAATTATATGGTACATTTGATCCTTCAATATACCCTTCAGATTCTGCTATATCAAGATTAGCTGGTTTTGTTGACATAATTTCTCTATAAGCACTGTTACCCAATGGAATTGTTTCAAATTCATCTGGTAGTTGTTCAGGATCGATTGCATATGATTCATGCCCTCTAAATCCTATTGCTAAAAATGATGCAAAAGCTACTAATATTAGTAGTGCTGAGAAATGATGTGGAACTTTTGAACCCATAACTTTTTTAAATTTTGAATCATTATTAGATTGATTATTTTCTTCATAAATTTTTTCCATAATATCACCATACCTTTATATATTTATTATAACATAAATTTAATTATTTCAAACTATTTTTTTGCTTTATCTACATATTTTAAAATTTTATTTCAAAGTTTTTAGTTATTTCCTTATCTATTTTATGAGAAACTACTATATTTTTATATCCTTCTTGTTTATATTCATATCCCTCATAGTCATCAAATACACCTATAACTTTAATATTTATATTGATATTTTTTAAATTATATTTTTTTAATACTCTAATATAAAACTCATCAGTAGCACTAAGTAAAGTATCTTTATTAATTACTTTACCATCTGCATCTACTAGTTTAGTTCCTTTAGGTGCTTTATCTAAATTAATTTTATAATTTTTAAATTTCTCAGATGAATTAGTTATTATTTTAATGGCTGATGTTTGGTAATATTTATTATTTTTTGTCGAATATATTTTATCTTCTTTAAAATAATTTAGATCTATTTCTTGTTTGCTGTTTCTTATCATTAAAGCATTATCAATTGTTTGTTTAATATATTTGTTATATATTGTATCTTCTACTTTAAATTCTTTATCATTATAAATTAGTTTTTTACTACTTTTTATTTGATTAATTGTATTATTATCTAGATAATTAGGACTATTATCTGATACTGTACCATTACTTAATAATTCCTGTTCATATAGATATAACCATATAGAAGTTTGAGTAATCCAAGTTTGAAAAGCCTCATCTATACTATTTCCATTTTCATCTAATAGACTTTTATTTGGATAATTATTTGATAGTAAATATATTAACCCACTATCTTCTATTTTTTTATCTTTAATATACTCATTAGCATAATTACCATTATTATTTAAACTAAAATTTTGATATTCATCACTATAACTTTTATATACCATTAATGTTTCAGATTTAGCACTAGGTAAAGTATTTAAACTGATAGTATCTGGGAAGTCTATTTTTGTTTCAATAGCATATGATTTATGATTAATACTAATATATAAAAATAAGAAAAAGAATAATACTATAGTTATTAATGATATAAAAATTGGTGGTTTATATTTTAATACTTTTTTTACACTATTTTTTTTCATACTTCCTCCATATAACTATTCTAACATATTATTATTTGATTGAAAATGCTTCTCTTACTTTTTCTATTTCAAAACTATCAGGATTATTATAATATATTGTGCATAGTACACTACCTTTTTTTATTTTGTCTCCTAGTGATTTTTTTAGTACTATCCCTACTTTAGGATCTATAACATCATCTTTTTCTATACGACCAGCTCCTAACCCTACTGAAATTTCACCTAATTCAAAGGCATTTATTTTTTCTAAAGTCCCTTTTTTATTAGATCTTATTTGTTTTGTTTTTTTACTTACTTTTATTTTAGAAAGATTACCTCCTTGAGCCTTAACTAATTCTTGGAATTTCTTATATGCAGATCCATCCATAATAGCAGATTTTGACATTTCTAAAGCTTTCTCTTTTGATATATCTTTGGCCATACTTATAATTTCACTACATAGCTTTAAGCATAAATCATGAAAATTACCATCTTTAATATTTCCTTTTAATAATTCTATTGCTTCTAAAACTTCTAGACTATTACCAATATTAGTTCCTAGAGGATTATTCATATCACTTATAATAGTTTCTACTTCTCTATTATAAAAACTTCCAATTTTCTTCATTAATTCACTAAGTTTTTGTGCTTCTTTTTTTGTGTGTAGCAAAGCTCCTTTCCCCACTTTAATATCCATAACTATTTTATCTGCACCACTAGCTATTTTTTTACTCATTGTACTAACAGCAATTAAAGGTACAGAAGAAACTGTTCCTGTCACGTCTCTTAATGCATAAACCATTTTATCCATAGGCACTAAAGTAGCAGTTTGTCCTGTTAGAACTATTCCAATATCTTTAGCCTGTTTTATTATTTCCTCATCTGTTAAAGATGTGTTATATCCAGGAATACTTTCTAATTTATCAATTGTTCCTCCAGTAAAACCAAGTCCTCTACCACTCATCTTAATAATTGGAATATCTAAGGCAGATACTATTGGCGCAACTACTAATGTAGTTTTATCTCCTACCCCTCCAGTAGAATGTTTATCAACTTTTACTCCTGGCATGAAGCTTAAATCTAATATATCTCCACTATCTACAAATATTTTAGTAAGCGCATATATTTCTTCGTCAGTCATCCCATTAATGCATATGGCCATTAATAAACTAGACATTTGATAATCTTTAACTTTACCATTTAAATATCCATTAAAAAAGTAATCTAGTTCCTTATAACTAAGTTCCTGTCCTAATCTTTTCTTATTAATGATATCTATTATCATAATATCTCCTTTCTAAACACATTAGTTTCTCTAATAGAAAACCCCCTATTCTCATATAAATGTTGTGCTTCTATTCTTCTATCATTAGATGTAAGTTCTATATACGATATATTTATCTTTTTACATATATTAAATACATACTCTAACATATTAGAAGCAATACCATTATTTCTATATTCTTTTTGTACACATACATAATTTAAGAACGCATAATTAATGTTTCTAACACTATCATATAATTTATTAATAGTTAAATAACCTATTATTTGATTATTATACTCTGCAACTATTTCTATGTTATTAGTAGTATTTTCTTTTTTCTCTAAATCATATACTTCTCTAAGTAATATATTTAAAGAATCTTTATCACTAGTTTTATATGTCCTAATATTTATTTTCATACTAGCACCCCTATCATATATAGATTATAACACGTTTATATAAAAAATACACAAAAAAACTAGTATAAACTATACTAGTAATTATATTTACTTCAACAAATATATATAGTTCTAAATATTCTATCATCACTACAATATTCCATAACAAATTTATTATCTTTTTTCACTATAATTATACCTATAGTATTATCTTCTTCTATAGTTTTAATATTCTTATCTATATAATTCATATATTTTTTAATTTGACCTATATGCTCACTCTTTAACTCTACTACTTTTAATTCTACTACTACATAACATTTATACTTTATATTATATAAAAGTAAATCTATATAGTTATATCTATCTCCTAATTTAATCTTATATTCATTTTTTATATAACAAAAACCTTCACCTAGTTCTGTTAAAAAACTATCCATATCTTCAATTATTAGTCTTTTCAATGTTTTTTCTGATATATATTCATAACTTATACTACTATTTATTAATACCGGATTCTTTATAAAATCTGATACTAAATTTTCTTCTTTTGTTATTAGTTTTTTCTTTGTATTTTCATCTAATCTTTCATATTCTTTAGATTTGATTTTTTCTTGCAATTGTCTTTTACTTAAATTTTGTTTAATGCATAAATTAATATAATAATACATTTTATATTTGTCTTTTAATGGCATTATTAACAAATAATTAGTCCAGGTCAATTTGGAAACCAATGGTTTCCAAAAGTCATCTTTAAAAGTTACATAAAACTGACGCATACTTCTTAATGTTCTATCATTATATTTTTTACCAATATCTTTAACTAACTTTTCTGAATATTTTATAATTATAGATTCACCATACTTACTACCTGCTTTATATAATAATTTACCTATCTCAAAATAAGTTATAACTCTAGCTCTTTCTTTAGAATAATCTTTTACTCTACTATATATTTCGTTATCTATTAATTTGTTTCTTATTTCATTATAATAATCCATATTCCTCCTATAATAAGAAGCAGATTATTCATCTGCTTCTTTTTCTTCATTAGGCTTACTAGAAAGGAAAGTTATTTTTTCTCCTATAACTTCCATTATAGTTTCATTCTTTTTATCTTTTTCAATTACACGAGATTGAACTCTCCCCTTTAATCCGACAATATCCCCTTTCTTACAGTATTCTTTTGTATTTTCAGCAACACTATCCCAAATAACACACTTTATAAAATCTGTATCATATCCTCCTTCCATATTTTTAAAACTTCTTGGAATAGCTAAAGTAAGTGTAGCGACTTTTTTACCAGAATCACTTTTATTTATTTGTATTTCATGTGCAAGTCTACCAACCAAAACCACCTGATTTAGCATATATCACCTCCTTTCAAGTGATATATTAACTAGTTGTTTTTGATAAAGCAAACTGCAAAAAACTACTTTTCAAATACTAATAATTACAAAAAAAAAGAAATTCTTATACAGAAATTTCTTTTTTAATTATTTAATATATTTAAAATATAAATTCACTATAAATTTCTTTTTATTAATTGATTTAATTCTACAGCGTATTCCATAGGTAATTCTTCTCTAAATTTTTCTAAGAAACCTAATACTATAAGCTCGGTTGCTCTTTCTTTAGAAATACCTCTACTCATCATATAGAATAGATTATCTTCACTTATTTTAGATACAGTTGCTTCATGTTCTATATTACTAGAAACATTAAAACATGAATTAGTAGGAATAGTATCACTCTTAGACTTATCATCTAATATTAAAGTATCACATTGGACAATAGATTCGCTATTACTAGAGTTTTCTTTTATCTTAACATCTCCTCTATAAGTAGCATTTCCTCCATTACTCGCAATACTTTTAGATATTATATTACTCTTAGTATTCTTACCTAAATGGATCATTCTAGCACCACTATCTTGTTGTTGATGTTTTGTTGCGACTGAAATAGTAATACAAGTACCTTTAGAATTATCTCCTTTTAATACACAACAAGGATACTTCATAGTAACTTTACTACCTATATTACCATCAATCCATTCCATTTTACCACCTTCATCAACAAGTGCTCTTTTAGTAACTAAGTTATAGACATTAGTAGCCCAGTTTTGAATAGTTGAATATCTACACCTACTATTTTTACCTACATATATTTCTACTACTGCTGCATGTAATGCAGATTCACTATATGTTGGTGCAGTACATCCTTCTACATAATGCAAATCTGAATTGTCATCTACTATTATTAAAGTTCTTTCAAATTGTCCCATATTACGAGAATTAATTCTAAAATAACTTTGTAATGGTCTATCTAATTTAGTATTAGGTGGTATATATATAAAACTACCTCCACTAAATACTGCACTATTTAAAGCAGAAAATTTATTTTCATTATTATTTACTATTTTCCCAAAATATTTCTTTACTAGATCAGGATATTTCTTCATAGCATCTTCAATAGATGTAAATATTACTTTCTTCTTTTCTAGTTCTTCTAACATCTTATGATATATTACTTCACTTTCATATTGAACTCCCATACCACCTAGATGTGTCTCGCTTTCTAATACTCCTAAATCATCTAATTCATCTACAACTGGCTTTAATACATTATTCCAATCACTTTGAATTTTTAAATCTTTATCGTCTTTCTTATAATAAATAATCTTATTAAAATCTAAATCAATCTTAGGGCCAAAATTAGGCATATCTAAATTAGAAAAGTTTTTATAACTTTTTAATCTAAAGTCAGTAATCCACTTATCTTCCTTTTTCTCTTTAGAGATAAGCTTAATCATTTCTTCATCTATACCTACTATTTCCATATTATCACCACGATTCTAACTATTATTTATTTAACTGTTCTAACATTTTACTAATACAACTACTAGGTAGTAGTGCACAATTCATTCTATTAGGTTGTTTACTTATATCTTCATATACAACTAATTCATTTAATAAATTTTTATCATATTCTTTTTCTTCTAACATATTTTTATAATTTAAAATTAATTTTTTTGCGTCTTTAGTACTCTTACCTATTAAATTTCTAATAAATATAGACGTAGCAGAAGTACTGATAGCACATGCTTCTCCATCAAAGACAATATCTTTAATAATACCCGCTTCTACTTTCATCATTAAAGTTAAATTATCTATACAACTTTCACTATTATAATTAGTACTTAAATAACTATTATCTTCTACTAATCCCCTATGCATAGGATTTTCATAGTTATCTAGTATAATTTCTCTTTTTAAATTACTATCCATATTATCACCTATATTATTACTTTAAATATATCTTTGCTTTGTTTTAATACTTTAATTAATTTATCTACATCATTCTTATCATTATATAAATACATACTTACTCTTACAGTATTTCTTATATTAATCTCATCTTTTAACATCTTAGTACAATGATTACCTGCTCTTACATAGATATTATAATGATTTAGGTAAATTGAAGAATCTTGACTAAAGACATCTTTTATATTAAAAGCAAGTATTCCACTATTAGAGTTTTTATTATATAAAACTAAATTAGGTATCTTTTCTAACTCTTCTACCATATATTTCTTTAAATCCATCTCATAATTATGTATTTTATCCATACCAATAGACTCTAAATATTCTATAGCTTTTTTCATACCTATAACTCCTGCGATATTAGGAGTTCCTGCTTCAAACTTAACAGGAGCATTCTTTAATTCATAAGAATTATCTTCTTCAAAGAATTGATTCATTCCTCCACCAAACTTAATTGGATCCATATCTTCAAGTAAATTATATTTTCCTACTAAGACACCTACTCCAGTAGGCCCTAACATCTTATGTGCAGAAAAACTTAAGAAATCTATATTACTTTTTTTAAAATCTACTTTCATATGTGGAACACTTTGTGCTCCATCTACATTAAATAAGATATCTTTATCTTTACAAATCTTACCTATTTCTTCTATATCACGTACATCACCTATTACATTAGTAACATGAGCGATTGATATTACTTTTGTTTTAGAACTTATTGTTTTTAATAGATTATCTACTGTTAATTCATATTCTTCATTTAGGGGTATATATTTTATAACTGTTCCAATTTCTTCTGATAATTTTATCCAAGGTAATACGTTAGATGCATGTTCTGACTTAGAAAGCAATATTTCATCACCTTTTTTAAGATGTTTTTTCATATAACCAAAGACAACCATATTAATAGATTCTGTAGTTCCACTAGTAAACACTATCTCCTTAGGACTATTAGCATTTATAAAATTACATACTACATCTCTAGTTTCATCATATAACTTATTAGTAATTACTGATGCATCATAATCTCCTCTATGGATATTAGATGTATGTTTAGAATAATATTCTACTATACTATCTATTACACACTTAGGTTTTAAAGTAGTAGCCCCATTATCAAAAAAACTAATGTCACTATCTAACATTGGAAAGTCATCTCTATTCATATATATCACCTCCTATATTTTATTCATTTCTTTAACAAACTTATCTATTTTATTTAAATCTATACTATCACTATTAATTAAAAAACCTTTAAGTAATAGTAAATAAGCATTCTTTTTACTAATTCCTCTACTCATTAAATAGAATAAATACTCATCTTTAAACTTACCAATATATGCCGCATGATTACTATCTACATCATAATTATCTATTAATAAGTTAGGTTTTATAGTACTTTTACCATTTTTAATATTTATAATTTGATTATCTTGATTACAAATACATTTATCACTAGTCTTTAATACAATACCTTCTACATCATAAGTTAAATAATTATTAGATACATTTACTCCATGATTATATACTTCACTATGAGTATTATCTTTATTATGGTTAACTTTTATATTAAAACTATTATCATCATAATTAATATTATTATAGTAATAATATAAGTTAATATCTTCTTTATCTAAATTAATTTCTACATTACTACTACTATTAATAGAAAAATGGTAAATTATAGTATCTTCTTCTATATTATATTTATATTCTTTACTTTCGTTATCATCTATTACATATATCTCTTTACTCATTATAACCACCATATCCGTCTTTTTCTATTTTCTTAGCTAAAGACATATCTCCAGTATCTTTTATAGTTCCTTCAGATAATATATGTACATAATCTGGTTTAATATATTCTAATATTCTAGGATAATGAGTAATTATTAAGACACTTGCCTCTTTATTATCTTTTAAGTAATTATTAATGTTTTTACATACTACTTTTAAACTATCTACATCAAGTCCACTATCTATTTCATCTAATATAATATATTTAGGTTTTAAACATTTTAATTGTAGTATTTCATTCTTTTTCTTTTCTCCACCACTAAATCCAGAGTTTAAAGATCTATGTAGCATACTATTATCTAGAGATACTTCCTCCATAGATTTCTCTATTTCTTTTATAAAAGTATATAAATTAACTTTCTCTAAACTTCTTTCGTTAAGAGCTGTTCTTATAAATTCACTATTAGATACACCTTCTATTACAGTAGGATCTTGCATACATAAAAATAGTCCTTTTTTAGCTCTTTCTGATGTATCTAAAGATTTAATAGATTCTTTATCTAATAAAATATCTCCAGAAGTAACTTCATAACTATAATGACCCATTATTACTTTAGATAAAGTAGATTTACCAGTACCATTAGGTCCCATAATAGCATGTACTTCTCCTTCTTTAATATTTAACGATAATTTATTTAAAATATTTATATTAGAATCCACTACTTTAGCAGATAAATTCTTTATTTCTAACATATAATCATCTCCATCAATAAACACATATATTTTACCATAAGAAGTATTATAAAACAATTAAAAAAGTGGATTACTCCACTTCTTATCCTACTCTTCTTCCAAAACCATATTCATAGTCATTATCATAACTATCATTATTTTGGTTTAATGCAGGTCTTACTTCTTGCAATAAGCTAATTAAACTTGCTTCATTTCTTTTTTGTTGTTCCATCTGTTTTACTTGTGATTCTCTTAAAGAAATGATTTTTTTATCTTGTTTTTCCATTATGTCATTTTGATCATGAATTCTATCTTGCATCTTATGATTTTCTTTTTCTAATGTTTGAATTTTATTTTCTAGTTTTTCAACTCTTTCTTGATAATTAATGATTTTTCCTTTTAAGTTTTCATTTCTTTCGTCTAGTTGCTCAATATGTTCTTTTTGACTTTTGTTTTGCTTAAATAAATTATCAATCGTTTTAATAGCACTAGGTATAACAGAATCATCACTATATGAATTATCATAATAATTATCATCTACATCATCAAATGAATATTTTTTGTTATCTTCTATATCGTAATTATAATCATCTTCTATTTTCTTAAATGATGATTTTTCATTTTCAAAGTTGTAATCTCCTAAACTTAATTCAAATTCATTATCAAAATTATTCTTTACTTCTGCATCTACGTCATTTTCTTTTTCATCAGAAATATCTAAACTCTCAGATATTTCATCTTCTAATTCATCTTTGTCAACTTCAACAGATGATACATCTAAACTGTCATTACTATCTTCTAATTCTGTTTTAATTGTTTCTGCATCTACTTCATTTTCATCAACTGTATCAACTGTTTCTTCAGATTGTACTTCTTCTGTTACAGGTATTTCTACATTTTCATTAGTAACTGTTTCTTCAGGCTGTACTTCTTCTGTTACAGGTATTTCTACATTTTCATTAGTAACTGTTTCTTCAGGTTGTACTTCTTCTGTTACAGGTGTTTCTACATTTTCACTAACAACTGTTTCTTCATTTTTTTCTTCTTCTACTGTTGGCATTTGTGCTACACTAGCAGTATTTAAATCAACTGTTGGAACACCTTCTTGTTTTTCTGAATTACTAATTGTGTTTGTAGCAAAATCAAATTTATAAACTTCCTCATCATCAACTTTTCTTAAATAAAATCCTGTATTGCCTTTACCAATATAACTGTAATTTTCATTGTTTACTATATTATTACCATCATAATCAAATATAGTAGCTTCTGAACAAGGATCATTAAATTCAAATCTTCCTTCATCATTAACCATTTTATTATTAACACTCTCTTTTAAATCAGCTCTAATAGTTACTAATTTTGAAGTGGCTAAAGGATCATTTTTCAATGCAGCCATATCAATTACTGCTTGACTAACTGGATTTGATAATTCAACGATTAAATATTTATCTTCAATACTTCTAATGGATTTTTTATCAAATGATATAATTTCTTGTCCTTCACTATCCATAACACCATATGATACTGGATTCATTTCTTCATTAATAGCCTCTTTTAAATTTGTTGTCGCGATAAAACTACCATTATTTAATTTTTCTTTAATAAAATATTGTTTGTCTCCTATTGTTGCATATTCAACAACATAATCTGTCCTTCCTTTGTACTGAACATTATTCTTTATTAATTGTATCATTTGTAACACCACCTATTATTATTAATAATAACATATATTTTATATTAAAACAATAGAGTTTTGGTATTTTTTTATAATTGAAATAATTTTAATTTTAAGTTAAAATGGTATTAGGTGATATTATGAGACAAGATAAAAAACTATCACTATTAATGGGTTTGTTTTTTATATGTGTAATTATTATCTTTGCAATTATAATTATTCATGAAAAAAATTTATTAGGATAAGGAGTTTTATATGGAAGATTGTATATTTTGTAAAATAATTAAGGGAGAGTTACCATCAAAAACTATATATGAAGATGATTTGATAAAAGTTATTATGAATATCAATCCTAATACTAATGGACATTTACTGGTTTTACCTAAAAAACATTATGTTAATATATTGGATATCCCAGAAGAAATAATTAATCATAGTTTCAAAATAATTAGAGATACTTTATATCCTCTTTTAAAGGAAAAACTTGATTGTAAGGGATTAACTATTGCGGAAAATAACTGTTTAGGACAAGAAATAAAACATTTTCATATTCACTTAACTCCAAGATACGAAGGTGATTTACTTGAATTTAATTATAATGAAGATATGTTAATTGATATTGAAGAAATTTATAAAAAATTAAAATAAGCACTGTCGTGCTTTTTTTATATAAAAAGATAAGAATAATCTTATCTATAAAAATTAATAATTGAAGCCACCTGTTAATAAAATTGCTAATAAGATATATAAAACAATTATTATTAAAGATCCGCTTCCACCTCTTCTATGATTTCCGTTATTTTCAGGACAAGCCATTAAAACACCTCCTTAAATGTAAGCACCTAAAATTATAACTAAGAGAATAAATAAAACTAAAATAATAGCTGAAGATGATACATAATTAGTCATTAATATTCCTCCTTTTTTATTGCTTTCATAGTATTCTATGGCAAATAATAATTTTATGTGATTATATATGTCATATTTATTGCGCGAATATTATTTTTTTGCTATTATAATTATTGTGGAGGAAAGATTATGAAAAAGAAATTTATTAAAATTACAATGGTTATTTTATTTTTATCAATTATGGTAACTGGTTGTAGTAAAGCTAAATTAAAAAATGGAGAGGAAGCTGCTGTTTCAATTAGAACTTCTAAAATAAGTGCAGATAATTATTATAATGAAATAAAACGAGAAAATGTTTCTAAGTTAGTAGATATGATTGATCAAAAACTATTTAAAAATAAGTATCCTACTGATGATAATGAAAACAAATATGTAGAAGAACAAATTAAACAAATAAAATCTAATTATTCAGATAATGAAAAAGCTTTTTTAAGTGCTATTAAACAATATTTTGGGGCTGATTCTGAGAAAGATTTAGAAACTATATTTAGACTTCAATATAAAAGAAACTTAGCAGTTAAAGACTATGTTAAAGATTCTATTACTGATGATGATATAAAAAACTATTATGAAGACAATATTACTGGTCAAATGAAAGCTAGTCATATTTTAATAAAAGTTAATGTTAAAGATAGTGCTAGTGATGAAGAGAAAGCTAAGGCTGAAAAAAAGGCTCTAGCTAAGGCTAAAAAAGTTATTACATTATTAGATAAGGGAGAAAAATTTAAGGATTTGGCTAAAAAATACTCTGATGATGATTCAAATAAAAACGATGGTGGTAATTTAGGATTCTTTAATTATAATGATATGGATGAGAATTTTGCTAAAGCTACAAAAGAACTTAAAAAAGGTAAATATAGTAGTGAACCAGTTAAGACTCAATATGGATATCACATTATATTAAAAACAGGTCAAAAGGATAGACCTAGTTTGGATTCAGTTAAAGCTAATATAAAAGAAACTTTAACAGAAAAGAATTTATCTAATGATCCTACTCTTACTTATACAGCTTTAATGAAAATTAGAGAAAAAAATAATGTTAAGTGGGAAGATAAAGAACTTAAAAGAGCTTATGACGATTTAATGCAAAGTTTAATTAATTCAACTAATTCTAATAGTGATACTACTACAAATTAAAAGCAGTTAAAACTGCTTTTTTTATTCGTTATATAATAACCCTTTTTGATATAATTTTTCTTTTATTTTGTATTCTAATTCTATTCCTTGATATTTTTTACTTAATTTTTTATATAACTTATTATATTCTTTTTGATATATATCTTTATCTACTTTAAAACTATAGTTATTTATAACTTTATTAATTATAGATAAGTCATAGCCCATATTAATTAAATCTGTACTTATTTTGTTTTTTAATACTATACTTCCCCTACTTCTATTAGATTTGATTAGTTTATTTATAACTTTATCAATTTTTTTTATTTGATCATCTTCTGTAAAATTTTTTATTTCATCATTGATTATTTCTTTAGATACACCTTTTTTAGTTAATTCTATACTGATTTTTTTTGGTCCTTTTGATGTAGTAATTATTTGATTATTAATATAACTTTTTGAAAATAATCTATCATCCAAATATTTTTCTTTTATTAATCTATTAACTGTATTGTCTACTAAATCTTTAGGATACTCTTTTTTTATTAAACTATTCTTTAATTCTTTTACTGATTTAAATCTGCTTTTTAAAGATTTTAAGGCTACATAATAAACATCACACTGAAAATTAAAGTCTGTTATTTCTTTTAATTGTTCGGTTGATATTTCTCCTTTAATTAATAAATTATACTTAAGTATAGTATCCTCATATAATAATAAATCTTGATTATTATCTAATACTATTTTATATTTACCATTGATTTGTTTTTTATATTTTAATATTCTCAATATAACCACCTAATAATATTATAGCACAAAAAAGAGCTTATCCCTCTTTTTCTATTTTGATAAACCCTTCAGTCACTTCTTCAAGAGCTTTACCTATATTCTTAGCACTTTTATATTCAGACTCTTGCATTTGTAAATGTCCTGTTCTAGCAATTTCTTTACTTCTTCTAGCCGCAATATGAACAAGTTCATATTTAGAATCAACTACGTTAAGTAGTTTATCTATTGATGGATAAATCATTGTATCACACTCCCTATTTTAATAATAAACTAGCAGTGTAAAACAATCAATAGATTAGACAAAATTAGACATATTATTTACAATATTATTTTACGTCAAAATTTGTCTTTTCTTGTAAGAACTGTTCAAAACTTCTTAACCCATATTCTTTATTATAATAATTAGGGTATTCATTTAAATGCGCTAAAGCTATTTTTGCAGTTAAGAATATATCATCATTTGTGACATTAGTTTTTGGACTTATACTACCATGTTCACTTTCTATATTTAATCCTTCTAAAAATTCTTCTTTACTAAATTTATCAAAATTTATTCCTAATACTTTGGCTGCATACAAAGCATCTTGCATGTTATACATAATATTCACCATTAAATTATATGTATAATCAATTAAAAAAAGACAATATTATTGTCTTTTTGTACTATAATCAATATCATTATTATCTTCTTCTGTTTCTTCTATAATTTCTTTTTCTTCATTTTTATTTTCGCTTTCCTCTATCACAGTACTTTTTGAACTAGTAGTTGGTTGATTGTTAGTTGGTAATTTATTTTTCTTATCATTTAATTTGTTCATATTAGTATAAGAATAAGTCTTAGCATTACAACTAGGTAAATACCTCGATAAATCACTTCTATTATGTGTGGAACTAAATTCATTATCTGTCTTATTAAAATATCTATAATTACCTCCCGAAGTGTCATCCCAAGTAACATCAACATTATAATAACCATCTAATCTTATAATGTTCCAAGCATGTTCTTCTCCTTGAGATCTACCAGTAACATAATAAGTTGGTATACCTAATTTACTCATAATATATTGAAACGCTTTTGCATATCCAGCGCATACTGTTTTTCCATTTACTAAAGCGCTATATGCTGTTTGATTATATGAAGAATTTTTATCATAAGCTATTGTTTTAATCAAATAATCATGTACATATAATTCCTTTTCATAAATAGTATTATATCTACTAGCATTATTTACTATATAGTTAACTTTAGAATCAAATGTATTTTTATTATACTCATAATTATTAGCTAAATTATTATATGATAAAATAACCTGTCTGCAAACTCTATCTGGGGTATATTTATAAGAATATGAATTTTTTACCCAAAATAATTCTGGATTATCATTCATTACTGCTTCTATTACATTATTTACATCATTAACTTTCATATTTACTCTAGGTATGAAAACTTTTTTTCTATTTATTATATTGGCATATGTTTGTTTATATAACTTCTTACCACTATCATTTAACATTCCATAATATGGATTATATGTAGAATCAAAATTATAATTATCGCCTGTTAATTTAGATCCTTTAAGTTTACTGTAGTCAGTTATTAAAAAACCTTTAGCTTTTAAAGCTTCTAATCCTGCTTTTAAATTATACTTTTTAAATATAGTGTATCCTCCAAGTAATAAACTTAATATTATAATTAATGAGAATATTTTTTTTATTATTTTCTTCATTATATTCATCTCCAATTAAACTTCATGATAAATTATATCATAAAATAAATAAAAAAAGAACTAAGTTCTTTTTATCTAAAATTACAACAAGATCCACATTGAACATTACTAACTGTATTTTCTTCAGAACAAGTATATTGTGGTCTATAAGTATGTTTATATACATGATGATTTATTATTCTAGTATGTATAGGACATACATGTGGCACTTCATGTACTATTGTTTTATGTATACATTTTTCTTGTACTGGTTCATTACATCCACCTTGCATCATACCTCCAGTATTAGTACTCATCATATTAATATCAACATTCATATCATTTTCAACTACGTTATTATTGCCAGTAACAGTAGAATCAAAGTCAATGTTATTAGTATTTGAATCAAACATTATAATACCTCCTCTAATTTATATTATGTTAAATATAATGATTAGACACTAAAACTGCCCAAAGAAAAATACCTTTTTAAAAAGGTATTTTCATAATACTCATCCTTCTATACAAGCGCTAGATAACATCATAACACTTAATAAATCATTTTCGCTTGCTTTTTCTACAAATTTTAAATTTCTTCTTTCATAATCAATACTTCTTATATGTTCGCAAAAAACTGAACCTTTAATTTTTTTTGAATTTTCTAGATTATAGTGTGTAGGAAATTCTTTCGTATTTGAACTTATTGGACATACAATAGCCATTTTAGTATTTATGTTAAAAACATTATTACTGATAACTATAGCGGGTCTAAAACCTCTCTGTTCATGACCTTTTGTAGGATTAAAATCTAAATATACTAAATCACCCTGATTGGGGATATACTTACTTACCATATTTCTTTCCCCTTAGCATCATCCCACTCAAATTCTTTTGCTAAATTATTACCTTGATATTCATCAAATAATTTTTTTAATGAGATTTTATCTCTATTAGATTTTGAAATAATTATTTTATCATCTACTTGTTCAATAATAACTTTATCATTTGTTTTTAAATTTAAAGATTTTAAAAATATACTAGGTATCCTAATACCATCAGAGTTCCCCCACTTTTGAAGTCTTATTTCCATAATATCATCTCCTTAAATATAGTATATACATTGTATATACTTTTTGTCAATAAAAAATACCTTTAAAAAGGCATTTTCATATTTCCATTTTTCATTTGCTTCATCATTTTCTTCATCTGATCAAATTGTTGCAGAAGTTTATTTACTTCTTGTACTGAAGTACCGCTACCCTTAGCTATTCTAGTTTTCCTGCTTGCTTTTATTATATCTGGATTTCTTCTTTCTTTAGGTGTCATAGATAAAACAATTGCTTCTATACGAGCCATCTGTTTAGGATCAATTTGAACATTATTAAGTCCCATTTTTTTAGCTCCTGGTATCATTTTTATTAAATTTTCTAAAGGTCCAAGTTTTTTCATTTGATTCATAGTAGATAAAAAATCTTCTAAATCAAATTTACCTTGTTGCATTCTTTTTGCAGTCTTTTCTGCTTCTTTTTCATCTATTGCTTCTGTTGCTTTTTCTACTAGTGAAACTATATCACCCATACCTAATATTCTTCCAGCCATTCTTTCTGGATCAAAAGAATCAAGTCCATCTAGTTTTTCACTTACTCCAATAAACTTAATAGGAACATTAGTAATATGTCTTACTGATAAAGCAACTCCTCCTCTAGTATCACCATCTAATTTAGTTAATATAACACCGGTAAGAGGTAATTTATCATTAAAACCATTAATTACATTAATGGCATCTTGTCCCATCATAGCATCTATTACTAATAATATTTCTTGTGGATTAATTTTATTTTTAATATTATCTAACTCATCCATTAACTCTTCGTCTATATGAAGACGACCAGCTGTATCTATTAATACATAATCATAGCCATTAAGATTTGCATATTTAACTGCATTATCAGCAATTTCTACTGGATCTTTTTTACCTTCACTATAAACTTCTATATTTAACTCTTTACCAATTTGCTTTAATTGATCAATAGCTGCAGGTCTATAAACATCACAAGCTACAAGTAATGGTTTCTTACTATGCTTTTTTCTTAAAAAATTAGAAAGTTTACCAATAGTAGTAGTTTTTCCTGAACCTTGTAATCCAACTAACATAAGTATTGCAGGTTTACCTTTAGTATTTAGAGGAACACTTTCTCCTCCTAGTAATTCAGTTAATTCATCTTGAACAATCTTTACAAATAAATCACCAGGATTAATACTAGAAGCAACCTCTTCTCCTAAAGCTTTTTCTTTAACTTTATTAGTAAATTCTTTTACTACTTTATAGTTAACGTCAGCTTCAAGTAAAGCTAATCTTATTTCTCTCATCATTTCAGATATATTATCTTCAGTTATTTTTCCATAACCTTTTACTTTATGAATTACATTTTGTAATCTATCTCCTAAATTCTCAAACATTTTATCACCTACTATTTATTATACAAAAAATTTTTTTCTTAGTAAATAAAAAAGCAGTAATACTGCTTTATTCATCTGTTAATGATATTAATGGTACTCCATCTTCTGTTTTAAAAACTGACTCATTATCATCATCTGATTTAATGTCATCGTTTTCTTCTCTTTCATCATCTGGAAAATCATCATCTGCAAATGGATTAGGATCATCATCAATATCTGGTAATGAATTATCGTCAAGACCTCCTAATTCATGCTGAATTTTTGGTTCTTCGTTAATATTATCTTCCGTAGTTTCTACTAATGGTTGCCCTGGTTCTATTTCAGGTAGTCCAACATTATCTTGGCTATTTAATTCAGATTCTTTTGGTGTCTCTTCTGCACTAGAATTTGTGATATCAACTAGTGGTTGCACTGGTTTGTTATTTGACATTGTTGGTTCTTGAGTAAATGTTGAATCTGTTGGTTCTTCTACCTGTTTTTCTTCTACAATAGGAGTAGTTGTATTACTAGAGTTTCCTTTCCAAATAGATACAACATCACAGTTACCACTCCAAGGTTTTGGATCAGGCATTTCTAACTTACAAATTAAAGGAATTCTAAATGCCATACCAAATCCTAAACATGTTCCTGGCTGTAAAGTTTTTTGTTTTTCTATAATTTCATCACTAATGTTAGGTACCATTTTTCTAATATAATCAACATCTGTTGGATGATTCATTTTGAAAATTAGGAAACTTGAACATTGTGAGATAACTGTATCAGATAATTCTACAGGTCTTTGTGAAATTAGACCTAATAACACACCATATTTACGACCTTCTTTAGCTATACGCTCAAAAATATTATAACCTATTAAAAACCTATCTGTATCATTTTGAATATATCTATGAGCTTCTTCAACTATTAGATGAAATGGAATACTCGCTCTATCATTTAAACTTTTAGAAAATTCAAAAATTAATCTTGAATATATTTTAGTAACTACTTTGGCAAAATCATCATCTACATCATCAAAATTAATGTTAATGATTTGATACTTTCTACCATTATTTATAATTAATGATGATAAGTATGACTCAACAGATACGTACTCTTTTACATCAAAATATTTTGCCCTATCTCCTACTATTAATGAATGTAATCTAACTTTAATAGTAACAGCGTCACCATAAGTATTTTCATTTCTAAGCCATCCCTCACTTATTAATGTGAAATTAAGAGCTTTTTCTAATGTATCTAATGTATAATATACTCCTCCTGATGGTTCATAACTATCATATTCATTTTTAATAAATGACGATACATATTCAGTTAATAGTACACTTTCTGAAAACTGTCCTTTCGAATCTATTAAGAAACATTCTCTAAATTTTCTAGTATATCCAACACCTTTAACAGGTGCCTCTAAATTAAATTGTGGTGTAGAACAACTAGCTAATATAGAGAAAATTTCGTTTCTTTTATTTGGAGATGTTTCATTTGTATATAAAATTGTCATAATAGCTTTAGCTATTAAATGGTTTTTAAATTTATCTGCATCAACTTCTTTTTGAGAAAATATTAATGCTAGTTTTAACATTCTTTCAATAATAGGAAGTTGAGAATGACTAGTAGCTTGAAGTAAAAGAGCTAAATCATCTGCATTTAACAACCAAATAGGTATCCTAAGTTTTTCGCCTTTTCCTTCTGTTTCGTTTGTACTAATAAATCTATAATGATAATTAGGATCAATAGAATTTAAATTACTAAAGGCATTATAATATTCACTTGAAGAATCAAATAGAACTATATTAGACTTATATGGAAATAATCTTTTATCATGGAACATATTTTGAAAAATTCTAGTTACTCCACAACTTTTACCACTACCAGTATTACCAAATATGGCAAAGTGATTACTAAAGAAATTATTAACATCTAAAAATACTGGATAGTCATTATAAAATGGACTAACTCCTAATTTCATATATCCATCTTTATCTTCTCCTACAATCATAGGTATTTCTGATTGTTCTATAACTCTAATAGTTGCATCTAATGCTGGCTTTCTAATAGTACCACCAATTAGTTTTCCATCAACAATTTCTCCTAAAAATCTAGCTTTAACTATATCTTTATCTAAGTCATCAACTTCACCTAATACTTTTTTATCTTTATCTTCAAAAATTAAATGTAAATTCATTAGATTGATTGCTAAATTTTCAGCATCTTTTAATTTAATATCTGCGCCATGATCACTAATATAGACTATTCTGTCAAACATATAATCCCCTCAATTCTTTTGCCCTATTATATATAAATTATACAGTCTTTTATCTATTTTTACAAGAATTTTATTCAAAAATAAAAGTAATTTTTAAATTACTTTTTTAAAACATCCTTTTACTTTCTTTTTCTCTTTCTTTTAGTTCTGTATATGGAATTAATGATGCTTCATCAACAAATATACCTAAAAATCCAGACTCATCATTATTCTGTACTTGAGAAATATCTTTACCTGGCATAATTATTATATTATCAGCAAGCACTTTATTATTACCTTTAATGTCTAATTTATTGGCAGCTTTCAATTTTGTTGTTTCAAATCCTTTTGATTCTTTAACGTCATCCATATCAATATAAGAACCTGTTTTAGTTTTATATAGAAGTGCACTTTCTTTTTTTAACACTAATTTATCTTTAGCATTATCAAGACTCCAGTTTTCCATTATGTTACCAATGTATAATCTATCCTCTTTTTTCATAGATCCTCCTTAAAACTGACTACTTACTATATATAAATTATACTAATTTTTATCTTTTTTTACAAGATTTTAGACAAAGAAAAAGCAATTCTATAAAAATATTTTTTAAAACTTATCTATTACTCTATTCAAGTCATTTTTAACCCTTTTATCATTAGTAGTATTAATTATATTTATTAGATCTTTTTTCTTATTTAATAAACCTAGTTTATTTTCGTAATCTTCTAACTTTTTAGTAACATTATGTATTTGTTTAAATATGGCATTTCTACTAACTTTATATAAATCAGCCATTTCTCCTAAACTTAAATTATTAAAATAATAATCTTCAAAATATTTCTGTTGTTTTTCAGTTAATAGTTTACTATATAAATCATATAGTTCGTTATAGTATATTACATCTTCCATATTATACTCCTATACAAATTAGTAAAAATATTCCTAATATTAAATACAAAATAGTTAATTTACTTCTCTTATAAATTTTATAATTATTAAAGGCAATCGATAATAAATTTAATCCTAGTGATAATTCAAACATTTTAAATGATACTTTACCTAAAAGAACTAGTATCGCAACAATTAAAGTCATAACGGTTAATACTACTTGTATATCTACAAATAATATATTTAATCCATTTATTTTACTAATTTGTTCTTCGTTCTTATTACTACTTTTTTTCTTCATATATCCTCCTACATCATATCTTTAAATAATCCATATATATATTTTTCTATATCAAACGCTTGTAAGTCATCTGCTTTTTCTCCAAGGCCAATATATTTTACTGGTATACCAACGCTTTCTTTAATAGCAAGTACTATACCACCTTTAGCTGTTCCATCTAATTTAGTTAAAATAATACCGGTTATATTAGTTATTTCTTTAAATGAATTGGCTTGACTAATACCATTTTGTCCTGTAGTAGCGTCTACTACAAGTAATGTTTCATGTGGGCCACCTTCTATTATTCCACCAATTACTCTATTAATTTTTTCTAACTCTTTCATTAAATTAACTTTATTCTGAAGTCTTCCAGCAGTATCTATTAATACTACATCATAGTCTTCTTTTAAGGCTTTTTCACATCCATCATAAACAACACTAGCAGGATCGCTTCCTTGCTCTTTACCGTAGAAACCTACTCCTACTTTATCTGCCCATTCATCAAGTTGAGATACAGCACCTGCTCTAAAAGTGTCTGCGCCTACTAATAATACTTTCTTACCTTCTTCTTTATATTTATGAGCAATTTTCGCAATAGTAGTAGTTTTACCTACTCCATTTACTCCTACAAATAATACTACAGTAGGTCCATTAGGATTAGTATTAATCTTATTAGTTAATACTTCATCATTAACATATATAATAAACAACTCATCAACTATAACTTCTTTTAATATCTTAGGATCATCTATTTTTTCTTTAGAAGCTCGTATTTTTAATCTATCAATAAAATCCATCACAGTATTAACACCAATATCAGCCATAATTAATATTTCTTCTAATTCATCAAAATACTGATCATTAATAGTTCTATACTTGTTAGTTAGATTCGCAAGTTTAGAAACAAATCCTTCTCTAGATTTAGTTAATCCTTTTTCATATACTTTAACTTCTTCTATTTTTTTATCTATTTTTTCTTCTTTAATGGAAGTTTCTTCAGTAGCCTTTTCTGTTTTAAACATATCTTTTATTCTGTTAAAAATACCCATTGTTATCACCTATAAAAATTATATCAAAAAAGTACTTATTTTACTATTAAAATTTATGATTATATGGACAAAATATAAAATTTATAGTATAATCTTCTCGTTAGTTCTTTAAATAAAAAGAAAGGAGTTTATATGAATAATAAAACCAATGAAACAAAGTTAGTTGTTTTAGGTGGTCTTGGAGAAGTCGGAAAAAATATGTATTGTGTAATGCATAAAGACTCTATTGTTATTATTGATGCCGGTGTCAGTTTCCCAGAGAGTACTCTGATGGGAATTGATTATGTTTTACCTGATTTTAATTTCTTAAAAGATAATGAAGATAAAATTAAAGCTTTACTTATAACTCATGGACATGAAGATCATATTGGTGGTATACCTTTTTTACTTCAAAGTATTAATATACCTGCTATTTATGCGCCTAATCATGCAAAAGAATTAATATCGGTAAAACTAGCCGATAGAAACATTAGATATGACAATCTCTTTGTCTACACTGAAGACACTAAATTAAAATTTCAAGATATAGAAGTTGAGTTTTTTAGAATAACTCATTCTGTACCTGATTCTCATGGAATCAGTATTAACACTCCAGATGGTAGAATTGTTACTACTGGAGATTATAAATTTGATTTAACTCCAATTGGGCCAATGGCTAACTTATATAAAATGGCTACTCTTGGAGAAAAAGGGGTTGATCTTTTAATCGGAGATTCAACTAATGCATTAAATGAAGGATTCTCATCAAGTGAATCTGTAGTTGATGAGACTTTAGGAGAAATGTTTGATAATTGTAAAAACAATAGAATAATTATCGCAACATTCGCTTCTAATATATATCGTGTTAAACATATTTTTGAGACATGTTATAAACATAATAGAAAAATATGTATATTTGGTAGATCAATGGAAAACAATATCAATATTTCTATTAATGGAGGGTATATTGATCATAAAGAATTATTAGTAACTCCAGAAGAAGCTAATAATTTAAAACCTGGAGAAGTAACTATTTTATGTACCGGATCACAAGGAGAACCACTTGCGGCTTTATCTAGAATATCAAATGGTACTCATAAACAAATAAAATTAAGACCAGATGATGTAGTGATATTTTCATCAAGTGCTATTCCAGGTAATGCTTTAAGTATTGCGAAAACTATTAATAAATTATATTTAAAAGGTGTAAAAGTATATACTAATAAATCATTAGTAGACCTACATACTTCTGGACATGCGAATGAAGAAGAAATAAAGTTAATGATTAGATTAATTAAACCTAAATATTTAATGCCATTTCATGGTGATTATAGAATGCTTAAAAAGCAAGCTGACATTGGAATAAACTGTGGTATACCTAAAGAAAATACTTTTATCTTAAAAAATGGTGATTCTCTAAATATAAAGAATCATGTAATTACTAAAGGTGAAAGTTATTCTGGACAAGATGTTTATGTAGATGGTAATCGTATCGGAGAAATAGGTAGTGTTGTTATTAAGGATAGAAAGATAATGTCTAATGATGGAATATTAGTAGTAATAATTAATGTTGATATGAAAAAAAGAGAACTATTAATTAAACCTAATATTACTACTAGAGGATTTATCTTAGTGAATGAAAATGAAGAACTAATTAGAAAAATTGAAGAAAAGGCAGAAGCAGTAATTAGAAAAAGTCTATCTAATCCAAAGACAACTTTTGCGATACTTAAAAATAATATCACTGAGGAATTATATCCATTTATAGATGAATTAACTGGTAGAAAACCAATTATTCTACCTGTAATATTAGATATTAAGAGAGATAAATAATTTATAGTAATTAATATTCTTAATATAAACTAATTCATCAATTGATAAATCACAAAATATGCAAACTTTAAAATAGAAGTTTCTAATATTTCTATTTTTTATTTTAATTAATTCTAAATAATAATCCCAAGATAATTTGTTTATATAGTTATAATATACTGGAAAACAAATATAAAATAATTTCATATTATTTATATTATCAAATGAATAAGTAGAAGAAAGTCCATACTTATAAGAATAATAATTAGATATATTAGTAATTATATTTTCTTCATATTTGTGATATTTAAATACGTATTTACCAATCTTCCAAAATAAAAAAAGCTGGTTATTGATAAAATCATCTCCTCTTTTATATTATTATCAACAAATAAAAATAATCTACAAAAAAAGAAGAAGTTATTTAGCTTCTTCTTGTGCTCTTGTTTCACGAACAACTGTAATTTTTATTGTACCAGGATATTTCATAGTCTCTTCTATCTTTTCTTTAACTTCACGAGCTATCTTATGTGCTTCTAAATCATCTACCTCTTCAGGTTTAACAATTACACGTAATTCTCTACCTGCTTGAACAGCGAATGTTTTTTCAACACCATCCATATTATTACCAACTTCTTCAAGTTGAGTAAGCCTTTTGATATAGTTTTCTAATGAGTCATTTCTAGCTCCTGGACGTGATGCAGATAAAGCATCAGCAATAGCAACTATTGTAGAAATTACACTAGTAGCAGCAGTATCACCATGATGTGATGCGATAGCATTAATAACCGTTTTATCTTCTTTATATTTCTTAGCTATATCAACACCAATATCAACATGACTTCCTTCTACTTCATGGTCAATTGCTTTACCAATATCATGTAGTAGACCTGCTCTTTTGGCAAGTGTTACATTTTCTCCAAGTTCTCCTGCTAAAATACCTGAAAGTTCTGCAACTTCCCTAGAATGTTGTAAGGCATTTTGTCCATAACTTGTTCTAAAGTGTAATTTACCAATTGTTTCAATTAGACCTGGATCAAACTTTGTAAGGCCTAATTCTACTGTTGTATCATGTCCATAATCAATAATCTTTTGTTTCATATCTTTACAAACTTTATCATATAACTCTTCAATTCTTGTTGGATGGATTCTTCCATCTTTAATTAAAGTTTCTAAAGTGACTCTAGCAATCTCACGACGTAATGGATCAAAACTAGATAAAACTACTGCTTCTGGAGTATCATCAATTATTAAATCAACTCCTGTTATAGCTTCTATAGTTCTAATATTACGTCCTTCACGACCAATTATTCTACCCTTCATTTCATCATTAGGTAGATCTACTACTGTAACTGTTTGATCACTAGCTATGTCTGCTGCATACTTTTGCATAGATGTAACTATTAATTCTCTAGCTGTTTTATCAGCAGTTAATTTAGCTTCATCTTCACGTTCTTTAATGTATTCAGCAATTTCTTTACTCATGTTTTCTTTTACATGACTCATAACTTCTTTACGAGCCTTTTCTTTACTAAACCCCGAAATTTTTTGTAGTAAGTCTAGTTGTTCTTTTCTTATGTCTTCCACTTTACTTTTTTCGTTCTGAATTTCTAATTGACGAGCTTCTAATTTTTCTTCACGCTCATCTAGTGCTGTTTCTCTTTTTTGAAACAACTCATCTCTTTTATCTATACTAGCTTCTCTTTGTAAAAGTCTAGCTTCAGATTCTTTCATTTCGTTTTTCTTTTCACGTATTTCTTTGTCTAAATCCATCTTTAATTTATGTGCTTCTTCTTTTTGTTCTATAGCGGCATCTCTTTTTATTTTATCCACTTCTTTTTTAGCACTATTAATTATAGATTCTGCTTTTTTGGAAGCCATGCTTCCTTTTAAACTATTTATAACAAACGCTACAAAAAGCCCTATTAGTAATCCAATAACTACAAGTAAAATGGAGAATACTAAACTATTCATATACTCCTCCATCTAGACTTAGGTTTTAACTAAATCTAACTCTATTGTAATTTTATTTTTAGTTATTGTCAAGGTAACAAATTAAATTATTAAATTCAAAAAAAGAGATTATTTCTCTTTCTTATTATCTTCAATATTTATATCATAATATTCTCTTACTTTTTGTTCTAATTCATCTTTTAATTCTGGTGTATCTTTTAGTAAAAGCTTAACATTTTCTTTTCCCTGTCCTAGCTTTTCTCCTTGATATGCATACCAAGCACCAGTTTTTTCTATAATATTAGCCTCAGCTGCCAAATCAATAATTTCTCCTTCACGAGATACTCCTTCTCCATACATAATATCAACTTCAGCTGTTTTAAATGGGGGTGCAACCTTATTTTTAACTACTTTAATAGATGTTTTATTACCTACAATTCCATCTCCCATTTTTAAACTTTCTTTACGTCTTATATCAAGTCTAATAGTTGAATAAAATTTTAAAGCTCTTCCTCCAGTAGTAGTTTCAGGATTACCAAACATAACTCCTACTTTTTCACGTAATTGATTTATAAATATCGCAATTGTATTAGTTTTATTAATTGTACCAGATAGTTTTCTTAGTGCTTGAGACATAAGCCTAGCTTGTAATCCTACATGAGAATCTCCCATCTCACCATCTATTTCTGCTTGTGGCACTAGTGCCGCAACAGAATCAATTACTACAATATTTACTGCTTCATTTCTAACCAAAGCTTCACATATTTCTAACGCTTGTTCTCCTGTATCAGGTTGTGATAATAGTAACTCATCTATATTTACTCCTAGTCTTTCAGCATATACTGGATCAAGTGCATGTTCTGCATCGATAAATGCAGCCGTTCCTCCAGTTTTTTGTACTTCAGCTATTGCTTGAAGAGCAAAAGTAGTTTTACCACTTGATTCTGGTCCATATATTTCAACAATTCTACCCCTTGGATATCCACCTACTCCTAAGGCAATATCTAGTGATAGGCAACCACTTGATACTACATCTACTTTCATATGCTTACTATCTCCAAGTTTCATAATTGAACCTTTACCAAATTGTTTTTCAATATCTTTTAATACTGATTCTAAATCTTTATCTTTTTTTGCTTTCATATCTTTTTATAATTCCTCCTATTAAATAACTTACAATTATATTTTACCTATTAAAAAAACAATTGTCAAGCATTTTTCAAACATTTGTTTTATTATTTTACACTTTCTTTTTTTACCAAAAATAAAAAAGCTCTTAGTAAAAAAGAACTTTTTGATTAACTATTGCCCGTAATTATTAATTTCTGTTTTTAGTTTTTTATTTGCATTAAAATATTGTACTGCAGAAACTATTGATAAAACAGCTGCGATATAAAGAAGTATTTCTGCAACATTTATTTTTATAAGCTCAAATGGTAAGTTATAGAAAAATGTTAATACAATTCCTATCATTAAACATGCTGTTTTTAGCTTACCTGATCCTATAGCTGCTACTACTCTACCTTTACTAGCTGAATCCATCTTAATAGCATCTACTACTATATCTCTTAAGACTATAATTACTGGAATAATTACATTAATAAAACCATGTACAGCTAATATTATTAATATTGAATCAACTAACACTTTATCAGCAATCGCATCTAGCATTTTACCTAAATCTGTTACTTGATTATTTTTTCTCGCTAAATACCCATCTAGAAAATCAGTAAAACTAGCTAATATAAATATTCCTCCTGCAATTACATATTCAAGTTCTATCATTACTCCACTAACTGTAAAAGTAGGAAAGTTTATACCTACATCATAAAATGGAAAGCAAAGAAGTGTAATAATAACAACTGTTAAAAATAATCTAAATACTGTAAGTTTAGTAGGTAAATTCATATATATTCTCCTTTCCTATTGACTTAAGTTCTGATTCTCTAGTAGTAGTTTTTCTTGTACTAATAAATGTTAAGTACGCTACAGTAACTATTACTAAAATACCTAGTACTATATAAATGATTGGCCAAAAATTAAATTTATCTTTATACTCTTTTGTATATGGAGATTTAATTTTCTTTTCTTCTTTTTCTTCTTGTTTTTTTTGTGCCTCCTTTATATCATCTAGTGATATTTTTGAAGTGTGTTCAAATAAAAAATTATTAAATTCATCCATTACTACATCATAGTCAAGTCCTAAGTATTTAGCATATCCTTTAATACATTCTTTCATGTCATAAACATCTTTAAAAGCTTTAGTGTTACCACTTTCTATATTTTCAAGTTGAGATGCTGAAAGTTCTAAATCATCCGCTGCTTCTTCGAGACTAACACCATTACTAATTCGTGATTTTTTTAAATACTGTCCTAATTCTTTCAATATATCACCTCACTACAATAACAATAAATATAAATAAGCCATGTTCTGTACCTATTACTAGGCGACAAACATTTATCTACTGACTTCTCAGTTTCCAACTCCATTCATTTCTTTCGTTAGAATTCCCCTACCAAATTTGGGTTTCTCGCTTGCGGGGTTTACCACGTTTCACTTTTTAGTTTCCTAAAATATCGTCACTGTGGCACTTTTACAGACTAAATCATATCCGAAGACTTAGATTATCATCAGCCGTTAGATTTCTCTACCTTAGGTTATTTTTTCCCTAAGCACAAACACTACGTTCATCTCAGAACCGTGCGAGCATGGACTTTCCTCTAACATTAAAAAATGCCAGCGTTTGTCTATATATTAATTGTCTTTATTTATCGCTCCATAAACCATCTTTTCAAGTTGAGAAAGACGTCTTAAAATATCAACATTAGTAACCTCTGGAACATCATTATTCTCTTTCGCAACTTCTATGTTCATTTTAGAGTTTCTAAGTTCTTGTTTTAAACTCATAATTTCTCCAAGTAAATCAGCTTTTTCTTTTTCTAGATTATTAATAATATTTAAAAATTGTTCATAATCATTAATAATAATATCTAAAAACTGATCAACTTCTTTTAATCTATACCCTCTGGTATCTATTTTAAATTCTTTCTCTAAAATATCTTGTGGCATAAGTGCAATCTTATTTTGATACATTTTATCACCAATCCCTTACAGTAATATTATGGCATCATTACTACCTTTTGTCAATCACCTAACCTCTTATTTATATAATCACTTTTACTCTTTATTTTTATATATCGAACATCATCAATCATATTATTTAATAGTCTTATTATTTCAAAATTATTCATGTTTTTTTATTATCTCCTTTCTTTTATAATTAAGAATATAACTTATTTTTAATATAAAATCATAAATCCGACAAAACTAGAATATTTTTTTAAATTAAATTAACTATAAATATAGAAAAAAATATAAAGTTATAGTATAATTAAGAATAGGTGATGTAATGAAATATCCTAGTGGTATAAAAAAGATTAAATCTATTTCAAATATTAGTTATAAAAATAGAGGTATGACTTTAGAATCTGAGCTTAATCAGACTAATGAATATTATAGGAGTATTAATAAAGCATATATTTATAAAAAGCCTACACCTATTAAAATTACTAAGGTAGATTATCCATCTAGGGATAAAGCTGTTATCAAAGAAGCGTTTTTTACAGTACCATCTACTACAGACTATAATGGTATATATAAGGGAAAATATATAGATTTTGAAGCTAAAGAGACCAAGAATAAAACTTCTTTTCCTTTAGCTAATATTCATTCACACCAAATAGAACATATAAAAAATATTTATAATCATAATGGAATAGTTTTTTTGATTATAAGATTTACAATTATAAATGAAACTTATTTATTATTAGGAAAAGATTTTATTGATTTCATAAATAATAATTCTAGAAAATCAATTCCATTAGACTTTTTTAAAAAGAAAGCTTACTTATTAAAAGAAAATTATAATCCTAGAATTGATTATTTAAAGATAATTGATCTAGTTATTGGAGGTAAATAAAATGGGGAAAAAAATTAGAAGAAGTTCAAATAATAAGAGGGGCTATATGAAACATAGGTCAATACCTAAAAGTAAAAACGAACAAAATATTGAAATAGCATGTTGGATAGGTTTTGTTGCATTATTACTTTTATGTTATTTAAAACTTGGATTATTTATTACAATAATTACGGGTTTAGGTATTGGAGTAATTGTATATGTTGCTCATCTATTAAAAAAGTATAAAAATGATAAAAAGAAAAAGAAAGCTTTAAATATTTTCTTAATAGTAGTCTTGAGCCTAGGTATTTTAGGACTTGTACTACTAGCGATATTCTTGATGTTTATTACTGTTAGTGCTCCTAAATTTGATAAATCAAGACTTGATACTAGTGAGGTTACAATTATTTATAATAAAGATAAAAAACAAGTTGCGAAACTAGGATCTGAAATGAGGGAAAAAGTTACCTATGATCAGCTTCCTCAAGTATTAGTTGATGCAATTGTAGCTACTGAAGATTCAAGATTCTTTCAACATAATGGGTTTGATGCAGCTAGATTCTTAAAAGCGTCTGCTGGACAACTTGGTGGTAATAGTGATGCTGGTGGAGCTTCTACTTTGTCAATGCAAGTTATAAAAAATAGTTTTACTTCTACTGAATCAACTGGTATTAAAGGTATTATTCGTAAATTTACTGATATATATTTAGCTGTATTTAAGTTAGAAAAACAATATACTAAAGAAGAAATAGTTGAGTTTTATGTTAATAACCATTTCTTAGGCGGAAATATATATGGTGTTCAAGAGGCTGCTAAAAATTATTTTGGAAAAGATGTTAGTGAGTTAAATTTAAGTGAAGCTGCTGTTTTAGCTGGAATGTTTAAATCTCCTAACTATTATAGACCTACTGTTAATCCTAAAAATGCAACAGCTAGAAGAAAAACTGTTTTATACTTAATGAGAAAACATGGTTATATTACAAAAGAAGAAGAAGAAACTGCTAATAAAGTCCCTATTGAAACATTAACTAGTGAAGCTAAAGAAGAAAAAGAAAACAAATATCAAGGTTATATTGATACTGTTGTTGAAGAAGTTAAAGAAAAATATAAAGTTAATGCTTATACTACTCCATTATTAATCTATACTAATATGGATTCTGATAAACAAGATGCAGTTAATGCTGTGTTAAATGGAGACAAATACAATTGGATTAATGATAAAGTCCAAACTGGAGTTTCAGTATTAGATTCTGAAACTGGTAAGATATTAGCTATTGGTAGCGGTAGAAATAGAAAAGGTGCTAATAGTTATAATTACGCAACACAAATAAAAAGACAACCTGGTTCTTCTGCTAAACCATTATTTGATTATGGACCTGGTATAGAATATAATAACTGGTCTACTTATCAATTGTTTGATGATTCTCCATATCATTATTCTAATGGTAAAACAATAAACAACTGGGATCGTGGTTATTTCGGTACTATTACTTTAAGAAGAGCTTTATCAGCATCACGAAATATACCTGCATTAAAAGCTTTCCAACAAGTTGATAATAAAAAAATTATTAAATTTGTTACTAGTTTAGGTATTAAACCTGAAATAGAAAATGGTAGGATTCATGAGGCTCATTCAATTGGAGCATTTACTGGTGTTAGTCCATTACAAATGAGTGCAGCATATGCAGCATTCTCAAACGGTGGTTATTATAATGAACCATATAGTGTTAGCAAAATTGTACTTAGAAGCAATGGTACTACTAGGGAACATAAATCAAACAAAAAACGAGTTATGTCTGATGCTACAGCATTTATGATTTCAAGTGTACTACAAGATGTTCAATTAACTGGTGGTACTCCTAATAATGTAGCTTGTAAAACTGGTACTACTAACTATGATTCAACTACAATTACTAGAAATCATTTACCAGCAGATGCAATTAGAGATTCTTGGGTAATTGGATATTCTACAAAAACTGTTGTTGGTATGTGGTATGGATATGACTTTATTGATAAAGAATATTGTTTAAGAAATTTACCTGCTACTATGCAAAAAGATAGATTGTTTAATGCTTTAGTATCCTCTGGAGCTATGGAATCAAGACGATCAGCATTTAAACAACCATCTAGTGTTGTTAAATTAGGAATAATAGCAGGATCTAATCCTCCAAAAATAGCAACTGGTGAGGGAGGAAATATTGTTTATGAATACTTTAAAAAAGGACATGAACCAAGTGGTAAAGGAGAAGCTGTAAGTGATAAATTAAATACTCCTTCTGGACTTCAAGCTAGTTACAATTCTAGCACTAATACTGTTACTATAAGTTGGAGTGCTGTTAATCCACTTAAAGATGCAGATTCTAGTTATGGAGATTTTGGTTATAATGTATATTTTGGTTCAACATTATTATCATTTACAAATAAAACAACATATACTTATGTAGCTTCCTCTGGTTCACCATATGGTGTATATAGAGTTATAGCTACTTATAAGAGTTATAGTGGTGCTCAAAGTGGTGCGGCATCATTCACATTAAAACAACCAGAAACAACTACACCTTCTCCTAGTCCTACAACTTCACCAACTACTACTCCTAGTCCAACTGAAACAGAATAACAAAAAAAGATTGTAACCTGTAATTTCCAGGTACAATCTTTTTATATTTCTATATTTTTTTGGCATGAATAACCAATCTATAATTATTCATTCCTGAACAAGTTGATAATGTTAGTATTTGTTTTGTATCATTCAAATTTATATCAAAATCATGAATGCTACGTTTTTTTAATGTATTAATAAATTTTAAATAGTTTATACTATTGAAATTTGTTTTTAAATAATATGTTTCTTCTTTTATTTTATAAATAGAAAATATTTTATATGTAACCTCTTCATCTTGTGTAATAAATTTTATTTTTAAATTATCATTATTACTATACCAATCTTTATCTAAGGTTTCCTTTAATGTTCCAAACATGATGTTATCTAATCTATTATGCCCATATATAATAATATTTTTATCTGTACCATCTAATTTATTGTTATAGTCCATAAAGATCCAACCAGCATTGTTTTGTTTCTTGTTAAAAGAATGATTTAAATAAAAACTATTATCTTTAGATTGTACTACCGGATAATCTATGTTTGTATTATTTATTTTTAACCATCCTACTGTATCATTATTTATTGTTTTTAGTTTTTTAAAGTTTATTTCTTTATTATTTTCTTTTCCTATAATAACTTTATTTGTAATTTGTTCTAATTCTTTATTTACTTTTCTTTTTTCATTAAACCATTTATAAATCATAATAATAGAAATAATTATTAGTACTAAAAAAACTAATTCAATTAATATATATACAATTCTTTTTAACTTCATTTATCTCTTCCTTTGTATCTACATAAATCTTTCAATTTACAATTAGTACACTCTGGTTTGATAGCCTTACAATAGTACCTTCCAAATAGAACTAATTGCAAATGTAATTTAGCCCACTTATCTTTAGGAAACTTCTTCATCAATTTTTCTTCTACTTTATTAACACTATCATTACTATAAGCTAATTTTAACCTCTTAGAAACTCTATCTACATGTGTATCTACCGCAATAGCAGTATAGTTATAAAACTCACTTAAAAATACGTTTGCTGTCTTCCTACCAACACCAGGAAATTGTTCTAATAGATGTTTATCTATTGGAACTTTACCATCATATTTTTCTAATAATAGTTTAGCTATTTCTTTTAAGTATACACTTTTTTTTCTAAAAGATCCTACCGGCCTAATTATATCCTCTAAATCTTTAACATCTGCATTACTTAATTCTTCTAAACTTTTATATTTTTTAAAAATAATTGGAGTAACCATATTTACTCTTTTGTCAGTGCATTGAGCGCTTAATACAATTGCCATTAATAAACTATAGTCATTAAAATATGTTAATTCACATTTAGGATTAGGAAATAGTTCATCTAAGTAATTAATTATCTTTTCATTCTTCATCAAACCAATTCCAATCAACTATATCTAAATCAACATCATTATTATCTTCTTTTTTATTATTTCTCTTTTTCCTATTGTTTTCTACATCTTTAGAATTTTTGATGCCCTTTTTACCCCATTCATATAATATTTTATCTATATATCTTAAATTAGACACTCCATTAAAAGTAGCTTCTTTTATAGCTTCTTTTATTAATTCTTCTTTTATATTATTATCTAACCAAGCTTTTATAATTTCATATTCCATAGGACTTAAAGTCCTTCCAAATTCTTTTTCAATAATTTCAAAAATATTAGAATCCTGTTTGTCTATATTATTAGATATAGTTTTTAATGATATTTTATTATAAAAATCTTCTAATAAAACTACTTCTTCCATTAAGCCTTTATCATTTTTTAATACTTCTACTCTTATAAAATGTTTTTCTGTAAGAGTTTCAATATACTTCATAACTTTATTATTACTTATATTTAAATCATTTGAAAAACGATTAGGATCAAAAACAAATTTATCTCCTAAATTATACAAGTACATTAAAAACATAAACTCATCAGTCTTTAATTTAAACTCTTTTATTCTCTTAAATAAATATAGTGGTATAACTATATTTCTATCTTGAAATATTTCTATAATATTAGACATATCCATACTTATCATCTCCACTTGAAATTTATAATATCATAAATTAAATAAAATTAATAGTTACTTATAATTAGTAATAATATAATTAGTTAATATATTATTTTTGTTTTCTATTTTTCTATATAATACTTTTTCTATCAAATCATTATATATTTCTGTTAAATACCCCCCTGGTTCCTTATTTAATAATTTCATTATCTCTTCACTAGTTATGTCTAAGTCATTTCTAGTATGTATGGGAAGAGCATTATAATCCTCTGTAACTTTCTTTTTATCTAGTCCTTTTATATCCGCTATTACACTATTTACATATAATCCATATTTATAAAGTCTCATACTACTATAATCTTCTAATAAAGCCTTATTTACCTTTTTTATTATATCTTTTTCTCCACTAGTAAACGGATATATATCAGTAACATCTAATATACTCCATATTCCAATTAAATCACTATTTGGTACTACTTTAGATAATCTATTTAAATTTAATTCTTTATCTAAATCATACTTTAATAATAATTCAATTCCTTTATCTGAATTATTACTAGTAAATATCTTATCTAATTCAGCTTTTTTTCTATTATAAGAAATTTTATTTAATAAATATTTATTATTATATATAGCTTTTTCTATGTCTTTATCTAAAGAAAATTTTAAACTTGTAGAAAACCTAATAGCTCGTAATATTCTTAATGCATCTTCTTTGAATCTTATATCTGATTCTCCTACTGTCTTAATAATTTTTTTATTTAAATCTTTTCTACCTTCTAATAAATCTATAATCTGTTCATCTTTATCCATACATATGGTATTAACAGTAAAATCTCTTCTTAATAAATCTTCATATAAATCATCTATATATTCTATTTCATCTGGGTGTCTATGATCTTTATAATTAATTTCTTTACGAAAAGTGGTTATTTCAAATCTATATCCGTTTCTAGTAACAGTAACTGTACCATAATCTTTACTTGATAGTTCTGCATCTTCAAATAATTTTAATATTTCTTTAGGTTTTGCGTTAGTAGTAATATCAATATCATTAGATTTTAATCCTAGTAAATGATCTCTAACAAAACCACCTACTATGTAAGCATTATAATTATTATCATTAAGTTTTTTAAGTATCTTTATAGCACTATCTAACATAAATAACATCACCTATTTAAATTATATCACATAATATTTTATACAAATAAAAAAGCCTATAATTAGGCTTTCAAATTTAAATTAGTTTACAGCATCTTTTAATGCAGAACCAGCTTTAAATGTAACTGCAGTTCTAGCAGCAATCTTAACTGTTTCTCCAGTTCTAGGATTACGTCCTTCACGTGCAGCTCTCTTAGAAGTAGCGAAAGTTCCAAATCCAACTAGTGGTACTTTATCTCCTTTCACTAAAGCTCCTTTAATAGCATCTAAAGTAGCATCGATAGCTCTAGTAGCATCTGCTTTAGTTAATCCAGCAGCATCAGCTACAGCTTCTACTAATTCAACTTTTTTCATAATCATTATACCTCCCATTGATTAATTAAGCACAATCTATGCTTGTAATTAAAATTTACCATAATTTTAGTAAAATTACAATAAAAATAACAAAAAAACTACACTTTTTTTACTTTAAAAAGAAAAAAGAAGTTATTTTAACTTCCTATCTATACTTTTTAATAGTTGAATAATGTGCCCCATCCAGAATAAAAACACACTGGTTAGTAAACTTATACTCCACACTACTGTCATTAAAACAAAATTAAACTCTTTAGAACTACAACTAGAATAAAAATTAGAAACACTACCGCATACAGTAAACATATTCCCTAATACAACACCTATTATTAAACCAATTATTAACACTACTATTGCGAATTGTTGGTAGTTATTAAAACTTTTAATTTTTATTTCTTTATTAAGTTGTTTAAACTTTGGAAGATCTATTTTCAATTTATCTATTTCATCAAACATATTCATATTATTTAACACCTCTATTCTTAGTTGTCTTTTTCTTTTTATTTTTTTCTTTATTTGTTATTTCTTCTTTTATTTCATCAGATGTTTCTTTGATATCAGAAATTATTTCATTCTTTATATCTTCAGCTTTTTCTTTTAAAGAGGTATATTTCTTTTCTTTTCCTTTATATAAATGTAATCCATATAAATATATATATCTAGTAAACATCATTAAATATATTGATTCTAATAGTAATAAGAATATACTCTTCATAGAATTTATTTCAATTAAATTTAGAGCTAGATAAATAACAATCAATATAACTACTATATAAAAGTATGATTCATTACTAACTTCATTAAATGGAGATTTCTCTAGTTTAAATTCTTTCCATATACCTGTTTTTCTAAAAAATATGTGAAACAAATAAGTAAAAATTGATACATTAAGTATAAAATTAATTAGTGATATTAAAGTGAATGATTGAAATATTATTAGACATGATGTGATACTATTAATTAAATATAGAATTATTAAAAATAAATTTAAGTAATTGAAATATTTCTTACCTATTTTTGTTTTTATAGCTATAAAATAAACTAACATAATTAAATAGATACTATTATAATTAATGACATTCCTAAATACTTCATATGTATTTAAATTATTATTAACTAAATAAGATTGGCTTTGAAAAACCATTACTATGATCAGTCCTATTATAATGTTAGTTACTATATTGGGATTATCTAACCAACTAATACTCATATCTTCCTTTTTATTCATAATTTATATCCTCCTATTCAAATTTATTATAGCACATTATTTTTGATTTACATTAAAGAAATATCTTTTCTTTCTAATTTTATACCCATGTGATATAATAAGGCTAGATTGGAGGGGATAATATATGAATATACCTACAGTAGCTTTAGTTGGAAGACCTAATGTCGGGAAATCAACTCTTTTTAATAAAATAGTTGGTCGTAAAGTATCTATTATAGAAGATATCCCCGGAGTAACAAGAGATAGAATATATCAACAAGCAACATACAACAACAAGCCTTTTTATTTGATTGATACTGGTGGTATTGATGAAGCTAAAATGAAGTTTAATAATGAGATTAAGATGCAAGCTGAAATTGCCATTGAAGATGCTGATATTGTTATATTTATGGTTGATGGTAAAGAAGGTATTACTAGTAATGATTTAGTAGTTAGAGATATATTAAGACGAAGTAAAAAAGAAGTTGTTGTTGCGATTAATAAAATGGATACTAAAAAAGCTAAAGAAAATATATATGATTTCTATGAATTAGGTTTTGATGATTATATACCTATTAGTAGTGTTCATAATATTGGTTTTATAGATCTTATGGATAGGGTAACTAATAAGTTTAGTGAAGTAGAAGAAAAAGAAGATAATAGATTAAAGTTTTCTATTATTGGAAGACCTAATGTAGGTAAAAGTAGTTTAATGAATGCTTTATTAAATGAAGAAAGAGTTGTTGTATCAGATGTTGCGGGTACTACTAGAGATTCAGTAGACTCTATATTAAAATATCATGGTGAAGAATATGTAATGATAGATACTGCTGGTATGAGAAAAAAGGGTAAAATATTTGAATCAGTTGAAAAATATAGTTTACTTAGATCTTTGAAATCTATTGATAGAAGTGATATTTGCTTAGTCGTAATAGATGCAGAACAAGGTATAACAGAGCATGATAAACATATTACAGGTTATACAATAGAGAGAGGTAAAGGATTGATATTTGTAGTTAATAAATGGGATACAGTTAAAGATACTACTATTAATGATTATAAGAAACTAATGAGAGCAGAATTTCAATTCGCAACTTATGCACCTATTGTATTTTTATCAGCTTTAACTAAAAAAAGAATTCATACTTTAATGCCAGAAATAATTAAAGTTGGAGAAAATATAAAGAAAGAAATACCTACAAGTATTTTAAATAATGTAATATTAGATGCTTATAACTTAAATATACCTCCTTCATATAAGGGAAGAAGATTAAAAATATTTTTCTCATCACAAACCGATATAAAACCTCCTAAGTTTACTATTAGAGTAAATAATAAAGGTCTTATACATTTCTCATATGAAAGATATTTAGAAAACAAACTTAGAGAAAACTTTGACTTAGAAGGAACACCTATTGTATTAAAGTTTAAAAATAGAAATGGAGATGATTAAATGATTATCGGAAACAATAATAATCTTGGTAGTAAAAGCGCTAAATTAATGAATACTTTAAAAAGTCAACATTCTAATCATGCAGGGCCTAATAACAACTTTGGATTCACTGAAGATTTGTCTAATTATTCTCATACTAGTGCTAATGATGAAATTGCAATGTATGATAAATCATTAGCAATGTTAAAAGAAAGATATCAAAAAAAACTTATTAGTGCTGATGAGTTTAACAAGAAATGTAAAGAAATAGGGAAAAAGAAAGCTAAGGCTTTAAAAAATAAAAAATAACTAAAAATAATCTCTTACATATAATATGGTAGGAGGTTTTTTATGTTTGGAGATAATTTCTTTAAAAGAGTAGAAAATAAAACTAATGTAAATAAAAATACAATTCTTTCTTTAGCCCAGAGATTACAAAATGGTAATATGAAAGATGAAAATAGTATTAGAGATGTTATTAAAGAAATTAGTGATATTACTGGTAAAAATATTTCTAAAGAGAAAGAAGATAAAATAGTTGATTCTATTATTGGAGATAAAATACCTAAAAATATAGATAAAATGTTTTAGACATTTTATTTTTTTATTGGAATATATAAATTGTAATTAACATAAATTTATTATGAATAAAGGAGAATGTATATGGATAAACAAGAAATTATTAAAAATATAGCTGCTAGAGGTAATGGTGATATATATCTAGGTGTAGTTGGTGCAGTACGTACTGGTAAATCTACTTTTATTAAAAGAATGGTAGAAACTTTAATTGTTCCTAATATTTCTGATGAGTATGAGAAAAAACGTGCTTTAGATGAGATTCCTCAAAGTGCAGCTGGTAAAACTATTATGACTACAGAACCTAAATTTGTTCCTAATAATACAGCTAAAATAGATATTGATGACTTTAGTTGTAATATTAAATTAATTGATTGTGTTGGTTATATGATTGATAATGCAATTGGAGCTACTGATGAAAATGGTCCTAGAATGGTAAAAACTCCTTGGTATAGCGAAGAAATACCTTTTGTAGAAGCTGCCGAGGTTGGTACTGAGAAAGTTATTAAAGATCATTCTACTATAGGTATTGTAGTTACTACAGACGGATCAATTGGAGAATTTAATAGAAGTGACTATGTAGATGCAGAAAAACGTGTTATTAATGAGTTAAGTAGTATGAATAAACCATTTATTGTAATAGTAAATACTACTCATCCTACTCTACCTGAGACTACTAAAATAGTAGAATCTATTAAGGATGAATATAATGTTGCGACTCTTCCTGTTAATATAGAAGCAATGAATGAAAAAGATATGTATGATATTCTAAGAGAGGCTTTATATGAATTTCCAGTATTAGAAGTAAAAATTAATATGCCTGAATGGATTGCCATACTAAATCATGATCATCCAGTTAAAGAAAGTTATGTAAGTTCTATTAGAGATAGTGTTGTAGAAATAGATAAACTTAGAGATGTAGATAATATTACTAATAAATTTTTAACAAACGACTTAATAGAAAAAGCTTATTTATCTGATGTAGATCCATCTACTGGTATTATAACTGTTAATTTAACTGCCCCAAAAGATTTATATGATAAAACACTTACTGATATAATAAAAATAGATGTTAAAAACAAAGCTGATTTATTATCACTGTTCCAAGACTTTAATATTGCGAAAAAAGAATATGATGGAATCAAATATGCATTAAAGATGGTTAAACAAACTGGTTATGGAGTGGCTACCCCTGCTATTGAAGATATGAAGCTAGATAAACCTGAAATAATTAAACAAGGTCCTAGATATGGAGTTAAATTAAAAGCTGTTGCCCCTTCTATTCATATGATAAGAGTAGATGTAGAATCCACTTTTGAACCAATAATAGGTAGTGAAGTACAATGTAAAGAATTAATAGATAGCTTAACTAAAGATAAAGCTAAAGATGTAACAGAAATATGGAAAAGTGAAATATTTGGTAGAAGTCTAGATTCTATAGTACAAGAAGGTATCCAATCAAAAATAAACCTAATGCCAGAAAACATTAGATTTAAACTACAAACCACTCTATCAAAAGTAGTAAATAAAGGTTCTAATAATATGATTGCTATTGTAATTTAGAGGGAAACCTCTTTTTTATTTGACTCTTTTTATCAATTCATTATACTTCTCGTATACCTTATAATCATTAAATACTATTTTATTCTTTTTGATCTCCCATTTATCTTTATTACTCTTTAATAAATTTATTACTTCTAAAGTATTATCTAATACTTGTTTTGTATGTTCTTTAGATTTATTAGCTTTCTTTAGTGATTTATCTAAGTTAGTTATAATATCACTATTATACATAGCTTCATTATATAAAGATAAGTCTTTTTTATTAATATTTTTTATATTATCTTTTAATTTTTTATTACTATGACAAGCACTTAATTTCTTAGAATTGTTTTCATACTCTTTTTCTAACTTATTTATTAGTTGTATACTATTATTAAACTCTGGTCCATCTTTTTTATAATTCTCTGCAGATAAAACTTTTTTAAACTCTTTATTATTTGTGATATTTGTAATACTTTTATAATCTTTAGAACAATTATATAAATAACTTTTTATACTTTTTTCTACTTTTTTATAATTACCATGTGTTTTAATAACCATTTTATTATCTTTTGTAATATCAAATTTTTCTAATTTATTTATTTCACCATTAAATGTTTTTAACTCAACTACACTACTTACTATAAAGTAACCTGTTAATAGAAATATAGTAAATATTAAACTTATAAGTATTACCATCATCTTTTTATTCTTATTCATACTACTCACCTAATTATATTATACTAGATAAATAATTTAATTTAAAGCTAAATAGTAATTAATTTATTTCTAATATTATCTAATTCATTTCCATATATAAAAACTCCATAATCTACTATATCTATAATTTTATTTACACTTGAAACATCACAATAAAAGTATTTATTATAATAATATTTTTTATTATTAGGTAATATATTATATTCTTTTGTTTTAAAATATACTTTTTCATTCATATTTACTATTATTTTTAAATCTAAAGAGTTCATATACAAACTATCATCTATTTTAGATACTTCTATGAATAAACCTACTTTTTTATTAGTATATACTATAGCCTTATAAAAACCTTTCATATTTAATTTTTTATGGTATTTAATTATTAATTTTTTTACAAAGGAAATAATATCTTCTTTAGAATTTAAATCTATATTAGATATATACATACTATTTATAAAAAAATATACACTATCTTTATCTATTATTTCTATTTTCATATATTCACCTAATTTAATATATGAAAAAAGACTAATTTGTTTCAATTAGACTTTCTATTTTACTTAGTACTTCTTTTACTCCTAATTTAGTATTACTAGAGAAAACTATTAAATCATCTCCTACTACTAAATCTAGAGTATCAAGTATATCTTTTAAATGTTTTTGTTTTTTACTTCCACCTACTTTGTCAGCTTTAGTAGCAATTACTGTTACTGGAAGGTTATAATATTTTAAGAAATTATACATAAGTAAGTCATCTTCAGTAGGTTTATGTCTGAAGTCAACAAGCATAAACACTCTTTTTAATTCTTTTCTTTTTTCTAAGTAATCTTCTATCATCATACCAAACTTAGCTTGTGTTTTTTTATCAACTTGTGCATATCCATATCCAGGAACATCTATTAAATAGAAGTTATTATTAACACAATAAAAATTTAGTGTTTGAGTCTTTCCGGGACGAGATGATGTATAAGCTAAATTTTTTCTAGAAAGTATTGCATTTATAAAACTACTTTTACCTACATTACTTCTTCCTACAAGTAGAAACTCACTTTTTGAAGTAGTAGGATATTGGCTACGTCTTGTAGCAATGACTTCTAAGTTAGCGCTTTTAATTACCATATTATTCACTCTCCTTATTATAATCCTCAAGTAATCTATCTAAATCTTTTATTAATTTATTAGCTTCCGTAAATGTTTTAGCTTTAACGCCAGATGCAAGTTTATGACCTCCACCATTATACTTTTCAGCAACTTTATTAACTGCAGGGCCTCTGGATCTAATAGATATTCTAATTTGATCATTATTAATATCTTCAGTCATAGTAACCCATACTAATACTTCTTCTATAAAATTATAGTTATTTACCATGTTACCTGCAGAAGCTGCATCTACTCCATATTCTTTAACTACTTTATCAGTTATTTTAATATAACCTAAACCATTCTTAGTAACTTCCATATTAGAAGAAATATATCCTTCTAATCTTATTTCATTTAGAGGTCTAGCATATAGTTTTTGATATATTTTAGATATATCAAATTTATAATTAGATAAATACTCAGATACTAACTTAAATGTCTTAGGAGTACAACTATTAAATAAGAATCTATTAGAATCAGATACTAATCCAGTATATAATGTTTTAGCAATACTCTTATTACATCTTAATTTAGTATTTAAAATTAAATCCATGATAATTTCACATGCAGAAGATCTACTATCATCAATAAATTCTATATCGCAAAACTTTTCAATAAATGGATGGTGATCTATTTTTATTTTATAACTAAAATTAGATAAATCTATTCCATCAACACGTTTTATATCAGGTGTATCAGTAACAATAAGTAATGCGTTATCTAATTCTTCTACTTTGTCTAATGATCCAATAAAAGAAAACTTACTACTACCACTACCAACAGCCAAAACTTTTTTTTCAGGAAAAGTTAACTTAATAGAATCTCTTAAAGCTATTTGACTCGCTAAAGCATCTGGATCTGGTCCTATATGTCTAGCAATCACTATATTATTATATTTTTTTATTTTCTTATATATTTCTTTATACATATTCATTTCCTATCTATTTATTAAATTTAGAGTATCTCTAGCAATCATTAACTCTTCATCTGTAGGTATTACATATACTAATATTTTAGAATCTTCTGTACTAAGTTTAATAAACTCTCCACGTTTATTATTAGCATCTTCATCTATTTTTACCCCAAGACACTCTAATTCATCACAAATTTGTTTTCTAATTAAAGCATTATTCTCACCAATACCCGCAGTTAATACTATAATATCCGCTCCTCCTAGTAATACATAATACTGAGCTATATAATTAACCACGCTTCTTACAAATTTATTCTTAGCAATAATTGCTTTTTCATCGCCCTCTTCTGCTTTAGCAACTATATCTCTCATATCACTACTATATTCACTTAATCCTAAAACACCACTAACAGTATTTAGATCTTCAAATACTTCTCCGGCATTCTTACCTTCTTTCTCCATAATATAAGGAACTATAGAAGGATCTATATCGCCACTTCTAGTACACATAACAATACCTGGTAAAGGAGTAAATCCCATAGTAGTATCAACACTCTTACCATCTTTGATAGCTGCAATACTACCACCACTACCTATATGACAACTAATTAATTTAAATTCATCTCTTCCAAGTAATTCTTTTACCTTTTTAGATATATATCTATGAGAAGTACCATGGAATCCATATTTACGAACTCCATACTTTTCATACCAATGATATGGTACTGGATAAAGATATGTTTCTTTATCTAGTGATTGATGGAATGTAGTATCAAATACTCCTACCATTTTAACTTCAGGTAATACTTCTCTAAAAGCATTGATACCTAATATATTAGCAGGTATATGTAGAGGTGCAAAATCTGTAAAAGATTTTAAATCTTCTACTACTTCATCAGTAATTATAACTGATTCTTTATATTTTTCTTTACCATGAGCAAGTCTATGTCCTACTCCATTTATTTCATTTAAAGAGTTTATTATTTCTAAACTAATTAATTTATCTAATAATAACTTAACTGCATCTACATGAGAATTCATCTCTATTTCTTCTTCTATTTTTTCACCATTAAACTTGATAGTATAACAACTACCATCTATACCAATACGTTCAAAAAGACCAGACGCAATAACAGTATCATTACTCATATCAAATAAACTAAATTTTAATGAACTACTTCCTGTATTAATTGATATAATTTTCATAAATCAACCTCTTTTCTAAATCTATTAGTATTATACTATAAAAAGGTCCAAAAGAAAAGATAGTTAAACTATCTAAACATTAATATAAAAAATATAATTATAGGAAAAATTATTATACTTACTACTTTCTTTATATCTTTCCTCTTAATAAAGGTTATTAATAAAACAACACTAAGTATGAGTGTTATTAATCCTAAAATACCAAAGAACCTATCAATTAAATAATAGTTATTGTTATAAAATAAATCTAACTTATTATTAATACAAATTGCACTACCTTCATTAATTCTATATGGCAAAGTATATGCACCACAATCATAACCATAACATTTATGGTTACATAAATTAATATAATAGTTTTTCCAAATATTATATAAAGATAATAAAATCCACAAAACTATACTCATCCAATATAATTTATTTATCACTTTTCCTTTTTTCATTAAACACCTCTATTATATTATATCATATTATTTATTAATTCTATTAAAAGATTACAAGCATCTATATCACTAATTAAATTAATAGAAAATGTTTTATAACCAATTCTATTTATACTAGCTCCACAATGATATACTTTTTTATTATCTAACACAAAATACCTATCATGAAATGTATTGTTATGTATTACTTTTAAATTATGATATTGTTTGTTATATTTATTAATATCTTGTTTAGTTAATAAGTTATTAGGTTTAGTTATAATTATAACTTTTACTTTTAATCTTTTTACAATATCTAAAATAGTATTATCTGCATAAGAATCTACTATTATTAGCCTATCTTTAGCTTCGTTAAATATTTCTAACACTTTAGAATATGCATCATATATTTGGCCATTAAAATATATTTCGTTAACTTTTCTTTTTTCTTCCAATTTATTAAATGATTCTTGTAATAATTTAATATCTTCAGTATTTTTTAATACTTGATTATTTATATATTTTTGTTCAATCAAATTAGTTGAAATATACTTTCTCATGGAAACAAATGTATTAATTATTTTAATACTTGTTTTTATTGCTCTTTCAGTATGGAGTACACTTGATAACATAGCTATGCCTTGCTCTGTAAATACATGTGGTAAATACTTAACATGTTGTCCTCTACCACCTTTTAAGGTTCCAATTTGGAACCTTAAAGAATTATATTCTTCTTCAGTTAATTGAAACATATAATTATCTGGAAATCTTTCTTCATTTCTTTTAACAGCTTTATTTATATCTTTAGTCCCATTAACACATTTATAGAGATTGGCCAAATCCGAATCTAACATTACTTGCTTTCCTCTAATTTCATAAATCATATCTTCTATTTTTGTTTGTTTTTCAACTACATTATTCATACGAATCCCCCTTTATATGTAATGTATAACTTCACAATATCATACAATTGTTTGTATGTCAAATAACAAAAAAATAAAGACTTCAGTCTTTATTTACTTAATACATTAGTATCTCTAGCTATCATTAATTCTTCATCTGTTCCAAATACATATACTGGAACTTTAGAATCATCTGTAGTAATAAGTCCTTCTTTATCTTTACGTACTACAGTTTCTTCATTCTTAGCTTCATCAACATTAATTCCTAATGAAGTTAATTTATTTAATACTTCTTTTCTGATAAGAGGATCGTTTTCTCCACCACCTGCAGTAAAGCATATAGCGTCAACTTCTCCATTTAATCCAACAACATAGTATTTAGCAATATATTCAGCTATTCTTTTAACGTACATATTAACTGCAAGTACTGTTTTAGGATCACCTTTCTCAAATCCTTCATCTATATCACGTAAATCATTTGCTCCCGCAATACCTTGTAATCCACTTTTCTTATTTAAAGCATCTAATACTTCATCAAAAGTCATATTTCTTTCTCTCATAATGTGTGTAATAATAGAATAATCTATATCTCCAGAACGAGTTCCCATCATAATACCAGCATTAGTAGAAAGCCCCATAGAAGTATCTATACACTTACCTTCCTTAACTGCTGAAATAGACGCTCCACTACCAATATGACATATAATTAAGTTTGCTTTTTTACCTAATACATCACACATTTTTTCACTAATATATTTATGACTTAATCCATGGAATCCATATTTGCGTACTCCATTTTCTTCATACCATTCATATGGTACTGGATATAGAAAACTAGTCTCATCCATAGTTTGATGGAATGCTGTATCAAAACAAGCTACCATATTAGCATCTGGAATATTTTCTTTAAAAGCTTCTATTCCCTTTAATCCAGCTGGGTTGTGTAATGGTGCTAAATCCTTAAAAGCTTCTATATCTTTAATTACTTCATCTGTAATTTTTACACTTTCAGAATACTTATCTGCTCCATGAACAATTCTATGTCCTACAGCTTCAATTTCTTCTAGAGAATCAACTATTTTATTATTAATAAGTCTATCTAATAGAATCTTAACTGCAATATTATGATCATTCATTTCAATAGTTTCTTTGATTTTTTCTCCATTAAATTTAATACTATAACAAGAACCAGTATCACCAATACGTTCAAATAAACCAGAAGCAATGATAGATTCATTACTCATATCAAATAAACTAAATTTTAATGAACTACTTCCTGCATTAATTGCTAATAATTTCATATACATACCTCTTTTCCAAAACTAAATGTATATTAACAAACCTAGAAATAAAAGTCAATTAATTTAAACAAAAAAGATAGGATTTACCTATCTTTTAAGCTACACTTATTTATTGTTATAGCTTCCACTAACTTGGTTTAATCCATTTTGAACTAAACGTCTAGTAATTTCACCACCAACTGATCCGTTAGCACGACTACTAGCATCTGGTCCTAAATTAACACCAAATTCGTTAGCTATTTCATATTTCATTTTATCGATAGCTTGTTTAGCTCCTGGAACTCTCATCTTCATTGTATTATTAGAGTTGTTATTCATGTGTTTCACCTCCTATACACTTATAGGTTGTGAAAAATTCTACAAATAATACGTAATTTCTACTGGTAAATTATAACAAAGAACTAAACTCTTTTTCATCTTTTTTTATCTTAATTGTTTCTATAGAATTTACTGCTTCATTAATCATTTCTTCATAATTAAATTCATTCTCTTCTATCTCTGAAGCTTCTATAGTAGGATTAATTACTGGATGTTTAGGAACAAACACAGTACAACAATCTTCATATGGTAAAATACTAGTCTCATATGTATCTATTTTTTTCGCAATATCTATTATTTCTAATTTATCTAGACAAGCAACTGGTCTTATTACTGGAATACTAGTTACATCATTAATAACTTTCATACTAGTTAATGTTTGAGAAGCTACTTGTCCAATAGATTCTCCATTAACTATTACATAACCATTATACTTATTAACAATTTTTTCCATAATACGATACATCATTCTACGCATAATAGTAATAACATAATTAGAATGACAATTTTTATATATTGCTTCTTGTATTTTAGTAAAATTAACTATATGTAAATTTATATTAGTACCATATGGAAGTAATTTTTTAGCTAATGTAATAACTTTATTACGAGCTTCTATACTAGTATGTGGAATAGCTTCAAAATAAACTGCATCCAAAGTCATACCTCTTTTTAAAGCAAGATATCCCGCAACTGGAGAATCTATTCCTCCACTGAGCATAAGCATACCTTTAGGTTGAACACCAACAGGATATCCTCCACTACCCATATAACTATTTAAATATATATAACTTTTCTTTTCTCTAACTTCTACATTTACTAAAAGTTCTGGATTATGGACATCTACTTTAATACTATCTATATTTTTGAGAATTACTCCACCTAAAGTTTTAGATAATTCTAAACTATTAAGAGGGAATTCTTTATAACTTCTATTACTTTCAACTTTAAAAGTATTAAAGTCTTCTTTTTTAACTATTTCTAATACTTTAGATTTAATATCTTCAATATTAGTATTAACAATATAAGCAATATGATACTTATAAATACCAAATATTTTATCTATAATACTTTTAATACTATCTAAATCTTCATCTTTAAACTCTATATACATACGAGCTCTATCTTTAGATATTTTAACATCATAATCTTTTAAACTATTTAAAACATTCTTATATAAAGTATTTATAAAAAAATTTCTATTACCTTTTTTAGTATTTAATTCCCCATACTTAATAAGTATTATTTTATCCATAATATCACCCCAAATAACGTAAATATTTTATCAAAAAAAAATATATAAATCAATAAATCTATATATTTTAATTATCATAAATATCAAGTAATTTTTGATATATATCTTTTTCTACAATAGAAGTTGATTTTATAGAAATATCAAGAGCTCCTTTATAGTCTCCTTTAGCAAAGAAATCTTCTGCATCTAATAATCCTAAATCTACTTCTTCATAGAAAGATCTATATCTATTACCATATACTATAGCCATTTCAGCTAACTTTGCAGTCTTTATCATTTCATTAGTTGTATTATATAGTTTTAATACTAAATCTCTAGCAGTATCTACTCTAGTATTTAATGTTTTAATAACTATTGGTTTTCTTTGTAATTCTTTAATTATTTCATCAATAGCCTCATTAGCTTCTGATAGCTCTACAAAGTAATTATCTGTAATTATTGGTAATTTATAAGTTCTCATTTTCTCTTTACATTGTTTTAAGAAATCTTTTATTTCATCTAGTTGTTCTCTAGCTCTTTCTTCATCATCTTTCATATTACCTAATGATTTTAAGGCTACATCTAAATCTTCTTCCATAGTCTTTAATCTTTTAGTTAAAGCATCTATTTCTTTATGTAATATAGAATATGGTGTAGAAGATGCTTTCTCTTTAGCTAGTAATTTCTTATAATCATCATTTATAACTACTAATGTCTTTTTAACATCATGTATTATATCTATATCATCTTCATCTAAGTCATACATATTCTTTATATCTTCTAATTGATTATAAATATCATCTACTACCTTATTAGTATTATTTAATTTTTTAGAAAAATCTTTTTCTATTTCTTCATATACTTTTCTAGATAATCTTTCTTTTTCAAAATCTACGAATAAACTATCTAAATATTCAAGCATAGTCTTAAGCTCAAACATACAATCTTCTAAGTTTAATACTTTTACTTTATCAATTATAGTATTAATGTTTTTCTTAGATTCTTCTATATTATAATCTATATTTAAATATTCTATAGGGAATCCTTCTTTTACCATACTATCAGCAGTTGCTTTTATTTCTTTCATTCTATTAGGTATAATTTGTCTAGACATTAATAATATATCTGGTACTTCTTCTACTACTATACCCATATGATCTATCATAGTATCTAGAGCTTTTACTATATGAACTACTTCTGTATATTCATTCTTATCCATTACTTTTTCAAAATCTAAGAATCTTTTTTCTATGTTTTCTAATTGTAATGCGACTGCTTCTTGCATATCATCATACATTTCTTTATGATTATTAAAATCATTAGTAAGTTTTCTATATTTAGCTTTTAATTTAGTAACTATAGATCTATATTTTTCTTCACTTAAAGTTATTTCTTTTACTTCTTCTAATATAGTTTCAGCTATTTCTTTAGCTTTATAAATTTCCATTTCTGTTTTAGCTATTCTATATGTACAGGTTTTATAATCACCTTTTTCTATATACATATCTAAATCTATTAACATATCATCTATTTGTACTAATTCATTTTCTTTTAAACTAATAAATTTATTATTCCAATTATTATATTTTTCTTCCATTTTATCATTTTTAATAATTGGTTCTACTTTAGATAATTCTAATAATACTGGAGTAGAAGCTACTAAGTTCTTTTTAACTTCTAAGTCACTAACTTTTTTACGATAGCTATTATCTAATATCTTTCTAGTGAAGTACACAATAAGAAAAATAAGCATTATACTTACAAGAATAAAAGTACTTACTACTAATATTTGTCCTTGCATATACTTCACCTCCGATTATCTCCTAATTATATTCTATCACAACTAGTAGACAAATTTCTACAAAATTAGAAAATAAAAAGAAAAACATTATTCTAATCTATTATAATCCTTGACATATAAAGGTTTTTTTAATATAATTAATACTGCAATTCACTTAACAGCAGATTTAGAATATTTTAACGTGTTTTTCAAAGTAATTTGAGTAACAATTGCTGTTTACGCGAAAGAGTAAGAAAAACTCCCTAAAGTATGACTAAATCAATTGGGTGAAGTGTATAATTTATAGAAAGGAGAAAATTATGGCAAGATATACTGGATCAAGTTATAAACAAGCTCGTCGTGTTGGATTTTCTTTACTTGAAAGTGGAAAAGAATTAGCTCGTCGCCCATATGGACCTGGTCAACATGGTAATAGCCGTAGAGGTAAATTATCTGACTATGGGGTACAATTAAAAGAAAAACAAAAAGTACGTTTTATGTATGGACTTAATGAAAGACAATTCAAAAATACTTTTAAGAAAGCTGAAAAGATTAAAGGTGTTAAGGGTACTAACTTCTTAAGATTACTTGAATCTCGCTTAGATAACTTAGTTTATCGTACAGGATTTGCTTCAACTAGACGTGGAGCAAGACAACTTGTTAACCATGGACATGTTACTGTTAATGGTAAAAAAGTTGATATTCCTTCATATCAAGTTAAAGTTGGAGATGTTATTTCTTTAAGAGAAAAAGATAAGAACTTAAAAGTAGTGGCTGAAAGTTTATCTAAGGTTACTAAAAGAGTTGAATTTATTAAATATGATGAGAAGAAGATGGAATGTACTTATGTAAGACTTCCAGAGAGAAATGAGCTTAATGCTGATATTAATGAATCATTAATAGTTGAATTTTATAACAAATAAAATAAAGGTTTTAAACCTTTATTTTTTTGTTTCTATCTCTTTATAAGCACAATTATCTACTTTAATATGTTTTAAATTTTTGGATAAATCTTCGTTCTTTAAGATATGATATAACATTCTAAAAACAGAAGCATGTGTAACTATCAAAATATCTTGTTCTTGTTTATTGGATATATATCCTAAAAAGCTTTTTACTCTTTTTTCTATATCTTGTATAGGTTCTACTCCTTGATCGTTAGAATTCAATTTATAGTTCCAATACTTATCTATATCATAACAATCTCTACTTTTACCCTCAAGTTCTCCTAAATTTCTTTCTATTAGTCTTCTATCTTTTACTATAGGTACTCTATCTCCTACTAGTATCATAGCTGTTTCTACACATCTAACTAATGGAGACATATAACAAATATCAAAATGTTTATCTTTTAATTCTCCTCTTAACTTCTTACATTGTCTTCTTCCTCTATCATTCATTAATTCATTACTTAGACCCTGCATTATACCTTTTTTATTATTATCAGTTTCTCCATGTCTTACTAAAGTTATATTCATTATCTTACCTCCAGTACTTTTAGGGCATCACTATAAGTAATAAATTTAGATAAATAACCTTCTTCTTTATATAATGAATATCCACTAACTAAATAATTATTATTCACTTCTCTTATCTGAGTAAAATGATCATCTTTATTATCTCCATATTCTATTACATCTATCTTTTTTAAATTACTTTTGTATTTACCTATAAGTCCTTTATAATTATAAATATTTCTTTTATTATTAACAGCTCTAGAACCAATAACTACTATATTATTATAACTATCAGTAATTACTTTATTAAATCTATCTTTAGTTTTTTCTTTATATAATACTTGATCTATATAATCACAATCTAAATCTAATTTAATTAATACTCCATCAGTATTTGAAGAATTATTAACTTTACCACCACTAATTACTAAATTATCATTATTTATTGTAATACCTGTAAAACCAAATTCATCTATATTATTAAATGTTTCATATGAAATTAATTCTCCATCTAAACTGTATTTGGAAACTATCCCAACATTATTAGAGTACTTTCCTACTGTATAAATATAATTATTATATACTAATAAATCATTATAAATAGCATTTTTATTATTTCCGAAATTTTGTTTCCAAACTAATTTTCCTTCTTTATCATATTTAATTAATAAAGCTCCACCTGGTTTATTACCTAATGTTTTTTCATCATATATAGTAGTACCTGTAACTATATAACCATCTTCTACTACTTTGATATTAGTAAATTCTGTATTATCAAGTTCCTTATAATTTTTTTCTAATAGTACTTCTCCATCTTTATTATATTTAATTAGTAAGGCTTTTTTAGAATTCTTTTTATTAGTATAATTACCTACTACTAGTATATTATCTTCATTATCAATATCTACTCCTAGATAAGAACTAGTATTAGATTTATTATAGATTTCTGTCCACTCTTCTTCTTTTTTTTCGTTGTATTTAGATATTTTAGCTTTTTCTAACATTTTATCATTATTATTATCACTACCAATAGTTATATAATTATTATCTACATATATATAATCATTAGTACCATTAAAGTATTGTTTTTTATTATTATTAAAATAATGTCTAATAACTAAATAACTAAATTCTAAACATAGTATAAAAACACACACTAAAGATATTATTCTAATAATCTTTAAAGTTTTATTATTTTTATTTTGTTTCTTTTTTCTTCTTTTTTTCATATATCTAACTCCTTAATGAATAAAAAGAAGTAATCTTATACTATTCATAAATTCCTATATAATATTTCTTTTTACCTCTTCTTATAACTATATATTTTTGTCCTATTAATACATTTTTAGTAACAAGAAAGTCTAAATCTGTTACTTTTTCACCATTAAAACTAATAGAATTATTACTTATAAACTCTCTAGCTTCTCTCTTACTAGAGCATATTTTATTATCTACTAATATATCTAATAATAATTTATCTTCATTAATTTTAAATGGTTCTATTCCTTTAAATGCATCTTCTATTTGTTTTACTGTTAAGTCTTTAATATTTCCTTTAAATAAAGATTCACTTATCTTAACTGCTTCAAGATATGCTTCTTCACCATGTAAATCAGTAATTATTTCTTTAGCTAAAGCTTTATGAGCTTCTCTTAGATGTGGATTTTCATTATTAGATTTTTCTAATGTCTCTATTTCTTCTTTAGTTAAGAATGTAAATATTTTTAAATAATCAATTACCATTTCGTCGTCTACATTAATTAAAAATTGATATAGTTCATAACTAGATGTTTTATTTCTATCTAACCATAGGGCATTACCTTCACTTTTACCAAATTTATTACCATATTTATCTACTACTAATGGCATGGTGAAAGCATATGCTTGTTTATCTAATTTTTTTCTAATTAGTTCAATACCAGTAGTAATATTACCCCATTGATCAGAACCTTCTACTTGCATAATACAGTTTTTATTCTTATATAACCATAAAAAGTCATAACCTTGTATTAGAGTATATGCAAATTCTGCAAATGTAATACCTGTTTCTAGCCTTCTTTTAATTATGTCTTTATCTAACATATAATTAACATTAATATATTTACCTGCATCTCTTAAAAAGTCTATAAACTCATAGCCTTTAAACCAATCATAATTATTAACAACTTCTGCTTTACCATCAAATATTTCTGATACTTGTTTTGATATACCTTCTAAGTTCTTATTTAAAGTCTCTTTAGAAATAATTTCACGTTCTGCGGTTGGTCTTGGATCTCCGATAAGACCAGTAGCCCCTCCACATAGTAAAATAGGTTTATGTCCAGCTTTAGCTAATCTTTTGGCTGTTACTAAGCTAGAGTAATGTCCTATGTGTAAGCTATCTGCAGTAGGATCTGTTCCCCAATAAAAAGTAATCTTTTCATTATTTAATTTATCTTCTAAATCTTCTCCTGCAACATCTTTTATTAAACCTCTCCATTTTAAATCTTCATATAAATTCATAAATAAACCTCCTAAAAATAAAAACTACCCCTCCAATAAGGACGAATAGTTCGCGGTACCACCTTAATTTATAAGTAAAACTTATACTCTCTAATATCTTAACGCGATAAACGAATTTTCTCCTAATATTGTATTTCATAGATAATTATTTTTTAGTTTTCACCAACCACTAAATCTCTTATATTAAATAACTATTATTACTAATTTATTAATCACAGAAAATTTATATGTTTAATATAACATAAATTATTAAAAAAAAGAAGACTATTTATCTTCTTTTTCTAATTTTTTAACTACTTCTTTAGATACAACTAAAACTTTTTCTTTTAATTCTTCAGCAGCATCTCTTAATATAGGTGTTCCTTTTTCTATGGCTAAATCTACTAACTCTTGAGATTTCTTAGCTAAGTCTTTTCCTTTTTGTTTCGCAATCTTTAAAGCTTTTTCTTTATCTAAGTCATTTAGTTCTTTTTTTATTTCAGTTACTTTCTTATTAAACTCTTCTTTTACTTCTTCTACGTCTATTTCTTTGATTTGTTTAGTAAAATCAATTAACTTAGCTTTTAGTTCAGCTCTTGTTTCACTTCCTTTTTTAGGAGCAAATAAAACTCCTAATCCTGCACCTAAACCTATTCCTGCAAGAAAACCTAATTTTGATTTCTTTTTACTCATAATAATCTTCCTCCTCATCTTCATTTTCTTTATCTTTTTTATTAAATACTTTAGAAACAGTATTTGCTATGCCATTAATTGCCTTATCTCCTACTTTGTTTATCGCATATGCAGCTTTTGTTACTATATTTAATGCATCATTAAAGGCATTAACTTTTTCAATTGTATCATCTACTGCTTTATCAACTTTATTAATTACTTGAATTAATCTTATTCCTAAAATAATTAATACTATTAATAATATGATACCAAATATAGATAATAACACTGATAATGTAATATTTAATGCTTCCATAAACTACACCTCTTTATTCATTATTTTCATCATACATAGAATCTATTAGATCAAATAAATTATCATCACTATTTTCTTCTTTTGTTTCTTTTACTTCTTCTTGTTTTTCTGCTGATTTATCTTCTTTTACTTCTTCCTTCTTTGCTCTTCTTCCTGTTGCCTTTTCTTTACTAACATCTTTATAATCATTATTATATTCTAACCCTAAATCATTAAAATATTCTTCTGCATCACCAACAGTAATTTCTTTTACTTCTGGCTTATCACTATTTGAACTTAAATCTACTAATAAATCGTCTTGTTCTTCTACTTCTTTTGATACATGCTTTGGTTTTTCTTCTTCAACAGAAGCTCCATAAGCTTTATTTCTAACATCATCTACAGATAAGTTTTCTTTCGCATAACTACTAGTCAGTCTAACTTCTTTTTTATTAACTATTTCTTCCTTTTTATAATTTTTATCTAAAACTCCATAAATTGGTGAAATAATTGGTGAAGGCCTAAACACCTTTTTTTCTTGTTCATAACTGCCATAATCCATAACATTTATAGTATTACTTTCATCAATACCATATAAGTTATGCTTTTCTTTATCATGAGTATATAAAGGCTTAATTTCTTCCTCTTCATCTGGTTTAATCAATTCTGGTTCTTTTTCTTCTTCAAAAGAATAATCTTTGTTTTCTTCAAACTCTGTATCATCTACTATTGGAAAATTAAATCTATGATCTTCAGTATGTGTAAGTGGTTCTACATCAAAATCTTCATCTAATGGTTTTTCAACCACTGGATCAATCTCTTCAACTTCTTCTTTTTTATCTGGTATAACCACTTTCTTAGCTATAGGACTTTCTTCTTTATTATTTTTCTTCTTTGATTTTTCTCTTTTTGGTTTTTCCTTTTTTGTCTTTTCTTCTACTTCTACATATTCTTCTTCAAAAAGAGCATTCTTTAGTTTCTCAAAAACACCCATATGTTCACCTCTTAACTAATCTTCATTATTTACATCTATTGTTTCTTCATCAGTATTTTTTTTCTTACTATCATATTCTTTAACATATTCTAAGAAATCATTATCATTAGATTTAGAATTAAAGATATTAAAATCCTCTTCCTTATAATCTAATACGTTTTCACCTACTATACTACTTAGTACTTTATCATTATATTTAACTGATTTAACTAAATAACAGATATTATTAATAGTAGGTATTAAATCTTTCTTAGATACATATGCTTCTACTTTACTATAATTAAATACAAATTCTATAAAATATTTGTTTTTTACTTTATTTATTTCTATATACCCATTTTTATTATTATAATTTAGTTTTTTAGAATAATATGCTTTTTTATTTACTTTGTAATTATTCTTTATATTATTGTAATAACTAATTACATCAATATAGAAATAATAAGTATTATTATTTTTATCTTTAAGTAATGCGTTATAGTCATTCTTATTTATAAATTTTAATCCTTTCGGAACATAATACTTATACCCTTCAAAACTAACATTATTTAAATTAGTTTTACTAGATAATATTGTATTTATATTTTTTGATATATTAGAATCACTTAATGTATATATACTACAACCAGATACTAAAATTAATACACTAGAGAGTAATACAACTATTTTTTTCATAATTCACCTACTCTTCTTCTTTCATTATATCAGATTTTTTATAAATTGAAAAATATTTTACTACTATTTATTATTTTTGACACTTTTAATAGCTTTTAAACTATATATAGGCATGCCAAGTGATGAAAATTTATCTTCATATTCAGTAGTTATTATTTCTTCATTTTTACTATGTAAGTCTAGGCTAACATCTTCTAATATATATCCTTTCTTGGATAAAGATATTAATGAATATTCGAATAATTCTTTATTATCTGTTCTCATATGTATTTCTTTATTATTCTTAAATATATTATTATATTTATCTAAAAACACTTTACTAGAAAGTCTACGCAAATGATGTCTTTTTTTTGGCCAAGGATCAGAAAAGTTTAAATAAATTCTATCTATTTCATGATCAAATACTTTATCAATATCTAATGCATCCATTCTAATAATTAATAGATTATTAATATCACCTTCTATTTTAGGTAAACATTTCGCAACTACACTGTCATATTTTTCTATACCTATAAAATTAATATTAGGATATTTAATTGCGTTTTCTCTTATAAATTTACCTTTACCCATACCTATTTCTATGTATATAGGATTATTATTTTTGAATAAAGTTTTCCACTTACCAAAATATTTATTATAGTCTTTTACTAAGTATTTAGAATTATTTAAAATTTCTTCTTTATTTTTGACATTTCTAAGTCTCATATAAATCTCCTTATATCTATATTTTAACATAATTTAAATCTATCTCATATAATAAAATGACAGTAAAGGAGAATAGTATGAATAACTTCCAAGTACCATATATACCATATCCATATATACCTATGAATAATGAAAACATAGAAAGACAAATTATAATAATTAATAAAAGAATTAAAGATTTAGAAGAAAAAGTTAAAGCTTTAGAAGAGAATAAGAAAGATAATTATTTAAAAAAAGATGATGGATTATATATGCTTTAAGAACTTTATGTTCTTTTTTTGTTGAAGTAAATAGATTGTGGTATACTAATAATGAGGATGATTTATATGTATAAATTAATTACTTTAGATAAAACTAAATATGATAATTTTGTAAAAAGTCATAATAAATCGCATTTCTTACAATCTTATTCATGGGGAGAATTCTGTAAAGCTAAAAAAGATGTTACTCCTTATTATTTAGGACTTGTAGATAGTAATAATAAAATAGTCGCGGCATGTTTATTACTACAAAAATATGTATTTCTAAATTACTATTATTTCTACTCTCCTAGAGGATTTATAATTGATTATAATGACTCTAAATTAGTTAAGATTATGACTAGAGAAATTATTAAGTTTACTAAAAGTAAAAAATCTATTTTCTTTGTTATTGATCCTGATATTATAATTAAAAAATATAATTATTTAGATGAACAAATAAAACTAGATTATAATTATAAAAAAATATTTAATAATCTTAAAGATTTAGGATATAAACATTTAGGTTTCACTAAGAATTTTGAAACTAGACAACCTAGATATTCTTTTAGAATTGATTTAGGACAAGATATAGAAGATATTAAGAATCATTTTTCTAAAACTACTAAAAAACGTATAGAAAAGTCTAAAAAATTAAATACTAGTGTTGAGATAGGTACTAAAAAAGATATAAAAACTTTTAATAATTTAATGTCTTTAACTGAGGTTAGAAAAGATTTTATCTCTTATGACGAAGATTATTATGAAACTTTATATGATGTATTTAATGGCAATAAAAATACTAAAGCTATTTTATTTTTAGGTAAAGTTAATTTAGATAAAACTATTAAAACTCTTAGTAAAGACTTAAAAAGAGTTAGTAATCAAATATCAATACTTCCTATTGATAATTTAAGTAAGAGCGCAAAAAACAAATTAAAAGAATTAACTAAACAAAAAGAACATCTACAAAGTGAAATTATAAAATTTAAAGAATACAAAGATAAATATGGAAATAATTTAACTTTAAGTGCTCATTTTATAGTTCAATACGGTAATAAAGCATGGGTCTTATTTGCGGGTAATCATAATATACTAACTGAAACTTATGTTAATTATCATACTTATTTTGAACATATAAAATACGCTAAGAATGAGAAATTAGATATATATGATCAGTTTGGTGCGATTGGTGATTTTTCTAAAGATAATCCTAGACTTGGTGTACATGAGTTTAAGAAGAAGTTTGGTGGAGATTATGTAGAGTTTATTGGAGAATTTACTTATGTTACTAATAAGTTAATATATTTTATATTTAAGAGGTTAGTTCCAATATATAGAAATCATAAATACAAAAAGACAAAGAAAAATAAAAACATGTTATAATTATTTAGAGGTGAAGTTATGTATAAGTTAGACTATATTGAAAAAGATGAATATGAAGAATTTGTTAGAAATAGTAGTTATAGTCATTTTATGCAGTCATACGACTTTGGACAAATAAGAAAAGAGAAGAACTTTAATCCAATATATATTGGTCTTAGAAAAGGAAAAAAACTTGTTTGTACTGCATTATTACTAGAGAAAAAACTACTACTAGGATATTCATATTATTATTCTCCTAGAGGATATATAATAGATTATAATAACAAAGATCTTATAAAAACTTTTACTTCAGAGTTAAAGAAATTTGCGAAGAAAAATAAGGCTATTTTTATTAAGATAGATCCCGCTATTAAAAGACATAATTTAGATATAGACGGAAATGTTATAGGTAGTGATAATAATTATCTATTAATTAATTATTTGAAAACGATAGGTTATAAGCATTTAGGTTTTAATATAGATTTTTCTAAAGAACAACCTAGATTTACTTATAAAATTGATATAGATAAAGATATAAAAGATGTATTAAAAGGTATGCATCCTACTACTAGAAAGATTTTAAATAAGAATAATCAATATAATTTAGATATATATAAAGGAGATATTAATGATATAGAAGACTTCTATATTACTATGAAGGAAACTTCTAAAAGAGAAGGTATATTGCAAGCTAATATTAACTATTATAAAAACTTCTATGAAATATTTAATAAAGATAATTTAAGTGATTTATATATAGTTAAAGCTAATATCAAGAAATTAAAAGATACTATTAAAGCTAATATTAATGATATTAATAATAGAATAGATAATTTAAGTAAGAATAAAGATAAAAATAAAGGTAAAATTAATGACTTAAATAATAAAGTTAACAAGTTAAATAAAGAGTTAGATGAAATTAAGAGTATTAAAGAAAAAGAAGTAGTATTATCTTCTATAATTACTGTTAAATACAAAGATACTGTATGGACTGTACATGGAGGGAATAATTCTAAATTAATGAGACTTAATGGTAATTATGAGTGTTATTGGAAGATAATAAAAGATGCCAATAGTGAAGGATATAAATATGTAGATTGTTTTGGTACTTGTGGAATAGCTAATCCTGATAAAAGTAATCCTATATATGGAATTCACTCTTTTAAGAAAAGACTTGGTGGGGAATATATTGAATTAATTGGAGAATTTGATTTAATTACTAATAAATTATTATATTTTGTTTATAAAAGATTAATTCCTATATATAGAAAGATTAAAAGAAAAAAGGTGATTAAAGATGGAACTAGTGGAACTAAGTAAGAAAGAATTTAAAAAGTATGCAGATAAAAGTCCTCAAATTACTTTTCATCAAACAGAAGCATGGGCTAATTTAAAAGATAAGACTGGATGGACTCCATACTATATAGGGCTTAAAAACAATAAAGAAATTAAAGCTTGTGCATTACTTTTAAAGAAGAATTTACCTATAGTTAAAAAAGCTATGTTTTATTCTCCTAGAGGTTTTTTAATAGATTATAATGATAAGAAGTTATTAAAGACTTTTACTGAGAAGATAAAAGAATTTGCGAAAGAAAATAACGCTATATTTATTAAAATAGATCCATACTTAGAATATCAAGAAAGAGATAATAATGGAGATATTGTAGATAAAGGTAATAATAACAAAAAAGCTCATAAAAACTTAATAGATTTAGGCTATAAACATTTTGGTTTTAATGTTATGCAGGATACTCTACAACCTAGATGGATGCATGTAATTGAAACCGATAATAAATCTATAGATGAAGTTAATAGTAAAATGGATTCTAAAACTAGACAAATACTTCGTAAGAATGATCGTTGTGGTATTACTACTAGGGAAATAGATAAAGATGAGTTAAAAGTATTTAAAGAAATAATGCAGAAGACTTCTGATAGAAGAGAGTTTATTGATAGACCATTTTCTTATTATGAAGCGATGTGGGATAATCTACATGATCTAGGCATTTTAAAAATATTAATTGGAGAAATTGATTTTAATATATATGAGGCAAATACTAAAGATGAATTAGATACTCATAAAAATGCTTTAGAGGATAGAGTTTATAAACATGATAATAATTTATTAAAAATGAATGAGAAAAAATATAAATCTAGTAATAAACAAGATGAAGAAGCAATTAACAGATTAAATAAAGATTTAGATAAGATTAAAGAGTATAAAAAGAAATTCGGAGATAAAAAAGTATTAGGAGGAATATTATTCTTAGTATATGGTAATGAAGTATTATCTTTACTAGGAGGTACACTTGATGATGTGATGAAATTTAAATCAGCTTATACAATACATTATGCAGGTGTTAAATACGCGGTAGAAAATAAATATAAAAGATATAACTTCTATGGTATTACTGGAGATTTTAATCCTTCTAATCCATTATATGGACTATATCTATTTAAAAAAAGTTTTGGTGGACATGTAGTTGAATTATTAGGAGAATATGATTTAGTTATAAGTAAGTTCTGGTACTTTACTTATAATATAGCTTTTGGATTATATCATAAATTAAAGAATATAAAAAAGAAAAAGTAATTAAATTACTTTTCTTTTTTTATTTTAAACTTCTTTAAGAAACTTTTACCAAATATATTTATAATAGTTTTTGTTTTATATGTATATATAAAATATATTAATACGCCTATAATTCCATATATTATAATAATTAATAGATTCATTATTCTAATATCTGAATATATTGGCATTACAAATTTAAATAAATATAAGACTATAACCATTAATATAGATCCACATAATATATCAAAGAAATTTTTAACTAATTCATCATAGTTTACTTTATATTTCTTTCTTAATACAACTAGACATATTATAAATGATAATAAATAACCTAGTATAGTCGCAGTTATTATTCCGTGATATTCTGGAAGTCCTAATTGATGGAATAATTTAATTAAATAGTTATTAAGTAATATTTTAACTATTACTCCAGATAATAAACTAATAAGTATAGCTTTATAGTTTTTAAATACTTGCATAACAGATATTACTACTGTAAATAATGACATAAATAAACCTATAAATATAGAATATGATAATACACTAGGTCCATAAATACTTTTACCATAGAATAACATCCAAATAGATTTAGATAAAAAACTAATTCCTAAGGCTATTGGTAGAGCTAAGAATAAAACTATACTAATAGATTGATTTATCTTTTTATTCATATCTTTACTATCTTTATCTACATAACTTTTAGTTAAATTAGGTATTAAACTAACTATTACTCCTGCAGAAATAGATGCAATAATCATATTAAACTTAGCAGCCCATGTAGATAACATACTCATTATAACTTCTGCATTACTAGTTTTAAATTTAGCATACTTTACTAATCCCTTTACTACAGTAACCATATCTATACAACTATATAATGATTTAAATAAATCTATCATTATAAATGGTACTGCATAAAAGACTATTTTTCTTAGTATTTGTTTATTAGTAATTATAGGTTCATTTACTGGTCTTATTCTTTCATTAAATTTCTTTCTATTTCTTATTCTTTTATGTAGTAAATATAAATATGAAATAATAGCACCCGCAGTTGCGCCAAAAACCGCAATTCCTACTGCAGTAGAAAGTGATTGTTTAAATACTTTTAATGATAAATAACTACCTAAAAGAATAATAGTTATCCTAAATAATTGTTCTATAACTTGCGATATAGAAGGCGCAATCATAAATCTATGTCCTTCAAAATATCCTCTATATATACTTAATACTGGAACCACTAGTATCGCAGTAGATATTACTCTAATAACTAAAGTAACATCTTCTATAGTATTTCCTCCAGTTAAATCACCTAATATAAATTTAGCTAGTATTGGAGCACATAACATAAGTATTAGAAAAGATATAAAACCTAACAATAAAGCTACTCTTTTACCTATAATAAAAGCTCTTCTTTTAGCATTATAATAACCTAGAGTTTGATATTCAGATACTATATTACTAATAGCTAGTGGTATTCCTGCAGTTGATATAGACATAAAGAATAAATATATAGTATAAGCATAACCATATAAAGCTCCACCTTTATCACCTATAATAGAGTGAAATGGTATTACATATAAAATACCTAGTATCTTAGTAATTACAATACCTAATGTCGCAATAAAAGCACCAGTTATAAAGTTGTTTTTTCTCATAGATTTATCTTTCTTCATACTTATCTCCTACTATAAATATAATAACATATTTTAATAAAAGAAAAAAGAAGATTACTCTTCTTAATAATTTATCTTAGATTTAGGTACTTCTATTGCTGGTCGAACTCCACGACTACTAGATGATGAGGCATTACTATCGTTTACTCGACGACCATGACCTCGTACGCTCCACACATAAGCTGCATTATAAGAAAGAACGTTTTCTAGCCACCATCCATCTAATAATGAACTTGAGGAATAATCTGAATTTTCTAATAAATATCTACATGTATCTAATTCCCCTGTTGTGTACGTCCCTACTGAAATATTACAAGCACTCTCAATCTCTTGAACTGTTAATAATCTACTTGCATACCCTGAATATGAAAAATCTGCATATTCTGTATGATTCTGATCCTTTATTTTTCTTGTTGTGTTATATAAACTTACATTTTTCCACCCAGAAGTTGTTGGTAACTGTGGTAACAATGTTATAGGACCATTTTCTCTAGGATTATCATTTGAGTCATATTCATAAGCTGTATTACTATTTGGTTGCCCAGCTGATACGTTACTATAATATATTAATACTCCATAGTTAGCATTAGTATCTAAAGCTGATACATAATAGAATCTTTCTGTAGATGAATTATAACTTCCATCTCCATTTACATCACAATCAAAGGCATCTCCGCTCGTTAAAGTACCTTTTGTTCCATAGTTTCCATACTCTATTTTATCTCCACTTGAATATCCTCCAGAATATTGACTACCAGAATAAGCACATGCATATTCTTCTGTATTGGTACATATTTCAGTATGAAGAGTTGTTGCTCTTCTACAGGTTGAATGATTTACCTCTATAGCTGTATTATTCGCTTGAGCATAATTAATAATTAATGTTAGATTTATTGTTTTTGCTTCTGTTGGTAAATCACTAGCATTTATATCATCTTTATATCTTACTGTTACTCTTATCTTTTCCTTAGAATTTGCTTTTAATTCTTGTTTTTCTGATATATCTACTCCTGAGTCATATGTTGCATTATATTCCATATATTTCTTTTGTTCTGAAGTTAGCCCTGTATTTGATATATTTTCAATCATTGCATCTATACTTCCACTATTTTTTACATCTACTGTAAATTCATAATAATCTTTTGGCTCTACTAAAGTTGCTGTATAAGTTATATTTGTTCCATTACTTATTGTTGGTGTAATTGCCTCTACACTTCCTGTTGTTACATTTATATTTTCAAAATGTACATCCCATGTATTATCTTTTATATTTGTACTTCCTGCAATATTTAAACTACTGCTTAAAATAGCGTATCCTATTCCTATTACTAGGGCTACTACAAATACTATTAGTAAATATATATTTCTTTTCTTTTTTAGTTTCATATAATCACCTATATTATAGTTTAATTATATATTATTTGTTTTTATATTGCAATGTACTCTATTTTACTTCGTCATAAACAATCATAGCTGAAAAACAAAATATTTGTTCTTCACTATATATACTAACACTAACTTGGTATTTTATATCTATAACTTCTCCTTCTACCCCCTCTAAAAATTCATTTACTTCATCTTCTAAGTCTTTTTCATCTTCAAAATCAAATATTTTTACTCTCATATAATCACCAGATTAATTATAAAAATAAAAATCCACAAAAATTGTGGAATTTTATTTTTTCTTTTGTAATTTTTTAAATTTTTCTAATTTTTCTTCTAAGAAATATATTTGATCTTCAAATCTATTTAAATTAAAGTTAAACCAATTATTCCAATTTTCATTATCTGGATTAATAGCTAAATTACTTATTAATTCTCTATACTTACCTCTATATGGGAAATATGATCTAGTTCCATAGATTGCGGGAGCTTTTAGAGATCCATTTATTTCTTTTTTAGTTAAATCATATAGCTTAATATTTTGTAATAATCTAGCATATCTAGTATTACCATCATCAAATAATTGTAGAGTACTAACTAATCCATGAATTATTTGTGACTTAGTAAATAATTTATCTTCATATAAAGATGAGTTATAAAACTCAATTATTTTATCTATTGCATCTTCTATATTATCACTAGAAAGAACAAAATAACTAATAATAGGTTCATGATTTTCATATCTACCTACAAATTTTTCATTATCCTTACGATAATCATTAATAGAAAATTGATCACTACTAGTTCCATGTAATAATACTTTATGACCATTTATAAATGTCTTTTTATCTAATTTTTTAGAGGTGTTTTTTAATAAATAATCAATTGAATTTTCTTTAGTAGCTTGCATATATAAAGACATCATAAAACTATCTTCTTTTTCTAAAGCTTGATTATCAATTATTTCCATAGACTTTATTGTGTTTAAGAAACTCTTTTGATCATTATTTTTCATTTCAAATATTTGATCTAAATAATTAACATATAAGTCTTTAGTATCTTTCATATGATCTAGGGTAAAATCAGTAAATTTAATATTATTTATTGAGTCAAATATTTTTAAATCTACTATTGGATAATTACCACTTTCTCTTCTTTTTCTTAGTTCCTCCTTAGTCATAATATCACCCCTTAAAATTGGACATATTATAACATATTTTTATAAAAAAATCAATATTTACAAAGAAAAATAGAGATTAATCTCTATTTAACTACTATATTAACTATACGACCTTTAATAACAATTACTTTAATTATTTCTTTACCATTAGTATGATTTTTAACATTTTCTTCACTTAAAGCTTTTTCTTTAATAGAATCTTCTTCTTCATTAATACCTATTTTTATAGTAGCACGTACTTTACCATTTACTTGTACAGCTATTTCTTTTTCTTCTTCTACTATTTTAGAATCATCATATGTAGGCCAAGATTCATTCGCAATTGTTTTACTATGACCTAATTGTTCCCATATTTCTTCTGTTATAAATGGTGCGATTGGGTTTAATAACTTAATGAAGTTTTCTGCATATTCCTTAGGATAAACATTTTCTTTATATACTGCATTTATAAATATCATCATTTGAGATATAGCGGTATTAAAGTTTAATGTTTCAAAATCTTCTGTTACTTTCTTAACTGTTTGATGATATATCTTTTCAAGAGCTTTATTTTCTTCATCTTTTATTTTATTTTCTTCTATATATAATCTATATACACGATCTAAAAATTTCTTACTACCTTCAACACCTTTACTATTCCATGGTTTATCTGCTTCTAATGGACCCATAAACATTTCATAGAATCTTAAAGTATCTGCACCATATTCATCAATTATATCATTAGGATTAATTGAGTATTCTGGATATCTTTTACCCATCTTTATACCATTTTCTCCTAATATCATACCTTGATGAACTAATTTTTTAAATGGTTCTTTTACAGGTACTAAACCTTTATCATATAAGAAGTTATTCCACATTCTTGAATATAATAAATGTCCTACTGCATGTTCTGGACCACCTACATATAAATCAACTGGTAACCAGTGTTTTAATAAGTCATAGTTTGCGAATTCTTCATCATTATGTGGATCTATATATCTCAAGAAATACCAACTTGATCCAGCAGAACCTGGCATAGTAGATGTTTCTAATTTACCTTTTTTACCATCAAGTTCTACATTAATCCAGTCAGTTGCCTTATTTAATGGACTACTACCATCTTTACTAGGTGCATAATCATCTAATTCTGGAAGTACTAATGGTAAATCTTCATCTTTTAAAGCCTTAGTAGTTCCATCTTCAAAATGTACTATAGGAATTGGTTCTCCCCAATATCTTTGACGTGCAAAAATCCAATCTCTTATTCGATAATTAATATGTTTTTCTCCACATTTGTTCTCTTCTAAGAATTCTATCATCTTATCAATGGCATCTTCTTTATTTAATCCATCTAAAAATCCTGAATTAATATGAATACCATCTTCTGTCCATGCTTCTTTAGAGATATCTCCACCTTCTAATACTTGAATAATATCTATATCAAATTTTTTCGCAAATTCATAGTCTCTATCATCATGCGCAGGAACTGCCATAATGGCACCTGTACCATAACTAGCAAGTACATAATCACTTATCCAAATAGGTATTTTAGTATCATTTACAGGATTTATTGCATAAGCTCCAGTAAATACACCTGTTTTATCTTTATTAAGCTCTGTACGCTCTAAATCACTCTTAGAGGCAGCTTCTTGTTTATATCTTTCTACTTCTTCTTTTTTATCAAAGGTAGTAATTTTATCAACTAATTCATGTTCTGGTGATAATACACAATATGTTGCGCCAAATAATGTATCACAACGTGTCGTAAATACTGTGAATTTATCATCATAACCATCTACTTTAAAATCAACATGGGCTCCAATTGATTTACCAATCCAGTTTCTTTGTATTTCTTTTGTTCCTTCAGGCCAATCAATCTCATTTAATCCCTCAAGTAACCTTTCTGCATATTTAGGTATATCTATAACCCATTGCTTCATCATTTTACGAATAACAGGATATCCACCACGTTCACTTTTACCATCTATTACTTCATCATTAGCAAGAACAGTCCCTAATTCTTCACACCAATTAACTGGCATTTCTACTTCTTTAGCTAAACCATCCTCATATAATTTTTTAAATATCCATTGAGTCCATTTATAATAAGAGGGCTCACTTGTAGATACTTCTAAGCTCCAATCATAAGAAAATCCTAATCTTTTTAATTGTTCCCTAAAAGTATTAATATTTTCATGAGTAAACTTAGCTGGATGATTACCTGTATTAATTGCATATTGTTCTGCAGGAAGTCCAAATGAATCAAATCCCATTGGGTGAAGTACATTATATCCTTGCATTTTCTTCATACGACTAACTATATCAGTCGCAGTATATCCTTCTGGATGACCAGCATGTAATCCTACACCACTTGGATATGGAAACATATCTAAAGCATAAAACTTAGGTTTAGAAAAATCTCTTAAATCAGTTTTAAATACTTCTTCATCTTCCCATTTCTTTCTCCATTTTTTTTCTATTTCTTTAAAATTATTCACTTTCTAATCATTCCTTTCTTTTTATAAAAATTACCAACAAACATATAACTAATTATTATAGTTGGAAATACAATAATAACTCCAACTAATATTTGTATGTTTATTCCTTTAAAAAAACTAACAATAAACGCTATTAACGCAATATCTAAAGAAGATATTAAAGCTATTATTTGTAACATCTGATTATAATTAGCTTTCTTTAAATCAACCTTATATTTATTCACTAAATATTTTACCTCTATAGGTCTATTTTCCTTATTTTTCTTAGCTTTATTAACTACAAATAATTCATAAATTATTAAAGTTACTATAAAACTAAGTATAAATAAAATTACTTGTCTCATATAATTTCCTCCAAAAAAAAGTCCTTATATAAATAAGGACGAAATATTCGCGGTACCACCTTAATTCATAGTATATACTATGCATCTTAATAGAGATATAGGTCTTACCCATAAATACTTATAACTAGTCAAGTTCATAACCATTTTATATTTACTTACACCACCCGTAAACTCTCTTTAAATAAAATTAGTTATTACTACTACTAGTAATATTTAAAAAATCTATTCATAGTATATTAAATTTTAATACTTTTTTCAAGTTATTTTAGGGAAAAGTATTATTTTTTTCTAATAATATAATAGGAATACCTATGGTTAGGTTTCAAATTATTATTTTCAGGGGGATACTCTGGAGGTGATACTATGAATGAGTTGATTTTGTTTATAATTTCAATTTGTCTTAATTTTCAAATAAAGTTAGTAATAATTTTTGAGATAAAAAAGACCCTAATCATCCTTCTAAGAATGATTAGGACAAACCATTTATTTGGAACCTAACCCATGGGGCTATTCCACTTTTATTTTATGAAGATTTCTCTTCTATATTCACTTTATCATATAAATATAATCAATTCAACTATTTTTATTCATCACTTAATAGCCAATCAACTACATTTATTTTTGTTATTCCATCATAATCTGTTTCTAAATCCATATCCAATGTCAATAAATATTTTGGATAATGATCTCCAGTTTTTTGTAATGACCTAAGTTCTCTATTTAATACCGTTTCATCTCTAACGGATAAAGCAACTTGAAAATATTTTAAGCCATCTCGATTTTTTGCGACAAAATCAACTTCTAAATCATCTACTTTACCAACATAAACTTTATATCCTCTTCGTAATAATTCAAGATAAACTATATTTTCTAATATATGCCCCATGTCACTATCTGCTTTTTTACCTAATAAATAACTTCTTAACCCTGAGTCTACAACATAATATTTATAATCTCTGGCTAACAAATTTTTTCCTTTAACATCAAATCTTTCAGCTTTATATATTAGAAAGCTTTCAACAAAGGCAGATATATAGTTTTCAACAGTATGATTGCTTGTTTGTATTCCTTTACTAGTTAATGTATCACTTATTTTTTTTGTTGATATTGGACTACCTATACTATCAAAGATAAATTTTAATATATTCTCTAATACCGTCCTATCTGATATGTTGTTTCTTGTGATAATATCTTTATATACTATTGTCGTGAATATTCCTTCTAAATACATATCTAAATCATTAGGATTATCTTCTAAAATAGATATGTTTCCTGGCATACCGCCATTTCTCATATAATCTAGGAAATACTCATACCAACTTTTACCTGAGTTGGTATTAAAAGCACTTAAATATTCTTTAAATGATAGCGGTAACATTTTTATTTCTATATATCTCCCAGATAGCAATGTTGCAAGTTCGCCAGATAATAAATAGGCATTTGAACCAGTTATATATACATCAACATTTTTCTTGATATATAAACTATCTACTGCCTTTTGAAATTTAGGAACATTTTGAACTTCATCTAAGAAAACGTAATATTGTTTCTTAGAATTTATCTTTACATTTACGTAGTCATATAGTTCTTTATAATCTTTAAAATTATATTCAACATCTTCTAGATTTATCTTTATTATTTGATCATCTTTTATATTATTGTCTTTTAAATAATTTATAAATAATTCAAATAACGTAGATTTCCCGCATCTTCTTATACCAGTAACAACTTTGATTAAATCTTTATCTTTAAATCTTTTTAATTGCTCAAGATATTCTGTTCTTTCTATCATAGTTTTCACCTCTGTGTTAAGTATATATTAATTTTTATATAAAGTCAAGTTTTGGAAATGTTTTTCCAAAACTACTAAAAATCGACAAGTTTTGGAAATTTTTTCAAAATAAAAGAAAGCAATTAATTAAAAATGCTTTCTTTTTTTATTCATATACATACTCTACATTAGAATCTTTTTTCTTTTTATAGGCAAAGGCTACTAATAATGATAAGAATCCTATTATAAATATTCCTATTGCTGTATACATTATATTATGATTTTCTTTTACTTCTATTGTATATACTCTATTTGTTCCATCCTCTGCTGTTACGACTATTTTGATCTTATCTTTATTCTTTAGATTTTCATTTCCCATTATTGTTACATCTGCATCTTTTGATGATGCTTGGGCATCTATTTCTAATCTTTTATTTCCTTTTAAGTCTACTTCATATTTATATTTTGTTTTACTAAACTCTATTTTATATCCTTCTATTTTTAAACTCTTTAAGTAGTTATTACTATCTAAGTTACTACTACTTTCTTTATCTTTTCTATTTATTCTTAATGTATATGTTTTTTCATCTCCATTTTCGGCAGTTACCTTTATCTTGAATACATTTTCTCCTACCTTTAATTCTTGTTTTCCTAAACCTTCTACTTTTGCTTTATCGCTTGATAAATCTCCTTTTATATCTAATTCTTTTACTTTATTAGATACATCTACTTTATATTCTGTTTTGTCACTCTTGAAGTTTATATATCCATTACTTAAATACAAAGTCTTTAGTTTATTATCTGAACTCTTTGTAGGTGTATTACTCTTTGTTGTATTATTTTTACTTGTACCACTCTTTGTATTACTACTTGCTTTTGTTCCTGCTTTTGTAATGTTTATTGTATATGTTCTTACACTTCCATTTTCTGCCATTACTTTTATTTGTGCTTTTGTTGTTCCACTATTTAATTTTACTGTTCTTGGATTATATCCCGATACATAACTTGATTTTTTATCTTCTATTGATGCACTTATTTTAACACTACTTACTGAACTTCCTATACTTACATTATAGTTTGTAGTACCTTTTTTGAATGATATTTTTCCACTACTTAAACTTAGACTTGATAAATAGTTATTAGTACTTCTATTATCTGGTCTTGTGATATTTATTGTATATGTTTTTGTTACTCCTGCTTCACTTTTTACATTTACTTTATATGTATTCTTTCCATAGTTTAGACTCTTTGTTCCTGTTCCACTTAATGTTGAATTATTATCTGCTAAAGATGCACTTATTGTTGTATTAGATGCATTTACTGTTACATTATATGTTGTGGTATTTGGATTAAATGATATACTTGCTCCACTTACACTTAAGCTTGATAAGTTATTATTAGTTGATGGTATTCTTACTGTTCTACTTGCACTACTTATTGGCATTTGTTGATTTTCTGAATCTGAAAACTCTACATTACTTAAACTTATTTGTTCTGTTACTCCACTTACTCCTGACTTTCCTTTAAGTTTTATTTTTCCTATTTCAAATGAGCCAGATTTTTCTGTAGATATAGCAGTTGTTAATCTTGTAGTATTTAAGCCTCCATAAGCTCCATCTATTGAATTAGTAAATTCCACTAATTCTAAATTACTACTTATACTTACATCTGCTTCTACTCCCTTATAATTTGTACCTGTAATTGATCCGTTTAATGTACATGTCATAGTAGATCCAGATGATAATGTACTTGGACAATTTATGCTTATACTTCCACTCTTTTCTCCTGCGGCATAACTAATACCTCTATTTAGTATTACTATAGTTATTGTTAAAACTAAGATTAAGGTTAGAGTAATGGTTAATACTACTTTGTTTATCTTATTCATTACTCTCACCTCCCATTAGTTTTGTTAATAGTTTTGATAAATCTCCTACACCTAGTCTTCCATCTTCATTGTAGTCTGCTGCTTTTTGATAACATTCTCCTTCTATCTTCTCTACATCCATTACATCTGTTAATACTTTTGATAAATCTCCAACATCTATTTTACCAGATCCATTTACATCTCCACTAATACTTATTTGATACTCTTCTACTTCATTACTTAATTCTATTCTTATTGTATCTCCTGTTCTTAAACTTCTTCCTGTTGTATCTTCTACTTCGTTATTATCTTTATCTATTAGTTTTATAGTACCAGTTGTATCTATTTTGTCTTTTATGTCTTTAAAACTATCTCCTACTTTAACTTTCTCTATTACATTATTATCTATATCCAGTTTACTTACATCTAAATATTCCTCTACTAATGTATAACTATGTACTTCTCCATATGTATTACTATATACTTTTACTACATCTCCATAACTAATATTTCCTGTAGTTAACTCTACATCATTTCTAAATACTTTTATCTCTAAATCTGTTTCTATATTATTTTTAAACTCTTCTACACTAACAGGTTCTTCTCCATAATATATTCCAGTTTTACTTATAAAGTATTTATCAGAACTTAAAGTTAATAAATCATATTCTTTTGTTGCAAAATAATATTTTAATACCAACTTATTATCTTCTATTTGTTTATCAAATCCAGAAGTCTCTATACTATCTAAACTAAGGTCATTATTTCCTAAATAAATATAATTTTTACTTAAATCATATTTATCTGATTTATAACTTAAGATTATATAATCCTTTATCTCATCTCCATATTTAATTAATAATTTATTACCAGCTATTTCTTTTGTACAATTAGATACTTCTATATCATCCAAATTAAGATCATTTAATCCTACAAGTATATATGGTTGATTCAAATTATACTTAGTTGATTTATAACTAACTATATCCCATGAACCTATTTCTTCATTCTCATACTTAATTACTAATCTTCTGTTTCCATTTTCATCAGTTACAATTTCTTTTGTACATGATTCTGAAACTTCTATATCTTCTATGTTGAATTCAGTTGTACCTATGTCTATATAATCTTTTTTAAGATCATATTTGTCTGATGAATAAGCTATCACTTCCATATTAATAGTAGCAGCATACCTAGAATTAACTTCTCTTACAGTAAAATCTTTTAACTTTTTAGCAGTAACATTATTGTCTTCTATGATTGCGCCTGACCCTTCTTCTGCTTCATATGTTGTGTTATACCAACTAGTGGGTAAATTACTTGTCTCTGGCAACTTAACTGGTGAGTCAATTATAGTTTTTTTACCCAGCAACAACGATTGAGTTTTGTTTAATGGATTACCAGATAAGTTAATTTCTTCTAATACAGTGTTATTTGTTAGATCAATACTACTTAGTTTATTATTATATAAATTTAATCCTGCTAAGTTTATGTTTCGACTTACATCTATACTACTTAAGTCATTATCTCCTAAACCTAAATGTTTTAAGTTAGTGTTTCTACTTAAATCTAAATTATGTAATTTATTACTCCCTAAATACAATCGTTCGAGATTTACATTTTGGCTTATATCTATATCGTTTAGACCATTAGATACTAGTTGCAAATTTTTTAGAGCTACATTATTTCTTAAATTTATACTTTTTAAATTGTTGTCTCCTGTTATTATTAATTCTTCTAAATTTATTACGTTTGACAAATCAATTGACTCAAAACCAGGATATCTTATATCTAAATTTGTTAAATTTTCATTAAACAAGACCATAAACTCATTTCTGGTAAGTGGGTTTTCTTTACTCATAAATGTTTGAATATTATTGTTAGCATTCAAACTTATGTGTTCTAAATTTGAGGGGTATAGATGAATTAACTCTAATTTTTCTTGTAGCGATAAATCTAAATCTGTAATTTCTGTTTTACGTGTATTATCTGAAGGTAAAACTGTTCCTATTACTAATGATTTTAAATTTACATTATTTGAAAGATTTAGTTGCTTTAAAGGATTTGCATATAAATTTAATTCTTCAAGATTAATATTATCATTTAAATTTATACTTTTTAAATTATTATCAGCTAACCATACTTCTTTAAGTGCACTACAGCCTGATACATTAAGGCTTGATATATTGTTATTAACGGCTTGCAAATCTTTTAAATTGTTGCTATTTGATACATTTAGACTTTCAATTCCTGTCCCTGATACATTAAGACGCCATAAATTAGGAAAATTTGATAAGTTAAGATTCTTGTTATCTAAATTGTTATCTGGCATTTCAATGTTACTTATTTCATTATTTAGTTTTATTTCTTTTAAACCTATATTTTTAGCGCTCAATACTCTCAGAGAATGTATTGATGATAAATCAAGTGATTCAATATTATTTGTTAATTCACGACTGTTTCTGCTTATAGTTTTATTGATACCACCATTATTAACACTTGGAAAAAAGTCAACATAATCTGTTGTATCTAAAGATAAATAGCGTAAATTCTCTGGCAAACTAAGATTAGTCAGTTTATTACCTCCTAAAAAAACTGAATCTAAACTACTGTTTGATGACAAATCTATGTACTCTAATTTGTTGAAACTGATAAACAAGTCTTCTAATTTGCTATTGTTTGTTAAATCTATGTTTCTTATATTATTAGAGATTAATTCCAAATTTTTTAAATTAGTCAGTTTTTCTACACCACTTGTATCACTTATTTTCTGATCTTCTGATTTTTCAGAACCATTACAGCTTAACATATTTACAGTTCTTAACTGTTCATCACTTAGTTCATACGTATATGCTACTTTGCCTGAGGCGCTTTTATCTGTATTATATTCATCTACTACACAGTTATAGAAGTTTTGGTCTTTAAAAGCTGAATTTGCTGGAGATTTGTATAGTTTTGATGCTACTAGTTTGTTTAGTGCTGTTGGCGCAAAGAATGCACTATATACTAGTGCTATTATACTTATTCCTACTATCACTAAAAAAGATATTTGTACTTTTCTTTTTTTTACTATATCTTTTACATCCATTTTTAATATTTCTTTTGTCTTTTTTACTACTTTCTTAAATACTTCTTTTACATCTTTTTTCATACCTATAACTCCTACTATTACACTATATATAGTATACCCCCCCCCAGGTATTATTGTCAATTTTTAGACATTAAAAAACTTAGTTTTTAACTAAGTTTTAAAATTCATTAATATATTCTAATAATCTTAAGAATAGATTAATATATTCTTTTGATAATTTCTTTTTCTTTAGTTTTCTAATAGCTATTCTTTTTTTATTATTGGGTAGATCTCCAAACATAATAGAATCTATTTCTTCTTTTAGATATGTTTCTATTTTTAGATCCATTAATATACTCCCAACATCATCATTTATTAATCTAACTGCATCTATTTCTATGTCTTTACCCTTACAGTTAATAGTTAGTTGTCCTATAGTAGGACAGTCTTTTACTTCTACTATAAAGTCATTTCCATCTACATATGATGTTGTTTTTACTTTTTCATTATTGAAATAAGCTACTACATCATTAGTTTCTTTTGTGTTTCTAAATACCATTTTATAGTTTCTTTTTTCTGGTACTATTCCACTTTTACCATCTATACTTCTTATTATTACTGTGTAGTTATTTTTTAAGTAGTTATAATCAATTGAAGTTTTTAAATAATATCCATCTTTATATAAAGAAGTAATTCCATCATCTTCATATAGTGTATACGTATTAGATACTCCTGGGAATATTTGTATTTCTAAGTCTGTAGGAAGTCCTGTATTATTATAATCACTTCTATTAGATAGTGGTATTATACTACCTGCATGGGCAAATACTGGATAATCTTCTTCTTTAAAGAATGATATATATTTTTTATTTCCTGGGAATTTCTTACCAGTTACAAAGTCATACCAAATACCATCTGGTATAAAGAATCTATGTACTGTTCTATTCATGGTTGGATCTTTTTTAGTAAGTATTGGACATACTAGTAATTGTGATCCAAAATAGTATTGATTCTTATATAATTCATCATCATATACCCACATATAGTTATAATAAAATGGTTGTATTAATGGAGTTCCTGATTTTGTATAATTATATGCTTCTGTATAAATATATGGTATTAATCTATGTCTAAGTCTTAAGTAATCAACAGCAATCGCAGTAGTAGTTACATCCCATAACCAAGGTTCTTTTTTATAATATTTACTTCTAGCTCCATGGAATCTTAATATTGGAGAGAATACACTTAATTCTAAGTATCTTATATATAGTTCTCCTTCTTCTATACCGCCATGATTTCCACCTACATCATGACTCCAGAAACTAACTCCTATATTAGAAGCATTTAAATACCTAAATGGTAATTTTTTTAATTCTTCCCAACTTATTTCACTACTTCCTCCATATAGTATTGGATATCTATGAGGAGCAACTATACCATTACGTCCAAGTACTAGTCCTCTTTTATTTAAATTTCTTTTTGAGTCTAAGAACATATAATGATTAGTAATCCATAGTTTATGAATATCTTTTTCTCCTTTATAATCATTCCAGAAGAAGTCTACTCCTAATGCTTCTAATGGATGTAGGAATACTTTAAATAAAATATCTAATAGTTTAGGATTTAGAGGATCAAATAATACTATTTTATTGTCATTTAATCCTAAAAATTGTTTAACATATTGATAGTTTTCTTCATGAGGATAAAATCCTCCTTCTGGATCTATATTTACTCCTACTCTTATACCTCTTTTATGTAGTTTTTCTATCATAGATTTTGGATCTTTAAATAATTCTTTATTAAATGTATAACCTGTCTTTAAATCTTTTTTATCTCCTACATTTCTATAATGCCAATCATGATCAAATAATATTACTGATAGTGGTATTTTTTTCTTTTCAGCTTTTTTTACTAATTCTTTAACATCTTCATCAGTATAAGTTATATTTCTACTCCACCAATTACCTAATGCATATCTAGGTACTAATACTGGTGAACCTGTCATTTTAAAATAATCAAATAAAGCTTGTTTAAAGTCTTTATCATACATAAATACATAAATATCTATATGATCTTCTGGTGGATTAGCTAATGTACCATCTTCCATTATTATTTTATTTTTAGAATCATCAATAGAAGCAAATCCATCTAGTGAATATAATCCTCTAGATAATTCTTTAGTAGCATTTATATCTACACTAATCATATTACCTAACATATTTCTTGCTTCTGGATGTCCATAATACCAATCTTTATTTCTATCTCTTTCTCTACTATTAAGTGTTATTTTTAAATTCTTAGCAGGATCTACTTTAGTACCAGTAAAAGGTGCTCTTTTAATGTATTTTAATTCAAAATATTTGGTTGAAACATTTATATAAGTTGTATCTTGAGTCACTCTAAAATTAGCAAGTCCTAGATCTCTTCTAGAAACTAACTGTGTAGGTCTATCTATAAATTGTCCACTAGGTGAAAATTCTAATCTTACAATTCGCTCAGTAATGATACTTATCCTAAAGTTACTTCCTTGTACTATAGATTTATCATCACTTCTAGCCCTAGTATAATCTACTTCAAATTGTTTTCCAAGTGGATACATACCAACACCTTCTTATTTTCCTAATATCATAATAACATAATAAAGTAAAAAATGGTAGAAAAACTACCATTTATTTATCTAAAAATCTAATATAATACTCATCATAGGTAATTTTATGATCATAAATATACTTAGCTATTTTCTTACCTACATACCTATAATGCCATTGTTCTGCCCTAAATCCTGTTATTTCTTCATACCCTTTAGGATATCTTTGAATAAATCCATATTTATAAGCATTTTCTTGCATCCACTTATATTCTTTAGATTCTGCGAATATTTTATTCTTTTTACTAGCTATATCAAATACTAAACCTGTTTGATGTTCTGAATATCCTGGTTTTGCGACATATTTTTCTATATAAGACTGTCCATATAGCGAAGAATATGTATTACAAATTTTTTCTTGTTCTTCATAACTACGATAACTAGAATTAATATATATTTCATAACCCTTTTTCTTTGCAGCCTTATACATCTTAATAAAAGCATCTTTTGCTTCTTTTACTGATTTCTGTTTACTATCTAATGCATATTTTTTATCAATATTAACTAGTTTTGGTTTATAACTTTTCATAAGTTGTCTATGTTTAGTTACTAATACATATTTATTATATTTTCTTATTTTAAGAGGTTCTTTATATGGTTCTTTATCCATATCTAGATTAACTGACACAACAACTGTTTCTTCATCTTCTCCTGTTTCATCAGAATAAGCTATATATCTATCATAATTATTTATTTTAGCACAATCTATAGTAAAGAATTCTTCAATGTACCTGATTTTTTTATGTTTTATAAATTCTTCTACATCATTATCAGTACCATGTGCAAGTATTAAAGATATATCTTTATTGTGATAGCCTTTTTTTAATAATAAATTAATATGTTTAATTAAATGTTTATGATTTTGATATTTAATTTTACTATAATTATCTATGTTCTTTTCTTTATAATCTTTACTCTCAAAAGCAGCATTTAATGTTTTATTTTTACCTATATCCATAACATAACTTTTCTTAAATTTAAAAAGTATAGTATTACTGGCTTTTTCACTATAACCTAATTTCTTTAATTCATTAATATTGTGTCTATAAAATAGAAAAATAGCTAGTAATATACCTAATACTATACCTACTCTTTTTAGTAGAATTATTGCGTTAGGTTTTAATTTAAACTTTCTTCTTACTGCCATATTATCACCTAATATAATTATAGCATATTTAAATAAAAAAGCTAGTAAATGAAAAACTAGCTTTTTATATTTGTTCTACAAAGGTATCATAGACTCTAATATATCTATATGTTATCCTATTTGTACCTTCTTTCTTTTCTTTTTTTATTATATTTAATTCTATTAAACGATTTAATACTTTATTTATAGAATTAATATGAACATCTAATTCATCTGCCATATCTTGAGCAGTAAATACTATTTTTTTCATCATTAATGGATGCATTCTAACTACTATACTACCACTCATATTTTCCTTTATAGTTTGTTCATCTTCTTCATAAACTCTATTTATCTTTTCTATTCTACCAATATTTCTAGTGCATTGGTCTACTACACATTGTAAGAAAAATCTAATAAAGCCATCTACATTACCATGTCTACACTCAGTTAAAGTATTGTAATAATTAGCTTTAAATAATTCTATTACTTCTGATAAAAATAATATTGGTTCATCACCTTTTAATTTAGCTAATTCTAAAGTCATTAGAGCTCTTCCCATTCTACCATTACCATCATTATATGGGTGAATAGATTCAAATTGTACATGAGATATTGCCACTTTTATAAAGGCTTCATCATTATACATATTATTCATATATTCTATAAGATTATCTAATAATTCTGGAACTTCTTCTGGAATAGGAGGAACAAATGTTGCGCCTTCTTTACCTAAACCTCTTAGTCCAATATAGTTTTGTATTGTACGTATTTTACCAGGTGATTTATCTTCACCTCTAGTTCCAGATAATAAAATTTTATGCATTTTATTAATCATATCAATACTAAAGTCTTTATCTTTTAATTTAGTATTTGCATACTCCAACATTTTCTTTAAATTTTTAACTTCTTTAATACTATCATTTGTTTCTTTGTAATCCATATAATACATATCATCTTGGGATATTTGTGTTCCTTCAATTCTTGATGATCTTATACTTTCTCCTAGTACTAAAGAATCTAAGAAAAATTTTTGATCAAATTTAAATACTTTTAATAATGATTTATATTGACCATATTTATCATTTGCTTGTCCTAATAATTTAATTGTTTCTTTATCTAACTCATAAGAAATAGGTAATAGTTTAGCTTTATATGGTTCCATATTATCACTCTCCTTTATTATAATATATCACATTTAGATAAAATTTATACACTTTTTTGTGAATTAGTGTGTATTTTATACTATTTTTATACATTTTTCAATACTTTTTTGTATATTTTGTTGTTTTTTTGACATAAAAGTACTATAATACATGAAGTAGTGAGGTATATATGAATAAATTTAAGTATAGTAATAGTAATAAAAGATATCATACTTTAGATTATTTTTATAAGAATAAGTTTAATTCTAAAGTATTTAAAGTCAGTTTAAATGCAGGATTTTCTTGTCCTAATATAGATGGTACCGTTGGATATGGTGGCTGTATATACTGTTCTAAGAGTGGTAGTGGAGAATTCGCAGGTAATATAAAAGATTCTATTAAGAAACAATTTAATGATATTAAAAATATGATGCATAAGAAATGGCCTAAAGCTAAATATATTGGTTATTTTCAAGCTCGTACTAATACTTATGCGCCTGTAGATAAACTAAAAGAATTATATGAATCTATATTAGAAGAAGATAATGTCGTTGGACTAAATATTGCGACTAGACCTGATTCTATTACTGATGAGTGTTTAGATTATTTAGAAGAATTAAATAAAAAGACTTATTTAACTATTGAATTAGGATTACAAACTATTAATGACAAAACATCCAAGTTAATAAATAGATGTCATTCTCTAGATTGTTTTAAAGATATGGTAGAAAAATTACGTAATAGAAATATAGATGTAGTTGTTCATATTATAAATGGATTACCTTATGAGGCTAAAGAAGATATGTTAAATACAGTTAGATATTTAAATAAATTAGATATTGGGGGTATAAAGATACATATGTTAAGTATTTTAAAAGATACTCCTTTAGAAAAGTTATATAAAGAAAAGAAATTTAAAGTACTTTCTAAAGAAGAATATATAGATATAGTAGTTAGTCAACTAGAATTATTAAGAGAAGAAATAGTAATTCATAGAATAACTGGAGATCCTGATCCTAAAGATTTAATTGAACCAACTTGGTTAATTAAGAAATTTTGTGTTTTAAATGATATAGATAAAGAAATGGTTAAAAGAGATACTTATCAAGGAATTAAGTCTTCTATACAGAAATAAATTGTGTATAAATTCTGTGTAAAGTATAAAATATAATATATATTTTATTGTTTATATTGTGTTTTTATATTATAATTATTAAAGAAAGAGGTATGTGTATGAAAGTATCTATTCAGCAAAAGAAAATTTTTTCTATAGCACTAGCTGTATGGGGAACTACTTTAATTGGTACTGGTACTAGTATGGCATATATTAAGAATCCAGTTGATCCAGATAGTATCAATTTAAAAGTTGTCCAAAAACGTGTCGCTAGTTCTAAGAGTAATGAAATAAAGCTTAAAGATATGGAGTCAGAGGTTAATAAACCAATGAGTGTTAATATTAGAGACTTTTTGGAAAATCCTGATGATATAGATGAGAATATAATTAAAAACTTAAAATTAGATACTTCTATGGTTAATGTTAATCAAGCTGGTAGTTATACATACACAATAACTTATAAAAAGAAAAAATTTAGTGCAACTTATGTTGTTAAAGAAAAAGAATTACCTAATGCTAATATAACAGTAAAAGATTTAGATTTAGAAGTAGGTTCTTCTTTATCAACAGATGTACAAACTTATGTAGTTGAACAATTAGATGAAGAAGTTAAAAAGAATACTACTATAGATTTATCTGCAGTTAATACTGCAAAGAGTGGTAATTATCAATATCGTTTAACATATAAAAATAGAATGTATACTGGTACTATTAATATATATGAACCTAATACTACTAAAGATAATACAGAGAACAAAGAAAAGCCTAAAGAATAAAGACATCTACTGATGTCTTTTTATTTTAATCCTATTATTTTATTATCTATTAAATCTATATTTTCATAGTTAGGTTCTTTTGGTAATCCTGGCATTGTAACAACACTTCCTAATAGTACTGTGATGAAACCTGCTCCATTATATATATTTATATCTGTTACTGTAATATTATAATCTTTTTTTGTATTATTTTTATCATCAGATAATGAATATTGTGTTTTAGATACACAAATTGGAAGATAAGATAAGTTATTTTTATTTATTGTGTCTATTTTTCTTAATGATTCTTCGCTATATATTACATTATTAGCTCTATATATTTCTTTAGATATAATATCTATTTTTTCGTTTATACTTAGACTGTTATCATATAATAATTTAAATTTATTATCTTTTTCTAATTCTTTTAAAACTAATTTAGCTAAATCTATACTTCCTTTACTACCTTTTTGAAATGATTCACATATAGTGAGTGGAATATTTTCTTTATTACAGTAATCTTTTAATTCTTCTATTTCTTCTTTTTTATCATTATCAAATTTATTTAAACATACTACTACATTAGTATTAAACTTTTTCATATTTTCATAATGTATTTTTAAATTCTCTTTTCTATTATGCTTTAATGATTTTATTGTTGTGGTTATTACTATGCAGTCTGGTTTTATATTACTTTGTCTGCATTTTATATCAAAGAATTTTTCTGCACCTAAATCTGCGGCAAATCCTGCTTCTGTTACTACATAGTCTGCATAACTTAGAGCTGTTTTAGTAGCAATGACACTATTACAACCATGAGCTATATTAGCAAATGGTCCTCCATGTATAATGGTAGGAGTTTCTTCTAATGTTTGAACTAAGTTTGGTTTTATTGCGTCTTTTAATATTACTAATAATGTTCCAACTATATTTAATTCTTTTAAGTATATATACTCATTATTATCATTTGTACCTATTATTATATTAGATAATCTATCTCTTAAATCATCTATATCATTCGCTAAGCATATAATACTCATTATTTCGCTAGCGGCTGTTATATTAAATCCTTTATCCCTTAGACTTCTATCATTAATATCTAAACATCTTTTAAATAATACCTCTTTTATATTTAGTTTATTACCATTATAAATATGATTATCTATGGCAGCTGATATTAGATTATTCGCAGTGGTAATCGCATGAAAATCCCCAGTAAAATGTAGGTTTATATCTTCTTCTGGTATAACTTTAGCTAATCCTCCACCAGTTGCGCCACCTTTCATTCCAAATACTGGGCCTAATGATGGTTCTCTTAATGTTAATATAACTTTTTTATCTAATTTTCTTAAAGCATCTGCTAAACCTATACTAATAGTTGTTTTCCCTTCTCCAGACGGTGTAGGAGTTGTCGCAGTTACTAAAATAAGTTTACTATCTTTATTATTTCCTCTAGATAATATTTTGGCTTTATCATCTCCATATAAAACTAAATTTTTTTTATTAATACCTATTTGTGATGCGATATCTATAATATTATCCATATTATCACCTCTAGAAGAATTATAACATATTAATTTATTATATTAAACTTGATTTTTTGTATTATAAATTCTACTAAATTTATTTTTTGTATTATAGTTTTTTCTTTTTGTAGTATTTTTTCTTACAAATTTCTTTTTTTTGGCATTTGTTTATTAGAAATCATTGTGTTAGTATCTAAGCCATTAAGAAAAAAAGGAGGGATTTTTTGAAGAAGTTTATATTTTTCTTAATGCTTATACTTACTATTACATTATGTAAAACTACTAATGTATATGCAAGTACTGTTAATTTTTATGAGGGGGAATATATTGATGGGATCTACATGAATAAAAGAGCTAATGGGAGTAATACTATTTATTATCAAAAAGCTAGGTTTTTTAGACAAAGTGGTACTAATGACTTTGCTTATTGTATAGAACCTTTTAATTTCTTTAATGAAAGTGCTCAATATCAGTCCACTATTAATCCTAGTAGTTTATCTGCATATCAGAAAACACGTATTTCTATGATTGCGCACTTTGGTTATGGATATGGTTCTCATACTGATAGTAAGTGGTATGCGATTACACAATTTATGATATGGCAGACTGCCGATCCTAATGGTGATTTTTATTTTACTGAAGGATTAAATGGTACTAGAGTTCAAAAGTTTACTAGTGAGATGAATGAGATTAATAGTTTAATTAATAATTATCAAATTTCACCTTCCATTATTAATAAAGAATATGATCTTGTTGAAGGTGAAAGTTTGAATATAACTGATACTAATAATATATTAAACTCTTATAGTTCTTCTAATAGTTTATTTAAAATATCTAATAATAAATTAATATCTGATGAGTTAAAAGAAGGTTCTTATGATATAAAATTAACTAGAAGTAGTAGAGTTCATAATAGACCTATTATTTTCTATCAAGCTAGTAATAGTCAAGATTTAGTAGAAACTGGTGATATTGATAGTAAAAGCTATAACTTAAAAGTAAATGTTATTAAAACTAGTGTTGAAATAACTAAAATAGATAGTGATACTAAAACTACTAAACCTAGTGGGGATGCAGAATTAAAAGGAGCTATTTATGGATTATATGATACTGATATGAATAAATTAAAAGAAATAAGTATTGATAATAATTCTATTGGTTTTATAGAAAATATATCTTTTGGTAAATATTATTTAAAAGAAATTAAAGCTGGTATTGGATATAATTTAGATGATAAAACTTATGAAGTAAATATTTCTAAGAATGATCCTAATATAAAATTAACTTTAGAAAACAAAGTAATAAAAGCTAAAGTAGCTATTAATAAGAGTTATGAGGGTAATAATGCTGAGGGTAATGTAGTATTTAATATTTATAATAAAAGTAATAAATTGATTACTACTATAACTACTGATAATAGTGGATATGCAGAAGTTATACTTCCTTATGGTAGATATAAAGTAAAACAACTTAATTCTAAAGATGGTTATTATAAGGTAGAAGACTTCTTTATTGATGTATTATCTAGTGATAATTTAATATATAATTTAACTGATTATAAAATTAAAGTACCAAATACTAGGAGTAATAATAGTTTTTTAGATAAATTAATTAAAATTATTATGTTAATATGTTTAAGAAAATTTGTTACTGTATCATAATACTAATTATATATTTAGTTATATGTAATGTTATTTATACTAATAATAAGACTTCTATAGTATCTAAATCTTTATTAATTAATGGTTTAACTCCTAAATATAAGGAAAAACCTATAGGTAAAATTATAATAAATAAAATTAATATTAATAATGATTTATATTCTATTAATAGTAAACATAATAATGTAGATGAAAATGTTACTATATTAGATGGTTCTATTGAACCTAGTAATACTAATAGTATTATGTTTATCGCAGCTCATTCTGGTGATGATGATATTTCTTATTTTAAATATTTAGATAAATTACATATAAATGATAATATAATTCTTATATATAAGAATATAAAATATGTATATATAGTTACTAATATTTGGGAACAAGATAAAAATGGGTATATTAATATCAATAAAGATTATAATAAACAATTAGTTTTAACTACATGTAGTCCAATTCATGATAACAAACAATTAATAATTAACAGTAAATTAAAAGAGTCTAATAATTAGACTCTTATTTTATTAATAGTTCTATTACCTTTTGTAATTGTGAATCATTTTCATCTTTAGGATCATTCTTATATTCTTCTGTTAATTCTACTTTCTCTGTAGGTTCTATTCCTTTTTTATCAATCCAATTACCTTTTGGCGTTAACCATTTTTCTGTTGTATATTTTATGCTTGAACCTGTTGTTAATTGATATGCTTTTTGTACTGTTCCTTTTCCATATGTTTTGATACCTACTAATACTGAATTATCATATGATTCTTTAAAAGCTCCTGCTAATATTTCGGATGCTGAAGCACTAGCTTCATTTATTAATACTCCTACTTTATAATTCCTTTTTTCAGATGTATTAGAATGTTTTTTAATTCTCTTACCTTTTAATTCTATTTGATATAAAACTTTTTTCTTATTCATAAATAATTCTAGTATTTTAGTAACTTGATTTAAGTGTCCACCTGGATTTGATCTAACATCAATGATTAAACTATCTATTTTTTTGTTTTCTAATTTATTAAGTTCTTTTTTGAATTGTGAATAAGTATTAGAAGCAAAAGTACTTATATAAATATATCCTACTTTTTTATTTTCCTTATCTATTATTTTGCTTTCAACGGATGGTATATCAATATATTTCCTGGTAATTGTTTTTGTTATTTCTTGATCATTTCTTAGAATAGTTATTTTTACTTTTGTGTTTGGTTTACCTTTTATTATGTCAGTAAGTTTACCTACATCATAATTACTAACATCTTTATCATTTACTTTTACAAATATATCTCCTTCTTTTAAATCAGCTTCTTTTGCAGGTGAACCTTTAAATACTCCAACTATATAGTTTTTTCCATCTTTATTAGCAACAGTTGCGCCAATACCGCCATATATTCCTCTTACTGTTTGATTGAAATTTTTTGTTTGTTTATCATTCATATAAACAGAATATGGATCATCTAAAGAATTAACCATACCTTTTATAGCGGCATTTATTAGTTTTTTATCACTTATATTATCATAGTAATTATTCTTTATATTATTATATGTTGCGATAAATTCTTGCATTTCTTTTGATACTTTAGTACCAGAAATTTCTTTTTTAGAACTTGTTATTATACTACCTACTACAATACCAAAAAGTATAGAAACAATTATAATTACTATAACTTCTGCAATATTAAATCCACTTTTATTTTCAACAATTATTTCTCTTATTTTTTCTTTTTTCTTTTTCTTTTGGTCCATATAATCACCTTCATATCCATTACTATCATATCACATTAAACTATATTTTAGAATCAAAAAAAAGAAAGACATATGTCTTTACTGTCTAATTGGCGCCTCAACTAGGACTTGAACCTAGGACCCCTTGATTAACAGTCAAGTGCTCTAACCAGCTGAGCTATTGAGGCAAAAGATTTAGAATTAATCTAAATACTCTTTTATATTATCATAACTTTCTATATACTCATTTACTTCATTATTAGAAAATTTAATAAGTGTAGGACCACTAATAGATAATTCTTCTAAACTACTTGGATTATTATTACTTTCGCTACTATTATATTTTTTATTAAAAGCACTACTCATATTAACAGTATATATAGGTAAATGTTTTTCTTTAGATTCATACTTACTAATTGATGTTGTTATATTTGATTTTAAATCTTTATCAGACATGTCATAATATATAACTATATATTCTTCTTCATCAATATTGAAACTACTTCCAGCAAGTATTTCTTGATAAGAAATATCAACATTTCCTGTTTTTTCTTCTTTTACATATTTATTTTCTTTCTTACTAGTAATATACACAGTTAAGAAATAAAATATACCTAAAATTACTAATACTATTACTAATAGTTTAACTATACTATATATTTCTTTTGACACATTATTAGTCTTCTTTTTATTATTCTTTTTTATACTTTTTGTCACAAAATCACCTAATAAAATTATAGCACAAGAAAAAATAGAGGTAAAGTCTCTATTTACTAGTTTGAACTAGATTTATAGATTGCGCTACTTCCACTAATTCATCTTTATTTAAAACATCACTTACAATATAATAATCTATACCATTACTGGTCCAAGACAAGGAATTATCAGTCATTACACCTAGTGTATCCATTAATCTATACGGTTCCCCTGATGTAGGTACTATTGTAAATTCATCTTCTTTCTTTGTTGTTTCTTCTACTAATAAGAATGGTTTTTTACCATCAAATGTCATTATAATTCTTTCTCCTACATCTTTTTTTAATTTTTCTTCATTCGCAAGTTTAGTACCTTTAGGAATAAATAATGGATATATACTATCATCTAAATTACTGGTTTTTTTGACTTTATTATCTTTGATAGAATAACTTTTCATAATATTTTTAATTTTAAAGTAGTTTTTATTAAATGATGGTCTATAACTTATTTTATTAAATTTCATATCCATGATAGTAGAACCATTTTTATCATAAATAATCACTTCTTTGATATTTAAATTTTTAGATAAAACAATCTTTTGTTTAACTAATTTTTTATTATTTGGGTAATTTGCTTTAGTTATAAATTGATAAGTATCTTTATTTTTAGAAAATTTTCTATTTTTATCATTATTTATATCTTCTATAATTGATTTTAATAAATATATTTGTGAATTATTGCTAGGCCAATCACTTTGAAACTTAAAACTTTTATTTAGTGATGGAGTTAAAATATATACTGCATCTTTATTCCTTAATATTATTTGAGTGTGATTATTATTAGTATTAGTTAAACTAACTTTATAATAATCTCCTTTTTTATAACTGACTTCTACTTTATACTTATAAACTTCATCATTATTTACTATTTCTAAATTTCCATCTAGTTTATAAGCATTTGTCCTATTTATTTTTTTATTTAATCTATTTATTATACCTTGTTCACTATTTTTATTACATCCTACTAATAAAAAACATCCTAATAATAAGAAAAGAATAATTTTCTTCATAATCCACCTCTTTTTTGTTTTACTTAATTATATGGATTGTTTTTTATTTTATTACAAAAAAAAGAAATAGTAACTTACTATTTCTCTGAAATTCTAATCTTAATCTTTTTAGTCTTTGGAGTATATTTAAGTTTTACATCTTCACCAGTTACTTTAACTGGAACTTCATGTTCTCCTACTCCATAATTTTTAAGATTGATATATGCATGGATTGAAGATGAATCTACTTTATCTACTATATCTGCACTACCTTTAACTATAACTGTAACCTTAATATCATCTGCAGATAAAGCTTGAACTTTATACTTACTATCAAGATTTTCTGTAGATATTGAAATGTTATCAAATTCTTTACTTGTAGAATTATCTATACTTACTTTAATCTTAACAGTTTTAGAACTAAGTTCTGTTATACCTTTAGGTTTATTTAAAGTAACATTAAATTCTTTAGATCTTTCTAATCCTTTAACATCAACTTCAACTTTCAGACTATTTATTTTATCAACTGCAGCTTCTTCTCCATAAATTGTAACTTTAGATATACTAGTATCAATAGAACTTATAGATTTACCAAATGCTAAATTTCCTTTAGGAACTACTTTAATTGGTACTTCTTTAGATGGAGATGTAATAGTTAATTTTGCATCTACTTTCTTAGGTACAACTTCAACATCTACTACTTTTCCATTAGTATCATAAGCTACTAGTGGAACATCTTTTAATGTCATTTCTCCAGCCTTTGGATTAGATATATCATTAACATCAACTAATGCTTTAACTGTAGCAACTTTCTTTAGTTTATATTCAGCCCCTTTAACAATAACTTCTGTTCTGTCCAGTTCTACATTGTCAATATATAATTTTTTATCCAAATTATCTTTATGTAATATATCTACTGTTAAATTTTTAGTATCACTAACTTTTTCATGTATTGTTACGGTTACTTGAGATGGATTAAGTTTATAATCTAGTGATTTTAATCTTTGTGAATACTTTAAAGTAACTTTATGATTACCTGGTTTTAATCCAGTTAAATCAACAGATACCCCTTTTGAAGGAGATTGTTTTGCCAAGAAGATATGTCTTCTTTGTCCTACTAAGGTAATATCAACTGTTTTTGGTAATCCTTCAACTACATATAACTCTTCATTATAAACAGCAGTAACTGGTTGATTATATAAAATCTCTGCATATTTATCAATCATAACATTAGATTCTCTATCAATGATAAAGAATACTCCAAATGCTAGTATTAAACTAACAGTTATTAAAGTTGATTTTCTACTTGCTATTCTATCAATATTTTTAGAATTGTTTTTTAATAAATCCATTATTTTTAAGATCAACTTAGTAATAGGTGTAATTAACCATTTATCAAAAAACGAACCTAAAATTTGAAAGAATTTTCCAATACTTCTAATTATTCTCTTCATAAATCTCTTCCTCATCTATATCTTCAAAATCTTCTTCTATTTCTTGTTTTGGTCTAAGTTCATCTATTAATAACATTCTAACATCATCAATTGTTAAGTTATATAGCATTTCACCTTTAAGAGCAATAGATATTCTTCCTGTTTCTTCAGATACAACTATACAAATAGCATCTGTTTCTTCAGCTAGACCTAATGCCGCTCTATGTCTTGTACCTAAACGTCTATTAATCTTTTGACTATTACTTGTAGGGAATACTGCTCCTGCACAAGTTATCCTATCTCCTTGAATAATCACCCCACCATCATGAAGTGGGTTTCCTTCATAGAAAATTGCTATTAATAAATCACTTGATAAATCAGCATATAATTTTTTAGCTTTATCTATATAATTACCTAAACTTATATCTCTTTCAATAACAATTAAAGCACCAATTTTGTCTTTTCTTAAGTAATCTATTGCATTAACCATTTCATATACTAAATGTTCTCTTTCATCAACAGTTAATACTTTATGACGACCTAATAATTGACTTCTTCCTAATTGCTCTAAAATAGTTCTTATTTCTGGTTGGAAAATTACAATTAAAGATATAGGTCCCCATTGAATAATATAATCAAGTAATACTCCTATAGTTGTAAATCCTAACCAATCACTAACTAGTTTTAAAATAACTATGAAAGCTACACCTTTAAATATTAAAGAAAGTTTAACATTATTACGTATATTTTTTAGTATGTAATATATAATTAACCATACTAAACCAATATCAGCTAACTTTCTAAGTATTGATAATACATTAGTCATATTAAATATCATTATATCGTCTCCTTCAAAAAAGCTACTATACTAGTATATAAAAAATATACTAGTTAGTAAAGTTATTATTTATATTTGTATTGTTATATATTTGATTTTGATTATTATAATTTGTATTTGGTTGATTACTAGCTGTTGAATTATAATAACTACTTGTTTCCATATTATTTTGGTTATTATAATTTGTATTATTTGAAACTTGAGAATTATATTGATTATTATAATTTATATTATTATTTTGTGTTTGTACATTATTTTGATATACCATATTTTGATTATTATAATTTGTATTTGGGGCTGTTTGTACATTAGGAATTGGTTGTGTAGGTGCTAAAACTTCTGGTACTACTTTACTTTCTACTTTTCCTCTATTTATACTATCAGAAACATTATATTGATTACTATTTACATTAACATTAGAAATTGTTGTCTTCTGTGCTCCTGTTGATACATTATTATTTGTTTCATTAGCATGTGTATTTTCTATTTTTACATGAGTATCATTAAATTTTTTTTCTGCTTGTTCTCTATTTTGTTTTTTTTCTGCAAAGTATCCTATACCTGCACAAATTAGTATCACACTTATTACTGTACTCGTAATATAAATAGGGCCATCTAAAACATCTCTAAAAAATGCTATAAAGACATCCAAATTATCACCCCTATTCTCATTATTATGATATCATTTTTTGTATATTTTGACAACAGCTAAATAAGCATTAAACAAAAAACTTAAGACCATATTATCTTAAGTTATTATTAATAATGGTGCCGATTAAAGGATTTGAACCTCTGACCTTTACATTACGAATGTACTGCTCTACCAACTGAGCTAAATCGGCAATAAATTATATATTTATTTTATAACAAAATTTATTAAAAAAAAAGACTAATTGTCTATTTAGTTTCAATATGGTTGAAAAGTATACCAATATTAACTAGACCACTAATCCCTACTAATGTATAGATTATTCTACTGAATACTGATCCAGTTCCAAATATCATATCAACTAGATTGAAGTCTAATAATCCAATTAGTCCCCAGTTTACTGCACCTATAATAGTAACAACTAATAAAATTTTTTGAATTGTTTCCATAAAAATATTCCTCCTATACATATTATTACCATAGGAAGAATATTTATTCATATTTTTATTAAATTCTTCTAACTGCGATTACTCTGGTGCCAGATCCTCTAGTCCAACTAGCTACATCACTAACTATAACACCCATACTAGGATTTGTAGCGTGAATCATTTTTCCTCCACCTACATAGATCGCAGAATGTGTTGGTGAACCTTCAGCATATCCCCAACTAAGAATATCTCCTGGTTGAGCTGCTTCATAATTTACCCCAGTTCCCTCATACATTTGAGTGTAACTACTTCTACTAATAGTTATACCAATTTGTGAATATAAATAATATACAAATCCACTACAGTCAAAACCTACAGATGGATCTGCTCCTCCAGAAACATATCTAGAACCAACTAGTGAATAAGCTAAATTCACAAGTCCAGACATATCACCTGTTGCTAAAGCATTATTATTGATAGTATTATTAACTTCTATATTATTATTTGAAGTATATGTTTCTACTTCATTTTTTACTTCTATATTATATGTAACAGAAGATAAATTACCGTATTTATCTACAGCTTTAATAGTTATAGGGTAAATTCCCTCTTCTTCTGTATCAACATTTCCATAAACAGTATAATAATTAGTATCTACTTCATCATTAACTATTTCTTTTTGTTGATACTCTATATTTCCATCTACTTTATCAGATACAGATTTTAAGTTATTTAAAACATTATAATCTTCTCCAACAGATAATGATATATTTTCTTCTTTTATTTTTATATCTGGTGCAGTTGTATCTTTAACTTTAATTTTCATAGGTATTTCTTTTTTTACACCATTCTTAGTTGCTACAACAATAATACTTTGAGTACCTACCTTTTTAGTATTAATATTTTTCTTTAAAGATATATCCTCTCCATAAGTATTTTTAACAAATTCTTCTACTTGGTAATTAGAACTACCATATTCTAAAGTTTTAATACTATCTGCTTTTACCTTTATATTCTTATAAACTATGTTATATTCTACAGCATAACAAATTAATAGACTTAAACATACACTTATAGTCAACATTAAGAAATTCTTAATCGACGAGGGTATTTCGTCTTTCATGTATAATCTCCTCCCGAAACAGGTCTTATTATAACATTTTTGAATTTTTTTGTCAAAATTATCACCTAATTATAGAATATCCAATAATTATTTTTTTATTAAAATTAATGAATATATTACTATTATATGAATTAGTTTTAATAGTAATTATTATATAAAACTAAAAAATAATCCATATGGATTATTTTGTTTTTATCTTTTCTTTTTCTAATAAATTTTTATCATTTAAATATTTATTATATTCTTTAGTGCATATTGAATCAAAAAATGAATCTTCAAAAGAAAAATCTTTTGGTAAATATCCCTTTTCTATTAATTCTTGGGCTTCATTATAATATTCTAAATATACATTTCTCATCCCTTCCACAGGGCTTTCCATTTCTTTTATATAAGTATCTATATAATCAAACATGGGCAATTTGTCTACAGCTAAACCATAATATTTAGCTAATAATCTTTTATTATGATACAAAGTTTCCAACCATCTATTTTTTTCTATTCGATCTTCTTTATTAAATTCTTTGTCACACATGATACATCTTACTTCATTATGTATATCTCCATTAGATGCATCTTTTCTTCCAACTATAACAAACATAGGATGATCACATAATTTTTTATTATTCATAATTATGCCCCCTTAATTGGCACATATTATATCATAAAATTAAAGAATTAGCAATATTCTACTAATTCTTCTATATCTTTTCTTATATTATGACGAGGACTATTTGGACAATCATCAGTTCTATAACCTATTGGTAGTAAGGCTACCGGAATAAACTCATTACTAATATTAAACTCTTCTCTTAATACTTTTTCATCAAATAATCTAATCCATATATTATCTACTCCTAAATTAGTAGCTTCCAACATCATATGAGTAGTAACTATAGATGCATCTGTTTCATATGTAGAACCAAATTCATCTTTAAAAGCTTCTTCTTTATTGCCACAGATAAGTAATACTATAGGTGCATTATATCTACATCTAGATGCTTTATCTATTTTTTCTAATCCTTCTTTAGTTTTTACTACATAAATCTTAAAAGGTTGTATATTTTTAGCTGTAGGCGCAAGTCTTCCAGCTTCTAATATTTTATTTAATATATTAGTATCTACTGCTTTATCACTAAACTTTCTAGTAGATTCTCTTTTTCTAATAACATCTTCAAATTCCATAAATACCTCCTAATGATGGTGATGATGATGTTTTTGGTTATCTACATCACAATTTTTATCTAAACATTCTTCATCTTTACTTTCTACTTCAATAGTAACATGTTTTATATTGAAGTCTTTTAATTTAGATCTTATTTTATTCTTTATATCTTTATTATTACTAACCACATGAAGAGTTGCATAATTATTATATCCATCTATACTCCAAACATGTATATGATGGATATCTTCTACATTAGATATTTTTAATAAAGAGTCTTTAATTTTATCTATATCTATATTATTAGGAGTCTTTTCTAAGAATAAATCTAATACTTTTTTAAAGTTTTTTAAAGCATGCCATAGTATAAATAAAGATACACATATAGACATAATAGGATCTATTAACTTAATATCAGTAAAATTCATTATAATAGCACCTATTAGAACTACTATCCATCCTAGGACATCTTCTAACATATGTAAGTTAACTGATTTTTGATTAATAGAATCTCCTCTACTAGTAAAATATGCAGCCATAAAGTTAATAATAACTCCAAATATCGCAAATATTATCATACCACTATAATTAATCTCTACTGGATTAATTATTCTATTAATAGCTCCATATATAACTAAGATAGAACCTACCATTAAGATTAAAGTGGTAATTAATCCACCTAATACAGAATATCTAATATATCCATAAGTATAATTATTATCAGGACTTTTTTTACTTTTTCTTTCTAAAAAGTAAGATAATCCAATACTAATTGCATCTCCCATATCATGAACAGAATCAGAAATAATCGCCACACTATTAGTAAATATACCTCCAAAAAATTCAAATATAGAAAATCCTAAATTTAGGATAAACGCAATTAAAATATTCTTTTCTGTTTTCATAAATCCTCCTATTTATATAATAATTATATCAAAAATCAGTATATTAATAAACATATGCTTCAATTATTTCTATTACTAGCTTACCACTAATGAAACATCATCTAAATCTAATGATTGTTCTCCATTTGCAACAACATCAAACCTAACAGTAATTCCTGTGGCATTAATAGGTGCTGCTTCAGTAATAATCTGATAGAAGCCAAAATCTCTATTACTATTTGGAACATCTTGTTGATCAACAGTGATTTCTCCTCCTACAACTGGTCCAGTTGGTGTTTCAAAAGTTACTGTGGCTGTAAAACCTACTTGCGCACCCTCTCCACGTGCAAAGAAAGATAACTCATAAAAGCAACCTCCCTCTAATATAGGAATAGTTTGTTCTATTGCAGAATCATTTTCTATGTTAACAGCAAAATCACCTGAATGTACTCTACCCTGAGCATCTACAGAAGAAATTCCAGTTGGATTAGTAAAATGTTGGTCTATCATCAATTATACTTTCCATTCCACCATTAATAATCATTTGTCCTACTGATTGACAAGAACAAGAACATTCACCGGCTGGTCCTTGTGGTCCTGCTGGACCTACAAATTCAAAATTATTAAGTAAACATTTTCTAGCTTTTTCAATTCTTTTTTCTATTTCTTTATAATCTTTTCCATTGCATTTCATTATAACACTCCTTTCATAGTAATATATGAAGTATTATATTTAATATAAATTATATATTATCTATCTTCACCACTTTTAATATCATACAAAAAGTAGATTGAACTATATTATTCATATCTACTTTTATTAATGTTTCTTTTAAGGTTGATTTATTTTTTTCTATTATGTTTTAAATCATTCGTTTCATCAACATAATCATCATATAAAGACGTTGGTTCATTACCAAATCCAAAGTAATCATCACTCATTAGACTACCCCATTTATTATGGCAATGACCTGTTTCAAACTGATCTGTTTTAAAACCAATTCTTATGAATTCGTCTTCTATATGATAATTGTAATTTTTATTGTCACAATCGCACATACTAATTAAATTATCCAAAAGCATAGCTTTATCTAGGTCAGTTAATTCTTCCTCAGGATTAATTAAACCTAATCTTGAAAATCTTGCGATAACGTAATCAGGATTCATAGATAATATATTTAAATGTTTATCTATTTGAATTATCTTATTACTAAACATTTCGTTTTTTTGTAATAAATACTTTATAGTCCTTTTTGCTTCTTTATTTTTCTTTTTCATAATACCTCCTGTAAAACTAATACCTCCCAGTGGATTAGAGAAATTTAGAGTATCATATAGATATTTTTTTGTCAAACAAAAACGAACCTAATAGGTTCGGTAAATTCACATGGTGGAGCTGAGGAGAGTCGAACTCCTGTCCGAAAATCCCGGTATATAAACCTCTACAAGTTTAGTTAACTACAAATTCTCATCTATCTAAAAGCTAGTTAACGACTCAAATAGATAGACCAGTCTATTATATTCATCTTATTTTCTAGACAAAAAATAAGATATATCCTATTAAAATAAAGCTCTTAAAATCTTCATAGGAAAAAGATTAAAAGAACTGTGTCTTTTTAAATTGATTAAACGCCTGCGAATGCTGGTGTTAAACCATTAAACACATCAGTTTTACTGTTTCCAGTTATTTTTAATTGCCTTAACGTATTGCGTACGACTTGCCATCTATATCCTAAGACTCCCGTCGAAACCAAGGCAGCCCCATGTGCATAGATTATAACATATAATTAAATAAAAATCTATACCAATTTATATTATATATATTTAAATAATAATTTTTGTATTATTAATACATATTTTATAATTTAATCTATATAAAAAGTTGTTAGAAATTCTTTAAATTTCTAGCAACTTCTCTTTTTATATCTTTTTGTTTTAAAGATTCTCTTTTGTCATAATCTTTTTTACCTCTACATACTCCAAGTAATACTTTTAATTTATTATCTTTAAAATATAGTTTTAAAGGTATTAAAGTTAATCCTTTTTCTTCTTTAGCTTTTTCTATTTTTTTAATTTCATTTTTATGAAGTAATAATTTTCTACTTCTAGTTTCTTCGTGATTAAATATATTACCTTGTTTATATTGTCCTATAAACATATTAAGTAAATATACTTCACCTTTTTTTACTATTCCATAAGAATCTTTTATATTACAACTACCTTCTCTTATAGATTTAATCTCAGTACCTGTAAGAGCAATACCTGCTTCATATGTTTCTTCTATAAAATAATCATGTTTAGCTTTTCTATTTAAGATTTCCATTTTATCACTCCTCTGTAAGTCCCCATGTTATATCTGGATATCTTTCGCTTACTACTGTTTTGTATTGGGCATAAAAACTCATATAGTTTGGAAGTAAAGTATTGTTTAATTCAGGATATGGGTATACTTTAAAGTCTTTTTTACTACCCATATTAGATTTAGTATATATAAGTTCAGCTTTAGGATTATCTATTTTTACAGTGGTTTTCTTTTTCTTATCAACATGTTTTTTAATAGTAACTTCCATCATAAGACCAGTAAGTCTTTCTGTTCCTTCTTGATCAGATATAAAATTACCTAATGAATATATTACAAAGGTTTTATTATCATTAATATATTCAACTGGTTCTACTACATGTGGATGAGCTCCTACTATTAAGTCTACTCCTAAATCGGATAAATAATTAGCGATTTTTGTTTGCTCTTCACTAACTCCTAAGGAATATTCTGTTCCCCAGTGCATTGCGACAATAACTACATCCACTTTATCTCTTACTTTTTCTATATCTTCTTTTGCTTTTTCTTCACTATAGACATTATTTAAATATTCTTTACCTACAGGAGTTTCTAATCCGTTAGTCCAAGTAGTATATGAGAAAAATGCGTACTTAATACCATTTTTTTCATATGTTCTTACTTTATTTCTTTCTTCTTCTGAACTCCATTGCCCACTAGTTACAATATTCTTTTGCTTCTTCCAATAGGCAACTGAATTTAGAACTCCTTCTTCATTTTTATCCATAGTATGATTAGTAGCAAGAGACACTACATTAAAACCAGCATCAATAAAAGCATCTCCTACTTCGTATGGGGAATTAAATCTAGGATAACTAGAAAGTCCTAATTCTGTTCCTCCAAGTACTGTTTCTTGATTATAATAAGATAAATCATACTTTGTAGATATTGGCTTTATTTGTTCTAACATAGGTTTAAAGTTATATGATCCATCACTCCCCTTAGCATCTATATAAACTCCACTATGTATTAAAGCATCTCCTACCATTAACATTTTAATTTCATAATCTTTAGGTTTTTCTTTTTTTACTACTTTCTTAGAATCTTTTTTATCTTCTTTAGAAAAGCTAGTAATTTGTAAAAAGATACCTACTACTATAAGTAAAATACTAATTACTAAAAATACTTTTACTTTTCTTTTCACTCTTCTAACTTTTCTTTTGGCCATACTACACCTTCCTTACTACCTCGAAATCTATAATCTTTTCTTCTTTTGAAGCTCTAACTACTTTTACTTTTACTCTTTCACCGATTTGATATTTAACTTTACTTCTTTCACCTACTAATGACATAGTTGTCTCATCAAAGTGAAAAAAGTCTTTCATATCTCTAAGTGGCACTAAACCTTCTATTAAATTATCTAATTCTACAAACATACCAAAATTAGTAACTGATGAGATCATTCCTTCAAATTCTTCTCCAATATGATCTTCCATATATTCTGCCATTTTCATGTCTTCTACTTCTCTTTCGCAGTCAACACTAGCTCTTTCACGTGATGAAGAATGTTCAGCAATATATACAAGTTTTTCTTCCCATTTTCTTATTGTTGGCATATCTATTTTTCCATCAAACAAATATGTCCTTAACAATCTATGAACCGTTGTATCTGGATATCTTCTTATTGGAGAGGTGAAATGAGTATAGCATTTACTTGCAAGTCCATAATGACCTAAATTCTCTGGTTTATATACTGCTTTTTGCATACTTCTTAGAAGTAAACTAGATAATATTTTAAATTCAGGTTTATCTTCTAGTTGTTTAATAATATTTTGTACTGATTTAGGATCTGAACTTTTTATATCTCCAGTAACTGTATAACCTAAACTAGATACAAACGTTAAATAATCTCTTAGTTTTTCTTCTTTAGGCACTTCATGTACACGATATATGAATGGTAAATTCATGAAATATATGTGAGACGCAACACATTCATTCGCTGCGATCATGAAGTCTTCTATTAATTTTTCTCCTTCTCCTCTTTCTCTTAAAGTGATTTCAGTAGGTTTACATTCTTCATCTACTAAAATTTTAGCTTCATCTACTTCAAAATCAATATATCCTCTACTAACTTTTTCTTTTCTTAAAATATGAGCAAGTTCTAACATTATTCTTAAATCTTTTTCGTATTCTTCATACCCTTCTGGTACTTTATTATCTTCTAAAATATTATTAACCTTTTTATAAGTCATTTGGATTCTAGACTTAATTACACTTGGGGATATTTCATAATTAAGTTGTTTACCATTAGCATCAAACTCCATAACACAAGAGATTGCTAAACGATCTACATTTGGATTAAGTGAACATATACCATTAGATAATTCATGTGGGAGCATTGGTATAACCCTATCAACTAAATAAACACTTGTACCTCTTTCCATTGCTTCATCATCTAGTGGAGATCCTTCTTTTACATAGTAAGATACATCTGCAATATGTACTCCTAATTTATAATTACCATTGTTTAATTTTTCAATGGATATAGCATCATCTATATCTTTAGTATCATCACCATCTATAGTAAATATGACTTCATCTCTTAAATCTCTTCTTCCTACAAGGTCTTCTTCTTTAACTTCATTAGGAATAGTTTTTAATTCTTCTTTAACATCATCTGAAAATTCTGTATTAATGTTATATTTATAAACAACGGATAAAATATCTACTCCTGGATCATTTTTGTGTCCAATGATATCTACTATCCTACCATAATAACTACTATTATTTATTTTTTTACCTAATTCTACAACTACTTTATGTCCATCTACTGTATTCATAGAGTCTTCTTTAGGTATTTTGATTTCTAGTTTTAATTTATTATCATCTAAAGTTATATAACCTATATCATCTTTAAAATTAATTTCTCCAATGTATCTGTTTTCTCTTCTCTTGATTACTTTTAGAATTCTACCTTCTAATCGATCAATATTTTTTTTACTAGTAATTTCTACTAGCACTTCATCATCATGTAAAGCACCATTCATATCTTCCTGCGCAACATAAATATCATCTTCTGAATTTTCTACTTCTACAAAACCAAAACCTTTTTTATTAGCTCTCATAATACCTTTTTTTAATTGACTATCTTCAAGCATCATATAACGATCTTTATTTGTATGATATATTATTGTTTCTTTTTCTAACTCTCTTAATAAATTGCCAAGTTCCCTTATTTCTTCTACTTCTTTTAAATTAAGTTTATCTTGTAATTCAAAAATAGTTAAAGCTTTATCACTATTTTTTAAAACATTAATTATATAGTCCTTCATTAGTATCACCTTCTATTATATTATACTTTATTTTGACAAGAAAAAAAAGAGCTAAAGCTCTTATTTTATAAACATTGATACTAAACAAATACCAAAGAATGCAAGTCCTAAAGCTAAAGTTAGTCTACTAACAAATAATTCAGAACCTCTTTCTTTTCTATTTGTAAATAAATCAGATGTACTACCAGATATTATTTGAGCAGCACCTTCTGCTTTAGCACTTTGTAAAAGCACTATAACTATTAATAAAATTGATATGATTAGTAATGCTACTTCCATAAAGCACCTCCATATAACTGCATATTATTTTAACATGAAATAAGAGTTTATGCAACTAAATTTCTGAAAGTAAAACTTCTGACTTTTCTCCAGTTTTTCTAATTTTACATTCAACTTTATTATCTTTAATATTTTTACCAACTATAATAGTTTTTGGTATTCCAATTAAATCCATATCTTTGAATTTAACTCCTGCCATAACATCTCTATTATCAAGTAATACTTCTAATCCTTTAGATTTGTATTTATTATATAAATCTTCTGCAACTTTATTTTGCTCTTCATCCTTAGAATTAACTACTACAATAGCCATATCATAAGGGGCAACTACATCAGGGAATATAATACCATTCTCATCATTATTTTGTTCTACTATAGCAGATAGTATTCTAGCAATACCTATTCCATAACAACCCATATATACAGGTTTTAATTTATTATCTTCATCTGTAAAATAAAGATTCATAGCTTCTGAGTATTTAGTTCCTAATTTAAATGTATTACCTACTTCGATACCACGTTTAAATTCTAGTTTGCTTCCACAATTTGGACAAACATCATCACTAGATACATTTCTAATATCACCAGATTTACTGTATTTAAAGTCTTCTAAATTAACATTTATATAGTGATAATTATCTTTATTAGCTCCTACTAAGAAGTTTCTCATATTTAATACTTCATTATCAACAATAACATCTACATCTAAATCTATAGGTCCAGCAAAACCTACTTTAGCTCCTGTAACTTCTTCATCTTCTTCTTGTGTTCCTAATGATAAAGATTTAGATCCTAATAGTTTTTGTAATTTATATTCATTAACTTCTCTATCTCCTCTAACCATTACTGCATAGAACTTATCATCTGCCTTATATACTAAAGTTTTAGTTAACTTCTTAGGATCAAAATTATATTTGTCTACTAATTCATCTATAGTACCACAATTAGGTGTTTCTAATAGTTCTTTAGATTTCTTTTCCTCGTTATTATCCGCTTCTTCACTCTTACATTCACATATTTCTTCATTAGTAGCTAAACCACACTTATCACAGAATATAACTACATCTTCTCCTATATCAGTAATAGCTTGGAATTCTTCTGATAATAATCCGCCCATTACTCCGCTAGATGCTTTTACTACTCTATAATCTAGATTCATTCTATCAAATATCTTTTTATAAGCATCAAACATAATATCATATGATTTATCTAATCCATCCATATCTTTATCAAAAGAATAAGCATCTTTCATAACAAATTCACGAGTTCTAATTAAACCATATCTACTTCTAGGTTCATCCCTATACTTATTAGCCATTTGATATATATTAATAGGCATATCTTTATATGATTTTATTACTTCTTTAGCCGCTTCTACAAATAATTCTTCATGAGTAGGTCCTAAAACATAATCTCTCATAGATCTATCTTTTAAAGAAAACATGCTTTCTCCAAAAGTTTCTCTTCTACCACTATCTATATAATAGCTTTCAGGTAATAATGAAGGCATAACTAATTCTTGAGCACCTGCATTATCCATCTCTTCACGTACTATTTTTTCTATTTTTCTAAAAACTCTTAGTCCTAAAGGTAAGAAAGAATAAATCCCACTACCTACTTTTTTAATCATACCAGCTCTAACTAATAAATTAGCACTTACTGATTCTTCATCTTTTACATTTTCTCTTTTAGTAAAGAAATAACTATTTTTTAACTTCATATAATTCCTCCTAAATATAAAAAGAATGATACCTAAAGGCGTGCATAGCACGGTACCATCCTTACTTTTACTTTTCTTGATAACGGTAATTAACCGGATATAAATCACTAGAAAGTCTGGAATATTATTAGATTATTATTAAGTTCACACTATCCTTAACTCACTGATATAAGAGCTAATAATACTATACTCTTTCCTTCGCTTTAACTGCTTATATAATAATATAATTATTATAATATGTCAATTAATTATTAAGTTCTTCTTCAATTCTCATTAATTGATTATACTTACAAATTCTATCTGTTCTAGACATAGAACCTGTCTTTATTTGACCTAAGTCTAATCCTACAGCTAAATCTGCAATAGTAGTATCTTCAGTTTCTCCACTTCTATGAGATATAACTGTTTTATAATTATTAGCTTTAGCTAATTCTATAGTTTCTAATGTTTCTGTTATTGTACCTATTTGATTTACTTTTAATAGTATTGCATTACCTGCCTTATTATCTATACCTTGCCTTAAACATTTTTTATTAGTAACAAATAAGTCATCTCCTACTAATTGGATTTTATCGCCTAATTTAGCAGTTATCTTACTAAATCCTTCCCAATCATTTTCATCTACTGGATCTTCTATAGATATAATTGGATACTTATTAACTAATTCTTCATAGTAATCAATTAGTTCATCAGTAGTAAGAGATCTGTTTTCCTCTACTAAATTATATTTACCATCTTCATAAAATTCTGAAGCCGCAACATCTATTGCCATACATACATCTTTACCAGGAGTATATCCTGCTTTTTCTATAGCTTCCATAATAAGTTCAAATCCTTCAGAGTTAGAATCTAAATCAGGCGCAAATCCTCCTTCATCACCTACACCAGTAGATAAACCTCTATCATTTAATACTTTCTTTAGACTATGGAATACTTCAGCACCAACTCTAACTCTTTCGTGAATAGTATCTCTTTGTGGAATAATCATAAATTCTTGGAAATCTAATTTATTATCAGCATGAGCTCCACCATTAATTATATTCATCATTGGTACTGGTAATGTTTTACCATCTCCAATATATTCATATAATTCTTTACCTTCATTAATTGCACTTGCTTTTAGTGCTGCCATACTAACTCCAAGTATTGCATTGGCTCCTAACTTACTCTTGGTTTCTGTACCATCCAACTCTATCATAGTATAATCTAATTCTTTTTGGTTAGATGCATCCATTCCAATTACTTTATCTCTAATAACAGTATTAACGTTATTAACAGCATTTAAAACCCCTTTACCACCAAATCTATTATCGTGATCTCTCATTTCTAAAGCTTCTCTTTCTCCAGTAGAAGCACCACTAGGTACAGCCGCTCTACCTTTAATTCCGTTTTCTAAGATAACATCTACTTCTACAGTAGGATTACCTCTAGAATCTAATATTTCTCTTGCTTTTACGTCTTTAATCTTCATATTTTAATTCCTCTACTTTCTTCTTAAATTCAGCTCCTCTTATTTCACATTCTTTATATTGATCCCATGAAGCAGAAGCAGGACTTAATAGTATAATATCTCCTTCACTAGATTCTTCATAACATTTATCAAATCCATCACTTAAATATTCATAACTATAGGTTGGTTTATTTATACCTTTTCCATACTCTAATACCCTATCTCTACACTGTCCAATACCAATGATACATTTAACATTATCCATAAATGGTGTTAGTTCATTAAAATCTTGTCCTCTTTCTAATCCACCTAATATAATAATAGTTGGTTTATTGAAAGAAGCTAATGCTATTTGAGTACACTTTATATTAGTGGCTTCTGTATCATTATAAAACTTTCTACCATTAATAGTATCAACATATTCTAATCTATGTTCAACACCTTTAAAATTTTTAACTACTTCATTAATAACTTCATTAGATACACCTAATTCTTTAGATATCATAATACTAGCCATAACATTTTCAATATTATGAATACCCACTATTAACATATCATTAGTATCTAATACTTTATCACCATAGTAATAAATATATTCATCTTTTAAATAACAACCATTAATTTCTTTATTAGAAGAAAAATACTTAGTAGTTGATTTAATATCTTTAGTAGACTCCATTACATCTTCATCTTCTATATTTAGAATTGCGATATCATTACTATCTTGATTCATAAATAATTTAGTTTTTACTCTCTTATAATTATCATAACTCTTTAAAAAATCTATATGAGCAGGACTTAAATTAGTCATTAATCCTATATCTGGCTTAAATTCTATAAAGTTTTCTAATTGTTGACAAGATACTTCCATTACTATGATATCTCCATCTTTAACCTTATCTAAGAATCCACATAGTGGATAACCTATATTACCAGCTAAATGTGTCTTTTCCGGATAAGCTTTCTTAATTATTTCATAAGTTAATGTTGTAGTAGTTGTCTTACCATTAGTACCAGTAATACCTATTAATTTAACATCTTCAGGAAGTAATCTATAAGCCATTTCTGCTTCATTAATAACTTCTACTCCTAATTCTCTAGCTTTTAATACATATTTATGATCAATTGGTACTCCTGGATTTTTTATTAAATAATCAAAGGATTCATCTAATATATCATCAGGATGAGATCCAAATATTAAATCAACTCCTAAATCTTTAAGTTCTCTAACTTGATTGGGATCTTGTAATACTTCTTCTTTACCATCATTTAATATTATTTGATTATTAAATTTTGATAAATATTTCGCAGCTTCATATCCACTTCTAGCTAAACCTAGTATAAATATCTTTTTATTTTCAAACATTCTATCACCAATATAATTATACTATAAAAAAAATATTTTGAACACCTAATTTAATTATTGAAACAAACTTAAAATATATGTTATAATATTCTAAGATAGGAGAATGCTTATGAGAGTAGTTTCACTTAAAGCTGAACAATTTAATAAATTTGCGCATAAACATAAGTATAAGAGTTATTATCAAACTACTGCTTATGGTCATTTCATGCAGAATTTTGATTATAGTACTCAATATTTAGGTATTGTAAATGATGATCATATATTAATTGGCGCAACATTGCTATTATATAAACAAGCTTTTATGAATTATAAAATTGCATATGCTCCTAGAGGAATTCTATTTAATTATGAAAAAACAGATCAAGTTGCTGAGATGGTTGAATTAATCAAAAAAACTCTTAGTAAAAAAGGTATAATGCTTTTACGAATGGATCCATATATACCTTTAACTATTAGAGATAATAAGGGAAATATAATTAATTTTAATAATCAAACTGATTTAATAATGGCTAATCTAAAAAGTTCTGGATTTAATTATAAGGGTAAAACTAAATACTTTAATGATGAAAAACCTAGATGGGAAGCCATAACAGTATTAAATAAAGACTTAAGAGCTATTTTTGCAGGTTTTGACAAAAGAACTAGACACAAAATTAGGAAAGCTATCAATTCTGGTGTAGAAGTATATGTAGATAAAACTAAAAATATTAAGGTTTTATATGAATTTGTTAAAAGAAAAACCTTAAAACCAATAAAATTTTATGAAGAATTAGTAAAAGCTTATGGTGATGATATAGATGTTTTCTATGCTAAAATAAATACAGAAATATTTGTTATTAATAGTAGAAAACTATATGAAAAAGAAATGGCAGATAATGATAATATGGCATATATGATTCAGAATCCTGATTTAAGCATTGAAGAAAGAAACAATATATTAAATAAAAAAATGAATTCTGATAGATTACTAAATGTATATAAAAACAGTTTGGTAAAGGCTACTGAACTATTAAAAAAATATCCACAAGGAATGAAGATTGCTGGAGCTTTAGTTATCAATTTTGACAATTCTGCTCATATAGTAATAGATGGTTTCAATAAAGAATATAGTTATTTGAATGCTAATTATTTATTGAAATGGAAAATGATTGATTTATACAATAAAAAGGGGTATAAATATTTAAATCTTAATGCTGTAGTTGGAGAATTTGAAAAGAAAAATAAATATAGCGGATTAAATGAGGCTAAATTAGGATTTAATTCTATAATAACTGAATATATAGGAGAATTTGATATAGTATTAAATAACTTTGCTTATGGGTTATTTAAAAATTTTAATAAAGATAAATAAAAAATAAAGTACCTATGATAGGTACTTTTTTTATCTGTTACTCCAACTACTTGGGAATGATACATAACTAGCAGGATTCATAGTACTTCTTTGATATTGTGCCCAAGTACAACCACCACCTGCAGATTTCCAATCACAAGAAGTTACTTCTAAGTGAAGATGTGGACCTGTTGAATATCCAGTACTACCCATTCTTCCAATTGGTGTAGCAGCACTTACATTTTGTCCTACACTAACTGACCAACTACTAAGATGAGCATAAGTTGAATAAATAATTCTACCTCCAACATTATGTCTAATCTTTAATACTAGGGCTCCATAATAGTCATAGTATTTAGCACTTACCTGTCCAGAAGCTATCGGATATATTGTAATTGTTTTGTTACTACTTGAGATATCTACTCCCATATGAGCTGATCCTCTATATCCTTGAGTTAAATATCCGTATTCTATTGGTCTATAGAAACCATTAGCACTTGGTGTAGAAATTGCTCCTCCTCCACCACTATAGCTTCCGCTTGATGCTTGTGGTACAAATCTTGCATAGTATCTAGCTGTACAACTTTGTACTGATTCATTAGTTCCACAACCCATTCTCTTTAAATCTTGGATTTGTTGTTTAGCTGCTTTTATTTGTTCTTCTAAACCTGGCATAGCCGCTTTTAATGAAGCTGTATCAGCATTTATTTTTTCTTTTTCACTATTAAGATCTTTCTTTAGTTTTCCTAATTCTTCTTTTTTAGATGCTAGATTTTTTTGACTCTGTTCATTCCTTTTGATTAACTGATCAAGTTCTTTCATTACTTTATCATTATATTCAGTTAATTGTTCCACTACTGACATTCTATATATCATATCAGTAATACTTGTAGCCCCAAAAGCATATTCTAAATAAACATTTTCTCCATTAGATATTTGATAATATTCCATTATCTTTTTACTTTCTGCTTTCTTTTCTTTTATTTTTTTATTACTTTCATCTATTTCTTTTTGTAAGTTTTTAATATCCTGTTCTGCTTTTGTTATTTGACCTTCGATACTTTTTATTTTTTCTTTAATAGTTGCTACTTCTTTATCATTTTTAGCTACTTTATTCTTTTTAGCTTCTAACTCAGAAGTATATTTAGCAACTTCTGCTTCAAATTCTCTTATAGTTTTAGCACTAGTATCTATAGGTAGTATTGTATAAGATACTATAAGCGATAAAACTATAACTATTACTACTACTTTCTTCATCATATCTTCAAATACTTCCTTACAGCACCGGCACTACCAACCATACCTACTAATATACCAATTATAACTACTACTACTGAAGTATTATAAATAAATGGTTCTGGTTTTATTAGTCTTATTAAATCTGAGAATAAATGTCCATCAAAGTGATTATAAAAAGCTAAATAACCATATGTTGTAAATATTACTGGTACAATTGATCCAAATAATCCTAAAATCATTCCCTCAATAATAAAAGGTGTTTTTATTGTAAAGTTACTAGCTCCAACTAATCTCATAATACTAATTTCTCTTCTTCTTGCAGAAATAGTTAATTTAATAGTATTAATAATTAAGAATACTGTTACAACTACTAATGCTATTACAACAATATAAGTAGCTTTTTCTATTGAAGAAAATGCACTTACCATTTTATCAACCATTCCTTCTCCATATCTTACTACTGATACATGTTCAATACCTTTTATTTTATTAGCTGTTTTAGCTATATCTTCTACTTTTTTTACTTTTACTTGAAAAGTATCTTTTAAAGGACTTTCTTTTCCTTCCCAACCATCTAATACTGTATTAAATACATCTGACTCTTCTTGCATTTGTTTTTTTACTTCATCTTTTGATTTGAATGTATAACTTTCAACATTAGAATTATTTTTTATTTCTTTTTTTACTAACTCTGCATCTTCTGGAGTTGCTTCATTATCTAAAAATACTACAATAGTTAAGTCTTTTTCTATTACTTTAGTGAAATTTTGTACATTTAGTGATGCCATAATAGCAATTGCTACTATTATTAAAGTGATTGTAATACAAGAAATTGAAGCTAGTGATAAACTAAAATTTCTTATAGCACTTTTAAATGCATCTCTTATACTCCTTTTTAGCATTCTAAACAATTTCATTATATACCCCCTTTTTCTTAAACTCTACTAGGTGTCCATCTTTTAGAGTAATAACTTGCTTTTTCATTCTATTAACAATATCTTTATCATGTGTAGCCATAATTATTGTAGTACCTCTTGACTTATTTATATCTTCTAATACTTTCATAATTTCCATACTACGTTCAGGATCTAAGTTACCAGTAGGCTCATCACATAGTAATAATTTAGGATCATTAACAATCGCTCTAGCAATTGCAACTCTTTGTTGTTCTCCTCCTGATAATTGATCTGGATAATTATGTATTTTGTTTTTTAATCCTACTTCTTCTAATGCTCTTAATACTTTCTTCCTAATAACATCTTTTTTAGCTCCAATTACTTCCATGGCAAAGGCTACATTTTCATATACTGTTTGCTTTGGCAATAATCTATAATCTTGAAAAACTATTCCTAATTTTCTTCTTAATTTATATACTTTTTTATTTCTTAATTTAGCAACATTAAGACCACCTACATTTATTTGTCCCTTAGTAGGCTTTTCTTCTCTATATAACATCTTAATTAATGTAGATTTACCACTACCTGATCCACCTATAACAAAAGTAAAGGATCCTTTCTTTAGAGATATACTCAAATCATATATAGCAGTAACTCCATTTTTGTATTTTTTCTCTACATTTTTTAAGTTAATTAAGTCCATATAATACCTCCACTAGTATAAATAAGTATACCATATTTTTCGACAAAAAAAAAGGTAACTAAATTAACTTTTCTTACCTTTATTTGGAAAGTGTCTACTTATGTTAATTACTTTCCTCCTTCTACTTGATAGGCATCTGTTACTACAAAGAATACATCTTTATCTATTAGTTTTATACCTTCTGTTACTCTAAAATACTCTCTTGATGGTATAACTGCTAGTAATACTGTTCTTTTCTTTTCTAAAAATGCCCCTTTAACATCAAAAGTAGTTACACTATGATTTAAACTATTAATTATATAATCTTTTACTTTTTTCTCTTCATGAGTAATGATATAAAAGGCTTTATTATTGGATATACCAAGTAAGACTTTATCTATTACTATGGTACTAATATATAATAATATTATTGCATACATTACCATTGTCCAACCAAAGAATAATCCTCCTATTACTACTATAGTAGCATTAATCATTAAATTAGATTTTGATATCTGTATATTAAAATATTTATATAAAATTTGACTAACTATTTGTAGCCCTCCATTACTATATCCTGTTTTATATATTAGTCCATTGGATAAACCTAATAATACTCCAGCAAATATTGATACTAATAACATATCTTGTGTTTGCAAAGCAAACTTTTCTGCTAATGGAGATGTTAATTCTACAAAAACTGGATATACTATGCATGCTATTAAGGTACCAGCTGTTCTTTCTGGACCTAGAAATATAAAACTTAATAATGTGCAAATTACTAATACTGCTAATATTATAACTGAAGGATCTATATGATACATATATCTAAAAATAACACCTATACCATTTACTCCTCCTGATACTAAATTAAATGGTAATAGTAATATATTATATACCAAAGCTGATATAAATAAAGCTACTATTAAGATCACTGTTCTCTTTAGTACATCTTTTTTTCTTATTGTTTCTATTACATTTTCTAATACATTTTCCATCTACTCACCACCAACTACTTCATATGAATCTGTTACTACAAAGAAAGCATCTTTATCAATAGTATGTATACCTTCTTTTAGTTTATAATAATCTTTTGTAGGAAGTACACACATTAATACATTTTCTTTATTGTTATTATATCCCCCTGTAGCATTAAAAACTGTTACTCCATGGCTTAAATATTTTAATATATATTCTTTTACTTTTTTATTTTCTTTTGTAATTATATAAAAAGCTTTACTATCAGATATACCTAATATTATTCTATCTGACATTATACTGGTTAAATAAAGTATTATTATAGAATACATAAGTCTTATTGGGCCAAATATGAAAGCTGATAATAATACTATTAATCCATCTGTTAAAAGAATAGATGTTCCTACACTTATTTTTTTATATTTAGCTATTATATGATTTAGAATATCCGTTCCTCCTGTTGAAAAACCAGCTTTAAAGATCATTCCTCCACCAAGGCCTAGTAGTATTCCTCCAAATACTGAAGATAATAATAACTGTGTTGTATCTATCCTTAGATAATTATTTATATTAGCTGTTAGCATAACTAACAATGGAAAAACTAATGATCCTAGAATAGTGTTTTTTGTTTTTTCTTTACCCATCATAAAATAACACAATATAACTAATAATATATTACCTATTAATATTGTAATATAATTATCTATTTTAAATACATAATTAAAAACTATTGCAATACCACTAACTCCACCAGCTACAATATTATTAGGTGCTAAAAAGATATTATAAGCTACTGCAGATACTAGGCAACCTATAAAGAATTCTATATATCTTTTTAATGAAGCTTTAGAATTAATTTGCTTAACTATTTTTAAATTGTTTCTTTCAGAAAAGAAATTCATATTATAGCTCCTTTTTTAAATTTTCTTCTATAAATAAATTTATATCTCCATCTAATACTTTTTCTACATTACTTGTTTCTATATTTGTTCTATGATCTTTTACCATAGAATATGGATGCATAACATAACTTCTTATTTGAGAACCAAAGTCTATATTAGCTTGATTTCCTTTTATTTTGTTTAATTCTTTTTCTTGCTTTTCTATTTCTAATAGTAATAATTTATTCTTTAATACTTTTAAAGCTTGCTCTTTATTTTGTATTTGACTTCTTTCGTTTTGACAAGTTACTACTATCTTAGTAGGTAAATGAGTAATTCTAACTGCTGAATCTGTTGTGTTTACTCCTTGTCCACCTGCTCCTGTTGATCTATAAACATCTATTTTTAAATCTTTTTCATCTAAATCTATTTCATTATTTTGTTCTATTTCTGGTGTTACATCAACAGATGCAAATGATGTATGTCTTCTATTATTAGAATCAAAAGGGGATAATCTTACTAATCTATGAACACCTTTTTCGTTTTTTAAATAACCATAGGCATTAGTACCTTTAACTAAGATAGTTACACTTTTAAGACCCGCTTCATCTCCTACTTGATAATCAAGTATACTTATCTTATAACCTTCTTTTTCTAGGTATCTAGTATACATTCTATAAAGCATTGAAGCCCAATCACAACTTTCTGTACCTCCCGCTCCTGGATGTATTTCTAAAATACAATCGTTTTTATCATATGGTCCACTTAAATAGATATTTAGAGATAATTCATCTATATCTTTCTTTAAACTATTTAGTTCTTCTTCTATAATACTTAACATGTCAGAATCATTTTCTTCTAATGAATCTATTAATTCATTATCAGAATCTAATTTTTCTTTAATACTAGATATAGTCGAACTAATATTCTTTAAATTAGTAAGTTCTGAAATTACTTTATCACTTTCTTCTTTATTATCCCAAAAATTAGGTTTTGTCATTTCTTGTTCTAAAGATTTAATTTCTTCTAACTTTCTATCTATGTCAAAGTAACCTCCATAGTTCTTCAACTTTTTTTGTTTGTTTTAACAATTCTTTTTTTATATCACTTTTTTCCATAAATCCTCTTTTCTATTTTACCCATTATTTAATTATTTACTTATAAATTAACATAATATATAAATATTTTCAATTTTTGTATATTTTTTCTTATTATTACATATATTATTATTGAGGAAGGTTCACTGTATAATGTGAAGATCCTCTATAAATAGATTGGAGCCATTAAGGCTCCTTTTTTTGTTATAAATTATTTATAATTTCTTTAGCGGCTTTTTTACCTGCTTCCATAGCTAATATTACAGTAGCAGCTCCGGTTACTATATCCCCACCTGCATATACATTATTAATAGAAGTTTTAGATTCTTCTACTACTATTAATCCTCTATCACTAAGTTTAATATTGCTTTCTTTTAAAGCTTCATGATTTGGAGAAGTACCTAGTGCCATAACAACCATATCGCAAGTTACTTTATGATTAGATCCTTTTTTCTCACTAACACTTCTACGTCCATCTTCTCCTAGTTCCCCTAATTCCATATCAACTACTTCCATGCCAATAACATTATTATCTTTGTCAGTAAGTATTTCCACAGGGTTTGTTAATAAATTAAATTCAATACCTTCTTCTTTAGCATGCTCTACTTCTTCTTTTCTAGCAGGTAATTCTTCTTCACTACGACGATACATTAAGTGTGTTTCTACTCCTAAACGTCTTAGAGATCTAACTGCATCCATAGCAACATTACCACCACCTATAATATAGGCAACTTTTCCTTTTTTTATTGGTGTTTTTCCATCAGATTTATATGCACTCATTAAATTTATTCTAGTTAATATTTCATTAGCAGAAAATACTCCATTAGCATCTTCTCCTTTAATATTCATAAATTTGGGAAGTCCTGCTCCTGTACCTAAGAATATGGCATCATATTCTTTTTTTAGTTCATCAATAGTAATAGCATTACCAATAGGTACATCTGTTTTTATTTCTACTCCTAAGTCTTTCAAACTATTTACTTCTTTTTCTACAATAGATTTAGGTAATCTAAATTCTGGAATACCATAAGTTAATACTCCTCCGGCTTTATGTAAAACTTCATAAATAGTTACATTATATCCTTCTTTAGCTAACTCTCCTGCACAACTAAGTCCAGCAGGCCCACTACCTATGACTGCAATTTTTTCTTTCTTTTTCTTTGTTGGTTTTACTGATCCATAGTTATTCTTCATCGCTTCATCCGCAACATATCTTTCAAGTGATCCAATAGATATGGCATCACTTTTGAATCCTTTAATACACATCTTTTCACATTGTTTTTCTTGCGGACATACTCTTCCACATACTGCGGGAAGTGATGATGACTTTGTAATTATTTCATAGGCTTTTTCTATATCTTCTTCTTTAATTGCTTTGATAAAATCAGGAATCATTATATTAACAGGACATCCTTTAACACATCTAGGATTAACGCAGTGTAGACATCTACTCGCTTCTTTCATCGCTTCTTCTTTAGTATATCCTAACGCAACTTCATCAAAATTTTTTACTCTTTCCTTTGGAGGTTGAACTCTCATTTTAGTTTTTTGATCATTATTCATAGTTAGCCTCCATTTCTTTTAATTTAACTTGTTCTTCTTCTTTATAAATGTTCATTCTGTTTAGAGCTATATCAAAATTAATCTTATGTCCATCAAATTCTGGTCCATGGATACAAGCAAATTTTGTTTTACCATCTACTTCACAACGACAGGCACCACACATACCACTACCATCTACCATAATTGGATTCATACTAACTATTGTTTTTAAATTATATTTTTGAGTTAAATCACAGACGTTTTTCATCATTATTACCGGTCCAATTGCGACGCATATATCATAATCTTTAATATGTTCTTCTAAAACAGTAGTAACAAATCCTTTAGTACCAAAACTACCATCATCTGTTGCATAATATATATTATTTGCCACAGTTTCTATTTTATCTTGAATTAAGAATAAATCTTTAGATCTAGCTCCATAGATAACATCTACTTTAATACCATGTTCTTTTAAATATTTAACTTGTGGATATACAGGCGCAACTCCTACACCACCCGCAACATAAACTACTTTTTTAGATTTAAATTTATCTATATTTTCACATATTTCATTAGGATTACCTAATGGTCCAACTACTCCAAACATCTCTTTTTTTACTTTACTTAACTCTAAAGTAGAAGCCCCTACCACTTGATAAATAAGATGAAGTAGTCCTTTTTCTTTATCATAATCATAAATAGTTAGAGGAATTCTCTCACTATCAGGTTTTGCCATTACTATTACAAATTGTCCTGGCATAGCTTTTTTAACTACTAATGGTGCTTCTACAACCATTTCAAAAGAATTTTCATTTAATTTTTCGTTTTTTAATACTTTATACATATATGCGCCTACTTTCTATTTAATAATTTGCTTTATTCTATCTAAATTATAACATAAACTTTTAAATAAAAAAATGCTTACTAAGTAAACATTATTCTTTTATTAATTTTCTTAATTTATCTAGTTTTTCTTTATCTTCTATATAACGTAATCTAGGTTTAACAAAGTTTTTAGAACCTCTTTTTTCATTAGAATATCTAGGAATTAACTGCACATGAAAGTGATTCATAGGTCCATCACACATAGTACATAAATAAACACTTTCTGTTTTATATACTTCTTTTATTATATTCATCATTTTTTTAGAAAAAATAAATACTTTTTTACATAATAGATCATCTATTGCCATCATATCTTTATAGTGTTTCTTACTACTAATAGCAGTATGTCCATTAGCTCTTGGATTTCCTACTAAAAAGCATTCAATATCCTCATCTTCATATATTATTTTATCTTTATTATCTCCATATAATATATTATTATTCTCTCTATCAAAGCAAGTAGGACATATTCCAGAATCTACAAAATCTTTAGCAGTTATCTTATTCTTTTTTACTAATTCTATTATTTCTTTTTTACTATATTCTTTCAAATTATTCATAAATACTCCTTATTTTTATTCATTATAACACAAAAAAAGATATTCATACTTATGAATATCTTTAATTATTTGTGTATTTATTTCTTCTTAGCTACATATTTTGCTTTTCCAAATCCTAAGATAAGTTTGAAAATATTAGGGAAGAAGAATAATCCTACTGCAAAACCTGTTCCTTTTCCAAATGACTTAGCTAAACCTTTTACGAATTTGCAAGTACCAACTATTGCATATACTAAAACTGCGATTAGTAAAATAGTTACCCAAGCATTTACGTTTTCAGCATTTGGTCCTGCAATTGATTGTACAACACCGCAAAGTATTGTTGGAACAAAAGACCAAACCCAGAAATTAACACCTGAAATTTTATAAAGTAGATATACATTATATACTGGAATTACTGATTTCCATCCTGCAATACCTGCTTTTGTAAATATTTTCCAAGATGCTACTACCAATAAAACATAAGCTGCAATAACTGCGATTGCAATTAATGAAAATATAGCTCCTAAAAATCCACCTGCTAATGCAATAGACATGTCTTTGTCTGTTAAAGCTGTTAAGATCATAAAAACACTCCTTTCTTGCCTATATTATACAATAAATTACAATTTTTTTAAATAAAAACTATCATATTTACTTTTTTATTAAAATATGGTATAATATAGTTCCTTTTTTGGAGGTAATAGTATGAATAATAAAGACTTAATAACTGGCATATCTAAAGATATGAATATGTCTTTACCTACTACTAATAATTATATAGATAGTAGTCATATACTTAACTATAATATTGATGAAGAAGGTAATTTAGATTTAAGTGCTAGTTTTAAGAAATATGGAGATAGAGTTTATAATGTATGGTTTAATAATGACAATTTTAGATTCTATGGTATGAAAGATTTCACTATATATGATATTTATATAAATAATGATGCTTTTATGATTTCAATTTCAAAAGATGAAAACGGTGAATCATGTATTAAAAAAATTAAATTTTTAGAAAAAGATAACAACAGTTTATTAGCTATAGAAAATATAAGCCTTGATGATTATGAGGATAATGACTATTTAGAAATAGAAAAAAAAGATGATATATTAAAACTTAAAGCTGATAATAAAGTTACAGTAGCTTCATCTAATGATAAAAAGTTAAAAAGTATTCTTAGAACTGCCTTAGAAATAGAAGAATTTAATATTAAGGATAGTTTTGATTTAATCAATAGTAGTATTCCTAATTTCTTTGATCAAATTAAATATAACTTTAATATTTTAGAAAACTTTAATAATTTATATGATAACGATCAATTATATGCAGAAAATATTATGAATGATATTATGTTAGAACAAAAACAATATAAAAAATAGAGATAGTATATTAATCTCTATTTTTTTATGAAATTATATAATAAGTTTTAAAAAATTTTAATTTTTTATTCTTCTCTTAATGTAGCGTTACATTTTTTATTTAGAACTTTTAGAATACTTTTCATTTTATTATTTATTTCATCTGATGTCATAGTAGAACCTTCATTTATCATTTTAAGTTTTAAAGTAATAGATTTTTTACCTTCTGGTATTTGATTACCTTTATATTCATCTACAAATTCTATTTCTTTTACTTTGTTTTTTATAGGATTAATTATATCTTCCCATTTAATATCTTTATCAACTATTATAGATAAATCTTTTTCTACTAATGGTAATTCTGGTAGTCTTTCATATGTATTAGTTCTAGATTTATATGGAGTTAGTTTTTCCATATTAATTTCAAATATAGCTACATTAGTTCTTTTTATTTTAGATTTATTCATAGTTTGTACTGATAATAATCCTAAAGAACCAATTATTTCATTATTTTTAACTATATTTAAATAAGCGTTTTTATCTGCCCAAGCAGGTTTTTCTTTTTGTATTAGTTCTATATCTTCCATATGGTTATATCTAGACATTTCTTCTATAATACCTTTTAATTCATAGAATATTTCTTTAGCATTTTTACCTACTATAGATCCAGTTAAATAATTTGTTTGAATTGGTAATATTTCATCTTCAGAAGATGGTCTATAATCACCTTTTTCATACACTTGCTTTATTTCAAATAATTTAAAATTATTATAGTATCTTAAGTTTTTAGAAATTGCTTCTAACATACCTGGTATTAATGAACTTCTAAGATATGCTAGTTCTGGTGCAGGTGGGGTAGTTAATTTTAATGATTTAGAAGTATCTATTCTAGCAGCATTTATGTATTTTTCGTCTATCCATGGATATGTATATATTTCATAAAATCCACATCTATTAGCTAAATATTCAGATATTCTTCTAGTTAGTGATACTTCTCTTTGGTTAATAGAATGTTCTATAGTAATATCTATTGGTTTTGCTTCAAAACTATTAAATGATAGTATTCTAGCTATATCTCCCATTACATCATCTTTTAAAGATATATCGCCTGTAGATCTCCATGTCGGAACAACTACATCATATATTTTATCTTTATAAGATACTTCATATCCTAAAGATGTTAGTATTTGAGTAATAGATTTTCTATCTATTTTTTTACCTAATCTTGTATCTAAGAACTCTTCTGTTACTTCTATTTTATTATTCTTTGTTTTATTTGGATAAACATCTACATATTTAACTATTTTACTATCTGGGAATATTTCTTTTATTAATTCTAGAGCTAAATTTACTCCTTGATCAACCCTCTGTGTATCTATTCCTTTTTCATATCTAATTGATGAATCTGTTTTTTCAGCAAATCTTTTACCTGTTTTTCTTATAGTATTGGCAGAAAAGTTTGCGACTTCTAATACTATTCCTTTAGTATCAGGTAAGATAGAATCTTTTTTTCCACCTCTAATACCCGCTAAAGCCATAGCATCAGCTTCATCACTTATTACTAAGTCTTCTTTAGTTAGTTTAATACTGTTATCATCTAGTAATAATAATTCTTCATTTTCTTTAGCATTTCTAACTATTATTTTTTCACCATTAACATGTGTTTTATCAAAAGCATGTAGAGGTTGTCCTACTGTTACCATTACATAGTTAGTTATATCTACAATAGCATTTATTGGTCTTTGTCCAGTTTTTGAAAGTAATGATTTCATCCACGTTGGAGATTCTTTTTCATAGATACCATCTATTTCTACTCCAATATATCTATTGCATTTATTTTTTTCTTTTATTTCTACATTATATTTTGGTAAATCTTTATCTAATTTATATGTATCTAATTTCTTTAATGGAACGTTATAAATAGCTGATAATTCTCTAGCTATACCATAATGTCCCCATAAATCTGGTCTATTAGATAGTGATTTATTATCTATTTCTAATACAGTATCATTCATTTCTACTATATCAGCAATATTATCTCCTGGTTTGCAGTCTACTCCTTTTAAATCAACTATTTCATATTCGTTATCTGATGGGAAGAAATCTTCTAAATATACTTCTGATGCAGCACAAATCATTCCATATGATGATTCTCCTCTCATCTTAGTTTCTTTTACTTTTACTGGTTCTCCTTCTCCATGCCATACTACTTCTGATCCTGGTTTAGATACTACTACATATTCTCCTTCATATAGATTAGTTCCCCCACATACTATTTGTACTGGTTTATCTTCTCCAATATCAGTTATACATATTCTCAATCTATCGGCATTTGGATGATTCTTTAACTCTAAGATTTTACCAACTACTATATCATGATATTTATCTGCAGTAGATTCTACATCTTCTACTTCTACAGTACGTAGAGTCATATCATAAGCTATTTGTTTATCTGTTATATCTTTAGGTAAATCTATATATTTTTTTATTAAATTTAACGATACTCTCATATTATCTTCCTTTCTATTTAAATTGTTTTAAGAATCTTAAATCAGCACTATGGAATAGTCTAACATCATCTACTCCATATCTCATCATTACTAATCTGTCTAATCCTATATTAATATAAAATCCTGTCCACTCTTCTGGATCTAATCCTGCGGATTTTAAAACATTAGGATGAATAACTCCTCCTGGCATAACTTCTATCCAACCAACGTTATTACATACTTTACAGCCTTTTCCACCACACACTAAACATTCCATATCTATTTCATATCCTGGTTCAGTAAATGGGAAGAATCCTTCTCTCATTCTAGTATTTATCTTTTTACCAAATACTTTTTCTAGTATTGTTTGAATCATTACCATTCCTGATGAGAATGATATATCTTTATCTACTATTAAAGCTTCATATTGAACGAAGGCTCTTTCATGTCTAGCGTCTGTTGTTTCATTTCTAAATGCTCCTCCTGGATATACGAATCTAGCAGGGGCGCCATGACTCATTAAATATCTAACAGATCCTCCTGTTAAATGTGGTCTTAAACATAATCTTTCTGCACCTTCTTTATTTTCTGTTCCTTCTATCCAATATGTATCCATAGATTCTCTAGCTGGATGATCTTTTGGGAAATTTAAATTATCAAAAGCATATTTTTCACTACTGATATCATCTTCACTATACACTTCAAAACCTAATGATAAAAAAGCATCGTTTAAATCATTACGCATTTGTGTAATAGGATGAAGAGATCCTTCATTAACTTTTTTACCTGGCAAAGTTAGATCAATAGGTTCTTCTAATACACTCATTGATTCAATTAGCTCTTCTTTCTTTTTATCTAGGTTATCTGAAAAATCTTTTTTTATTTCAGTGACTTTCATACCAACAGTTTTCTTATCTTCATTAGATAAATCTTTCATATGTTTTAATACATCAGATAATTCACTTTTCTTACCAGTTATTTCTTTTCTAATTTCTTCTAATTCAGAAATATCTTTAGCTTCCTTAATTCTTTCTAATCCCTTACTTTTAATTTTTTCTAATTCTTCTTTCATATATTTTCCTTTCTATCATTTAAACGTTAAATAAAAAACGAGCAAAACACCCATAAAGGACGAATTGCTCGTGGTACCACCTTTTTTTATAGTATTTCTACTACCTCTAATAGATTAACGCTCTAAACGATTTGACTCCATTATTGAAATTCATTAATTTGTCTTTCTATTATGATTCTCAGTCAATGATCATAACTTCCTGTATAGAGTTTCAAATTAACTACTTAGATAACTTCTTCATCAACAAATTTCTTCTTTATTTTATTACTTTTTTTAATATTTGTCAAACTATATAAATAGATCTACTAACATACCTATAATTACTCCTACAAAGTATATAATAGATACTATAGTTAAGTTTTCTTTTAATTTATTATTAGTTTTAAATAATAACAATATACCTAATCCACTACCTGTTAATAATCCTGATAATAGTGTACCAATAGTTATTAGTTTAGATAAATATAATTCTGTTATTAAAACACTACTTGCACAGTTAGGAATTAATCCTATAATACTTGCGATAAAATAAGTAAATATATTTTTATGTAGTAATAAATTAGATAAATTATCTTCCCCTACTTTAAATATAATAATATTAAGTAAAAGATTAACTATTAAAATAAATAATCCTATTTTAATTGTATGTTTGATACTAGATTTTATTATTCCATTATGCTTACAATCACAATGATCATGTTCGCATATATGTGATATATCTATATTATCTTTATTATGTTTTTTTCTATAGAATATATCTATTATAAAACCTATTATAATACCTACTATTATTTTAAAACCAATTATTTTTAATAATAAAAGTATATCTGCATGTTCACTAATCATTATAGGTAACATTTCATCACTAGTAGATAAAAATACAGCAATTAAAGTACCCATAGTAATTACTCTACCTGAAAATAAATTAGCAGCCATAGAACTAAATCCACATTGTGGTATAGCTCCTAGTATTCCTCCTAATATGGGCCCATATTTTTCATTTTCTACTAATACTTTTTGATTCTTCTTACTAAGTTTATGTTCAATATATTCTATTATTATAAAAGTTATTAACAAATATGGTAATAGTTTTAATGTGTCTATTACTCCATCTATTATACATTCTGTCATAATATTACTCCTTTTTATATACAAAATCTCCAGCAATATTATAACACAAATTATCTATTAATAATAAAAAAGTAGAAAATTCTACTTTTTTCTTTATTTAAATCTTAACTGAACCACTTTAATTATAATTAATCATAGCCATTCTGAAGGCTTCTATTAAATTATTATCTTCTTCTTCGTTAGTAGAACCTTTCATATACCATTTATATATTTCTTCGTTATCTGGCATTAAATTTTTCATATATACAAATTTTTGTGTTTTACTAACTGATGAAGATGCATCATAACTATAGAATCTATGTCTATTTACTAATCCATAAAAATATGAAAGTTCATAATCTTGTAGTTTTTGTTTATATAACAAATAAAAAAACAGATTTAAGTTCTGCTTTTATATATTGTCTATATTAGTATATAACTTTATCTTTTTTTTCTATAAATTTATCAAATGCTTTTATAGTTTCTTCTCTGTCTATGCATTTTAACTCTATATTATTTTTTTCTGTACTTTTAATAAATTCATATATATATTCATCTCTAAAACCTATTTTAGCAGCATCTTCTTTAGTGTTGCCATAATATACTTTATCAATATTAGCCCAAATTATAGCAGATAAGCACATTGGACATGGAAAACAATTTGTATATAATTCACAACCGCTTAAATCATATGAATTAATATTATGACACGCTTCTCTAATAGCCATTACTTCTGCATGAGCAGTTGGATCATTATTTTTTAATACATTATTTGAACCTTTTCCTATTATTTCTCCATCTTTAACAATGCACGCTCCAAAAGGGCCTCCATTGTTTGTATTTAAATTATCTTTTGCTAATTCGTTAGCTATTTCCATATACTTATTCATTATTGCTCCTCCAAACTTCTAATATATTAAAAATTAATTACTTCATCTAATAAATTCTTCGCTTCTTCTTTATAAACATCTACTCCAGGGTGATCAAATGGATTTACTCCAAATAAATATCCTGAAAAAGATGCACTAAGCATAAAGAAATATATTAATTTAGATAGTTCTTTAACATTTAATTCATCCATTGTTATTTCTAATATATTTGTATTTCCTTTATGATGAGCAGTTATTACTGAATCAAGCACTTTATTATTAATATCATTAATATCTAAAGATTTATAGTTTATTATATTACTCTTTTTAAATCTAATAAAAGTTTCAAATAATATTTTATTTCCTTCTTGAATAAATTGTCCTAAAGAATGTAGATCTCTTGTATATAGTGTAGACATAGGTAAAATTCCTTTTCCTTCTTTACCTTCAGTTTCAGCAAATAATTGTTTTAACCATTCAGTAAACGCTACCATATGTTCTTCGTGAATAGAATAATTCTCTACTATTTTACCTTGTTTAAATAACAAATATCTTATTCCTGCATAATTAAAAGCTTCATCTATTAAATTTGCTCCTTCATAATAGCCATCTACTATGTCATATATATCAAAATTAGTCGCTAAAGGTAGAAGATGAGCTGCAGTTAGAAAAGAATATCTTCCTGCGATATTTTTTGGAATATCAAATTTTTCAAGACATGGTTCACTATCTAGATTATTACCATCATCAGATGTTGTTATAATGACATGGTCTTTTACTGATTCATATCCATATCTTCTTAATAAATCTTCTTTTAAGAAATTATATATCATATTAGTTTCCATAGTTTTACCTGTTTTACTAATAACATTTACGCAATAATTCTTATCTTCTAATTCTACTAATAAATCATTTAAAAACTTAGTAGATAGTGTTGTTCCAACATATATGACTTCAAATGGATGGGGTTTAAAATATTTTTTAAATGTCTGACTAAAAGCATAACTACCAAGATATGATCCACCTACACCTACTACTACTAAACAATCAAAATTTTCTTTTATGTAGTTAGCTGTATTATTTATTTTGTCTAAATTATTTTTACCAATATGCTTACTCCATCCAATCATTCTACTATTATTAAATTGTTCTAATACTTCTTCTTTTTTATTTAATACTTCTTTATATTCTTCTAGTATATTACTATCAACATGTGTTTCAAAATCAAATTTAATCATATCTTATCCTCCTATTTTTATTATAGCACAAAAAAAGACTATAAATAGTCTTTTATTTACCACAACATTGTTTGTACTTTTTACCACTGCCACATGGCCTTTTGTATTGGGGATTTTGGGAGCTTTTGGGAGCACTTGGCTCGTTAATTCGGCACTTGATTGCACTTGGGAGCACTCCGTAGCACCCGGCAAACCTAGCAGAACTTATCTAAAAACTTATCTAAAAAAATTTAATTTTATTTAGACTTATTTTTCATAATAATATTAGGCAAACTACTATCGATTCTTACTGCATTAGTGCAAGCTAAAACTTTACCTATAGGTGTAATTTCAAAGGAATAATTAACAATATTTTTATTCCACCATTCTATGATTTTTTTTATATTATCAAATTCATTCAATATACTAACGAATTTTTCCTTTGTATCATTGCTTTTCACTTCATAATTATCATATATTTCTTTCAACACACTTTTTTGTTCTTCAGTTAATGGCTTGGTATATGAAACGCCATTAATATTTATAGTTAATGATAAATCATCAATATTGCTTTTATGTAATATCTCAATTCTAACATATTCATCATCTATATCATTTTTTACTAATATATTCTGTGGTAAATTAACAGACAATATTTTTTTTATAGCTTCATTATATTGTTCACTTCCAATTTTTAATCCCATTGATGAATAGCCTTCAAATCTTTCATAAAAATAGTCATCTAATTTTTTACTATTTCCAATATTAAAGGTTTTAATAGCATTAACAATTTCAAGATTATCCTTCCAATCATTATCATCAGGAAGTTCAAAATATTCCAATAAATGTGCGTATAAATCATCTAATGCTTTTAACCCGGCTTTTGTTTTTCCAGATGCTGGAATATATGTAACAATTGAAAAAATTAATGTTAAAGTCATCAATGCATCTACAGATATATTATTTACTTCAGATATAGCCTTTTCTATTGATGCTGATACTAAATAATCTTCCTTTTTATTAATTTTATGTATTAATAACTCAGATAACATTTCGTAATCAGCCTTTCTCTCTGTACATATTGCTGTACCCTCTGTCTTTTTATACAACATTTGTATTTCTGGTTCATTAAACGCTGATAATACTTCAGCTTTTACAAGTTTTGGAATTAAAACATCCGTATAATTATCTAATCGTTTTTGTGCTGTTTCTAATGCAACTATTCGAGAATTTGCTAATAGCAATTCATTTTCCCTCTTTATCATATCCCTTACATCTTCAGGGGTAACATTTACATTAATCGTTTCTATTTGATATTGGTTAACATTGTTCCCAGCTTTTTGCGTTTTTTTACTTTTTACCATTTAGTTCACCCACTTGAATTTGAGATGCATTATCTCTTGCTTTTTGAAATTGCCTTTTTACAATATTTGTTTTAAAGCAATACTTATATCCAGAGATGAAACCTACAATAAGGCTAACAATACCAGTTATAATGGATGCTATAATAGTGTCACTCATAGTTTAATCCTCCTTAAAAGAAAAAAATCTATACTTTAATTGTATAGAATTTCTATAGTTCCATTATACTACTTTTTCCATAAAATGTCATTATTGGTTAATTAGTTTTCTTTTATTTAGATATTTATCTCACTGTCAATGATTTCGAACAAATTGAACATTTTCTATATCCGTTAGTTCTTATATTTATAACAGCTTGCCATTCATGACCTCTTTCACACTTCCACCATACATTTTTATTACTTCCTGCTTTAATGTCTGTTGGTTTAAGATCTCCATTCTTTTCATAATTCCATTCTTTTGATATTTCAGGATGAGTAGTTGCCAAATCGTTAAATCCAGGTAGTACTTTTCTTCCAAAACAAAATGGACATTTTATTTCTTTTCTAATATTACTTACAATTTTATCCCACTCATGGCCTTTTTCACATTTTAGAAATACTTTTTTCATACTTCCGTGTGAAATTTGTTCAGGAGTAATCAATCCATTTTTAGTTGAGTCCCAATATTTTTTAATACTTGGACAATACTTAGCAATTGAATTTTCTTTTTCGGATAAGTTCATTAATTCAAGAATTTTGATTTTATCTCTTTCAATATCTATATCTACACTAATGTTTTGTTTATATTTTTTATTTATATAATCAAAAATAGATTTAATTGCTTCATTTAATTCTTTTATATCATATGGATTTATATATTTTTTTATTGAACTACTATCATATTCGAAGCAACCTATTTCCCTTACTCTAAATAACGTAATATCATTTTTTAAACAAAGGTTATCTTTTTCTATATCTCTTTTATAATTTTTATGCCAAGCTCTACCATCATACTCTATCCCAAAGTTAAATGCTGGCAAAAATATATCAATTTCTTTTCTTCCGATTTTTTTACTATGATAACTATCAACTACATCAACAAAATATTTTTTCATGTAATAATAAATTGATCTTTCTGGAATTGATGTATGCTTTTCTATGTTACACTGTGGACAGTTAGTTCCTCTTTTTCTACCTAAGACAGTGGTATGGTAACTATGGCCTTTTGGACAAATAAACCAGTATTTATCTATATTGCTTCCGGCCATTACTTCATCTGGACCAACTTTATTCTTTTTATAATCCCATTCTTTTGCTATTTCAGGGTGTGTGGTTAGTAAATCATTTACACCTTTTACTAGAATATTATGGCTACAAATCCCACAGCCAGATCCTCTCATAACTCTTCTGGATGGACTAGACTGGTATGAATGCCCCTTTGGACATTTCCACCATGTTTCTTTATCACTACCTGCTGTAACGTCTTTCATTGAAAATTTGTTTTTATCATTATCAAATTCTTCTATTATTTCTTCAAGATGATTATTAATACAATATGTATATAAATCATTAAAACCGACTAATACTTTTTTATTTGAACAGAATGGACAATTTAATCCTCGTTTTCTATCTTTCACTCTTGCATCATACGAATGGCCTTTATCGCATTTCCACCAAACATTTATAGCGCTTCCTTCTGTAATGTCAGTTGGTTTAAGATTTCTATTTTTTTCATAGTCCCATTCTTTTACAATTTTAGGATTTGTTGTTGCTAAATCATTATATCCAATTAATACTTTCTTACCATCACAAATTGGACATCCAACTCCTCTTTTACGGTTAAAAGCATATGATTGGTATGAATGCTCTTTAGGACAAATCCACCATATCATTTTTTCCGCACCAGCTGTTATCTCATATGGCGAAATAGTATTTTTGGTAAAGTCCCATTCCTTTAATAATTCAGGATTAGTTGTCGCTAAATCATTATATCCTTTTAGTACTCTATGATTAGAACAAATGGGGCATATTATTTTTTCATAATTTTTCCTTTTTATTTTTGCATCATACGAATGGCCTTTATCACATTTCCACCATGCAATTTTACTGCTTCCAAGTGTTAGCTTATCTAAATTTAAATCTTTATTTTTCTCATAGTCCCAATACTTCATTAGTTCTTTATTATCTTTTAAAAGATTGCTTTTTTCCAAGAATATCACCGCTTTTCTTCTATATAAATTATACCATAAATCTTTGTCATTAATTTTGATATTACTACTTTTAGGTAATAAATTACAATTTAGATAATTTTTAGATAAGTTTTGTATTTAATTTGAAATTAATGTCTCAACATATGTTTTAGCCTTATTTTATAAGGGTTTGTGAGATTTTAATAACTTATCTAAAACTTATCTAGGACAGTGAACACGTCAGTTTTTACCTAAATATTGTAATCATAGAAAAACCCGCAATCCCTTATTTTATGCGGGTTTGCGGGCTTATTTACCACAACATTGTTTATATTTGCGTCCTGAGCCACATGGACATGGATCATTTCTACCTATTTTTTTAACTCTTTTAGGTTTTTGTTTAGCAGGTTCTTTGCCACCTTCGTTTGTTATTTTCTTTTTAGAAACTTCTTTTCTTTCTATGTTTTGTCTTATTTCTGCTTTTAGTAAGAATACTGATACGTCTTGATCTATCTTTTGAAGCATTGAATCAAACATATCGAATCCTTCCATAGTATATGCTCTTAGTGGATCTTCTTGAGCATAACCTCTTAAATGGATTCCTTCTCTTAAATGAGACATTGTATTTATATGTTCCATCCAATATTTATCAACTACTTGTAGAGTAATTGCTTTTTCAAATTCTTGTGTTACTTCTTCTGGTATATCTTTTATCTTATCTTCATATTCTTTTGTTACTAGTTCTACTATAGTATCTATTGCCTCTTCTGGTGATAAGTTTTCTATTTTGTTTTTCTTTATATCTTTGTGTAGTAAGTTTTCATTTACGAATTCTACTATTTCTTTATAATCATCTTCTGTTAGATATCCTTCTGGTGGTAAGTGTGAATTTACTACATCTTCTATATGATGTCTAAATGTAGATAGAATCATTTCATGGATTGATTCATTATCTAATATTTTATTTCTTTTATCATAGATTATTTCTCTTTGATTATTCATTACATCATCATATTGTAGTAAGCTTTTTCTTATATCGAAGTTATTTCCTTCAACTCTTTTTTGAGCTGTACCTATTGATTTAGTAAATGTTTTAGATCTTATAGCTTGGTCTCCTAGACCCATACTTTCCATCATTGTTCCAATTCTATCTGATCCAAATCTTACCATTAAGTCATCTTTCATTGAAACAAAGAATTGTGTATATCCTGGATCTCCTTGACGTCCTGAACGTCCACGTAATTGGTTATCTATACGACGTGATTCGTGTCTTTCTGTACCAACTACACATAATCCACCTAAATCTCTTATTTCATCTGATAATTTAATATCAGTACCACGTCCAGCCATATTTGTTGCGATAGTTACTGATTTTTTTGTACCTATCTTAGAAATTATTTCCGCTTCTCTAGCATGATTCTTGGCATTTAATACTTCATGTGGTATATGTGCTTGTTTTAATAATTTAGAAATTAATTCACTTGTTTCAATAGCTATAGTACCAATAAGAACAGGTTGACCTTTTTCATAACATTCTTTTACGAAGTTAATTATAGCTTTATACTTAGCTTCTTGTGTTGCATATACTAAATCTGGTGCATCTATTCTTATTACTTCTTTATTAGTTGGTATTTCTATAACATACATATTATAGATATTTCTAAACTCTTCTTCTTCTGTTTTAGCAGTACCTGTCATACCAGATAGTTTTTTATACATTCTAAATAAGTTTTGGAATGTTATAGTAGCAAGAGTCTTAGTTTCTTCATTGATAGTTACTCCTTCTTTAGCTTCTAATGCTTGGTGAAGTCCATCTGAGAAAGCTCTTCCCTTCATTAAACGTCCAGTAAATTGATCTACTATTACTACTTCATCATCTTGTACTACATAGTCTACATCATTTTTCATTGAGTAGTTTGCACGTAGCGCTTGGTTTATAAAGTGTACTAGTGTTGCGTTGTTTATATCATATAAATTATCTATATGGAAATGTTTTTCTGCTTTATCTGTACCACTTTCATTTAGGGATACACTTTTACTTTTTTCATCATAGATAAAGTCTTTTTCTTCTTTTAGACTTTTAGCAAATCTATCTGCATCTATATATAGATTAGCACTATTCATTTCTCCACCAGATATAATTAATGGAGTTCTAGCCTCATCTATTAATACTGAATCAACTTCATCGATAATAGCAAAATTTAATGGTCTTTGTACTCTATCTTCTTTTTTAATAACCATATTATCTCTTAAGTAATCAAATCCTATTTCATTATTAGTTGAATAAAGAATATCACAGTTATATACTTCTTGTTTTTCTGAAGGTGATAAGTCCCTTGTATTAACTCCTACTGTTAATCCTAAGAATCTATATATTTCACCCATCCATTCAGCATCACGGCTAGCTAAGTATTCATTAACTGTAATTACATGAACTCCATCTCCAGTTAGTGCATTTAAATAACCTGGAAGTACACAAGTTAAAGTTTTTCCTTCACCTGTTTTCATTTCTGCAATATTACCATAGTGAATAGCAAGTCCACCTAGTATTTGTACATAAAAATGTTTTTCTCCAATAACTCTATATGAAGCTTCTCTAGCAGTTGCGAATGCTTCTACTAAGATATCATCTAGAGTTTCTCCTTTTAATAATCTTTCTTTAAACTCATCTGTTTTATCTTTTAATTTACTATCTGAAAGTTTAGAATATTCTTCGTCTAAAGCATCTATTTCATCAGCTAGTTTTCTAAACTTTTTTAATTCTTTATACTCATGATCTAATAGTCTTTTTAATATACCCATTGTGTCATCTCCTCATTTATATATTTTACCAAAAAAAAAGAAAGTTTTAAAGGTTATTCTTTCTTTTTTTTATTCTTATCTCTTTTTCTTATTCAGACTCAATTATTCCATAATGTTCGTCTTTTCTTTTGTATACTACAGCAGGTTTATTAGTTTCGCTATCTTTATACATATAAAATTGATGACCTAAAAGTTCCATTTGAATTATAGCCTCTTCTTCATTCATTGGTTTTACTTCTACTTTCTTTCTCTTAACGATTTTCTTTTCATCATCTTCGTCTGAATCAAAAGAAGCAAAATTGAAATCTTGACTAACTTTAACATGTTTAGACATCATTTTTGTCTTATTCTTTCTTATTTGTCTTTCTAACTTATCAATTGTTTTATCAACAGCTGCATAGAAATCTTCTTGTTGTTCTTCTGATCTTAAAATAAATGTTTTTAGCGGTATGGTAATTTCTACTCTTTGAGTATAATTCTTTACTTTTACTATGACATTAGCTCTTACATTATCACTATTTTCTAGATACTTGTCTAGCTTCTGTAATTTTTCTTTAATATACTCCTTCATAGCATCAGTAACTTTGATCTTATCCCCATGAATAATAATTTCCATAATATCATCTCCTTATATGTTTAGTATAGCACAACCTACTACTTAATGTCAGCAGTTTCTTTTACTAATTTCACATTTAAAGCTTGATACCCTTTGCTAGTTTCAACCAACTTAAATTCTACCAACTGCCCTTCGGATAGTGTTTTATAGCCGTCAATATCAATAGCTGAGTAATGAACAAAGACATCTTCATCTGTCTTGTACTCTATAAAGCCGTATCCTTTTTCATTATTGAACCACTTTACGTGTCCAAACATCATACTTCTCACACCTCTCCTTCTACCTATCTGGTAAATTAATTCTAGCAAATTATAAAACTCGTAAATGCAAATTCCATAATATGTATTACTTTTGGTATTTTTTGGTAATTTTACTTTTGTTTTCGACAAAATTCGACACAACTATTTTCTATTATTCTTTTTAAGGAAATATTATTTTTTAGATAAGTTTGAGTGCTATAGTCTAGGTGAATATGGAGGGTATATGAAAAAATGGTTTTTAGATAAAAGTATAAATTTTATCACTAAATATAAGAAATACTCTAAAAAAGATATAGAAAAGCTTAAATATGGTTTAGAAGGATTATATTTAACTGTGACTAAGACAATAGTTATTATACTTTTAGCTATATTATTAGGAATACTTAAAGAAGTCATTATTGTTATTATTTTATTTAATATTATTAGATATACAGGTTTTGGATTTCACGCTGAAAAGAGTTACCAATGTTTAATATCTTCAATAATTAATTTTATTTGTATTCCATTATTGTTTTTGAAAATTAATATTTCATTTGAATTAAAAATTATTATTTCTATAATTTGCATATTTAATTATTTATTATTTGCACCTGCAGATACAATAAAAAGACCTCTTCCAAACAAAAGAAAAAGAGTAATTAGAAAAATATTAACTACTCTTATTGGAATTATATTTACTATATTAATAATAGTATTTAAAAACAATTATTTAACATCACTTATATTATCAAGTTTAATTATTGAAGTAATTGTAATTAACCCATTAACTTATAGATTATTTGGACAACCATATAATAATTATAAAAATTTAAACACGGCATAAATACTGAAGTATTTAGCAATATAGAATAAAAGGAGGGAAGAGAGTGAAAAGATTAGCTGGAATTTTTGCAGCTGTTGCTATGTTAGCTACTACTGCTGCAAGTGTAGGATGTGTTTGGTGGTTAATTGACGAACCAAAAGCAAACAACTTATTTAATGACTAAAAACTAGAGCTTTTTATTTCTCTAGTTTTAATATACTTAATTGCTCTATGTAATAACCATCTATTATCTCTTGTTTCTCTTTTAACCATTCATTTTTTGAAATTAACTTTTTAGCAAAATATAATCCATTTCCGTGTCCATCTCCTTTTGAAGAAACACCTTTTTTGTTTCTATTATCGAAATTATTGTTTTTCTTAAATGTATTAGAAAACACTATATTAACCTTATCCTTTAATTCATATACTTCAACCAAAACTCTCTTCTTTCTAGTTTCACTGGCCGCTTCAATAGCATTATCAAAATATATTCCTATTAATTTACATAAATCTCTTATTTGCTTTTCTGACAATTTATTTAAAATTGATTTTCTCTTTATACTAACGTCTACAGTAAGATCAATTTTATTTTTTTGAGCAATTACTAGTTTATAGTACATTAAACCCTTTATACCACCTTTAGGTAATGTCTTAAGTTGATTAAGTACTTCCCCTTCTAAATTAATATTATCCTCTAATATTTCATCAATTTTAGCTCTTGTAGTCTTTTCTTTTGTTATATCCCTAAGAACCGCTAATTGATTTTTATATTCGTGTCTATTTAATTGTTCTTTTTCAATCCAATCTTCAAAGTTTTGAATATAATTAAATAAATTATCATATTCGCTTGCCAATCTATCATTATTATCTTTTTCCCTTATAAAAAGAGACATTAAAAAAGTAAATATTATTACTAAAAATATATTAATAAAAAACTCTGAACCCAATTTAAATTTAATTGCAAAATTATACTCTATTATTGTAAAAACTGAAATAATCAAGACAACAAACAATATACTTGTTCTGTATCTTCTAGTAGATAGCTTTTTATATATTTTTTGAATTAAATTTCTAAATTGCTTAATTTCTAAAAAACCAACGCAAATAAGAGATAAAGTTATATTTCCTATTAATCTTAGATACCATATTCCTCGTATATCACTTATTTGAAAGAAAGGCACATATATTAAAGAATTGATTACATCTGATAAGAATAAAATTATCATTAATAAACTGGTCGAAATAATACTCTCTATAATTTTTTCTTTAAATATATATTTGTATATAAATATATTTATTAAATATGTTATCAACGTATATAATCCTGTATATTGGATTTTATACAAAAAGAAAGGTATTATAGTTGGGATTGTTAATAATAATATGTTTTTTATACTGGTGATTTTTTCCTTGCTATTTATAATTATCCTTATTATATAAAAACCTACTACACTCATCAAAATAAAACAAATTAATTTAGTTAAGACTTCTAACACGATCCATCAACTCCTTCTTTTTGTTTCGTGCAACTAATGTTGATTTAGTTTCATTTTTAAAATATATTGTATTCTTCTTTTGGTTATATCTTTCTATTTGATTAATATTTACTGCCATACTTCTGTGACATTTAAAGAATCTTTTATCTAATTTCTTTAATACTTGATTTAGACTTCCTGGAATATAATAATTACCATGGATTGTTTTTATTAAACATCTTTTACTATCTTGTTCTTTTTCAATAGAAATTATATTTCTAAATTCTAAGTTATAAACTGTATTTTTATAAGTATATTTTAGACTCTTATATTTCTTATCATAATTTTTCATACATATTAAGAAAGCATCTTGAAGTTTTTTCTCACAATTATCTACTTTACTTATAAAGTCTACTAACATTAGTCTTTTACCTAGTGCTTCATATTTATATTCCGGATATGAAGTTATTATAATAATCATAGATGACCAATCATCATATTCTTCTCTTATTAGTCTTGCGGCATCTAATCCTGAACCATTTTTGGTTACTATATCAAGTAAATATATTTTAAATCCCATTTCCTTTTTAGCAATACTTTGCCATTCTTTACCATAATCTGTATACATATGACACTTATAATCTATATCATATTTCATCATGAATTTATCTATTTCTTGTTTATATTTATTAGATAACTCTTTTATATCTTCACATACTATAAAATTTATCATATAATCACCTGCACGATTATAATTTTACCATATTTTTCCATTTTTTAAATATATATTATAAAAAAAATACTATTTTTTAGTATTTTTTCTTTTCTTTCTTATTGATAATTTTTCTCTTATTTTTTTTGTTCTTTTTGGGGTTTTATCTGAAATTATAGTTGTGTGTAGTACAAACCATAATACTATTATAAATATAATTATATATAGTATTTCACCTATTAATTGATCTTTTAATGTATAAAATATTGATGATAAAGCAAATAATGTATTTATTCCATATATAATTAATACTGTTGTTCTCTGTGAGAAGTTCATTCCTAATAATTGATGATGAAGATGTTTTCTATCTCCTTTAAATGGATCTTGACCTTTTAATAGTCTTCTTATAATTGCGAATAATGTATCTAATATTGGTATACCTAATATCATTACTGGTACAAAGAATGATGTTAGTGCAGCTCCTTTAAACTCTAATAATGTTATTACTGCTATTATAAATCCTAAGAATGTAGCACAATCTCCAGCAAATATTTTAGCGGGATAAAAGTTGTGTAATAAGAAACCTAAAGTTGATCCTAACATTATAAAAGTTAAAATCATAACTAGACTTCCTGATCTTCCTTGGCAAAAGCCTATAATTCCAATAGTTAAGAAGAATATAGAACAAATTCCGCCACTTAGTCCATCTAATCCATCTATTAAATTTATAATATTAGTACAAGCTACTATGAATAATATAGTGATTATTGGTGATAAAGAACCAAAATCAAATGAGAATCCAAAAACTGTTATATTATTTAGTAATATTTTTCCATAGAACACTATAACTGCTGCTGCTGCTAAGTGTCCTACTACTTTTTGATGTGCTTTTATAGGTTTAATATCATCTACTATTCCTGTAAGTATTATTATAAAACTACCAATTAAAATGGAATTCATTCTTACACTTTGTTCTCCAAATAACATATATCCTACTAGGAATGCTAAAAATATTCCTACTGCTCCTAATAATGGAGTTGTTTTTGTATGTATATGTCTACTATTTTCTTTTTTTCTAGGAACATCTATTGCTCCTACATGAATAGCTACTCTTTTCATTAATGGCATAATTAAAGCTGAAACTAAAAATGTAACTAATACTATCTTACTAGCATCTAGTATTTGTTCTTTCATTTATCTCACTTCCTATATTGATTATATCAAATTTAGTTTTAATGTAAAAGAAAAACCAATTAATATTGGTTTCTTTCTAATAATTTAATATCATCAAGAAGTGTTCCAGTACCTTCTACTACACATGTAAGTGGTGAATCTGCAATTAATACTGGTACTTTTAATTCTTGTTCAAAAAGTTCAGGTAATCCTTGTAGCATAGCTCCTCCTCCGGTTAAAACTATTCCTTTATCTACAATATCTCCAGATAGTTCAGGTGGCGTTTGTTCTAAAACATTAGTTGTTGCTTTTATGATTTTGAAAATACTTTCATGTAGTGCTTCTTCTGTTTCTTCCTGTGTTATTTCTATAGTATGAGGAAGCCCTGTTATTAAATTTCTTCCTTTAATCTCAAGTTTTTCTTTTTTACTTGGTTTAAATATATTAGCAAAGTTTATTTTTATATCTTCGGCTGTTCTTTCCCCAATTAGTAATTTATACTTTTCTTTTATATATTTTATTATATCTTGATCAAATACATTGCCAGCTATTCTTACTGATGTGGAAGTTACTATATCATTTAAGGAAAGTATAGCAATATCAGTAGTTCCTCCTCCAATATCTATGACCATATTAGCTGTTGGTTTTGATATATTCATTCCTGCCCCAATAGCAGCTACTTTTGGTTCTTCTTCTATATATACTCTTCTTGCTCCTGTTCTTTCTGCTGCTTCTTTAATAGCATTTTTTTCAACAGGTGTAATATTGGTAGGACAACATATTAATATTCTTGGTCTAGAAAATAAATTTTTAGCTTTTATCTTTTTAATAAAACTATTTAACATTATTTCTGTAATTTCAAAATCAGCTATAACTCCATCTTTCATAGGTTTAATAGCTTTTACTTTACCTGGTGTTCTACCTAGCATCTCATTTGCTTCAGTACCAACTGCAATAACGTTTTTACTATCCATATCAATTGCTACTATACTAGGTTCATTTAATACTATACCTTGACCTTTTATATAAATTAAAACATTTGCTGTACCTAAATCAATTCCTATATCTTTTGCCAACATATTTTGTTCACTTCCTTTTGTCACTATTATTTTATCACACTTTTTCATAATTATAATACAATATATTAAATTTTATTTCTTTTATGAAAAAAAGAGCTTTTTACTCTTTTGTTTTATCACTTTTTAGCTCTTTATCAAGATAAAGACTTGGATTTACTACTTGTCCATTTACATAAAATTCAAAATGTAAGTGATTTCCCATTTCTTTATCTAATTCATTATTTCCACTCTTTCCAAGTACTTGTCCTTGTGTTACTTTATCTCCTTTTTTTACATTTACTTCTGATAGACTTTGGTAAATACTAATATAGTCATTATCATGTTTTATTTCTACTATTTTACCTAATGTTTCATCTTCTTTTACATCTGTTACTGTGCCATCTAGTACTGATACTACATCAAAAGTATTTTTGTTTACAAAATCAATTCCAGAGTTCTGCATATACGTATTATCATGATAGATAATTGATTTCTCTTGATCTTTAGCATCTGCCTTATAATCATAATAGCTTTTACCTATTGTTACTGATGAATCTGTATATGGATTAATTACTTTTCTAGAATCATTAATTACCGCAACATCTGGTTCTAAGATAATTCTTGATACATATGTAGAAGTATCTTCTTCATTATTTTTATTTAATGATGTTGTTATGGCAGTTAAAAGAATTGTTCCTGCAATTAACATCATCAATAAACTAGGCAACACATAAGACTTTAATTTTTTTCTTTTCATTTTATTCACCTCATTATAAGTTTTAACCAAAAAAAAAGAATTATACTTCTTTTAGAAAATTTTTGATACACTAAATAAATCCATAATAAAATTAGTTACTAAATATATCAAAGATATTCCTAATAAAAAGTAAAATACTCTTGCTTGAACAATTTTATCTTTTTTAAAAAATTTATTTATATTAACTGAATCCATTGCCCAAATAACTAACATAGTTACAAGTACATATAATAATAATTTACCTAACATTATTTATTCTCCTCATAATTAGTTATTTTATTTATTCTATTGATATGTTTATCTAAATTAGAAAATGGTGTATTAATAAATGTTTTAACTATTTCTATAGCTTCTTCTTTAGGAGTTTTTTCTCCAAAAGCAACTATATTAGAATCATTATCTTCTCTTGTATATTTAGCTTCTTCTATATTAGATACTTTAGCACACCTAACTCCTTTAACTTTATTACAAGCTATACTTATTCCAATACCAGAACCACATATAGCAATTCCAAAATCCACTTTTTTAGTAGCTACGTCTTCTCCTAATTTAAAAGCAAAATCTGGATAATCCACTGATTCTATAGCATTTGTACCATAATTGACTACTGTATAACCAATTTTTTCTAATTCTTTTTCTAAATAATTTTTTAAAATTAATCCTCTATGATCATTAGCTATTCCTATTTTCATATTATTCTCCTTTACTTATATCTTTATAATAACATTTTTTTATAAAAATAAAAACTGCTTTTTTAAGCAGCTTTCTTATCAAATCCATATTTTTTGTTAAATTTATCAACACGTCCTGCACGAGATGCTCTACTTTGTTGTCCAGTATAGAATGGATGACATTTAGAACAAACTTCTACAGTCATTTCATCTTTTACTGACTTACAAGTAAATGTTTCTCCACATGCACATGTAACCTTACAATCTTTCATTTCTGGATGTATACCCTTTTTCATACTATCTCTCCTTCCGCCATGACTTAATTAGTCATAGTAATTCAATTCGCATATTAGTATAGCAACTTTTTCTTTATTTTTCAAGTTTTTTTACTAATTTTAATCCTAATAGATTATATCCTTCCTTATTTAAATATATATTATTTGGATTTATTAAATACTTTTTATTATTCTTTTGAATGGATTTATCATGAATATATATTATATTTTTCTTTTTATATAATTTATTTATTCTTTTAATTCCTTTAACTAAATATATATCATCATTATCTTTATAATAGTAACCAATTACATATATTAGATGTTTATGATACTTAGAAATTTCTGTTAATAGTTTATTTATGTCTATATTTATATCATTAATTATTTTATTTAATTTATAATCATTTATATTATTAGTAATACTTAGTTTATATCTTAAATCATTTAATCCAATAGATAAAGTAACTATTTTACTTTCTCGTAATTTTTGTTTTATATTATTTTTGTTGATTAGTATATTTGTATATAATTCATTTATGGACATATCTTTATTAGATAGATTAGTATAGTCATTTAGTTTTTTATTCTCTTTCAAATGTTTTTTTAAGTATTTGTTATATCCATTTATTTCTCCATATGAGTCTATTCCTTCAGCATATCCATCTCCTAAAGAAGTGTAAGAGATATTGTTGTTTATATTTATTTTAGATATTAATACTACTGATATAATTATTATTAATAAGAGTATTAATTTTTTGTGTTTTATTATAATTTTCATTGTGCCTCCAAAAAAAAGAAATATATTTAATTATATTTCTTTTAATGTTATTTTAGCACCTACACTATTTAATTTTTCTACTATTTGTTCATAGCCTCTTAATATATGTTCTACATTTGTAATAGTTGTTTTTCCTGAAGCAGTTAATCCTGCCGCAACCATAGCAGCTCCTGCTCTTAAGTCTGTTGCGACTACTGTAGTTCCTTTTAAGTCTCTTGGGCCTATTATTGTAGCTGTTTGATTCTTAACAGTTATATCAGCTCCTAAATTATTTAAGTATGGAACATGCATAAATCTGTTTTCCCAAATAGTTTCTAATACCTTTGATTTCCCTTCACTTTGAGTTAATAATACTGTAAAAGGTTGTTGTAAGTCTGTTGGAAATCCTGGATAAACAGCTGTTTTTATATTAGTAGATTTAAGCCCTTCTACTCTAGAAACCATTACATAATCTCTTCCTATTTCTAGTTCTACTCCCATTTCTTCTAATTTTGATGTTAAAGAATCTATATGTTCTGGAATAATATTGTCTATTTTTAAATTGTTTCCACATAAAGCGCCCATTATAATATAACTTCCTGCTTCTATTCTATCTGGTATTACTTCATGGAAACAATTATGTAATTTATCTACTCCAATAATTTTTATAGTAGATGTTCCAGCTCCTGTTATTTTAGCTCCCATATTGTTTAAGAATGTTGCGATATTTACTATTTCTGGCTCTTTAGCAGCATTATCTATAATTGTTGTTCCTTCTGCTTTAACAGCTGCTAACATAATATTTATTGTTGCTCCTACTGATGCAAAATCTAAGTAAATATTAGCTCCTTTTAATTCGTCAGCTTCTACTATATATTTGTTTTTATCATTAGTTACTTTTGCTCCTAATGCTTCAAACCCTTTTAAGTGTAAGTCTATTGGTCTAGCACCTATAGAACATCCTCCTGGGAAATGCATTTCTGCTCTTTTATATTTTCCAAGTAGTGCTCCCATAAAGTAATATGAAGCTCTTAGTTTTCTAGAGTGTTCTTCACATATCTCTTTATTCACCATATTAGTTGGATCTATTATAATACTTTCACTGGCCCTTTTGATTTCTACATTTAATTCTTCTAAAATATCGCATAATGCATCTGTATCTGTAATTTCTGGCACATTGCATATAGTTGCGGTTTCATCTGTTAAAATGGCTGCTGGTATTAAAGCAACTGTTGCGTTTTTAGCTCCACTTATTCTTATTGTTCCACTTAATTTTTTTTGTCCTTCAATTTCTATTATTTGCATGTCTTACTCCTTTCTAGTCTATATATTTTATAACTGAGTTTTATATAATGTTACTATTTCATCAATTCTAGATTTAATAGCTTTTTCTCCACTTTTAATAATTTTTCTTGGATCATATACTTCTTTCTCTTCTTCTAAGAACTTTCTAACAGCTTTAGACCATACTGATTGTAAGTCAGTATTAACATTAATCTTAGTTATACCACATTCTATAGCTTTTGAAATTTTTTCATTAGGTATGCCTGTGCCTCCATGTAATACTAATGGTATTGGTAGATTTTCATGTATTTCTTTCATAGTTTCAAAATCAAGGTTTGCTTCTCCTTTATAAAAACCATGAACGCTTCCTAAAGCTGGTGCCATAGCATCTATTTTTGTTTCTTCATACAATTTAATACATTCATCTAATTTTGCATTAGTATCTTTAGTATCATTACTACTTACATTTTCTCCAATATGACCTATTTCTGCTTCTACAGTTACTCCTCTTTCATGTGCATAATCTACCACTTCTTTAGTGATCTTTATATTTTCATTTAATGGATATTTAGAAGCATCTATCATTACTGAACTGAATCCAGCATTAATTGCTTTTTTGCACACCTCAAAACTACTACCATGATCCAAATGTAGGCACACTGGTACTTTTATATCTAAATCTATTATTAAAGATTTAACTAAGTTAGTAACAGTAATGTATCCTCCCATATATTTAGCAGCACCTTCGCTAACTCCTAATATTACAGGAATATTTAGTTTATCACATTCTTCTAATATAAATCTCGTCCATTCTAAATTATTTATATTGAAATGAGGAACTGCATAATGTTCTTTTTTTGCTTTTAAAAGCATTTTATTTAAATCTACTAACACAACTATCACCTAATATAATTATAAGAAATTAAATCATCATAGTCAATAATTATAATAAGTATTTTATACCTAAAACTAGTAATATTATGATCCCTACATAGATTGCTTTTTTACCAAGTGTTTTACTTAATTTTTTACCTAGTATAAGACCCATCAAAGTAAATATTAGACTTATTATAGAAAAGATTATGCTAGGTATAACTATATTTTTGTTTGTTAGAGATAATCCTATTCCTACAGTAAAACTATCTATACTTACTGTAAAAGCAAATAAAATACAAGAGTATATATTAGTAATCGTACCTTTTTTCTCTTCTTCTTTTGATATAAACATTTCTATAGCCAGTATTATAAAGATTATTCCTACTACTATATCTGCTTTGTTTATCAGTTTAGAAAGTATTGATATTCCAATAAATGAACCCATTATAGGCATTATGAAATGAAATAATCCTACTACTAAGCTTAGTATAATTATTTTGTTTTTAGATATTTTAGTAGTTCCATAAGCTAAAGCTAATGAAAAAGCATCCATACTTAATCCTATTGCAATAAAAAAATATATAAGTAGTTGTTTCAAACTATCACCTTATATATTTTATTATTTAAAACTATTAAAAATACTTATCTATTACTTCTTTTATAAATGATTTATATTCTACTTTATCTACTTCTTTAGTATCTTCCGCTTCTAATAAACATAATGGTGGAAATAATACGCACCAAAAGTTTCTACCTAATCCATCTCCTAAAGTAATTACTAATGACTCGTATTCTCCTTCTTTATAAATTGTTCCTTTATATTCTTTTTCTGGGAAATAGTTCATACCATATTTTATATTATATTGTTTATTATAATTATTTTTAGCTAATGTATCCTCTACTACTTGTTTAAATTCTGGTATTTGTTCTTTTATCATTTTTCTATTATCATTTAAATTGTTAGAAAAATCTAATCTTGATATTTTATTTTTTAAACCACTTACTACTTCTTTTTTTATATCTTGATCTTTTTTATTGTTACTATCTGCAATTACTCTAAATCTAATAGACTTTTTAGGTATTATTACCTTTTCTTCTTTATTTAAAGATAAAATCATTATTATGATTGCTAGTATTATAATAGTTTTTTTCATTAAAAAACCTCACTTTCAATTATATAGTGAAGTTTATTATTAAATTTTATTCAAGATTTAGAATTTTCTGCCCGAAATAATGTCTTTTGGTTTTACCTCATCTGATTCAAATAAGTTTTCTATTTCATTTTCGTCATAATCTGTTGCTTCTGATAACTTTTTTAATAATTTGTTGTTTTCTCTAATGAAATATTCTTCTGGTGAGTTTATGTTGTTTTCTTTAATAAATTTTTCTATATTTTTATTTACTATTTTATCTGTAACTTCCTTAGTTGGTACTAACATTTCGCTATATCCAAACTCTGGATTATCCTTTTCGTTTTCAAAACTAAAATTATGGTTCAATGCATTAAATAGTTTTGTATATTTCTCGTTTGGTTTAAGTTTTCCTTCTTCTTTCGCTTGCATTATATCGCTGTCATCATTCTCTAAACCATCTATTCCAAGTTCTATTGCATTGTCATACAAATAATTATCTACATAATCTAAAACCACATCTTCAATTTCTTCTGAATATACAACAGGTAGTGGGGGTTCTTTAAATACTTCAGTTCCTTCTTCTCTTTTTTCACATACATTTCTCATTGCATCTCTAACTTCTGATTTTTTATCTGTGTTTGTTTCTATATACTGTACCATTTTTTCTAAAGCTTTCTGCTCTCCGTATTCTGCCCATTTTGGTGCATCAGCTATTTTATATTCCTCGGTTTCTGTAATTTCATTTAAAACTGATACTATTTTGTTTTCAAATTCACTAGTTATTTCTTCTGATATTGTATCTGCTTCTTTAGTCTCATCATAGTTCTCAAGATACTTATTTATAGTATCATTCCATAATTTCTTTAACCATGGATTGTCTGCTCCATATCCACATTTATCTTTTGAACCATCAACTCCAGGCATAGTATTATAATATATTTGTGTTAATTCTTCTTTTGTAAAATCTGACATTTAATCACTTCCTTTATAAAAAGTATACCCCCCCCCAGAAGCTTTTTGTCAACTATTGAACAAAGAAAAAACCTATATAATATAGGTTTATTCAATATTTTTAAATATAAATATCATTCTATCTCTATTAGATAGATCTTTTTTTACCTCTATTCTTACATCATCTAAGTATTTGTTTATTAATTTTTTAATATCTTCTGTTTGGTCACAACCTATTTCAAAAGCTATTATACATCTATCTTTCATATGAGGTTTTATATTTTCTATTATCTTTTTATAGCAATCTAGGCCATCAACTCCAGCGTATAAAGCTAAATGTGGTTCGTTTTCTTTTACAATAACTTCTATTTCTTCATTAGTTTTTATGTATGGTGGATTACTTATTATTAGATCATATTTTTTATCTACATTTTCAAAGAAATTGCTTTCTATAGTGTTAGCTTTAGATTTTAAGTTCTTTATATTTTCTTTTGTTACTTCCAACGCTTCTTTACTTATATCTATTAAATCCACAGATTTTGTGGAAACTTTTTTTTCTAAAGTAAGTCCGATTACTCCACTTCCACAACCCAAGTCTATTATATCTATAGGTCTATTAAAATATTTATTTATATATTCTATGGTTTTTTCAACTAACTCTTCTGTCTCAAAACGTGGTATCAATACATTTTTGTTAACATAAAACTTATTGCCAAAGAAATTTACATGACCTAATACATATTGTATAGGTTTACCTTCTTTTAGACTTTTCATCTCTTCTTTGAAGAGTTTCACTTTGTCTTCATCTACATATTCATCTAGATGATTTAGTAGTTCTAAGGGATTTAAATTTAAAATATCTCCTAGTAACATTTTTACATAATCAGAGTGAATATATTCTTTTCCATATACTATTAATTCTTCTACTTTCATATTACTCTTCTTGACCTGCAAGTTTCCTTTTTTGATCTTCTTGGATTAAAGCATTTATTATATCATCTAAATCTCCATCCATTACTCTATCTAGGTTCTTTGTAGTAAAACTTATTCTATGATCGGTTACTCTATTTTGTGGATAGTTATAAGTTCTTATTTTTTCTGCTCTATCTCCTGTACCTATTTTACTACGTCTTTCGTTTCCCTCTTTTTCTAATCTTTCTTGTTCTTGTTGTTCATATAATAATGATTTTAATACTTTCATGGCCTGTTCTTTGTTTTGGATTTGACTTCTTTCATTTTGACAAGTTACTACTGTATTTGTAGGTAAATGAGTAATTCTAACTGCTGAATCTGTTGTATTTACTCCTTGTCCTCCTTTACCACTTGATCTATAAACATCTATTCTTAAGTCATTTGGATCTATTTCTAAATCTACATCATCATCTGCCTCTGGCATTACTAGGACTGTAGCCGTAGAAGTTTGTAGTCTTCCATTTGATTCTGTTACTGGTACTCTTTGTACTCTATGAGATCCACTTTCATATTTTAAAAGAGAATAAGCTCCTGTTCCTTTAACAATAAACTCTATTTGAGAAAATCCTCCGGCAGTACCATCTACTGAGTTATATACTTGATATGAAAACCCTTGTTTTTCTGCATATCTTGTATACATTCTAAATAAATCTCCTGCGAAAATATTAGCTTCATCTCCACCAGCAGCTCCTCTTATTTCCATAATAATATTCTTACTATCGTTGGGATCTTTAGGTATTAGAAGTATTTCTAATTCTTTATCTAGTTTTTCTTTTTCTTCTTCTAGATCCTTTAATTCTTCTTTAGCCATTTCTCCTATTTCTGGATCTTTAGTCATTTCTTTAGTGTTTTCTATATCTTCTAATACTTTTTTATATCTTTTATAGCAAGTGACAATATCTTCTATTTCCGCTATTTCTTTAGAATACTCTCTTGTTTTTTTAATATCACCTAAAACTTCTGGTTTAGTTAACTCATTTTGTAATTCATTATACTTATTTAATGTAGTTTCTAATCTATCTATCATGATATCACCCTTTCTGCTTCGTATTATATCATACTTTATAAGAAAAAAACTAGATTATTCCTCTAGTTCATTTTCATCTATAACTACTAAGTCTTTTAGATCTTCCTCTGCTTCTTCATCATAATCTTCATCTGTATCATCATAATTATCTTCTTCTGGTGCTTCATCTATTATTTCTTCTTCTGTTTCTGGAGTATCGTCATCTTCTTCATCATCATCGTCTTCTAACTTAACTACTTTATCAGATTTATATTTACTCTTTAAATCCCATCTACCATCATCTAATAAAATAAAGTTTTTATCCGTAGCGATAGCAGTATAATAATCGGCAATCTTTGCCTCGAAAGTTTTCTTAGGTAACCCTAATAATTCTATTTTCTTTTTAAACAAATCTGCAGTACTCATAGGTTTCTTATTTTCTTCTAAGATTAATCTAGTTATTTCTTGATTTGATAATAACTCTAATTCTTCTTTCGGCATTTTACTAACTTTCATATGATCCTCCTAATAAAACATTATATGCTTAGTTCAATATTTATGTAGTGAAAATCACCAATAAACTTATAACATATATTGCGTATATTTACAATAGTTTTTACATTTTTTCTGGAACTTTTATAGATAGTATATCTAATAGTAAGTTATTTATACTATAAACTATACTAGTTAAAGTTAACCATGATTCTTGTAACTCTTTATCTTCTTCTGTTAATATTTTGTTTTCTGAATAGAATTTATTATATAAAGACGTTAGTTTATATAAATAATCTGTTATTTCATTTAATGACTTTAATTCCAATGATTTATCTAATACTACTGGTAAATTTAGTATTTGTAATGCTAAATCTATTTCTGTACTTGTTTTAAATTTAGTTATTTTATTTTTAGGTAAATCTTTAGCTCTATCTAATAATGATTTCATTCTAATAGTTGAATATAATAAGTATGGTCCAGTTTTACCTTCTATTTCTGAAAATTTATCTATTTCAAATATATAATCTGTTTTTCTATAAGGTACTAAATCTGCATATTTAATAGCAGCAATAGCAACTGTTTTAGATATTTTTTTTCTTTCTTCCTCTGAAATAGTATTATTATTTATTCTTTTATCGGTTTCTGTGTTAACTAATTTAATTAATTCTTTTAAAGACATTACTCCACCATCTCTAGTTTTAAATGGTTTACCATCTTTTCCATTCATTGTTCCATATGGAATATGTTCTAATATAACGTTATTATCTACTAAATTAGCAAGTCTTGCAGCACGGAATACTTGTTCAAAGTGTAGTGATTGTCTATCATCTGTTACATACCATATTTCATCTGGATTATAGTTTTTCTTTCTATCTAGGATTGTTGCAAGATCTGTAGTAGCATAAGTATATGTGTTATTTGAGTTTTCAAACATTAGTGGTGGCATAGGAGCATTATCCTCTTCCTTTTTTACTTCTACTATTTTAGCTCCTTCACTTTCTACTAATAGGTTCTTTTCTTTAAATATCTTAGTTACTTCATTAATATATTCTGCTTCATCACTTTCCCCATTCCATATTTCAAAGAAAGTATTTATATCATCATAGGTCTTTTTAATATCTTCTTTAGATATTTCTATTATTTTCTTCCATAATTCATAATAACCTTTTTCTTTGTTTTGAAGTTTATTAGTTATTATTCTAGCTTCTTCTAAATATTCTTCGTTTTCTTTTGCGTTACTTGAAGCAATTGGATAAATTCTTTCTAAATCTTCATTAGTAATTGGTAAATCTATATCATTATAATCTCCAATATAATTTTCATTAAAATAATCTAAGTCTGGATACATTTCTTTTATTTCTCTAATTACTAAACCTAAAGGCCTTCCATAATCACCAAGGTGAGCATCTCCTAATACTTCATAACCTAGTGTTTTAGCAAGTCTTTTTAAAGCTTCTCCAATATTAGCGCTTCTTAAATGACCTACATGAAGTGCTTTAGAAACATTTGCCCCACCATAATCAATTATTACTTTCTTTTTATCTTTTTTATCTATAATATTATCTAAATTATTAGTTAATGTATTTAGACATTCTATTAAATAATCATTAGTTAAAGTAATATTTATAAAACCAGGCCCTGCAATATTTAAATTAGTGAATCTATTATCCTTTTCTAATTCTTTTACAATATCAGTAGCAATATCTCTTGGATTCTTATGATATGTTCTAGCTAAAGTCATCGCATTATTTATTTGAAATTGTCCTAGATCTGGTCTATTAGATGATTCTAAAACTACTGTGTCTATTTCATATCCAGCATTTCTTACTATGTCTTTAACATCCTTAGTTAATTCTTTAATAATACTCATACTAATTCTCCTTTACTTCTATTTTATATATAAATGTTTGATTTTCTACTATAAATTTTACTTCTAAATTATGATCTTTTTGTTTTAATTCTTCTGTTTTTATTTTAACATTTAATTCTTTATTTAATTCTTTTATTAATATTTTTCCTGTAGTTTCTTTATTTTTATTAAAAGTATATATCATATTAATCTCATTATTATCCCTAGTTAAAACATTATTTTTATAATTATATATTACCTTTGTTTTAGATTTTTCATAATAACTTATTTTATCTTTATCTAATTTAGCGTTTGTTTGTTCTTTTATTTCTTCTATGTCATTTTTTAAACTAGTTTTAATTTTTATTTTAGGCATAAAAACACCTCACATTAAATTACAGTTTAGATTATAACATATATTAATAAATTTTAATACATATTTTGTTCCTTATTTTAAATAATAATAAAGAAAGGTTGGTTTTTATGAAATTAAAAAAAGTTATTATTTTTATTATATTAATTATAATTACTATTAATGTAGGAATTTTAATTTATGTTAAAACTTCTCCTAAATTAAGAATTAATAGTGCAGGTAATATTTCTTTATATGATAATAAAAAGAAGCTTTTTTTTCAGGGTAACAAATCAACAAAATGGGTTAATTTAAATAATATATCAAAGAATGTAATTAATTCTACTATATATACAGAAGATAAGAATTTTTATAAACATCATGGTTTTGATTTTTTAAGAATATTAAAAGCTAGTTATATTAATATTACTAGTGGAAAAACAGAACAAGGAGCTTCTACTATAACACAGCAATACGCTAAAAACTTGTTTTTGGATTTTGATAAGACTTGGAAGAGAAAATGGGAAGAATTATGGTATACAATTAGAATAGAAAATAGTTATTCTAAAAAAGAAATATTAGAAGGTTATTTAAATACTATTAATTATGGTCATGGAATGTATGGAATAGAAAACGCTAGTAGGTTTTATTTTGGTAAAAAAGCTAAAGACTTAGATTTAGCAGAAGCATCTATTTTAGCTGGTATTCCTAAAGCTCCTAGTGTCTATTCTCCTTTAATAGATTTAACAGAATCTAAGAAACGTCAATATTTAATATTAAAAGAATTGGTTAAAAACGGTGTTATTAGTGAAGAGGAAATGAATGAGGCATATAATGAAGACTTATCTTTTGTTGGAGAAAAAGAAAGAGATGATTTGAGTGTAGCGATGTATTATGAAGATGCGGTATTAGAAGAGTTAAAAACTATTGATAGTATACCTAAATCTATTAGTGATACTAAGGGTTTGAAAATATATACTAATCTTGATTACAATCTACAAAAAAATTTAGAGTCCATTACTAAGGAAACTATTCCTAGTAGTTCTAAATTAGAAGTTTCATCTGTTTTAATGGATCCTAATACTGGAGGAATTAAGGCTTTGATTGGGGGAAAAGATTATAATAAGTCTTCATATAATAGAGTAACTAGTTCTACTAGACAAGTTGGTTCTACTATGAAACCTTATTTATATTATGCAGCTTTAGAAAATGGATTTACCTCTTCTTCTGCCTTTACTAGTGAAGCAACTACTTTTAATTTAAATAATAAAAACAGTTATACTCCAAGCAATTATAATAATAAATATGGAAATAAACCTATTTCTATGGCAACTGCAATTGCTTATTCTGAAAATATATATGCAGTAAAGACTCATTTGTTTTTAGGAAGTGATGCTTTAATAAATGTGGCGAGACGTGTTGGGATAAAAGCTAAATTAGAAGATATTCCATCTCTTCCTTTAGGAACCAATGAAATAGGTATTAAAGAAATGACAGCTGGGTATGCAGCTTTTGCGAATATGGGTTATAAAGTTACTCCGCATTTGATAGAAAAAGTGGAAGATGGCAGTGGTCATGTTTTATATAAAGCTAAAAAAGATAAAGAATTAGTGTTAAATTCTAGTTTAGTCTATATTTTAAACAATATGTTAACGGCAACATATGATCCAGACTATATAGATTATAATTATCCTACTGCCGTTGGATTAAATGCTAAACTTAAGCATAAATATGCTTTAAAAAGTGGTACTACTGATAGTGATAATTGGAATATAGGCTTTAATAAATACTTAGTTGGTTCTGTATGGATTGGTTATGATAATAATAAAAATTTGAGTACAAAAGATTATAAGTATTCTCAAAATATTTGGTATAAAGTAATGGAGAAGTATGAAGAAGGTAAATCTAAAGAGTGGTATCCTATGCCTAAAAATGTTTCTGCTGTATTCGTTGATCCTATATCTGGTAAACCTGCAACTGAAAATTCTACAAAAAAGAAATTAATGTATTTTATAAAGGGTACTGAACCATTAGAAACTGATCAAACTTTTGAAGAAAAATTTTCTAATAAATCACCTTCATAATTATTACTACAATTATTGTAAGTTAAGAATAATTCTGATATAATTACTTTAGCATAGAGGTGATTATATGTTTGAAATTATTTTAGGTTGTATAGTGTTTGTTGCGTTAATTACACTAATTATAATCATATACCATAATAAATATAAAAGTGTTATTGTAAAGATTGAAGAAGCTGAAAATAATATAGGTATTTTATTGGATAAGAAGCTTGATTTATTAAAAAAATGTATTGCTCCTATTAGAAGAAGTCTAAAAGATAAAACATATATGGAAGATTTAGAAGAGTTTTCTAAAAGAGAAATGACTTCTTTAGAACTTCATAATTATTTAAGAAAAAATTATAATAAATTATTTAAAACATTAGATGAAAACGAAAAATTATATAAAAGAAAAGCTTTAGTTTCTGTTATAGATGAATTAAATGAAAATGAAATTAGTCTTTCTGCATCTATTAAGTTTTATAATGATAATGTTTCTATTAATAATAAATTAGTTAGTACTTTTCCATCTAATATAATAAGAATATTCTTTGGATATAAAAGCAAAGATTTTTATGATAATGAAAAACGTGAAGTATTTGAAATTTTAAAGGATAAATAGGAGTTGTTTTATGATTATTAATTCTATTATTGAAAAAGCTAAAGCAAATAAAAAGAAAATTATTCTTCCTGAGATAACAGATTCAAGAATTTTAGAAGCTGCATCTATTATTAGTAAGGAGAAAATTGCAGATATTATTTTAATTGGTAATGAAAAACAAATTGATAAAGCTAAAAATAGTTTTGATCTTGATAATGTTAATTTTATTAATCCTAATACTTTTCCGTTTTTAGATAAATTAATAAATAGTTTTTATGAATTAAGAAAAGATAAAGGCATGTCTTTTGATGAAGCAAAAGATCTAATTACGAATGATTATATGTATTTTGCTTGTATGCTTGTGAAGTTTGGTATTGCAGATGGTATAGTAAGTGGAGCATGTCATTCTTCTGCAGACACAGTAAGACCAGCATTACAAACAATAAAAACTAGTCCTGATACAAAACTAGTTTCAGCATTCTTTTTAATAGATGTTCCTGATTGTTCTTATGGTGAAGATGGAATATTTATATTTGCTGACTCTGGATTAAATCAAAATCCTGATCAAGAAGAATTAGCTCATATAGCTATTAGTAGCGCAAAAAGTTTTAAATTATTAGTTGATAAAGAGCCTAAAGTAGCTATGATTTCTCATTCTACTAAAGGTAGCGCTAAACATAAAGACGTTAATAAAGTTATTACTGCTACTACTTTAGCTAAGAAAATAGATCCAAAATTGAAACTTGATGGTGAATTACAAGTAGATGCTGCAATAGTTCCAGAAGTAGCAAAAATAAAATGTCCCGATAGTACTGTAGCAGGGCACGCAAATGTTTTGATTTTTCCGGATTTAGATTCAGGTAATAGTGGATATAAATTAGTAGAAAGACTAGCAGGAGCTAAAGCATATGGTCCTATTTCACAAGGTATTAAATATCCCGTTAATGATCTATCTAGAGGTTGTAGTGTTGATGATATTATAGGTGTCATTGCTATTACTGCATTACAAGCACAAAACAAAAAATAAAAGGCTAATATTTTATTCTTTTTCTATATTCCAATTTATTTCTTTAATATTATTTTTTTTAAGAAACTCATTTGCTTTTGAAAAAGGTCTTGATCCAAAAAATCCATTATAAGCTGAAAATGGTGATGGATGAGCTGATTCTATAACTAGATGTGTTGGATTAGTTATTAATTCTTTTTTCTTTCTAGCATATGCTCCCCATAAAATAAATACTACTGGTGTTTCTTTTTTATTAATTATTTTTATTATATCATCTGTAAATTTTTCCCACCCTTTATCTTTATGAGAAGTAGGTTTGTGCTCTTCTACAGTTAAAACTGCATTTAGAAGTAATACACCTTCTTTAGCCCATGGTTTTAGCGAATTGTGTTTAGGGAATGGTATTTTTAAATCACTTTCTAATTCTTTAAAAATATTTTTTAAAGATGGTGGTTTTAATACTTCATTACTTACAGAAAACGATAATCCTTCAGCTTGATTAGGTCCATGATATGGATCTTGTCCTAATATTACAACTTTTACATTATCAAAATCAGTATATCTAAAAGCATTAAATACTTCGCTTTGTTTTGGATATATTGTTTTTTCTTTATATTCCTTTTTTACAAAATCCATTAATTCTTCAAAATATTCTTTTTTTAATTCTTCTTTTAATATTTCATCCCATTTATTACCTATCATATTCTCACCTACTTGTGATATTTTTCATTATTATTTATTTTATAGGCTCTATAGATTTGTTCTAAAAGAAATACTCTAAATAATTGGTGTGGAAAAGTCATCTTGGAAAATGATAAATGAAAATTTCTTTTTTCTTTTATTTTATCTGATAATCCATAACTTCCGCCTATTATAAAAGTTATATTACTATTTTCTATTTGTATTTTATCTAGTTTTTTAGCAAAATCTAAACTAGATAGTTCTTTTCCTTCTATTTCTAAAGTAATTATATAGTCCTTTTCATTAATATACTTTTCTATTTTAGATGCTTCTTTATCTATAGCTTTTTCTTTTTCTACTAAACCTTCATCTTTTACTTCTATTATTTCTAGTTTTGTATATTTACTTAGTCTTTTTCTATACTCTTCTATAGCATCTTTTAAGTATTTTTCTTTAATATTACCTACTGTAATTATTTTTATCATATTACACCTCTATAAATGGACTTTCTTTATCTTGTTTAGCAACTGTTATATTTATATCAATATTACCTAATTCTTCATATATGGCATCTAAGGCTTTTCTTTCTGTATTATTCTTTTCACTTAAATGCGCAAGCATTATATTTTTAGTATCTTTACCAATAATCTTTTTTAAATATTTAGCGGTTGTCTTATTAGATAAATGTCCTCTATCACTTATAACTCTTTCTTTTAAGAATCTTGGATATGGTCCATCCATAAGCATTATTTCATCATGATTACTTTCTATTATATACATGTTTTTTTGTGTCATTTTAGATAGAAATTTTCTGTTTATATATCCTGTATCCGTTACATATACTAGACTTCTTTTGTTATAACTAATAATATATCCTACGGAACATTCTGTATCATGAGATGTATGAATTAGTTCTATTTTTACATCATTTATATTAAACGTATCATCTATAAATATACATCTTTCTTTCGGAACAATATCTTTTAGTTCTTTATACATATCTTTTGGTATATAAACCTTTATTTTAGTATGTTTTATTAATGTAGGTAATCCTTTTATATGATCTTTATGACTATGAGTTATTAATATTGCATTAAAATCTGAAAAAGAAAGAGAATTTTCTTCTAAGCTTCTTTTTAAAGCTAAGTAGGAAATCCCCATATCTATTATAATATTTGTTTTTTTACATAATACAATTGTACAATTTCCTTTAGATCCGCTTGCAATATTTTTAACTTTCATTTTAATAGAATTGCATTGCATTTAAAGCGTGACCTCCTCTATATGGGTATCCTTGCCAGATAGCAAAGTGTAAGTGTACTCCTGTTGCCGCTCCTGTTTGCCCCATTCCTCCAATTACTTGTCCTTTATCTACATTTTGTCCTACTGAGACATAGCGTGTACAAAGATGTGCATACATTGTATAGAAACCATTATGATGATCAATTGTAATATATTGTCCATTAACTGCTTTTAATTCTGATTGTATTACTGTTCCAGATTGAGCTGCGAAAATGTTTGATCCAAATCCGCATCCTGCGATATCAGTACCATCATGTAATACTCCCCATCTATAACCAAAACCACTAGATACTGTTGAACAAGATGCTGGCCATCCCCATTGTCCTTTAGTAGCAATTACATCACCATATCCGGCACCATTATAAGTTCCAGAGTCTCCACCATTATTAGATTGTTTTCCTCCTCTAACGATGATCTCAGTAACTGGTTCCTTTATTACTTCAGTGTTTACAGGAACAACATTTACTGTTTCTCCATTTACTTTTTGAACTTTTTGAGTTACTTTGTTTTCTCCTTTAACACCTTTTTGAGTAATTTCACTATATCCTACATCTTTAGATTCATCATACCTTGTTTCTGTTTGGTAATTTTTTTCTTCTCTAAAAACCTTGTGATCTTCCTCTACAACACTAAATTGTGGTTTGATTATACCTAACGTTACTTCTTGTCCGTCATATAACAGACTGTTTTCATCTGTAAAATTAGGATTAGCAATCAAAAATTCTTCTGTAGATATTTTGTTATTAAAGGCTATATCACTAATAGTATCTCCAGCTTTAACTTTATATTTAGATTGTTCTTTTGTGGTTCCAAATAATAAATATTTGCTTAATGCTTCTTTATCTTTATATATTGTTTTATTTACTGGAATATTTCCTTTTTTAATAGTAATTTTATTTTTAATATATATTTTTTCTATCTTTTTACCTATATCTTTTATTTCTTTTTGTTTATTGTTTTTATATGCGTCATAATCTTCTTTAGAAACAAAAGATTTAACTGTGTTATCTACTGACTCCTCAAATACTTTTTTGTCTAATACATATATTACTTGTTTTTTAACTTTTTTCTTTTTTGATTTTTTTTGATTTGTATCTTTTATGGTAATAATATATCCATTAATAGTAAAAGGTGATATATTTTTTATTTTATTATATATTGTTTTTACTGATGATATTTTATGATTATAAGTAGTTTCTTTTACTATATCTAAATCATCTGGAGCATATACTTTATCTACTCCGTATTTTTCTTTAGTTTCTTTTTGTTTTTTATCAATATATTCCTCTAATTCTTTTTTTGAATTAATTAAACCTATTGATTTACCTTTTAAATATATATGATATAGTGTTCTAGGAGTTTTAGTAGGTCTAGAAAGACCTAAAGTTAGAGGTAAGATACATAATATTAATAAAATTGTTGTTAGTTTTATTGTTTTGTTACCCATTTTATTCCTCCGTCTTTCTATTTTCTTTTTTTAGATTTAAAAATTTAGATGTGTTTTTCTTAAATAGTAATTCTATTGTTGCGGTTGGTCCATTACGATGCTTTCCTATTATAAGCTCACTAATACTATTATTATCATCAGTTCTTGCTTCTTTATTGTAGTAATCATCCCTATACAAGAAAGCTACTATATCTGCATCTTGTTCAATAGATCCTGATTCACGTAAATCGCTCATCAGTGGTCTTTTATCTTCGCGAGACTCAACACTTCTTGATAATTGTGATAAAGCAATTACTGGTACACCTAACTCCATAGCTAATGTTTTTAAACTTCTTGATATGTCTGATACTTCTTGTTGTCTATTAGCACCATAGTTCTTTCCGCCTGAAATCAATTGTAAATAATCAATTATTACAACGCTTAATCCATTTTCTGAACTTGCAAGTCTTCTACATTTAGCTCTTATTTCCCCTATTGTAATACCTGGTGTATCATCTATAACCATATTGGTAGTAGCAAGTTGTGAAACTGCTTCATTAACTCTTTTCCAATCATTATTCATTAAATTACCAGTTCTTAATTTATATCCTTCTAGTTGTCCTAGAGAAGATATTATTCTTTGTGCTAATTGTTCAGCACTCATTTCTAAGTTAAATAAAGCAACTGATTTATCTTGTGACATAGCAATATGTGTCGCAAGATTTAAGGCAAATGCAGTTTTACCCATAGCAGGTCTAGCCGCAATAATTATAAGTTCATTTTCATGTAACCCTGTAGTTATTTTATCTAGATCATAGAAACCTGTTGAAAGTCCTGTTACTTCCCCTGTACTTTCTGATAATTTTTCTAAATCTTCTTGTGTTTTCTTTAGAATATCTTTAATACTTCTAAATTCACTTGTTCTTCTATTTTTTACTATATTTAAAATTTTCTTTTCAGAATTATCTAATATCTCATTTACTGATTCGTCTGTTTTATATCCATCTGATGCGATATCTGTTGCGGTTTCTATTAAATTTCTAAGTATGTATGTATCTTCTACATCTTTTATATAATAATCTATGTTACTAGCGGTAGGTACAAAGTTTAATATTTCTGTTAAATATTCTACGCCTCCTACTTCTGTTAATTGTTTGTTGTTTTTTAAATAACTAGTAATAGTAGTTATATCTATTGGTGTCTTTTCATCTACTAAAGCATTCATAGCCGCAAAAATTTTACCGTTTTTATCACTATAAAAAGAATCAGGCGTTAATGTTTCACATGCTTTTTGTAATGCATATTTTGATAGAAAACATGATCCTAATACTGATTGTTCTGCTTCTATATTGTTTGGTAATGTTTTTATTGGCATATTATCACCTCTATTTTATTACATGTACTTTTATGGTAGCCTTTATTTTGGAATATAAACTTATTTCTACTTTGTGAAATCCTAATGACGAAATACTTGTTTTTAATTTTATTTGATTTTTTTCTATATTAAAGTTTTTCTTCTTTAATTCTTCTTTTATTTGCTTGGGACTTATACTACCAAAAACTTTATCTCCCTCACCCGTTTTTACTTTGAATTCTAAAACTAAATCATCTAGTTTTTTCTTTAGCTCTAAAGCTTTGTTTTTGTTATCTTCATCTGTTTTTGCTTTTGAAGCTTGTTCTTTTTCTAATTTTCTTAAATTTTCTTTGTTTTTAATTACTGCATAACCATTTTTTATTAAAAAGTTTTCTGCGTAACCATCTTTTACTCTTTTTATTTGTCCTTTTTTACCTTGATTTCTTAAATCTTTTACAAAAATTACTTCCAAATTATTCACCTTCTTCAGCAATATATTGTTTAATTTGTTTTTCTACTTTACTTAGTGTAGTGTTTTCAAATCTAGCTGCGCCATCATATTCGTCGCCACCACCACCTAGTTTAGTTAATATTTTTCTTATATTATAATTACCTAAGCTTCTAGCACTCAATCCAATAGTTTTCTTTCCAATTTTACCTATTACAAATGATGCCTCTATATCATTAAAGAATAGTAATGTATCAGCTACTTTAGCTAGATCTTCTCTTCTGTAGATAGTATGAGCACTTGCTTTAGTAAAAGCTACTTTCTTATCTATCTTGTCTATACTTGTCATTAATTTCTGACGTTCTTTATAATCTTCAATATCTTGTTTTAATAGGTATTGAACTTTTTTTGCGCTAGCTCCTAGACTAGCTAAATAAAACGCTGCATAATATGTATCTTTGCTTGTTTTTAAAGTAAAGTTATTTGTATCTAATACTATTCCTGATAATAATATTGTTGCATAATATGACTCTATATCAAAATCATAATACTCTATTAATTTTGTTATCATCTCACATGTACTTGACGAAGATGTATCATTTATCATAATAGCATCTTTTATAGAGTTTTTACCTATATCATGATGATCAATAACCAATTTATTATTTATTTTCTTTAACACGTCTTTATTTTGTACTAAATCTATTTTATTTGTATCTAGTATTATTAATAAATTCTTATTATCTCTTTTATTGATTGTTTTATCAATATTTTCACTTCTTATTACATTAATACAACCTTCTAATTCTTTTAGAATTTTCTCAACACCTAATTCGTGTTCTTTATCATCAATTATTATGTAACATTCTTTTTTCTTTTTCTTTAGTAATAGACTTAATCCTACACAACTACCTAGGGCATCTAAATCTAAGTCTTTATGACCCATTAAAAAAATAGTTTTTGCTTTTCTAACTGCTCGTTTTATTTTTCTTTTTTCTTTTAAAATAGCCATATTTGCCTCCTAATATTCCTCTTCATTATTATATAATAATTATCTTGTTTTGTAAAATAAAAAGAGACCTTTGTCTCTTAATTATCTTGTATAAGGCATAAGAGCTATTGCTCTTGCTCTTTTAATTGTTTTTGATACTTCTCTTTGATGATGTGCACATGTTCCTGTAGCCCTTCTTGATAAGATTTTCCCTTTTTCGTTTACAAATTTTCTTAAAACTTCTGGGTTTTTATAATCAAGTTCAACTTTGCCTGCGCACATTAAACATATTTTTCTTCTTCTACGAAAACCTTCTGCCATTTATATTCCTCCTTTTTAGAATGGTAATTCATCATCACTAATTTCTATACTTGATCCGAAATCAGCAAATGGATTACTTTCTACATCTGTACCTTTTGGTTCATCTTTTTCACCAAAATCATAAGGTGTAGGTTCATCATTATTAGCTTTTGTATTAGAGTTATTAGCAGAATTTTTAGAACCTAAAAATTCAACGTTATCAGCAACTACTTCTGTAACATATCTCTTTTGTCCTTCTTTGTCTTCATAATTTCTTGTTTGAATACGCCCATCTATAGCTACTTGACTACCTTGTTGTAGATAGTTTTTTACATTTTCTGCTTGTTTTCTCCATACTACTATATTAATAAAATCTGCTTCTCTTTCTCCAGCACTATTAGTGAAATTTCTATTAATAGCAATAGAAAAAGTTGCTACTGGAGTATTGCTTCCTGTATATCTTAACTCTGGATCTCTTGTTAATCTTCCTATTAAAAATACTTTATTCATAATATACCTCTTTTATTAATCTTCTTTCTTTACTACTATATGGCGTAGTAAATTTTCATTTATTCTTGCAACACGATCAAATTCATCAATAGCATCTGATTTAGCTTCAACTATATATAAATAGTAATATCCTGTCTTAGCTTTTTTTATTTCATATGCTAATTCTCTTTGTCCCATTGCTTTTTCTTCTACTACTTTTGCTTTTTTATCAGTTAAAACCTTTTTCATAGAATCTGCTGTTTTCTTTATATCAGCTTCTTCCATATCTGGTTTTACGATAAACATTATTTCATATTGTCTCATATCGCACCTCCTCTTGGACTAATGACTCATAATTAACTTATGAGTAAGGAGTATTTAAAATACTCGTATGTATTATAACAAAGTTTTTGTTGTTTGTAAATTATTTTATACATTAAATCTAAAATGACAAATATCTCCATCTTGCATTAAATAATCTTTTCCTTCAAGTCTGGCTTTTCCTGATTCTTTTACTTTTAATTCAGATCCACACTCTATTAAATCTTCATATGATATTACTTCTGCCCTAATAAATCCCTTTTCAAAGTCTGTATGTATAATACCAGCACATTCTTTAGCGTTCATTCCTTTTTTAAAAGCCCAAGCGCGTACTTCATCTTTTCCTACTGTGAAGTAGGTTGCTAATCCTAAAATATCATATGTAGCAGTTATTAGCTTATCTAATCCGCTTTCTCCTAGACCTAATCCTTCTAACATCTCTTTTTTGTCAACATCTCCTAATTCACTTAATTCTTCTTCAATTGAGGCACAAAGACTTACTACTCTAGAATTTTCTTTAGATGCATATTCTTTAACTTGTTTTACATAAGTGTTGTCTTCGTTACCAATATCATTTTCTGTAATATTAGCTAAATAAATAATTGGTTTTAATGTTAGAAAACTATATGATTTTATTACTTCTTTTTCTTCCTTATTTAAATCTATTTGTCTTAGAGGAATATTTTCTTCTAAAGCTTTTTTGCACTTTTCTAACACTTCTACTTCTATTAAATCCTCTTTATTTTTAGTAGTTCTAGCTTTTTTAGAAACTCTATCCAATCTATTATTTATAATGTCTAAATCGGCAATTATTAATTCTAGGTTAATTGTTTCTATATCTCTAATTGGATCAATATTACCATCTACATGAATTATTTTACCATCATCAAAACATCTAACCACTTCTACTATTGCATCTGTTTCTCTTATATGTGATAAAAATTTATTACCTAATCCTTCTCCTTTAGATGCGCCTTTTACTAATCCTGCAATATCAGTAAATTCATAGGCTGTTGGTATAAACCTATCTGGTTCATACATACTTTTTAATTTATCCATTCTTTTATCCGGTACTGTTACTACTCCTACATTTGGTTCTATTGTTGCGAACGGATAGTTTTCAGCTAAAATTTTTTGATTAGTAATTGCGTTAAATAATGTTGATTTCCCTACATTAGGAAGTCCTACTATTCCAGCTGTTAAACTCATAATATCCCTCATTTCTTTAAGTATTATAACATACTTTATTCATTATATAAATAAAATAAAAACATCTTATTGATGTTTTTATTAATCCCAATTTATTTCATAATTTGGTAATAATTTTGTTCTTATTGGCATCATTCTAGGCATTAAAATTATTGCTTCATATATATCTAATGTTTTTAGTTCTTCTGGTGTAATTAACGGTTCTTTTTTACTTGATTTATTACCACATTGCCTAGATATTTCTTCTAGAGTATAAATATCATTAGACAACAAATATACTATATTACCAAAACACATTTTTAATAATTCTACTTCTTCTTTTGTATACATGTTATATAAATGAGTATAACTCTTAATTACTGCAGTTATTCTTACATTAAATCTTCTTGTATACTCTATTAATCTTGAAAAATCTTTAATTGGTACTAGAAAGTCAAATTCATCTAAGAATATATTTACTCTTATGTTGTTTTCTTTTTCTAGTGAAATAGAATCAATTATTTGATTAATTAATAAAGGTATTAAAGAATTACCAAAAGAATATTTATCACTAATTATATAAAAAGCAGTTGGTTTTTTATTAATTGATTTTATATCAAAACTACTATTAGATAACATGTTGTTTATTTTTTCTCTTGATATATAATTTTTTATTTTTACAGTAAATACAGATAATATACTTCCTCTTGTCTCAGGTGGTGCAAGTAAAATACTTGATAAATTTTTATATACTACTGAATTTTTATCTATTTTTTCTATAAATTTTTTAGATCCTTCTTTTTCAATTTGTTCTTTTAAATCTATTAGGCTTAATAGATTTATGTTTTCTTTAGAATTTTCAAACAAATATAGTGTTAGTCCTGTAAAATAATTAATAGTGGAATTAACCCAGAATGGATCTACTTCTTTTCTTGATGTGTCTGTGAATATATAATATGCTATATCCTCTATCATCTTGCTTGCTTTATCTTTATCACCATTATCATACAGTTTTTGTGGTATATCTAATGGATTCCATGATATTCCAGAATCAGGTTTATTAAAGTTTAAAACTGCTACTTCATATCCCTCTTTTTGTAACTTTTCTTTGTTTATTTCATATAATTCTCCTAACGGATCATTTACAACAATAGATTCTTTAGCAGAAATAGCTAAATTTATCATTGGAAGGATAGTTGTTTGTGTTTTTCCACTACCTGTTGAACCAATTACTAAATTATGTGATACATTATTATCAATATATAAGTTGTTTTCTTCATATGCTAGCGGTATTCCTGATTTATCTATTTTCTTATTTACCTCTACTTTCTCTAACTTGCTTAACAACTCTTCTTTAGTTGCCCATCTTGCATAACTCATACTTTTTCCTCCTTTCACAAATATAATAACACTTGTTTTTATATTTTTTAAACAATAACGACTTTTTGTGTTATTATATAAGTGTGGTGATTATATGTTTTCTAATGATCTAGTGATAAATATATTAAATTATTTAGATAATAACCTATATACGCAAATCTCTATTAATGAAATATCTAATTTTTTTAAATATAATAAAGACTATATTATGAGATTGTTTAAAAAAGAAATAAATATCACTATCATAGATTATATTAATACTAAACGAATTTTCCTGTCATTAAAAAAAATTAGAAACACTAATGATAGTATACTTAAAACATCTCTTGATGCAGGTTTTTCGTCGCAAGAGTATTTTTGTGAAATGTTTCATAAGATTATCGGTGTTAGTCCTTCAAAATATAGAAAATCTATTAAAGTAGGTAATGATCTGTCAATTTCAGATAAAAACATTATTAGAAAAAACATTATAAAATTGAGTTATTTATTTAATAATGTTGATAAATATAAGAAAAATATTCCTCCAAAGAACACTGTAAAAGTATTATCTATATTCAAATAAAAAATACCATTTAGGTATTTTATAATGTCGGGAATACTCCTAGTCCAACTGGTAGACCTATTATGTACCAACCAATTATTAATAATATCCACGTTGCCCCCATTATTAGGAAGTATGGAGTTAACATTTTTAAGGATTTTCTAATAGTTATTGGTTTTTGTTTGTTTAAGTTATATAAATTTAAATAACCAATATATATTACAAATGACGCAAGTATTGGAGTATATCCATTAGTTATGGAGTTTCCTACTCTCATTACTATTTGTGCAAATTGTGGTGATATATTTGATTGCATAAACATTGGAACTACTATTGGTGAAAATATCATCCACTTAGTTGTTGGACTGGTTAAGAATAAGTTTGCAATTGCAATTAGTAATAATGTAACTACTATTAGTGGTATACCATTAAATTTAAGTATTGATAATAAATTAGCTAACCATGAAGCTATTATTATACCTATATTTGTATGTTTATAGATTGCTATAAATTGTGATACTACAAACATTAATATAAATATATAACTGACTTTATTAAAATAGGCTCCTGCTTTTTCTATTAAATCCTTATCATTTTTTATTGATTTAGAGCTTATTGCATAGGCAATTCCTGTAAACAAGAATAATAGAGCTATCATAAATGTAAATCCATCTTGAAAATATGATTTTTCTCCAAACAGTTGAGATAAGTATGTTTTTTGATTCATATCTAACAACATTCCGGAATAAGGAAGGTTTGGTATTAGCATATACGCAAATATTAGTATAATAACGATTGCTATTATTAAAGCAGATCTTAAACCCCTCTTTTCGTATTTTTCTTGTTCAATTTGTCTTTGCTCTTCTTCTTCTAAATTAATGACTCTATATTGTTCTGTTTTAGCAAATTCATCTTCTCTTTTATATTTACCAATTTTTGGAGCTATTATTTTTTCTATTATAAAGGTTCCAACTATTGATGTTACTATTGATGTTACTATTATAAAAATTAGATTTGATGTTAAAGCTATATGTATATTTTCATCTATTAATACAGCTGCATTTTGCGTATAATCCATTAATGAAATTTCCATTGATCCTACAAACAATGTAACTCCATATCCAAAGGCAACACCACAAAAAGCTGTTACAATACCTAATATTGGATTTCTTCCATTAATAAAATATATTAGTGCTATTAATGGAATTAATATTGCATACCCTACCTCATTTATTAATGATGATATGGTTGCTATAAATAAAACTAAAAAAGTTAATATATATTTTGATCTTTTTTTTAAATATCTTTTACTAAAAGTTTCAATCAACCCACTTGCTTCTGCTATTGTTAATCCTATTAATGATATTAATAATGTACCAAGTGGTGCAAAACTTATAAAGTTTTTGGTTGCATTACTTATTATAAATTTCATACCATCAAAACTAAGCATATTTTCTACCGCTACTAATGTTGGTTCTAGTTCTCCAGTATTATTATTTACTGTATTATAAGTTGCCTGCATCTGAAATCCAGATAATATAGCACTTAGTATAATTATTAATACTGTTAAAAACAGAAATACTGTAATGGGATGAAAATAAAATTTCTTTAATTTTAATTTTCTTTTTTCATTCATGTTAATCCTCCTGGGAAATAATCTTTTTTAATTTTTTATTAAATTCTATTCTTGGTATTAATATTGTTCTACCACAATTTAAACATTTAATCTTTATATCAGCACCCATCCTTGTTATTTCCCATTCATTACTTCCACAAGGATGTTGTTTCTTCATCATTACTTTTGTTCCTAGTTTATAATTTAAGTCTTTATTTTCCATATCAGCCTCTTTAATTTTTAATATTTAAATTCATTATCTCTAATAACCTATTTAAATCATTGTTATTTACAAATTTTATTTCTAATTTGTTTGATTTTATTTTTACTTTTGTTCCTAATTTTTCTGTTAAGTCGTCCTCTAAATATTTATATTCGTTATTCTTTTTTGTTTTTATTTTGTGTGTTCTTATATATTTCTCTTTAGATTTTGTTAAGTCTTCTAGTTGTCTAACACTTAAATCTTCTTTAATTACTTTTTTTGTTAAAATTCTTTGTTGTTCTTCATCATCTAATTTACTTAATACTCTAGCATGTCCCATAGATATTTTTTTTAAAGATATTTCTTTTTGAATATCTTCTGGCAAAGTAAGTAATCCTATCATATTAGTTATATGACTTCTACTTTTTCCTAATCTTTTAGCTAAGTTTTCTTGAGTTAATTCTAATTGTTCTAATAATTTTTTGTAAGCGTTAGCTTCTTCTATAGCACTTAAATTCTCTCTTTGTAAATTTTCAAGTAGAGCTATTTCCATCATTTCTTCATCTGTGAAATCTCTAATAATTGCCGGTATTTCTTCTAATCCTGCCATTTTAGAAGCTTTTACTCTTCTTTCACCTGCTATTATTTCATATCCTTTAATACTCTTTTTTATAATAATTGGTTGGAATACTCCGTGTTCTTTAATAGAATTTGATAATTCTTCTAACGCTGTTTGATCAAATACTTGTCTTGGTTGATATGGATTGCTTCTTAAATCTGATAACTTTACTTTAGTTATTTCTTCTTTTGGTGTCTCTGTTAATATTTTCTCTTCCATTTTATCATAAGCAAGTGGTTCATTGTTAAATAATTCTTCTAATCCTCTACCTAGAGCTCTTCTTTTATTTTCCATTTCTCTCAATCACTTCCTTTGCTAAATTCATATATGCCTCTGATCCTCTGCTTTTTGGATCATATGCTATTATTGGTTCTCCATGCGATGGAGCTTCTGTTAATCTAATTAGTCTTGGAATTATTGTATTATAAACTTTTTCTTTAAAGAATTTTCTTATATCTTCTACTACTTCAAAACCTAAATTAGTTCTAGAATCAAGCATTGTTAATAGTACTCCTTCTATATCTAAAGTTGGATTTAATCCCTTTTGTGCAAGCATTATTGTCTTTAGTAATTGTGTTATACCCTCTAATGCAAAAAATTCACATTGTACTGGAATTATTACTGAATTAGATGCCGCTAAAGCATTAGTAGTTATTAATCCTAATGATGGAGGACAATCCATGATTATAAAATCAAATTGTTCTTTTATATCTTTTAAATGTGTTTTTAATTGTTCTCCTTTTAAAAAACCTGATTCTTGTTTGCTTTTTTCAACTAATTCTATATCTAATCCTGCCAAATTAATAGTTGCAGGTATTACATATAAATTTTTATATTTAGTTTTAATCATTGCTTCTTCTATACTACTTTGTCCTATTAATACATCATATACACTTTTTTCTATATCACCTTTATTTATACCTACACCAGTAGTTGTATTACCTTGTGGATCTAAATCTATTAATAACACTTTTTTTCCTAATACTGCTAATGATGCAGAAAGATTTATGCTTGTAGTGGTTTTTCCAACTCCACCTTTCTGATTTACTAATGATATAACCTTTCCCATCTTATCACCCATTTCAATTTTACTTAATATATTGTATCAAATATTATTAGTTTTTTAAATGCTTTTATTAAAAAAAGTAGATTTTTATCTACTTTTATTCTACTTCTTTTTCTATTTTTATTATTATCTGATACGACTTATTAAAGTTCATTTCTTCCATATCAGCATTCAACCCATTACTATTTATTTCCCCTACTAATTCTCTAGCTTTCTCTACTGCCTCTTGAATTGTATATTTTCCATCAATTGATATATCTTTTATAGTTGTTTGATTTTCCTCTTTCTCTAAATCTTTTATTGATACATTTTTTGTATCTTTAGTTTGTATTTCATCAGGTAAATCTATATTTATTAAATCTGGTGTTTTAAAATAATCTTCTGGTTTTTCTTCTTCTTTTAAATCATCTGTTTTAACAATGCTTTCTGCAGGAGTTAAAAATTTGCTAGGTTCTATATTTTGATTAGGTGTTGCTGATATATTTAATAAACTATCTAAATCTGATCCTGTTTTTTGCTTTGGAGTAGAATTTATATCTATAGAGTTTGATTTTATTTCTTCAACATCAGCTATTGTTGTTGTCTCTTCACTTTTATCTTTTGCTATTTCTGTTTCGTCTGCTCCTTCCTCATCATCATCTATTTCTCCAAAATTTATAAATTTAGGAGTTTCTGTTTCTTCTCCTTCTGGAGGAGCAACAACTATTTTTCCGTAATCTGAATTTTCCTCTTCTTCTATATCTGTTGACGGTTTTAAAGGACTGTTATCTACAAAATCTGTGGTAGTAGCAGATACATCAGTTTGTGGTATATCTAAATTGCTATTATCCATACTAACTATCTCCCCTATTGGTTCATTCTTATTATTATCTTCCTCTTTAGGATATAATTCTTTTATTTTTTGTTCTAATTTACGAACAGGCATTCTTTTTTCTATAACTGTATTTAATAATTCTTTTTGTTTATTTTGATCCGGAATATTTAATAAAGCTCTAGCATGTCTTTCTGATATTTTTTCTTTTAATACTGCTTCTTGTATTTCATCTGGTAAAGATAATAATCTTATTTTATTTGCTACTGCTGATTGACTTTTGCCCATTGTTTTAGCTAATTCTTCTTGTGTCATTTCATCTAATTCTAAAATTTTTTGATAAGTTCTAGCTTCTTCTACAGCATTTAAATTTTTTCTTTGTAAATTTTCTAGTAAAGCTATTTTTGCTGTTTCTTTATCATCTAAATTTCTAACTATTGCAGGAATTTTAGTAAGACCAGCTAAAGCTGAAGCTTTATATCTTCTTTCACCTGCAATTATTTCATATTTTCCGTTGACATTTCTAACTATTATTGGTTGTATAACTCCATGTTCTTTTATTGATACAGCCAATTCTTTAAGAGTTCTTTCATCAAATACTTCCCTTGGTTGAAATCTATTTGGGATAATATCGTCTAAATGTATATATGTTACATCTTCTTTTTGTTCTTCGTTCACAATATCACCCTCTTTTCTATTCTTATACACTATATTATAACTTAAAAATAGTTCTTTTTCAATAAAAAAGAACTATTTAAATATAATTCTTAATTACTACTAAACTTCTAGTACTGTTTTCTTTAGGTAATTTAAATTTTTCTATTTTTTCTATTTTATATTCTTTATTAATTTTATTAATTACTTCTTCAGATAATTCTTCTTCTATATTTCCTTTCATAGCAATAAACATTCCTTTTTTATCTACTAAATGCATAGTATATTTTAATAATTTTTCTATATTGGCTACTGCTCTGGCAGTTACTACATCATACTTTTCTTTATAATCTTCTGCTCTAGTATGAATTGCTTCAATACCATCTAATTCTAATTCTTTTATTACTTCATTTAAATATTTTACTCTTTTTAAAAGTGAATCTATTAAAGTTATTTTTAAATTAGGATAAACTATTTTTAGTACTATTCCTGGAAATCCTGCTCCTGTACCTACATCACATAATGTATCTATTTCATTTAAATCTACTATCTTAGTTATAGTTAAACTGTCATAGAAATGTTTTAAATAGACATCTTCTTCTTCTATAATTCTAGTTAAATTTATCTTTTTATTCCATTTTACTAATAAATTATAGAATTTATCTAATTTTTCTAATTGTACAGTAGTTAATTTAATGTTTAATTTTTCTATTTCTTTTAAAAATTCTTTTTTATTCATATTTACCATTCTTTCTTAAATAAACCATTAAAATTGATATATCTGCGGGATTTACTCCACTTATACGAGAGGCTTGTCCAATAGATGTAGGTTTTATTTCACTTAGTTTTTGTTTAGCTTCACTAGCAATATTTGGAATATCTTCATAATTAATGTCATCTGGTATTGATTTATTTTCTAAATTTAGCATCTTATCTGCTTCTTTTAGAGCTTTTTTGATATATCCTTCGTATCTAGTATTTATTTCTACTTGTTCTAATACTTCATTAGAATAATCTAAATCTATAAATTCTTTTATATTTTCTATAGATATTTCTGGTCTTTTTAATAAATTATATAAACTTATACCATCTTTTAATGGTGTAGTACCAATAAATTCTAATTTTTTGTTTATATCTTTTTTAGGTGTGATTTTTTCTTCTTTTAATATATTAAATACTTCTTCTATTTGTTTCTTTTTATTTAAGAATTTATTATATTTTTCTTTTTTTATTAAACCTACTTGGTATCCATAATCTCTTAGTCTTATATCAGCATTATCATGTCTTAATAATAATCTATATTCTGCACGAGATGTTAGTAATCTATATGGATCTTTTACTCCTTTAGTTACTAAATCATCTATTAATACACCTATGTATGCTTCGTTCCTTTTTAAGATTAAAGGTTCTTTTTTTTCTAATTTTAAAGCTGCATTAATACCAGCAATTAAACCTTGACCAGCAGCTTCTTCATAACCACTAGTTCCATTGATTTGTCCGGCTGTATATAATCCTTCTACTAGTTTAGTTTCTAATGATTGTTTTAAACTTCTAGAATCTATTGCATCATATTCTATAGCATAAGCATATTTTAATATTTTAGCATTTTCTAATCCTTTTAGAGAATGTACCATATCTTCTTGTACATATTCTGGCATAGATGTTGAAAAACCTTGAATATATATAGTGTTTCCATATTCAGGATCATCTTTTATATTAGACTCTGGTTCTAGGAATAATTGGTGTCTTTCTTTATCTGCAAATCTTACTACTTTATCTTCTATAGATGGACAATATCTAGGCCCTACTCCTTCGGCATATCCCCCATACATACTTGATTCTTCTAGGTGTTTATTAATAATTTCATGAGTTTCTTGATTTGTATATACTAAGTGGCAAGGTATTTGTTTTTTATAATCATAATAAGCTTTATTATCAAAAGAGAATGTTAATTCTTTATTATCTCCTGGTTCTAATTTTGTTTTATTATAATCAATTGTATATATATCTACTCTAGGAGGTGTTCCTGTTTTTAATCTTAATATTTTAAAACCTAAATTTCTTAAATCATATGATAAATATTTAGAATCTCTTTCTCCATGAGGTCCCCCTGGTGTTTTAGAATCTCCTACTAGGATTGTTCCTTTTAGATATGTTCCAGTAGTTAAAATTACTACATCTGCTTCTATTTTAGTATTATCTTCTAATATTATTCCTTTTATTTTATTATCTTCTACTATTAAATGTTCTACTAAGGATTCTTTTATATCTAAATTTTTTTCTTTTTTTAATGTTTTTAACATTTCTTTAGGATAAATATTTTTATCTGCTTGAGCACGTAATGCTTGTACTGCGGGTCCTTTTTTAGTATTTAACATTTTTACTTGAATGGCTGCTTTATCTGCGCATTTACCCATTTCTCCACCTAAAGCATCTATTTCTCTTACAACTATTCCTTTAGCTGGACCTCCAACAGATGGATTACATGGCATATCAGCAATATTTTCTATATTTCCAGTAATAAGTAAGGTTTTATGATTTTTTCTAGATAAAGCTAAAGCTGCTTCACAACCGGCATGTCCTCCACCTACTACAATCCCTTCATATTTCATATTATCACTACTTTCCTACACAAAAGTTTTCAAATAAGTGATCTATTATTTCATCACTATAAGTTTTACCTATTATTTCTCCTAATATATCAAAACAATCTCTTAGATCTATTTCTACCATATCAATAGGTAAATTATTTTTTATACCCTTCTCTACTTCAACTAGTTTTCTATATGCTTCTTCTGCTTTAGTTATTTGTCTTATATTAGTTAAGTACTTATAATCTTTAGTTTCTATTTTTTCTAAATTAAATAATTCTATTATTTTATTTTTTAAGTCTTTGATTCCTTCATTACTATTAGTATTAGTACTTACTACTACATAGTCTTTTAATTCTTTTTCTTCTATTTTATTTTCTAAATCATTTTTATTTAATACTACTATTGTAGTTTTATTTTTAGATTTTTCTAATATTTCTTTATCTTCTTTAGTTAATTTATTACTACTATCTAATACTACTATTACTAAGTCGGCAGCTTCTATAAGAGATAAACTCTTCTCTACTCCTTTTTTTTCTACTATATCAGTTGTATTTCTAATACCTGCGGTATCTATTATATTTAAAGGAATATTATTAAGTAATACTTCCCCTTCTACAATATCTCTTGTAGTTCCAGCAATATCAGTAACAATAGCTTTTTCTTCGTCTAAGAATCTATTTAAAATACTACTTTTACCTACATTAGGTCTTCCTATTATTAATGTATTTATACCATTTTTTAATATTTTAGTATTCTTAGACTCTTTTATTATTTCTTTTAGATTATTTTTTAATTCTAATACTTTGTCTTTAATACTCTCTATAGTCATTACTTCTATATCATAATATTCTGGATAATCTATATTTACTTCTACTTTAGATATTAAATCTTTTATATCATCTCTAAATTTTTCTATCATTTTAGATGTATTTCCTTGAAGTGCAGAAATAGCCATTTTTCTAGATGTTTCACTTTTACTTTCTATTAAATCCATTACTGCTTCTGATTCTGTTAAATCTATTCTTCCATTTAAGAAGGCTCTTTTTGTAAATTCTCCGGCTTCTGCAAGTCTGACACCTTTATTTATTAATAATTCTAATACTTTATTAGTAGTTGAAATACCACCATGACAATTTATTTCTACAGTATCTTCTGTTGTATATGTTTTAGGAGCTTTTAAGATGGATACTAAAACTTCATCTATTACTTCATCTTTGTTTTTTATATAACCATAGTGAATTGTATGAGATTCTTTATCTTTTAAATCACCACTAAAAACACTATCAGCAATCTTAATAGCATCTTTTCCACTAAGTCTAATAATAGATATTGCCCCTACTCCTAAAGATGTAGAGATAGCAACTATTGTGTCTTCCATAGTATTTCTCCTTTTTTACTGGATATATTATAACAGAAAAATCATAAAAAAAGAAGATTTATTCATCTTCTTTTGGTTTTATAACTACATAACGATTAGGTTCTTCCCCTTCACTTTCTGTATAAACTCTTTTATTATTATTTAATATGTTATGTACTAATCTTCTTTCATATGAATTCATTGAATCCATTTTAGCTTCTATTTTTGTCTTAGCTACTTCCCTAGCTGTTCTTTTAGCAAGTCTTTCTATTTGACGTTCATGTTTTTCTTTATATTGATTAACATCAATAATAAATTTATAGTTACTTCCAACTTCTTTTTTAATATATTGACTAGTAACTATAGATAAAGCTTGTAAATTTTTACCATTCTTTCCTATTAATAAAGAATCATTATCTGAAAAAATAGTATATTTAGGAATATTATCTGTTACTTTTACTTCTATATTTGATTGAAATCCTAGATTTTTTAATAAATTTATCAAAAATTCTTTTAAATCTTTAACTATTTCTCTTTTTTCTATTACTTCTACTTCTACTTTTTTACTCTTAAAAAGTCCACCTTTTACTTCTTCTTTAGTTTTAATTATTAAATTTTCTTCTAATTCCTGTAAATCTATTTTAGCATTTTCAATTGCTTCTTCTTTAGTTTTACCTGTATAACTATGCTTTTCCATTTACTTCTTTACTCCTTTTCACTAATATATTTTGGAATATTGTAAATACATTAGATGTTACCCAATAAATTCCTAATGCTGATGGCATAAATAATGCAGTTATTATAATAATTATACTCATCATATATGGCATATTTTTCATATTTGGATCTTGATTGTTTCCTGTCATATTCATCTTTAATGAATAGAATGTTGTTCCTGCAATTAGAATCATTAATAGTGCGTAAGCTACAAATGCTGCGGATTTAATACCAACTGATGGTGTTGTTCCTAGTTGTAATAATAAGAATTTATCTTCAAATATAGCTGGTGTTCTTTGTACTGCTTCAAAGAATGCTATAAATAATGGTAATTGTAACATTGCAAATAAACATCCTGACATTGGACTTATATTATATTTTTTATAAACCATCATCATTTCTTGACTTTGTTTCATCATTGCATCTTTATCTTGATTATTTTTATATTTCTTTTGTATTTTATCCATTTCTGGTTGAGCTTTCTTTAATAATTCAGATTGCATTGCAGTTTTTTTAGTAATTGGAAATGCTATTAATCTTATTAATATACTTACTATTATTAAAGATATTGCATAATTTCCAATATTTTTTCCTAATAGTAGTAGAATAAATGCTAACGGTTTTACAAATATACTTGTCCATAATCCTTCATATTTTCCATTTGTTACTTTAAAATCTTCACATTTTGGTAATTTTTTGATATTTACTTTGTTTTTCTCATATAATTCTATTGTTTTTTTATTAGTTGGCTGACAAATTATATTTTTTGTTAAATTTTGTCCTGTTATTTCATTTTTTACTGGTTTTTTATGAGAATCTGTTAATGTTTTTGCACATCCAGTAGATAATAATAAAACAAATATAATTAATATTATTTTTAATTTATTTTTTTTCATAGTTGATCCTTTCTATTTTAATAGATCTGTTAGTTTTTCTTGTAATTCTCTATATTTATAATTTTTTCCCATACTTCTTAATATTACTATATAATCATAATTTATATTGTTTTTAGTATTTATAGAATCTATTATATTTTTTATTCTTCTTTTCATCTTATTTCTATATACTGCATTACCTAATTTTTTACCTACACTTATTCCAAATCTATTATAATCTAACTTATTTTCTTTTTTATATATTATGAATCCTTTATTTTTTACAATATCATTATTTTTAATAATATTATCGAATTCATAAGATTTTTTTACTATAAATTTCTTTTTCATATTATCACCTAATACTATTTAGTAAAAAAACCACTGTGAAACAGCGGTATACTATTTACAAAGTCTCTTACGACCTTTACGACGACGACGATTTAATATATTTGTTTTTTTACGTGCAAAAAAACCAAAAGTTTTAGATTTTTTACGATTATTTGGTTGATATGTTCTTTTCACTTGCTCCACCTCCAAACATAAATCTACATTATTATAATAATAATATAGGGGTTTTGTCAATTAAAATAGGGGTTTTTTTATAATTTTTATTTATCCACATAATTAACAGGCATGTTAATTATTAAAATAACAAATGTTAATTAAAATTTGTGGAAAATGTGGAAAACTCTATATTTTTCTTATTTTATATCATTTTTATAGTGGAAAAGTATGTGTATAACTTGTGGATTTATTTTTTTATCCATTTTTTGTTTATTTTTTTCACAAATTAAGATAAAATATTAGGTAAGAAATTTTTATCTTGTGGGGAGATGGTGGAATGAATGTCGATATTTTATGGTCTAATTTTTTATCACAAATCAAAGACGAATTAACTTCACTGTCTTTTGATACATGGTTTAAAGATACGAAACTTTATAAATTAGAAAACGGTAAAGCTTATATAATTGTTCCAATGCCAATACATAAAAAGCATTTATCTGATAATTATTATAATTTAATTACAGAAAAATTAAATGATGTTACAAATACTAATTTTGAACTTATATTTTTATTAAATGAAGAGATTGAAAAAGATGAGAGTCCTCCTGATAATATTAATAAAAATCAAGTTATTAATGATGGAGTACCTCAAGAATTTGAAAAAACTAATTTGAAAAGTAAATATACATTTGAAAATTTTATAGTAGGGGATACTAATAAATTTGCACAAGCTGCTGCTTTATCTGTAGCAGAAAATCCTGGTCATATGTATAATCCTCTATTTATATATGGAAATAGTGGTCTTGGTAAAACACATTTAATGCATGCTATAGGTAATTATATTACTAATAATAGTAATAGGAAAGTTTTATATGTTACCAGTGATCAATTTATACAAGATTTTATAGGTATAAATAAAAAGGATGATAAGGGAACTAACTTTAATTATGTTGATTTTTTTAAGAAAAAGTATAGAAATATAGATGTTTTAATAATAGATGATATACAATTTTTAGGAGGAGCAACACAAACACAACAAGAATTTTTTCATACTTTTAATTCTTTATATAATGATAGTAAACAAATTATTATTTCATCAGATAGATCACCAGATGATTTAAAATTATTAGAAGATCGTTTAAGAACAAGATTTTGTTGGGGATTAACAGTTAATATATTTCCACCTGACTTTACTTTAAGAACTGAAATACTTAAGAAAAAAATTGCTGCAGGAGATTTTGAAAAAGATATACCTGATGATGTTATTGAATATATTGCTTCTAATATAGGTACAGATGTAAGACAATTAGAAGGATCAATTACTAGATTAATTGCTTATTCTACTATAATGGGTGGTGCAGATATTACTCTAGATCTTGCGATAGAAGCTTTGAAAGACTTTATAAGTAAAGGAATGGGAGAAAAAAATAATATCCATAGAATACAAAAGATTGTATCTGATTACTTTCAAATATCTGTTGAAGATATTAAAAGTAAAAAGAGAAGTTCTAATATTTCTTTTCCAAGACAGATTGCAATGTATTTATGTAGAAATATGACTAGTGAATCATTTCCTAAGATAGGTACAGAATTTGGTGGGAAAGATCATACTACAGTAATGCATTCTTGTGAAAAAATAGAAAAAGAAATAAAGGTAAATAAAGATTTAGAAAATATTATAGAAAAATTAAAGAAAGATATAGGTGTTGTGTAAAAAATAAAATTATTCATATATTTATCCACAATAAAATTTTATTATTTTCTTTATAAAATAAGGATAAATTATAATTTTAAACTTTTTCCACAGTAATAATAAAAATAAAACAATAATAAATAAGAAAGAAGGATTGAAAAATATGAAATTTAAAATTAAAAGAGAATTATTATTAGAAGCTTTAAATAAAGTTTCAAAAGCAATATCAACTAAGAATTTAATACCTGTTTTATCTGGAGTAAAATTTGAATTAAAAAAGAAAAAATTAATATTAACAGCTAGTGATAATGATATTACTATTCAAACTATTATAGAATCTGATAAAGATGAAGATTTTAATATAGAAAAAGAAGGTAGTATTGTTATACAAGGAAAATATATATTAGATATAGTTAGAAAATTACAAGATGAATATATTAATATAGAAGTTATAGATGAATTAAAGATACTTATTTATACTGATAATAGTGAATTTAATTTAAATGGTATAAATAAAAATGAATATCCTAATATAGCTTTAGAAGAAAGTAAGAAAAAAATTGTATTAGATGCAGATATATTTAAAGATATTGTTAATCAAACATCTTTTGCAGCTTCACATGAGGAAACTAAACCTGTACTTACTGGTATTAATTTTAATGTAGTAGGGGATGTATTAGAATGTAATTCTACAGATTCTTATAGATTAGCTAGGAAAATAATTAAATTAAAATCAGAAAGTGAAGAAAATTATAATGTAGTTATACCTAGTCATAATATTGTAGAGTTTTCCAGAATAATTGGGGATAATGAAAAAGTTGAATTACATATATTTAATAATAAAATATTATTTAAAACAGGTAACATTAAATTTGAATCTCGTTTAATTAATGGAACATATCCAAATACTTCTAATTTATTACCAGATGATTCATTAATGACTCTTAGTGTTAATTTAGAAGATTTCTATAATGTTGTGGATAGAGTTAGTATTTTAACTAGTGATAAAGAAAAAAATATTGTTACTTTAGAAACAAATGGAGATATATTAACTTTAAAGAGTTCATCTGCAGAAGTAGGTAGAGTAGAAGAAAAGATGAATATAAAGAAAAATAATAAAGAAGATATAAAAATTAGTTTTAGTGCTAAATATATGATGGAAGCTTTAAAAAGTTTTAAGGCAGAAACTGTGGATATTCATTTTGTAGGAGAAATTAAACCAATACTTATAAAATCTAAAGATGACGAAACATTAACTCAATTAGTTTTACCTATTAGAACATATTAAAAATAGAAGAAATTCTATTTTTTTTATGGAAAAATATTATTTTTTGATAATAATATATATGAATAGACATATTTCAACAAATTTAGACATATAAATATGCTATTTTAATTTGCGAAAACGGAAGTTTTCTAAGGGGGAATATATATGAATTATGAAGTAACAAAGGGTACTTTAGCAATCGTACCAAACACAGAAGAAAGTAGTTTAGTTTATGAAGATCACGAAAGGTATATTATTAAAGAAAAACCATTTAAAATAATGGAAGAAAGTTGTAAGTACTTTGGTAGTTCTTATAATGGTAGAAAAGAAAGTGCTAAAAGTATATTAGGTGCTGAATATAAAGTACCTATAATATTAGAAGAATCTAATAATATTATACTTTTTCCTACGACTTCACCAAGAGCTGAAGATTGTGCATGGATTTCTTTAGGTCATGTAAAAAGAATAAAAAGGATAGATTCTACAAGTACTAAAATAATATTTAATAATGATAAAGAAATTATAGTACCTGTATCATTTAGATCTGTAGAAAATCAAATTTCTAGAGCATCTAGATTAGATTTAATTATGAGAAATAGAAAAATAAAAGAAAATAGTTAGTGTTAACTATTTTTTTAGTGATTAATCCTGCTTTTTATGATATAATATTAATGTGTGTATAGGAATACCGAGATAGGGGAAAGGTGATTATATGGCTCTTATTTTGCGTTCTGGATGAAAATAACTAAATTAAACTTAGTAAATTTTAGAAATTATGACCGTGTTGATATAAAATTAGGTAATAATATGAATATTTTTATTGGAGATAATGCTCAAGGTAAAACTAATATATTAGAATCTATAGTAATTTTAGCTTTAACAAAGTCTCATAGAATAGGTATTAGTCCTAATATTATAAAACATGGTAAAAATAAAAGTTCTATAAAAGGAATAGTTAAGAAAAATAAGATTGTATCTAAATTAGGAGTAAAAATAACAAATGATAGTAAAAAATTAACTTTAAATTTAGATGAAGTTAAGAAAGTATCAGATTATATATCTAATTTAAATGTTATAGTATTTACTCCAGATGATTTAGATATTATAAAAGGATCACCTAATATACGCAGAAATTTATTAAATATAGAACTTTCACAAATATCTAAAATTTATTTAAATACTTATAATGAATATAATAAAATTTTAAAAACTAGGAATGAATATTTAAAATTATTATTTAGTAATTCTATTGCTGATAAGAATTATTTAGATGTAATTACTGATAAGTTAATAGAAAAAGCAGTAATAATTTATAAATTAAGAAAAGAATTTATAGATAATATTAATAAAAATATAAGTGATAATTATAAAAGTATTACTAATTCTGAAGTTTTAAAAGTTAATTATGTTCCTAATATTGAGATTGATAAGTATGAAGATGATGAAATAATAAAGGTAATGAAATCTACTTATGATAGTAATTATCAAAAGGAATTAAATTATGGTATGACTATGTATGGTCCTCATAGAGATGATTTTGAATTTTTATTGAATGGTGAAAATTTAAAGTATTTTGGATCTCAAGGACAACAAAAAGCTGCAGTTATTGCGTTTAAATTAAGTGAAATACCTATATTTGAAGAATATTGTGAAGAATTACCAATATTACTTTTAGATGATATATTTAGTGAATTAGATGTTAAAAAGAGTAATAAGTTATTAAAATTAGTAGGAAATAATATTCAAAGTATAATTACTACTACTGATTTAAGAAGAATCAATAAGAAATATTTAGAAAATGCAACTATATATAAAATAGATAATGGACAAGTAGAGAGAAAGTAGGGATAAGATGAGTGAAGAAAAAGTCGAAGAAAAATATGATTCATCCGCAATTCAAGTCTTAGAAGGATTAGAAGCTGTTAGAAAAAGACCAGGTATGTATATTGGTACTACTGATGTCAAAGGTCTTCATCATTTAGTATGGGAAATTGTTGATAATGCTATTGATGAATCTTTAGCTGGTTTTTGTAATAATATAGAAATTATTATTAATAAAGATAATAGTATTACAGTTAAAGATGATGGACGCGGTATACCTGTTGAAAAGCATAAAAAGACTGGTATAAGTACAGTTGAAACTGTTTATACAGTATTACATGCTGGTGGTAAATTTGGTGGAGGAGGATATAAAGTATCTGGTGGACTTCACGGAGTTGGTGCTAGTGTTGTTAATGCATTAAGTAAATGGGTAGAAGTTAAAGTATATAAAGATTCTAAAATTTATTATATAAAGTTTGAAAATGGTGGTCATACTGTTGAACCTTTAAAAGTAATAGGGGAGTGTGAACCTAATAGAACAGGAACTTTTGTTACTTTTAAACCAGATCCAGATATATTCGATACTGATATTTATGATTATAATACTTTAATGGTAAGAGTTAGGGAATTAGCTTTCTTAAATAAAGGTTTAAGATTAACTTTAAGAGATGATAGAGACCTAGATGAATCTACAGGAGAAACATTCTTATATGAAGGTGGAATTTCTGAATATGTTAAATTTATCAATCAAGAAAAAACACCAATTCATGAAGATATTATTCACTTAGAAGGTGAAGAAAATAATGTAATGTTTGAAGTAGCAATGCAATATAATACTGGATATAATGAAAATATTTATTCTTTTGTTAATAATATTAATACTCATGATGGTGGTACTCATGAAGAAGGTGTTAAAAGAGCTTTAACTAGAGTTATAAATAGTTATGCTAAAAAGAATAATATATTAAAAGAAAAAGATGAGTCTTTAACAGGTGATGATGTTAAAGAAGGATTAACAATGATTATATCTTGTAAACATCCAAATCCTCAATTTGAAGGACAAACTAAAGGAAGACTTGGAAATTCTGAAGTTAGAAAACTTGCAGATAGTATATTTGCTAAAGGATTTGAAAAATTCTTATTAGAAAATCCTAGTGAAGCAAAAGTGATTATAGAAAAGGCTATTTTAGCTTCTCGTGCTAGACATGCAGCTAAAAAAGCAAGAGAAATTACTAGAAAAAGTGATTTAGCTGTTAGTAATTTCTTTGGTAAATTATCTGATTGTAAGAGTAAAGATCCTAAAGAATCTGAAATATTTATAGTCGAGGGAGATTCAGCTGGAGGTTCTGCTAAAAAGGGTAGAGATTCAATGACTCAAGCAATTTTACCTTTACGTGGAAAAATATTAAATGTTGAAAAAAATAGACTTGATAGAGCTTTAGGTAATGAAGAAATAAGAACTATCATAACTGCATTTGGTACAGGTATTGGTGATGAATTTGATCTTAGTAAATTAAGATACGATAAAATTGTAATCATGACCGATGCAGATGTAGATGGTTCTCATATTAGAGTATTATTACTTACTTTATTCTATAGATTCTTTAGACCTATAGTAGAAGAAGGACATGTTTATGCTGCACAGCCACCACTATATAGAATAATGCATGGTAAAACTAGAAAATATGTGCTTAATGATGATGAATTAAATGAATATTTAAATTCTTTACCTGAAAATATTAGAGATCGTGCTGAAATAGCTCGTATGAAAGGTTTAGGAGAAATGGATGCTGAAGAATTAAATGAAACAACTATGGATATAGAACAAAGAACTTTAAGAAAAATTACTGTAGATGATTTAGTAGAAGCAGATTCAATATTCCAAAAACTAATGGGTGAAGAAGTAGAACCTAGAAGAAAATTTATAGAAGAAAATGCTCAATATGTTGAGAATCTTGATATATAGGAGGTAAGGTATGAAAAATAATAATGAAGAATATGGTTTGGCTTTTCATGAAAGAGATAGTTTAGCTGAAAACAATATTGTTAAAGAAGTAAAAGATTCATTCTTAGAATATGCTGTTAGTGTTATTACATCACGTGCTTTACCTGATTTAAGAGATGGATTAAAACCTGTTCATAGAAGAATTTTATGGAGTATGTATAAATCAGGTTATACTCCAGATAAACCACATCGTAAGAGTGCTAAAACAGTCGGAGAAGTTATGGGTAATTATCACCCACATGGTGATTCTTCAATTTATGAAGCAATGGTTAGAATGGCACAAGATTTCAATCAAAGATATTTGCTAATAGATGGACATGGTAACTTTGGTAATATCGAAGGTGATGGCGCAGCAGCAATGCGTTATACAGAATCACGTCTTTCTAAAATGTCTTTAGAATTATTAAGAGATATTGGTAAAGATACTGTGGAAATGGGTAAAAACTTTGATGAATCTTTAGATGAACCAGTAGTTTTACCTAGTAGATTTCCTAATATATTAGTAAATGGTACTATGGGAATTGCTGTTGGTATGGCAACAAACATCCCACCACATAATTTAGGAGAAGTAATTGATGGTTGTATTGCATATATAGGTAACCCTGAAATAGATACTTTAGGATTAATGGAATATGTTAAAGGACCAGATTTTCCTACAGGTGGAATAATTCTTGGAAATAGCGGAATAGCTAGAGCTTATGAAACTGGTAAAGGAAGTATTACTATACGTAGTAAGGCTCAAATAGAAGAAGTTGGTAATCATAGTAATATAGTTATTACAGAAGTTCCATATGGTGTTAATACACTAGATTTAAAAAATAAAGTTGCAGAACTTGTTCATAATAAAGTAATTGATGGAATATCTGATTATCATACAGATTTAAAAGATGGTGTTAAAATAACTATTACTTTAAAACAATCTGCAAATCCGCAAGTAGTTCTAAATAATTTATATAAACATACTAATTTCCAAGTTAGTTATGGTATAAACTTAATGATGATTGATGATAAAACTCCTAAAACATTAGGTTTAAAAGATATTATTTCTAAATACATTAATTATCAAAAAGAAGTAATTATTAGAAGAACTAGATTTGATTTAAATAAAACAGAAAAACGTGTTCATATATTAGAAGGTTATAAAATAGCTTTAAATAATTTAGATGAAGTAATTAAAATTATTAGAGGAGCTATGAGTGATGTAGAAGCTAAAGAACAATTAATTAAAACTTTTGCATTTACTGAAGTACAAGCTGATAGTATATTAGAATTAAAACTTCGTAGATTAACAGGACTTGAAAGATCTAAGATTGAAAATGAACTTGAAGAATTATTAAAATTAATAGAAGAACTAAAATCTATTTTAGCTGATGAACAAAAAGTCTTGGATATAATTAAGAAGGAATTAACTGAAATTAAAAGTAAATATGGTGATGATAGAAGAACAACTATTGATATGACTGCAATCGACTATATCGAAGATGAATCTTTAATACCTGTTGAAGATATTATTGTTACTTTAACTAATAAAGGATATGTTAAGAGATTAAAATCTGATACTTATAGAACTCAAAATAGAGGAGGAGTAGGAGTTAAAGGAATGACTACTAACGAAGAAGACTTTGTAGAACATTTAATTTCTATGAAAACTCATGATTATATATTATTCTTCTCTAATAGAGGTAGAGTATATAGAATTAAAGGTTATGAAATACCTGAGTTTAGTAGACAATCTAAAGGTTTACCAATAATTAACTTATTACCATTAGAGAAAGATGAGAACATTAGTTCGATAATTAAAATAGATCCAGAAGATGAAAATTATAAATATTTAGTATTTGTAACTAAGAATGGATTAATTAAACGTACTGATTTAACTCAATTTGATAATATACGTAAGAGTGGTAAGATTGCAATTGGTCTAAAAGAAGAAGATGAATTGATTGCTGTTAGAATAACTACTGGCGAAGAAGAGATTGCAATTGGTGCTAATAATGGTAGAATGGTTAGATTTAATGAATCAGAAGTAAGAGTTATGGGTAGAAGTGCTTCTGGTGTTAAAGGAATTTATCTAAATTCTGGGGATAAAGTTATTGGATCTGAAGTGGTAAAAAATGGAAATTTAATATTAATAGTAACTGAAAAAGGTTATGGAAAACAAACTCTAGTTGATGAATATAGATTAACGCATAGAGGAAGTAAAGGTGTTAAAGCACTTAATATTACAGATAAAAATGGAATTATGGCTGGACTTAAGTGTGTTGATGAAAAAGAAATGTATGATGTAATGATTATTACTGATAGTGGAATAATTATAAAAATGCCTTTAGAACAAATTTCTATTTTAAAACGTGCTACTCAAGGTGTAAGATTAATAAATCTTAAAGATAATCAAAAAGTTTCTACTATAGCATTAGTATTAAAAGAAACTGAAGAAGATAATTCTGAAGAAGAATAATCTTCTTTTTTTATGTTCCACGTGAAACATAAGTAGAAAGTATAAAAAATATTTCCCGGGAAATAATTTAAATAAAAAATTGATGTTTTTTTGGAAATAAATAATAAAATAAGTGATGTTCCACGTGAAACATAGATGGTTTTATATAATATTTTAATGTTCCACATGAAACATAATAAAAATATTTACAAATAATAATAAATATAATAAAATATATACGTGCAATAAAAGTGATGGAACCAGGTCAGAATCGGAAGATAGCAGCCTTAACATTTAACTTTTATGTGCACGTTTTATTTTGGAGTTGATAATATGAACTTAAAATATATGGATATTGCTATTAAAGAAGCAGAGAAAGCTTTGAAAATAAATGAAGTTCCTGTAGGTTGTGTAGTAGTAAAAGATGATCAAATAATAGCAAAAGCTTATAATAAAAAGGAAAAACACAATTTAGTTACTAAACATGCTGAATTAATTGCGATAGAAAAAGCTTCAAAAAAACTTAATAATTGGAGATTAAATGATTGTGATATATATATTACATTAGAACCATGTCCTATGTGTGCTAGTGCTATAAAACAATCAAGAATAAATAATATTTATTGTGGATTATCTAATTTAGATCAAGAAAATATTAAAATTGTTAATAAAATATTAGAAAAAGATAAAAATAATAAATCAGTTAAAATTTATAATAATTTAGCTGTTGATAAAATAAAATCTATGATGAATATTTTCTTTGAAAAACAAAGAAAAAAGTAAAAATAATTAATAGTAATATGGTATAATATATGAAGAGGAGGTTATGATGATGTATCAAGCTTTATATAGAAAATATAGACCTCAAACTTTTGATGATGTAGTAGGACAGGATGTAGTAGTAAAAACTTTAAAAAACACTATTAAAAATCATAAAAATGGACATGCTTATTTATTTTTTGGTCCTAGAGGTACAGGTAAAACAACAATTTCTAAGATATTTGCTAGAGCGGTTAATTGTACTGATTCTAAAGATGGTAATCCTTGTGGAAAGTGTAATAATTGTAAGAAATCTATAGAAAAAGAATGTGTTGATATTATAGAAATGGATGCTGCTTCTAATAATGGAGTAGAAGAAATAAGAGAATTACGTAATAAAATATCTTTAGTACCAGCAGAATTAACTTATAAAGTATATATAATCGATGAAGTACATATGTTATCAACTGGAGCTTTTAATGCGTTATTGAAAACTTTAGAAGAACCTCCAGAACATGCAATATTTATACTTGCTACAACAAATAGGCAAAAAATACCAGAAACAATCATATCTAGATGTCAATGTTTTAATTTTAAAAGAATATCTAACGATGAAATAGTTAATAATCTTAAGAAAATATGTAAGTCTGAAAAAATTAAAGTAGAAGATGACGTGTTAGAAGAAATTGCCTTATCTTCTGATGGTGGAATGAGAGATTCTATTGGTAGTTTAGATAAATTATCTTCATATAATTCAGATAAGATTACATATGATGATTATATAGAAATAAACGAATTATTAAGAAAAAGTGAATTAAAAGAATTTTGCGATTCTATATATGGATCAGATATAAAAAAAGTATTAGAAATTATTAATGATATTAATAATAGTGGAAAAAATTTAATCCAAGTATTATCTCAAATAATGTATTACTTAAGGGATAATATAGTTAATTACTATTTAGATAAGAAAAATAGTGAGTTAGATGATAAAAAGCGTGTATGTTTTGAAAAATTAGTTAATATTATTAACGAAAATATGTTCGATATAAAAAATAGTAGTAATCCTAAAATATATATTGAAGTGGTATTACTTAAATTTATAGAGGAAAATGGTGGTGAAATTATTTCCCGGGAAATAAAAACAGAAGAAAAAGAGAATATTTCCCAGGAAATAAAAGAAAAAATACCTAAAAAAGAAGAAAAAGTAGAAAAAACTGTTGAAAAAGATAAAAAACCAGTAAAAAACAAAAAAATAGTAAAAGGAACTAAAATATTAAATATTAAAGATATTATGGATGTTAGAGTTAATAATACTTTAGCTACTGCTAATAAAAAGGTATTAAATGAGGAAAAAGAAAAATTAAATAAGTTAAATGATTATACTTTTGATCAAAAAATAGGTTATTTAGTATGTGAAATACTTAATTCTAAGTTTAGAGTAGTTAATGATGATAGTATTGTTATGAGTTATGAATATGATTCTATTGTGGATCAAAATTTAGAAAATCTTGATAATATGGAAAAAATTTACAATAAAATAACTAATTCTAATAAGAATTTTGCTATTATCAGTGATAAAGAGTGGAATGATTATAAAAATAATTATATAGAAATGTTAAAAAATGGTAAAAAAATTGAAGTTAAAGAAGAACCTGAGAAGGTCTTTGATAAAGAAGAAAGTAATGATATAATATCAAGTGATACGATTGATCTGTTTGGTGATATTGTGGAAGTTGAATAGGAGGGAAATATATGAATATTCAAGCAATGATGAAACAAGCACAAGCTATACAAAAAGATATGACTAAGGCACAAGATGAAATTAGTAAAACTGAGTTTGTTGGGGAAAGTTCTTTAGTTAAGGTGACTATTAAAGGAACAAAAGAAGTTACTAAGGTAGAAATCAATAAAGATAATGATTTAGATAAAGATGATATTGAGATGTTAGAAGATATGATCATGGTTGCTGTTAATGAAGCTAATAAAAAAGTAGATGAAATGACAGAACAAAAATTAGGTAAGTATAGTAATATGATGCCTGGAATGTTTTAGGTAGAAGTATGTATCCTGAAAGTATTAAGAATCTAATAGAATCTTTTAAAACTTTACCTGGTATAGGAGAAAAAACAGCAGAAAGATTAGCTTTTTCTATATTGGAACTAGAAGAAGAACAAATAAAACTATTTTCTGAAAGTTTATTTAGTGTTAAAGAAAAAATACATACTTGTAAGAAATGTAATACTTTAACAGAAGATGAATTGTGTTTTATATGTTCCGATAATAGTAGAAACAACGAATTATTATGTGTAGTAGAAGATACTAAAAATGTATTCTTATTTGAAAAAATGGGAGTATTTAGTGGAAAATACCATGTATTAGATGGATTGATATCTCCATTAGATGGAATTAATCCTGAAGATATTGGACTTAATAAATTAATTGATAGAATAAAAGAAGAAAAGTTTAAAGAAATAATTTTTGCTTTTAAACCCAGTATAGAAGGAGAAACAACAGCGTTATATATAAAGAAAATTCTAGATGGTATGGGTATAAAAGTTACTAGACTTGCTAGTGGAGTACCAATAGGTGCTGATATGGAATATGTTGATAGCCTAACTTTAGAAAGAGCTTTAAATGACAGAAAAGAATTAGAATAAAAAAATAAAAACATCATATTATTTTCTATAAGGAGATAAATGATGAAAAATATAAAAATAATAGTAAGAAACGTAGTTTTAGCGGCATTTATATTATATGGATATAATTTAATAGCCGTTAATTTTAATATGATGGTACCAGTTAATTTTATAACTTTAGGAAGTGTTACTTTCTTAGGGGCGCCAGCATTAGTTGCGTTAGTACTATTTAAAATAATAATATTATGAGAGGTTTTATATGAAGTATTCAAATAGTAAATATAACAAATTTAATGATATAACAAATAATATAATTGAATTAAATAAAATTTCTCATGCGTATTTAATAGAAGTTAATAATTATGAAGAAGATATAGAAATAATAAAAGAATTTATAAAAAAAATATTACTTAATAAAAGTAATTTAGATAAATTATCTAAATCAGAAGAAGTTATTAGTAATCAAATAAATAATGATCAATATATTGATTTAACTATATTAGAATCAGATGGTGCTTGGATAAAGAAAAATCAATTATTAGAATTAAAAGAAGATTATCAAAATAAATCATTACTTGATAATAAAAAAATATATGTAATAAAAGAAGCAGAAAAACTAAATCCAGCTTCTGCTAACACGATATTAAAATTCTTAGAAGAACCTGAAGAAGGAATAATCGCAATATTACTTACTAGTAATAGATATAAAATATTAGATACTATTATATCTAGATGTCAGGTATTATCTTTAAAGAGTAATGATGTTAATATAGAAGTAGATGAAGATACTTTATATTTATTAGATAATATATTAAAAAAAGAAGAATTATTTATAAATTATAAATCTATATATGAAAAAATTATTGATAAAGAAAAAGCTCGTGAAAAGTTTAATACTATAGAAGAATTATTAGTTAATTATTTAGACTATAAAGTTTTAAATAAAGAAGTATTTAATAGTGATATAATAAAGATGTTAGGAAAAACAACTGATAAAGAAATTATTAAGATAATTTCAATAATAGAAGAATATTTACCTAAATTAGTTTATAATGTTAATTATAAATTGTGGTTAGATGCAATATTTTCAGAATTAGTGGAGGTATAAGTATGTATGATGTAGTCGCAGTAAGTTTTATAGAAACAAAAAACATTTATTATTTTTCTCCAAATAATTTAGATATTAAAAAAGGAGATAACGTAATTGTTGATACAGAAAATGGGTTACAATTTGGTATAGTTAAACAAGATATCAAAAAAGAAAATAAGAAAAACTTAGTGTTACCATTAAAAAATGTTGTTAGAATCGCAACAGAAGAAGATTTAAAACAAGTAGAAGAAAACAAAAAAGAAGCAGAACCTGCTTTAAAATATGCTAAGAAAACTAGTAAAAAGTTAGATTTAAATATGAATTTTGTTGATGCTTATTATACATTTGATAAAAGTCAATTAGTACTTTCTTTCTTAGCTGACTCAAGAGTAGATTTTAGAGAGTTAGCTAAAAAACTTGCAGGGAAATATAAAACAAGAATAGAACTTAGACAAATAGGTGTTCGTGATAAATCTAAAAGAGTAGGTGGACTTGGACCTTGTGGAATGTTCTTATGTTGTAATTCATTCTTAACAGATTTTAATAGTGTTTCTATAAATATGGCTAAAAATCAAATGCTTGCACTAAATCCTACTAAAATAAATGGAATATGTGGAAGATTATTATGTTGTTTAGGTTATGAAGATGATACTTATACTGAATTAAAGAAAGATATGCCTAAGATGGGTATGATGGCTGATACTGAAATGGGTATGGGTAAAGTTGTAGATATTAATGTTTTTAAAGGAACATATAAAGTAGATTTGAAAGAAAAAGGAATAGTAGAATTTTCTGCTAAAAAGAAAAATGAAAAAACTAAATGATTTATTAGGTTATAAACACAGAAAAATTTATCAAGACGATAAATGTTTTTCTTTTTGTCTTGATAGTGTATTACTTGCTAATTTCATAGATATAAAGAAAAAGGATACTAATATTTTAGATATTGGTACCGGTAATGGAGTAATACCTTTAATATTATCTTTAAAAACATCTAATAAAATAGTAGGAGTAGAAATACAAAAGAAACTATCAAATTTAGCTATTGAATCAGTAAAATATAATAGATTAGAAAACCAAATAGATATAATTAATCAAGATATTAAAAAATTTTCTGTAGATAAAAATAATTATTATGATATAATAGCTTGCAATCCACCATATTTTGTGGAAAAAGATAATTCTAAAACTAAAGAATCTGTGGAAGAGGTTATTGCCAGACATGAAATAAAAATAAACTTAGAAGAAATATTAAAATTATCTAAAAAGATGCTTAAAAATAATGGTAGATTATATTTAATACATCGAGTAGAAAGATTTGTTGAAGTAGTTGATTTATATAAAAAGTATAATATTGAACCTAAAAGAGTTAGATTTATACATAATGATAAAAATTCTTCTGCAAAGCTATTCTTAATAGAAGGTACTAAAAACGGAAATGTTGGATTAAAAATAGATAAACCTTTAATTATGTTTAATGAAGGAGTAGAGACAGAAGAGTATTTAAAAATAATAGAGGGGGAATAAATATGAAGAAAGAAGTTAATAATTTATATTTAATACCTACACCAATAGGTAATTTAGATGATATAACAATTAGATCTTTAAATACTTTAAAGATGATAGATGCTATATTATGTGAAGATACTAGAGAAACATCTAAGTTGTTAAAAAAGTATGATATATCTAAAAAATTAATTAGTTATCATGAATATAATGAAAAACAAATTAAAGATAAAGTTGTTAATATGTTAAAAGAAGGTAAAAACTTAGGTTTAGTTACAGATCAGGGGACTCCAATTATTAGTGATCCAGGGTTTGTAATAGTAAAAGAAGTAATAGATAATAATTTAAATGTTATACCTTTACCAGGCGCAACAGCTTTTGTTCCTGCTTTAATATCTTCTGGAATTTCACCATCTCCATTTTTATTCTATGGATTTTTAAATTCTAAAGGTTCTAAACAAAAAAAAGAGTTAGAAAAATTAAAAAGTTATCCAGATACACTAATTTTTTATGAAGCTCCTCATAGAATAGTTAAGACTTTAGAAAATATGTTAGATATATTTGGAGATAGAAATATTAGTGTTCATAGAGAAATATCTAAGATGTATGAAGAAATTATAAGGGGAAAAGTTAGTGAATTAATTAAAAAGTGTGATAATATTAAAGGGGAAATAGTTTTAGTAGTAGAAGGTAATAAAGAAATAGTGGATTATAGTAATTTATCTATAGTTGAACATGTTAATCTTTATGTAGAAGACGGTATGAGTAGTAAAGAAGCTATTAAACTAGTTTCTAAAGAAAGGAAAGTTGCTAAATCTATTGTTTATAAAGAATATCATGTAGATAAATAGGAGGGTTCATATGTCAGAAGATTATTTTAAAAAGGATATAGAAGAAACTTTTGGTATGCCATATGATGAATTTATAAAGTTGGATACAAAAGAACAACATCATCTAATAGAAAAGACAAGAGGTAAAAAATTTAAAATAGATGAAAGAGCTCGTATGGATGGAGTTCCTATTTCTAATATTACATTGGATGAAAAAATACAAAATATGGAAGACAGAATGTTAAGTAAACCTAAAAAGTTGGTAAAAATAATAACTAATAAGTTTTCTAAAAAATAGGAGGTACTTATGAAATTAATAGTAGGTCTTGGTAATCCAGGAAAAGAATATGAAAAAACAAGACATAATGTTGGTTTTAATATATTAGATAAGTATATAAATTATAAAAATTTAGATACTAAATGGAAAGAAAAGTTTAATGGTTTATATATAGAATCTAATATTAATGGAGAAAAAGTAATTTTTCTAAAACCTCAATCTTATATGAATTTAAGTGGTGGAGTTGTTAGAAAGTTTATAGATTTCTTTAAAATAGATACTGATGATATTTTAGTAATATCTGATGACTTAGATTTAAATGTTGGTAATTATAAATTAAAAGATACTGGTACTAGTGGTGGGCATAATGGTTTAAAAGATATTGAAAGTAATATTGGTACTAAAGATTATAAAAGATTAAAAATAGGTATTTCTAATAATAAAGATGTTGATACTAAAGATTATGTATTAGGTAAATTATCTAAAGAAGATAGAAAAGTAATAGATGATTTATTTGATGAAATAAAAATAGTAATAGATGATTATTTTGATATAGATTTTCCTTCTCTTATGAATAAATATAATCGTAAGAATAGGTGATGTTTATGAATATATTTGACAATTTAATTGATATTAAAATAGAAAAGAACATGGGTATAGCTGGTCTTACCGATGAGTTTTTTGCTGTCTACTTAAATAATTTATTAAAGAAGAAAAAGAATATTTTAGTAGTAGTTAATTCTTTATATGAAGCTAATAAATTATATTCTTCAGTTGAAAACTATACTAATAAAGTATTACTTTTTCCTATGGATGATTTTCTAACTAGTGAAGCACTTGCTATTTCCCCTGATTTAGAAATGACAAGGTTAGAGACTTTAAATAAATTAAATAATAATGATAAATATATTGTAATTACTAACTTAATGGGATATTTAAGATATTTACCTAAAAAAGAGAATTATGATAAATTTTTAATTAATTTAAGTGTAGGAGATGAAATAGATCCTAAAAAGTTAGTTAACCTACTTTATAGTAGTGGTTATAAAAAAGATACACTAGTTACAAAAACAGGAGAGTTTGCAGTTAGAGGTTTTGTTATAGATTTATATCCTTTAGAAGAAGATAATCCTGTAAGAATTGAATTCTTTGGAGATGAAATAGATTCTATTAGATATTTTGATCCTAAAGAACAAAAATCATCTAAAAAGATAAAAAATATTAAAATAAGACCAGCTACAGAATTTTTATCCACAAAAACTGTGGAAGAAAATTATTTTGGCAAACAGAAATATTTACCTAAATATGAAAAAGTAGTAAATATATTAGATTATTTAGGTGATAACTATACTATCTTTAAAGATTATGATCAATTAAAAGTTAGTTATACTAATATATTAAATGAAATAATGACATATCAAGATACTAAAGATTTAGATTATACTGGTAAGTATATGTTTGATTTTAATGAGATTAAAGTTGATCACTTTATAAACTATATGACTATTAATAATATAGGTAGTAAGAATGTAGTTAATTATGATGTTAAAACTATTAATAGTTTTAATGAGAATATTGATAATATTAATTATTATATTAGAGATGCTATAAGTAATGAAAAAACTGTAATTATATGTTTAAAGAAACATCAAATTAGAAATTTGATTAAGTTTTTAAATATGAAAATATATGAAACTACTCCAGATAAAATATATAAAAATAGCGTTAATATAATAGAAAAAGATATAAATCAAGGATTTATGTATTTAGATTATGTGTTTTTATCTAGTAGAGAATTATTTAATATTAAGGAAAAACATAAGAAATATAATACTAAATATAAATATGCAGTTAATATAAGTGATATTAATAAACTAGAAATAGGAGACTATGTAGTTCATAATGTACATGGTATTGGTATATATAATGGTATAAAAACATTAGAAGTAGCTGGCCTTTTAAAAGATTATATAGAAGTTATTTATACAGGAAAAGATAAACTTTATATACCAGTAGAAAAGATTGATTTATTAAGTAAGTATTCTGGTAAAGAAGGAGTAGTTCCTAGAATAAATAAACTTGGTGGAAAAGAATGGGAAAGAACTAAAGCTAGGGTAAAGGCAAGAGTTAATGATATGGCAGATGAGTTAATTGCCTTATATGCAGAAAGAGAATCTAGAAGTGGATTTGCTTTTTCTAAAGATGATGATATGTTATTAGATTTTGAAAAATGTTTTCCATATGATTTAACATCTGATCAAATAATTGCAATTAAACAAATAAAAGAAGATATGGAAAAATCTGTTCCTATGGATAGATTATTATGTGGAGATGTTGGTTTTGGTAAAACAGAAGTAGCTTTTATCGCAGCTTTTAAGGCAATTCTAGACTCTAAACAAGTATTATTCTTATGTCCAACTACAATTCTATCTGATCAACACTATAAAAATGCTTTAGAGAGATTTAAAGATTTTCCAGTATCTATCGCAATACTTAATAGATTTACTTCTCCTAAAGAAGTTAAAAGAGTAATTAGTGGATTAAAAGATGGGACAATTGATTTTGTTTTTGGTACTCATAGATTATTAAGTGCAGATGTTAAACCAAAAGATTTAGGATTATTAGTAGTAGATGAAGAACAAAGATTTGGAGTAAAACATAAAGAAATAATTAAACAGATTAAAACTAATGTAGATGTCCTAACTTTAAGTGCTACTCCAATACCTAGAACATTACAAATGTCATTAGTAGGTATTAGAAGTCTGTCTTTAATAGAAACGCCTCCTGTTAATAGATATCCTGTACAAACTTATGTAATAGAAGAAAATAATCAATTAATTAAAGACGCTATATATAAAGAATTATCTAGAGAAGGACAAGTATTCTTACTTTATAATAAAGTTAAATCTATGGAAGAGGAAGTATCTAAATTAAAAAGATTAGTACCAGATGCGAAAATAGTTAGTGCTCATGGTAGGCTTAATAAAAATGATTTAGAAACTAGAATAATGGATTTTATTAATCATAAATATGATGTTTTAGTATGTAGTACAATTATAGAAACAGGTATAGATATACCTAATGTTAATACATTAATTATTAAAGATGCAGATAGATTTGGACTTAGTCAACTATATCAAATTAGAGGAAGAGTAGGTCGTAGTGATAAATTTGCTTATGCTTACCTTATGTATAATAAAAATAAAGTTTTAACTGAAACTGCCGTTAAACGATTAAATGTTATAAAAGAGTTTACTGCCTTAGGAAGTGGATTTTCTATCGCCACTCGTGATTTATCTATAAGAGGTGCAGGAGATATTCTTGGTAGTGAACAAGCAGGTTTTATAGATTCTGTTGGAATAGATCTTTATTTAAAACTTCTAAATGATGAGATTGAACGTAAAAAAGGTAATCTATCTGAAGATGAAGAAGAGTCTGAAGATAAACCATTATTAAATGTTAATACTCATATAGATGATAACTATGTTAGTGAAGATGATTTAAAAATAGAGATCCATAGGAAGATTAATGAAATTAATTCTTTAGAGAGCTTAAACTTAGTAAAAGAGGAATTAGAAGACAGATTTGGTAAGTTAAGTGAGGATGTAATAATTTATATGTATGAAGAATGGTTTGAGAACTTAGCTAAAAAATTAAAAATTAAGAACGTTAGACAGACTAAGAATTCTATTGAGTTAATATTTGATAAAGATATAGTTGAAAAGTTAAAAGTAGATGATATATTTGTAGAAGCATTCAATATTTCTCCAATGTTTAGATTTATAAGTAGGGGGTCTAATTTAGTAATAGTTTTAGATATTATTAAGTTAGAAAAACATCCAGTTTACTACTTAGTTAGCTTACTTGATAAAATATTAAATAATTTTCTAAAATAGTATTGACTAAATATTTCAGGACTGCTAAACTTACTATGCTAGGAGGATAAAATAATGAGTGAAGCAGTACAAGATTTTAGACAACAAAATTTAGATAATTATAAGAAAGCAGTTATAGAAGTACTAAAGAATAATTCTAAAACTTTAGTTGATGAAGATATTGGTTCACTTATAAAAAAGCCTCCACTTAATTCTATGGATGTAATTAAAACTAAGTTTTTATCTATAGCTAAAAGATATAAAATAGTTTTAAATGCTGAAAAATTAGATAAATTGCTGGAAGATTATAGAGAAGAATTAATGTCTAAGATTAATCTTATGAAAAAAGATAGAGTAGAGGAGTTCAAATCCGTGGTAGATAGTTTTAAACCTAAAACAAATACAACTATAATAAAATTCAGTAAAAAAGATTTCTTAAAATTTAACAAAGAACAAAAAAAGACTTTAAAGAAGAATATAGAGGATAGTATTAACAAAAAAATTGTAAACAATGTAAACAACATATTCACAAAAAACACAGATCAATCTATTATAAATAATATTAATATTGATATTGATAAATATTTAAATAAAACATATAAGAAACAATTATTAGAGGATATAGATATAAAGATATTAGTTAAGGATACAACGTTAATAAATAGTGTTAAAGAACAAGGTGAAAGATATATTTTTACTAAAAACAATTCTTATTTATTAGATAAAAAACAAGAAAAAAGTATAAAAGCGCGATAAGAGTTTTTTTTATTTTGTAATATGGAAATATTTACCAAGGGAAATCTTGGAAATATTGATTATAATATAAATAAAGAAAACAAGTATAAATTTTATTAAACATGGGAAAATAAAAATAGGGAAAGTGAGGAATAATTATATGAAGTCAACTGGTGTAGTTAGAAGAGTAGATGATTTAGGAAGAATTGTTATTCCAAAAGAAATTAGAAGAACTCTAAGAATTAGAGATGGAGAATCATTAGAAATATTTGTTGATAGAGAAATGATAGCTTTAAAGAAGTTTTCTAAAATGAATGATATAGAAGAAATATCTAAGCAGATAGTTGATATTATGTATAGTGCTATTGAAAAGAATATATTTATTACAGATAGGGATAAGTTTATTGCCGGGGCAGGACCTTTAAGAAAGAAATTTTTAGATAAGAATATTTCTAAATACTTAGAAACAATTATGAGGGATAGAAAAAATATAATTGAGACTAGTAATCATAATATAGAGTTGATAGATTTAGAGGAAGAAAATACGTCATATGTTATATCTCCAATAATAATGAATGGAGATGCCATAGGTTTAGTATTAGTATTATCTGAAAAGAGTGATATAGGAAAAACAGAAGAAAAGATGGCATCTGTGTTTGCACAATTTTTAGGAAAGCATATTGAAGAATAAAATAAATTGTGTTATACTAATGCATATTTGAAATGTATTGATGAAGAGGTTTATAAAAACTATTTATCTTAGAGAGTTCTGCTAGGTGAAAGTGAACATAAATAATTTATAAACTATGGCTTCTGAACTATTATATCGATATGTAGGTATAATCGTAGATAGGCGTTAACTATTTAAGTGTATAATATAAATTATTATAAAATAAGGTGGTACCGCGAACATTTCGTCCTTATGTTTATAATAATTTTTTTATGTAATTAATACATTAGAAAGAGGGAGATAATATGGAAAAATTTTATATTTCAACAGCAATTGCTTATACTTCTGGAAAACCTCATATAGGTAATACTTATGAGATTGTTTTGGGTGATGCAATTGCTAGATTTAAAAGATTTAAAGGATATGATGTTTATTTTCAAACTGGTACTGATGAACATGGAGAAAAAATAGAGTTAAAAGCTAAAGAAAATGGAGTTAGCCCTAAAGAGTTTGTTGATGATATTGCAGGAGAAATAAAAAGAATTTGGGATTTAATGAACACTAGTTATGATAGATTTGTTAGAACAACAGATCCTCTTCATGAGAAAAAAGTACAACATATATTTAAGAAAATGTATGATAATGGAGATATTTATAAAGGAGAATATAAAGGACTTTATTGTACTCCTTGTGAATCTTTTTGGACTGATAGTCAATTAGTAGATGGTAAATGTCCCGATTGTGGTAGAGAAGTCGAAGAAAAGAGTGAAGAAGCATATTTCTTTAAACTAAGTAAATATCAAAAAAAATTAGAAGATTATATTGAAAATAATCCTGATTTTATCAGACCAGAGGCTCGTAAAAATGAGATGTTAAATAATTTTATAAAACCAGGATTACAAGATCTATGTGTATCTAGAACATCTTTTAAATGGGGAATTCCAGTTGATTTTGATGATAATCATGTAGTATATGTTTGGTTAGATGCCTTATCTAATTATATTACCAATATTGGATATGATGTAGATAATCAGACTGATGAGTTTAAAAAATATTGGCCTGCAGATATTCATTTAATAGGGAAAGATATATTGCGTTTTCATACTATATATTGGCCTTGTTTCTTATGGTCATTAGGATTAGAATTACCTAAAGAAATATTTGGACACCCTTGGTTATTAATGAATAATGATAAAATGAGTAAATCTGTAGGTAATGTTATTTATGCAGATGATTTAGTAGAATCTTTTGGAGTAGATGCAGTTAGATATTATTTACTTCACGAAATACCATTTTCTAGTGATGGAAATATTACTTATGAATTAGTAATAGAGCGAATTAATAGTGATCTTGCTAATGTCTTAGGTAATTTAGTACAAAGGACTATATCTATGGCTAATAAGTATTTTGGTGGAAAAGTTAGTTATAAAGATGCAAGCGAAGATATAGATAAAGAATTTATAGATAGTATTAATTTCTTAGATGAAAAAGTAACTGCTAAAATGGATAAATATCAAGTAAGTGATGCAATTAGTGAAATATTTAATGTATTAAGAAATAGTAATAAATATATTGATGAGACTATGCCATGGGTACTTGCTAAAGATGAATCTAAAAAAGATAGACTAGAAACTGTTATTTATAACTTATTAGAATCTATTAGAGTTTGTGCTCTATTTTTAGAGCCATTTATGCCAGATACATCTAAGAATATAATTAAGCAATTAAATATAGATACTAAAGATATTAAATATGTAGAAACAGATGCGTTTTCTCTATCAAAACCTGAAATATTATTTAAAAGAATCGATAAAGATAAATTCTTTGAAGATAATAAATAAGTAGTAAAAATACCATTTATGTGGTATTTTTATTTTGGAGGGATAATATGTATATAGATACTCATTGTCATTTAAGTAGTGAAGATTATGATGATATAGATATAGTAATAAAAGATAATATAGAGAATAATGTATCCAAAATAATAGTATCTGGATGTGATAGAAAATCTATTGAAGAAAGTATTTCTTTGTCTAAAAAATATCCTAGTGTTTATTTGACTTTAGGATTTCATCCATCAGAAGTAGATAATTATGATTTAGATTATTTAAAAGAAGCTTTAAAAAATTCTAAAGTAGTTGGTTTAGGAGAAATAGGTCTAGATTATCACTATGGAAAAGAGAAAAAAGAAAAACAAAAAACTTTATTTAGAAAGCAATTAGATATTGCGAAATCTTTAAATATACCAGTAGTTATTCATAGTAGAGATGCAACTTTAGATACTATTAATATATTAAAAGAATATAATTTAAAAGGAGTAATTCATTGTTTTAGTGGAAGTTTAGAAACTGCAAAAGAATATATCAAAATGGGATATTTATTAGGTATAGGAGGAGTAGTAACTTTTAAAAATAGTAATTTATATAGAGTAGTAGAGAAAGTTTCTTTAGAAAATATTGTGTTGGAAACAGATAGTCCATATTTAACTCCAGAACCTGATAGGGGCAAAAAGAATAGTTCTAAATATATTCCTGTGATAGCTAAAAAGATAAGTGAAGTTAAGAAAATAGATATAGAAATAGTAGAAAAAATTACTACTAATAATGCTTCTAAATTATTTGACTTAAAATAATTAGTATGCTACTCTTTAATTAATAATAGAGGTGTTTAAGATGAAATATTTATCTAAATATTTTAAATACTGTTGTTATTTAGGAGTAGTTTTTATATTCTTATTTATAATAGCCTCTGGCGCTAAACATGATAAGGCTACAGTAAGTAATATTAATAATATAAAATCGATTCCAGTAGCTAATATATCTAATTCATATACTTTGATGAGAAAAGCAGAAACTAGCGAACAAAAGGTATATAATTCTTTTGATGAAGCAGTCGTTAATGTTGGTGGTGGTGAATCTGCCTTTTTGGGTAAACTTACTGGATATGGACCTGATTGTAAAGGTTGTGGTGGACATACTGCATGCAAACCTTCACAAAACGTAAAGAATGGTAATATTTATTATAATGATTCAAAATATGGAAAAATTCGAATTTTAGCGGCAGATAAGAGAATACCTTGTGGTAGTATAATTAGGGTTAATAATGTTAGTATTTATTCAGAACCAGTTATGGCTATTGTCTTAGATCGTGGAGGTGCAATTAAAGGAAGTCACTTGGATTTACTTTTTGAAACACAAAAAAATATGGGTGGATTTAGAACTCAAAATAATATTAAATTTGATATAGTTAGATGGGGATTTTAAAAGGGGTAATATATGAAAAAATATAATTATAGAGAAATTTTTATAATTTTTATGGTTATATTAATGATTGTTAGTATAATATTTTTATTAACTACTAAGAAAAAAATTAATAAAAAAGATTATTTATATATAACTGGTGATACTAAATTAAAAATAAATAATTCTATTCCATTAAGTGATGAAATAGGTAAAAAAGAAAAATCTAAAGATTATTCTATTAATTTTAAAGTTAATGGAGATAAATTAAATAGTGATAAAGTTAAATATGAAATATTTGTAAAGCAAATTAATTCAGCTAATTCTATTAATGATAAATATATAAGAGTATACTTGGTGGAAAACAATACTCAAAAACCATTAATAAGCAAGCCAATTAGTTTTAATAAACTATTAGGTTCAAGTAAAGATATAGATGCAAAACAGATATATATTGGGACTATTAAAAAAAGTAATATAGTTAATATTAAATATAAAATGTGGTTAGCTGATACATATACAATTAATAATGAAACTAAAAATTTCGAAATAATGATAGGTGTAAATATACTAAATTAAGGAGGATTAATATGGATAAAAAGGGTGTTACAAATAAAACATTTATAATAATATTAATAGTTATTACCTCTATATTGTTTTTTACATTAGCTTTTGTATTTATAAAATATAAGGCAAGTAAAAAAGTGATTAAAGGTAAAAAAATTACAGAAATGATGTATATAACTTATTCCAATAAGAATAATGGTATAGATGTTGATAAAAACTTTGTTAAAAATGATGAAGATGGTAAAAAAGAGAAGGATATAAGTAGATATTTTAATTTTAATGTGGAGTCTAAAATAACTGATAAACAAACGGTTGTTTATGAAGTGGTTGTAGAAAAAGATTCTAAGTGTAATATCAACGATAACGATTTAAGAATTTATTTAGAAAGAGAAAACGAAGGAACTTATATTAAGATATTTGATCCTAAAAGCTTTAAATCTATAAAGAAAAAAAGTAAGTTAGGGACACCTAAAGGATCAATGATATTATTTAATGGTAGTTATTCTAAAGACGCAATAGAAAAATATAGATTAAAAGTATGGATAAAAGAAGGTACTGAGGTTAATGATAATACAAAGTGTCATATTTCTACAAAAATACATGGTAAAGTAAAATAAGAACTGTAAAGTAGTTCTTTTTTTATATTAATTTGTAGTTTTTTAAAAAATAAAGTGATATTATTGTAATATAGATAGGAGGGGTAAAATGGATACAGAACTTAATAATACTAATGTTAGTATGACAACTATAGAAAAAATAAAGTTTTTAGGCCATTTTATTACTAAAATCTTTTTATATGTAGTAATTGTATTATTCGCAATTATGTATGCTTTATTTTGTTTATATTTTGGTAATTTACTACATAATATAAACGAAAAAGATAATAGACCAACGTTGTTTAATGCTTATGTTATAGTTAGTGGTAGTATGATTCCTAATATAAAAATAGAAGATGGAGTTGTTATTAAACGAGAAAAACCTAATAAATTAAAACAAGGAGATATAATAACATTTCAAACTCATGATCAAAGATATAATGGATTAGTAATTACTCATAGAATTATAGGTATAGAAAAAACTGATTATAATAAATTTTACTTTAGAACTAAGGGAGATGCAAATAGTTCTGAAGATTCTTATTTAGTAAAAGAAGAAGATATATACGGAAGAGTATTTTTAATGATACCTAAAGTAGGACATATTAGAAATGTATTATCTAATAACATATATTGGTTATTAATTATTATAATTCCAGCGGCAGTAATAATTATTTATGACGTTTATAAATTATTAGTACATATTAATGATAATGATAAAAAAGAAGAAGTAGAAGAAGAATTAGAAATAATATAATGGAGATTATATGGAAGAATACAATGTAAAATTCAAAAAGAAATTTGGACAAAACTTTTTAAAAGACAAATCTACTATAGAAAAAATAGTAAATACTTGTAAAATAACTAAAAAAGATTTAGTTATTGAAGTAGGCCCAGGTGGAGGTATTCCCACAAAAGAATTAGCTAAGTTAGCGAAAAAAGTATTATCTTATGAAATAGATGAAGATTTAAAAAATGAATTAGATAATAAATTATCTGATTTTTCTAATGTAGAAGTTTTATATCAAGATTTTTTAAAGTCTAATATTAAAAAAGATATAGAAAAAGAACAATATGATAATATATATTTCATTAGTAATGTTCCATATTATATAACAACACCAATAATTAATAAATTAACAGACAGCAATATTAATTTTAAGAAAATAACTATTATGGTTCAAAAAGAGGTTGCAGATAGATTGTCTTCATTACCAGGTAACAGAGAGTATGGATCAATAACAGTATTGCTAAATTATTATTATGATATAAAAAAAGAATTTTTTGTATCAAGAGAAGAATTTATACCAAAACCTAATGTAGATAGTGAAGTAATATCTTTAAAAGAGAAAAAAGATAAATTATATTTAAAAGATAAAGAATATTTTAAAAAGATAGTAAGAGATAGTTTTCAGTTTAAAAGAAAAAATATAAAGAATAATTTAAAAAAATATAATTTAGATGAAGTATTAAGGGTATTAGAAAAGTATAATTATGATTTATCAGTAAGAGCTGAACAATTAGATTACTCTATATTTATAGAACTTAGTAATGAGTTATGTTAAAGCATAACTCATTTTTTTTTACATATAATTAAATGGAGATGATATATGGATTTTAATATAGGAGATTTAGTTACTAGGAAGTCTCATAATAATGATATTTTATTCAAAATAATATCTATAGATGATAGTATAGCTATTTTAAAGGGTGTAGACTTAAGACTTTATGCAGATAGTTTGGTTAAAGATCTAGAAAAAGCGGATAATTCTAAGAAAAATAATGATCAAGTAATCGTAGAAGAAAATATAAGAGATATAGTTATGGATAGAAGCAAATATTTTTATTTACCAGGTAGTATATTACATATAGATGGGGATTCAGATTATTTAGAAAGATGTATGAATTTTTATAAGGAAATGAATGTAAAAGCTAATGGAATAACTATTTCAGAAGATTTAATGAGTGATAAAATACCAGAATTGTTAAATGAATATAAACCAGATATATTAGTGATTACAGGACATGATGCTTATTATAAAAAAAGAAAAGTAGATACTACAGAATATCAAAATTCATTTAATTTTGTGGAAGCAGTAAAAAAGGCTCGCAAATATGAAAAAAGCCAAGATAAATTAATTATAATCGCAGGAGCTTGCCAATCTAATTATGAAGAATTGATAAAAGCAGGAGCTAATTTTGCATCAAGTCCAAAAAGAATAAACATACATGCCTTAGATCCCGCAATTATTGCCACATCCTTAGCTTTTTCCGATAAAAGTAAAAGTATAGATTTAATAAAACTAATAGAAAAAACTAAGTATGGTAGTGATGGTATAGGAGGAATAATTACTAATGGTACTATGTATGTGGGGTATCCTAGATGACAATAGATAAAGTTAAGAAAATAGTATTAGAAAATAAAAATAAAAAGAAAAAATTTATCTATAAAGGTACAAGAAATCAAATAGATGAATTTATAGGTACTATAAATGAAACGTATCCAGTTATATTTACTATTAAATTAGAAGATAATAGTATAAAATCATACAGTTATAGTGATATTCTGATAGGAAATTTAAAAATTATTGATTAAAAAAGCATATTTATTTAATTTTATTGCTTTTTTTTGCTTTTTAGTATAAAATAACTATATAAAGTTTTATACTTTAAGAGGGAGGAATATTACATGAAGATAACATCTGTTAAGGTTCGTAAGATTGAAAAAGAAGGATCTCGTATGAAAGGAATCGCATCAGTTTTACTTGATGATAGCTTTGCAGTTCATGATATTCGAGTAATTGAAGGAGAAGATGGACTATTTATCGCAATGCCTAGTAGAAAAACTGCTAGTGGAGATTATAGAGATATAGCACATCCAATTAATTCAGAAGTTAGAGCTATGTTTGAAGAAGCAATACTAGATGCTTATAAGAATGCCGAAGACCCAGAAGAGAAAACAGAAGAATAGATGCATAAGCATCTTTTTTTTGTTCTAAAATAAAATTCTTTACATATACTTTGGTGGGAGGATAATATGAATAAACAAGATACTATTAGTAGTTATAATCATGGAATTACATTACTTGATAGGAAGAATTTAGTTATTACTGGAGTAAAAAAAATAGAAAATTTTGATAGTGAACAATTTTTACTTGAGACTGTTATGGGGTTTATTATAATAAAAGGAGAAGGTTTAGAGTTAGTTAAATTAGATACTTTACAAGGAAATGTTTCTATAAAGGGTACAATCAATGGTTTTACTTACGCAGAAGAAGGTAAAAAAGATAAAGAAAGTAGTATATTTAATAGGTTATTTAAATAATGAATTTAAAATTACAAGTATTATCTTTAATTTTTTCTTTTTTTTATGGAGTAGTCTTTTCCTTGTTAGTTAATATTAATTATAATTTTTTATTTAATAGAAGAAAAATATTTAGAATAATATTTACGTTTACTTTTGTTATTGTTATGGCTTTAATTTATTTCTTTATATTAAATATTATAAATAATGGAATTATTCATATATATTTCTTGTTGTTAATACTAATAGGTTTTTATATTGGTTTTCCTTTTGGTAAGAAATTTAGAGATATTAAAGTTAAATTTATGTAAAGTTTAGTAAAAAATTAAAATTTTATTGAATATATACCTATTTTGGCTTTATAATTTAAGATAATAGGTGGTGATTTGTTATGGCTAGAAGACGTAGAACAAAAAAAACAAAAAGAATGTTTTCTTTAGTATTAATTTCTTTAGCTATAATTGGGTTTACTACTTTTACTATAGGAAAATCTTGGTTAGAAATATATGATAAATATAGAGAAAAAAAAGAATTAGATAAAAAATATGTTAAGTTAAAAGAAAAAGAAGCACAACTAAGAGTAGATGCAGGAAAATTACAGGATCCTGATTATATTGCGAGATATGCAAGAGAGAAGTATTTATATTCTAAAGATGGAGAAATTATTCTAAAATTACCAGAAAACTAAAAGTGATTTAATCACTTTTTCTTTTGCTTTATACGTGTTATAATACTTGGTGATGTGGGTGATAATATGAAAAAGATATCTATAGAAGATAGCATTAAATTAAATAAAAATGATGTTATAGTTATTGGTTGTTCTAGTGGACCTGATTCTATGGCGTTAGTAGATATGTTATTAAAAGTTAGAGATAAATACAATTTATCTTTAATAATTGCACATATTAATCATAATTTAAGAAAAGAAAGTGTAGAGGAAGAAAAGTATTTAGAAAACTATTGTAAGACTAATAATATAGTTTTTGAATCTATGACTATTAAAAATTATGGAGATGACAATTTTCATAATGAAGCTAGAAATATTAGGTATAATTTTTTTGAAGAGTTAGTTAGGAAGTATGAAGCTAATTACTTAATGACTGCACATCATGGAGATGATTTAATAGAGACTATTTTAATGAGAATAAGTAGAGGATCTAATTTAAGTGGTTACAGTGGTTTTAAGAAAATTGTTCATATGGAAGGTTATGATATAGTAAGACCATTATTAGATTATACTAAAAACGAATTAGAAGAATATGATTTATTGAATGGAGTTAAATATTATGTGGATAGTTCTAATAGTAAAGATACTTATACTCGAAATAGATATCGTAAATATATGTTACCTTTCTTAAAAAAGGAAGATCCTAATATACATAGTAAGTTTTTAAAATTTAGTAATGTTATTAGTGATGCAGACAGATTTATAGAAAAGAAAAGAGATGAAGCACTTTTCTTAGTATTAGAAAATAATAAGATAAATATAGATAAGTTTATAAATATAGATAAATTTTTACAAAAAGAAGTATTATATTATATTATGGGCGAGTTTTATCAAGATGATTTAATTTTAATTAATGATAAACATATTGAACTTTTATTAAATTTGATATATAGTAATAGAGCTAATTCATTTGTTAATTTACCTAATGAAGTAGTTGCTAATAAAAATTATAATTATTTAGAATTAAAAAGGGTTAGTGATGAGATTACTAGTTATGAGATTGAATTTGATAATTATGTAGAATTACCAAATGGTAAAGTTATTAAAAAAGTAGATAATATAAATTCTAATAGTAATAATATATGTAGGCTTAATAGTAAAGATATAGTATTACCTTTAATAGTTAGAACAAGGAAGTTTGGAGATAAGATGTATATTAAAGGATTAAATGGATCTAAAAAAATAAAGGATATATTTATCGATAATAAAGTTGATGTTAAAGATAGAGATATATGGCCTGTAGTAGTGGATTCTAAAGATAATATAGTTTGGTTGCCAGGACTTAAAAAGTCTAAATATGATAAAAAAAAGAATGAAAATTATGATATAATATTAAAGTATAGTTAAGGAGGAAATATGAATACTGCAAATAATATGAATAAGAAAACAGTTCAAAAGGGATTATTACCATATTTATTTATAATTATAATAATGCTTGGTATATTCTATTTTGCTGGTGTTATGAATAATAAAGTTAATGTATTAACTTATAATGAATTTGTTGATAAGTTAGAAAAAGGTAAGATTAAGGAGTTAGAAGTAACTGCTAGAGGATCTGCTTATACTTATGAAGTTAGAGGTAGTTTAGAAGGTTATAAAAAGAATGAAACTTTCTTTGCAAAATTACCTTTATCTGAACAAGTAATGAAGAAGATTGTTAAAGCTAGTGACAACGAAGAATTTAAGTTAACTGCTAAAGCTGATCCAGAGTCTTCTTCATTTTTAGCAATTGTTGTTAATGTATTACCGTTTTTAATTATAATTGGAATAGCTTTTTTCTTCTTTAGTCGTCAAATGGCTGGAAATAAAAGTTCATTAGACTTTGGTAAGAGTAAGGCTAAGTTAAATAGCGATGGTAAGAAGAAAACATTTAAAGATGTTGCTGGATTAAAAGAAGAAAAAGAAGAAGTTGCAGAATTAATTGATTTTTTAAAGAAACCTAAGAAGTTCCAAAAATTAGGAGCTAGAATACCTAAAGGAGTATTATTAGTTGGACCTCCAGGTACAGGTAAAACATTACTTGCTAAAGCTGTAGCGGGAGAAGCAAATGTTCCTTTCTACTTTATTAGTGGATCTGATTTTGTAGAGTTATTTGTTGGTGTTGGAGCAAGTCGTGTTAGAGATATGTTTAAACAAGCTAAAAGAAATGCACCATGTTTAATATTTATAGATGAAATTGATGCGGTTGGTAGACAAAGAGGAACTGGTTTAGGTGGAGGTCATGATGAAAGAGAACAAACATTAAACCAATTACTTACTGAAATGGATGGTTTTGGAGAAAATGAAGGAATTATTATAATTGCTGCTACTAATAGACCTGATGTTTTAGATCCTGCACTTTTACGTCCAGGAAGATTTGATAGACAAGTAACTGTTAGTCTACCTGATGTAAAAGGTAGAGAAGAAATACTAAAAGTTCATGCAAAGAATAAAAAGTTTGCTGATGGATTAACACTTAAACATTTAGCTAAGAGAACTCCAGGATTTAGTGGAGCAGATTTGGAGAACTTACTTAATGAGGCTGCATTACTTGCAGTTAGACGTAATAAAGAAGTAATTACTATGAGTGAAATAGATGAAGCAACAGATCGTGTATTAATGGGACCCGCTAAAACATCTCACAAATACAGTGATAACGATAGGAAATTAGTTGCATATCACGAAGCAGGACATGCTGTAATAGGATTAAAACTTGCTCGTGCAAACGACGTTCAAAAAGTTACAATTATTCCTAGAGGAGCCGCTGGTGGATATAATATGATGGTACCTAGCGAAGAAAAATTATGTTCAACTAAATCTGACTTGTTAGAAGAAGTAACAGGACTTCTTGGTGGACGTACTGCAGAAGAGATTACTTTTGGAGAAATCACCACAGGTGCTCATAATGACTTTGAAAAAGCTACTAAGATAGTTAGAAGTATGGTTACTGAATATGGTATGAGTGATTTAGGACCTCTTCAATTTGAACAACAAGAAGGAAGTGTTTTCTTAGGAAGAGATTATAATAAGAGTCAACATTTTTCTAATGAAGTAGCTAATGAAATAGATATGGAAATGAGAAAAATAATTAATAGTTGTCATGACAAGGCTACAGAAATAATTAAGAAAAATAAAGATTTATTAAAATTAATAGCTGAAACATTATTAGAATATGAAACATTAACTAAAGAGCAAATTGATTATTTAGTAGAACATGGTAAAATGCCAGAAGAAGATGGTGATAATTATGAATCTATGTCTATTACTAAGTTAAAAGAAATAGCTAAAGAGAAAAGAATAAAGAATTATTCTAAGATGACTAAAGCTGAAATATTAAAAGAACTAGATAAATAATAGTTCTTTTTTCTTGAAAAAATATAAAAATTTATTATAATATATGCAAAGGAGGAGTTTGTTTATGGCTAAAAAGAAAGATCTTAAAAAGAAAATAAAGAAGGTAAAAGGTAAAGGGAAAGGTTTTATTTCGGAATTTAAAGCATTTATTTTAAGAGGAAATGTTATGGATATGGCCATTGGTGTTATCATTGGTGGTGCTTTCCAAGCAATAGTAACTGCTCTTACTACTGATTTTATTAATCCTTTAATTAATGGTATCGGTGGTGCTAAAGTAGGAGGAACTTTTAAAATATATGGTGGTCAAGTAATCAGATATGGTGATTTTATAACTGCAGTTATTAACTTCTTAATAATGGCTTTTGTATTATTTATATTATTAAAAATTGTTAATAATATATTAAATGCTAATAAGAAAGAAGAAAAAGAAGAAGTAGTAAAAACAGATGAAGCTATATTACTTGAAGAAATCAGAGATTTATTAAAGAAGAAGAAATAGAACTTGAGATAAGTTCTTTTCTTTTGTATAATACTAACGAATGGGTTGATAGTATGAAATGGAAAATAGGTAATGTTGAAATAGATAATCAAGTGGTTTTAGCACCAATGGCTGGTATATGTAATTCTGCATTTAGGCGGATATGTAAAGAAATGGGTTGTGGTCTTATTTATGCTGAAATGGTTAGTGATAAAGCTATTACATTCAATAATAAAAAAACTATAGATATGTTATATATGAGTGAAGAAGAAAGACCTATAGTACAACAGATATTTGGTAGTGATAAGGAATCATTTGTAGAAGCTGCTAAATATATAGAAAAAAATATGCAACCAGATATTATAGACATTAATATGGGTTGTCCTGTACCTAAAGTTGCATTACGTGCTCAAGCAGGAGCAGCTTTATTAAAATCACCTGATAAAATATATGATATAGTAAAGGCTGTAGTAGCTTCTGTTTCTGTTCCGGTAACTGTTAAAATAAGAAGTGGTTGGGATAATAATCATATTAATGCAGTAGAAGTTTCTAAGTTAATAGAGAAAGCAGGAGCAAGTGCAATATGTATTCATCCTAGGACTAGATCTCAAGGTTATACTGGAAAAGCAGATTGGAATATAATAAAAAAAGTTAAAGAGAATGTATCTATACCTGTTATAGGTAATGGAGATATAAAAACACCTGAGGATGCCAAAAGAATGTTATCTGAAACTAATTGTGATGCGGTTATGATTGCAAGAGGTGTTTTAGGTAATCCGTGGCTTATAAAAAATACTATTAATTATTTAGATAGTAAGGATTATAATAAAACTATTACTATGAACGAAAGAATTGATATGATATTTAAACATTTAGATTATTTAAGGAAGTTAAAAAGTGAAAAAGTTGCATGTTTAGAGATAAGAAATCATATTGGATGGTATTTAAAAGGTATCAAAAATAGTAATATAATTAAAAATAAAATATATGAAACTACTAATATTCATGATATAATTTGTATATTGAATGAGTTAAGGGAGGTATAATATGGTAAAATCTAAAAAAGAAAGTGCATTACTTATACAAAGAGTAATTGCTTACATAATAGATGGCATGATTATAGCGTTAGTTGCAACTTTAATATCATTTCCATTTTATGATGCTACTAATATGGAAAAGCTAAACAAAAGTAGTAGTGACCTTGCAGAAAAATATATGAATAAAAAAATTAATTCTAAAACTTACATATCAGAAAACATTGATATAAACTATGAGGTATCTCGTAAAAGTGGTGTTGTATCACTTGTGACTATATTTTTAGAAGTATTGTATTTTGTTTGTTATCAATTATATACTAAAGGACAAACGTTAGGTAAAAAACTAATGAAGATTAGAATTATTGATAAAGATGATAATAATTTAGGTATGAATCAGTTAATATATAGATCATTAATAATAAATTCAATATTTATAAACTTAATTATAATGTGTCTAGTTATATTTGCTGATAAGAATGTATCTTTTTATGGAACGATGACTTTAAATTTAGTTCAATATATAATAATGTTTGTATCTGCCATAATGGTAATTTTCACCAAGGAGAGTATAGGATTACATGATAAAATATGTAATACTAGAGTTATAAGAGAAAAAACAAAGGAGTTGAAAGCATGAGAGAATTAAGCGAACAAGAAAGAGTAAGAAGAGAAAAATTAGAAAATATAAAAAATCCCTATCCGGACAGATATGAGGTTAATTATGAACTTTGTGATGCAAGAGAGTTAGAAGATGGAGTTACTGGTGTTAGAGTAGCTGGTAGAATTATTCTAATGAGAAAAATGGGTAAGATGAGTTTCTTAACTATTGGAGATATTAAAGGAAAGATTCAAGTATCAGTAAAACTTGATATGGTAGGAGAAGAAGTTTATAAAGATTTTAAGGCAAATTACGACTTAGGAGATTTTATAGGAGTAGAGGGAGAAATATTTACTACTCATACTGGAGAAAAGACTGTAAGAGCTAGTTCTATTACTTTCTTAGGGAAAGCTTTAAAACCATTACCAGAAAAATTCCATGGTGTAGAAGATGTAGAAAAAATATATCGTGAAAGATATTTAGATTTGATAATGAATAATGATGCTAAAGATAAGTTTCTATTAAGAAGTAAATTTATCAGAGAGATTAGAAACTTCTTAGATGAAGCAGGATATATTGAAATAGAAACACCAATATTAAATAATAAAGCAAGTGGAGCAACAGCTAAACCATTTACTACTCATCATAACGCATTAGATATTGATTTATATTTAAGGATTGCACCAGAAACATATTTAAAAAGAGCGGTTGTAGGTGGATTTACTAAAGTATTTGAAATAGCTAGATGTTTTAGAAACGAAGGAATAGATGCTACTCACTTACAAGATTTTACTATGATGGAAGGTTATGCAGCTTTTTATGATTATAAAGATAATATGAAATTTTTAAGAGAAATGTTACAAGCAGTAGTAGAGAAAACTTTTGGAACTTTAACTGTTTCTATTGGAGATAAAGAAGTAGATTTAAGTGGAGAATGGGAAGAAATTAGTTTTAGAGATTTAATATTAAAATATAGTGACATAGATATAGATAAATATAATACTAAAGAAGAGTTGCTAAAGAAAATAGAAGAAGAAAAAATAGATATTGATAGTGAAGTACCATTAGAAAATTTAGGTTATGGTAATTTAGTAGATCAATTATATAAAAAAGTAGCTAGACCAAAGGTAGTTAAACCTACATATTTAACTAAACATCCAATTAGTTTAAGTCCTTTAGCTAGAGCAAATGATGATAATAAGGAATTAACTGATAGATTTCAATTAATTATTAATGGAGCTGAAATAATAAATGGATATTCAGAATTAGTTGATCCTAAAGAACAAGAAAATCGTCTTTTAGAACAAGCTAAGTTGAAAGCTGGTGGAGATGAGGAAGCTATGCCAATGGATTCTGATTATATATCTGCTATGGAATGCGGAATGCCACCTATTAGTGGATGGGGTATTGGTATAGATAGACTTATTCAATTACTAACTAACTCAGATAATATAAAAGATGTGGTAATGTTCCCATTAATGAGACCATTAAATGAAGAAGATTCTAAATAGAATCTTTTTTTATGAACAAATACTTGTAAAAAGAAATTTAAACTAGTATAATTATAGTGGGAGGTTAATTATGAAGAAACATAATATATTTAAAGTCGTTCTTATTACTATATTAGTGTTAATGTTACTCACTTGGATATTACCAGCTGCTTATTATCAAAATGGGTATATTGACCAAGGACGCATTCAAATGGGGCTATTTGATTTGTTTAACTATCCAATAACTACAATTTCATATTTTGGTTATCTTGCACTTTATGTTTTAGTAGTTGGTGGATTATATGGTGTATTAAATAAAATTAGTGCATACCGTGTATTCTTAGATAAATTAGTGGCTACTTTTAAAGGAAAGGAAAAAATTGTTTTATCAGTATTAATGGTATTACTTGCAGTATTAACTTCTGTATGTGGATTACAAATTGGTTTAGTTGTATTTATTCCAATGCTAATATCTTTAATATTATTAATGGGATTTGATAAAACTACTGCAGCTTTAGCAATTGTTGGTTCATTAATGATTGGTGTTGCTGGTTCTACATTTGGTTATACAAATACAAATGTTATTGCTTCAACATTGGGAACTAAAATAACTTCAGAAATGATTTCTAAAATAGTTATTTTAATTGCTGGAATGGCATTATTAATTATGAACACAATGTTCTATATTAAAAAAGCAGGAAAAACTAAAAAGACTACAAAGAAAACTGCTGCAAAGAAAACTACAAAATCAGCAGCTAAAACTAAAGATGTTGTAGTTAGTAAAGATGATGAGTATGTACCTGCTAAGGTTTCTGGTAGAAAGAAAGTTACAGTATGGCCTTTAGCAGTAATGATTTGTTTACTATTTGTAGTATTAGTATTATCATTTATATCTTGGTCAGGAGCATTTAATGTAAAAGCTTTTGAAAATGCTACTAAATCAGTGTTAGAATTCAAATTATTTGGATTTGCTATATTTGGTAAAATATTGGGATCAGTTAATGCATTTGGTGCATGGACTGCTACTGAAATGATTGTAGTTACTGTACTTACTACATTACTATTATCGTTCATTTATAAAGTTAATTTTGATGATATGATAGATGGATTTGTAGAAGGAGCTAAAAAAGCAGCATTACCAGCATTAGTGGTAGTTTTAGCTTATACTTGTTTAGTAATCGCTACATATCATCCATTCCAATTAGTTATTTATAAAGCACTTTTAGGTATGACTAAAGGATTTAATATTGTTACTGGTAGTATAGTTGCTATTATTTCTAGTGCTATCAATGTTGATCCATCATATACATTCCAAAGTGTATTACCATATTTAACTAGTGTTGTAACAGACAAGGCTGCATATCCAGTCGTAGGATTAGTATTCCAATCTGTTTATGGATTAACTATGTTAGTTGCTCCAACAAGTATTATTTTAATGGGAGTTCTTGCTTATTTAGATATTCCATATACTAAATGGTTAAAAACTATTTGGAAATTATTTGTAGAATTATTTGTAGTATTACTAGTTGTTTTCTTAATAGTAGTATTAGTATAATAAGATAATGAGAATGACATTGGTCATTCTTTTTTTTGCGATTTTTGTCTTTATTTTTGGAACATATTTTATTGATTATTAACCTAGAATAAACTTAGAATTAATATAGGAGATGATTAATATGTTTTCAAAATTTGATGAAGATTCTCAAAAAGTATTATTAATGGCTAGAAAAGAAATGTTGGAGTTAAAACACCCTTATGTTGGTAGTGAACACTTACTTCTATCTATATTACATAATGATAAAGAAATATCTTCCTTCTTAAATAAATATGGGCTTAATTATGATAAATATAAAAAAGAAATTATCAGAGTTATTGGTGTGGGTAATAGTAAAAACAATTGGTTTTTATATACCCCTTTATTAAAAAGAATAATAGAAAACGCTATCTTAGATAGTAAAGAAGAAGCAAGCGAAATAACAGTTAATAAGTTATTTGTTTCTTTATTAGAAGAGGGAGATGGTGTTGCAAATAGGATACTTATGGGTATGAATATCGATATAGATGCTTTATATGATAAGTTTGCTGATAAGTTTTTATATAAGAGTAGAACTCATAAGAAAAAGTTAATGATTGAAAAATTTTCTGTGAATTTTAATAAAAAAATAGAAAGTGGAGAATTTGATCCCGTTATCGGTAGAGATGATTTAGTTAATAGAATGATTGAAATACTACTTAGAAGAAATAAAAATAATCCTTTATTAATTGGAGATGCAGGAGTAGGTAAAACAGCTTTAGTAGAAGAATTAGCTAATCGGATTGTTAAAGGGATGGTACCTACTAAATTAAAAAATAAAAAAATATTTAGCCTTTCTATGTCTTCTATGGTAGCGGGAACTAAATACAGAGGTGAATTTGAAGATAGAGTAAACAAAATAATAGATGAAGTTGTTGAATCTAACGATATTATTTTATTTATAGATGAAATACATACTATTGTGGGAGCAGGTGGAGCAGAAGGAGCAATTGATGCTTCTAATATATTAAAACCTTATTTAGCTAGAGGTAAAATAAAACTTATTGGCGCGACTACAAAACAAGAATACGCTAAATATTTAGAAAACGATAAGGCACTAGATCGTAGATTTCAAAAAATTTATGTTGAAGAATCTTCTTTAGAAGAAACTAATAATATTTTACTTAAATTAAAAAAGATTTATGAAAACTATCATAGTATAGAAATACCTAATGAAATAATTACTAATATTGTAGATTTATCTGATAGATACGTAAGCAAAGGAAAACAACCAGATAAGGCTATAGATATATTAGATGCAGCTTGTACTAAAACTTTATTAAAAGATAGTAGTTTTGATAAAAAAATAAGATCAATTAATAGTGAGTTAAGTGATATTAGTGAGAAGAAAAATATGGCCATTATAGATCATAATTTTAAATTAGCTTCTGATTTAAAGATTAAAGAAAATTTTTTAGAATCCAAACTTAATAAACTAATTCTTAAAAATGATAAAAATAAGCTAAAAAAGAAAATAGATTTAAATACAATTTATGAAGTTATATATAATAAAACTAAAATACCTATCAAAGATATATTAAATATGAATAAAAGGAGTATTAAAAAAATTCTTAAGAATATAGTGATTGGACAGGATAATGTTATTAATCAAGTAGTGGATAGTTTTGTTTATACTAAAAGTAGTAAAAGAATCAAACCATATTCCTTTCTTTTTGTTGGTAAAAGTGGAGTGGGAAAAACATTTTTAGTACGAGAGTATGCTAATATGTTGTATCCTAAACAAGCTTTTATAAGACTTGATATGAGCGAATATAAAGATAGTGGTTCTATTAGTAAAATAGTTGGATCTAATCCTGGATATGTAGGATATGATGATAAAAATACTATTTTAGAAAAAGTAAAGAATAACCCATACTCAGTTATTCTATTAGATGAAATAGAAAAAGCAAGTCCTACTGTTATGAAGTTATTTCTACAAGTATTAGATGAAGGATATATGAATAATAGTTTAGGAGAAAAAATTGATTTTACTAACTGTACTATTTTTATGACTTCTAACTTAGGAAGTGATAAAAAATCTATTGGTTTTATAGATAACGAATATAATATAGTAGTAGAAAAAATTAAAGATTTCTTAGGAGTAGAATTAGTTAATAGAATAGATAAAGTAATATTATTCAATAATTTATCTAGTAAAACTATTGATAAAATAATATTAAATAAACTAAAAGAGTTTTGTAAAAATTATAATTTATCTATTGATTATAATAAATATTTAGATATTATTAAAAATAGATTTAATTATAATGATAGAGGTATTAGAGGAATAGATACTATTATTGATGAGGAATTAAGGGATGTTATTAAGTGACATCTTTTTCTTTTATTTTTAATATGCTATAATGAGTCTAGGTAGGTGATATTATGTATTTATATAATACTTTAACTAAAAAAGTAGAAGAATTTATTCCGAATGAAGAAGGTAAAGTTAAGATATATACTTGTGGACCTACTGTATATGGATATGCTCATATAGGTAATATTCGTAATTATATAGGACATGATATTTTAGATAAGACTTTAAGATATTTAGGATATGATGTAAAAAGAGCTATGAATATTACTGATGTTGGTCATTTGACTAGTGATAGTGATTCAGGTATGGATAAAATGGAAGTAGCTAGAAAAAGAGAAAAGAAAAGTTCTATGGAAATAGCTAAATTCTATACAGATGCGTTTTTTAAAGATTTTGAGTTAGCTAATTGTAAAATACCTGAGATAATTTCTTCAGCTACAGAAAATATAGATATGTACATAAAAATGATAGAAAAATTAATCAAAGATGGATATGCATATGAATCTGGAGGAAATGTTTATTTTGATATTAGTAAGTTAGATAATTATTATGCTTTAACTAACAATAAGGAAGATGAATTAGTAGTAGGTGCTCGTGAAGGGGTAGAAGAAGATAGTAATAAACGTAATCAAGCAGACTTTGCTTTATGGTTTACTGTTAGTAAATTTGAAAATCATGAATTACAATGGGATTCTCCGTGGGGAAGAGGATATCCTGGATGGCATATAGAGTGTTCAGGTATATCTATTAAGTATTTAGGAGAATATTTAGATATACATGGTGGGGCAGTAGATAATGCCTTTCCACACCATACTAATGAGATTGCTCAAAGTGAAGCTTACTTAGGACATAAATGGTGTAATTATTGGTTTCACAATGAATATTTAATAGATGAGACTGGTAAGATGGCTAAATCTAAGGGAGCTACGTTAAGAGTTACTACTCTAGTAGAACAAGGATATGATCCGTTAGCTTTTAGATTTATGTGTTTAAATTCTCATTATAGAAAACAATTACTTTTTACATATGATGCTTTAAAACAATCACAAAGTACTTTAAATAAACTACGCAGGCGTATTTCTAGTATAGATGGAGAAGGTGTATTAGAAGAAGATAAGTTTAATTATTATAAAGATAAGTTTATTAAAGAACTTAGTAATGATCTAAATACTTCTAATGCATTAACAGTACTTTATGATTTGTTAAAAGATGATGATATTAATGGTTATACTAAGATAGAATTAATCAATGATTTTGATAAAGTATTTGATGTGGAATTAATTAAGGATGAAGAAAGTGTAGATAGTGAATTACAATCCTATATAGAAGATGCTATTGAAAGAAGAAAAAAAGCTAAGGAAAATAAAGATTATGATGAAGCTGATGCAATTCGTGAAGAATTATTAAGTAAAGGTATTAAACTTATAGATACAAGGGAAGGAACTAGTTATGAAATAATATAATAACTAGTTCTTTTTATGTTATAATAATCTTGGTGATTACATGAAAACGTGTGAAATTAATGTATTAGTACTTGCTTATTTAGGTGATACTATATATGAAAACTATGTAAGAAGATATTTAATAGATAAAGGAATTGGTAATGTTAATGATTTACAAAGTGAATCTATTAAGTATGTAAGTGCTAAAAACCAAGCTAGTTTTATAAAAGAGATGATGGATAAAGACTTTTTTAGTTCTGATGAATTAGATATTATAAAAAGAGCTCGTAATTATAAAACAACTTCTCATCCTAAGAATTGTGATATAGTTACTTATAAATATGCAACTGGATTAGAAGCATTAATTGGTTATTTAGAGTTAGAAAATGATAAAGAAAGGATTAATTCTATTATGAATTATATATTGGGTAAATAGATATGTTAGTGTTTGGAAGAAATGTTGCTAAAGAAATGTTAAAAAATCCTAAAAACATTAAAAGTATTATTTTGCAAGATAGTTTTGATGATAAAAATATAATTTCACTTATTGAAAAAGATAATTTGAATTATAAATATATGTCAAAACGTGAAATTGATCATTTGATAGATGGAGTTCATCAGGGTATAATCTTAGATATTATGGATTACAAGTACTATAATCTGAATGATATTATCAATTCTAATGATTCATTTATAGTAATTATAGATCACATTGAAGATCCCCATAATTTAGGAGCTATTATTAGAACTTGTGAAGCTGCTGGAGTGGATAGTATTATTATTCCTAAAGATAGGCAAGTAGGTATTACTGGTACTGTTATGAAGACTAGTGTTGGTACTGTTAATGATATGAAAATAGTAAGGGTTTCTAATTTAGCTAATACTATTGATAAGTTAAAGAAGAATAATTTTTGGATAGTTGGTACTGCTTTAGAAAATAGTGTTGACTATCGTGATATAGATTATTCTGGTAAGATAGGATTGGTTGTTGGTAATGAAGGGTCTGGTATGTCTAGAATTGTCAAAGAAAAATGTGATTTTATTGCAAAAATACCGATGTATGGTAAAACTAATAGTTTGAATGCATCAGTTGCTTTAGGAATAATGGTATATGAAGTAGTCCGTAATAGAAAGTAGGGATTATGAATTATAAAAATATTAATGATTATGAAATATTATATATGATTAAAGAAAATGATGATTATGCAGAGAGTATTATATATAAAAAGTATCTTCCAATCATAAAGAAGATCGCTTCTAAATATACTGCTTTTATAGTAAATAGAGGGGCTGATTATGAAGATTTAGTACAGGAAGGTATTATTGGTCTTTCTAGAGCAATTACTGGATATAGAGATGATCAAAATGCTATTTTTTATACTTATGCTTGTTTATGTATAGAAAGACAAATTAATGTTTTTTGTAGAGATTTATCTAGTAAGAAAAATGAAGTGTTAAATAATTGTATGTATAGTGAAGATGTTTTAAATATGCAAAGCTCTAAATATCAATATAGTAATCCAGAGGAAGTAAATTTAGAACAATTGGACTATCAAGAATTTATTAAATGTAAAAACTATTTTGATATAGATAAGAGTAGTGTTTTTGAACTTAGATATAATGGTTTTACTTATAAAGAAATATCTAATTTGTTAGATATATCAATTAGTACTGTAGATGGTAGACTTTCTAAAATAAGACAAACTTTACACAGATTAGGTAAAAATCTTATTTAAGGTTTGTGTTTTTTTATGTTTTGATTTACAATTATATTAGGGTGAGTGTCTATGGTAACTGTTAATTTAAGACGTGAAAATAAACTTAAAAATAAATTAAAGTTATCAGATACTAAAGAAGGAATGATAAAAGCTCTAATAATTACAGGTATTGGAGTGTATATATCTGGTAGATTATCTGATCCTTCTTTATATGATGCTATTAAGAATCATAAAGATAAATGTTTATCTATTGATATAAAAAAAGAAAAGGGTAATGATATGAAAAAGAAATCAAAAGATGGTTCTATAAAGGAAAATATAACTTTTGAACAATGGTTTAATAGAGTTCATAGTGATGATGAGTTAGAAGAATTATTTGTTAATATGGATTTAGCTATGAAATATATACATGATAGAGGCTATTGTATAAATAGCTTTAGTCCTAAAGAAATAGAAATTCTAAACAACTCATTAAGTCAAGTGAAGTTTGATACATTATTAAAAATGCCTCGTGATATTTCTGATAAACAAGAATTAGTAAAAGAAGATATTTATAATGCAGCTTTTTTACAAATAGGTGCATATATGAATAATATATCAACTAGTAATTTTCATGATCAATCTATTAGTGATTTCTTAAGTAATATGCAACCTTCGTTTTTGAGGGATAATTTCGAGAGTTTTTCTCCATTTATTCCTGAAAATTTATTTCCTTATTATAATGGTGTGGTAAGAAGAGGAGCTTCTGTTTATTTGCATCAATATATCGAAGAAAAGAAGAAAAGAGATTTAAATAATTTAGAAAGAGAAATAGGTGGAGAAAGCGGCAATACAAATTCTAATGTTAGATCTGAGTCAAAAGGAAGAGCTTTAGTAAAAAGTAATGGTCTTGGTAAATTAATAGATGATAATAGAGAAGTAAATAGTTCTATTTATTCTCAACTTAATAGAGCAGATGCAGCATTTGTTACGGCGTTCGTAATACCAATAGTAATGGTATTATTTGGGGCTATATTAATGATTACAGCGTTTGTTATGGGACGTTAATATTGACATTTCTTTGTGTTTATGTTATTTTATATTTGAACACGAACGAAGTGTTTTTATTTTGATAAAAAATAGGATTGGTGATAATATGGCTGAAGTTAGAAAGAAAGAAGCAAGAAAAGAATATATTATTGATAAGAAGAAAAATAAAAACAAGAAAAATAAAACTAAAAAAGTAGTTTCTAAGAAACAAGAAAAAGTAGAGGAAACTACTAATAAGAGTTTATGGGTAAAATTTAGAATATTTTGTCATGGTGTTAAGAGCGAATTCAAGAAGGTTCATTGGCCTAGTAAAAAGGATATGATTAAATATTCTTTTGCAACAATAATATTTATAATATTTTGTGCACTATTCTTTTATTTAATAAATATATTATTTGCACTTATTCAATCAATTTTAAATTAGGAGGATTATTATGGATAAACAATGGTATGTAGTTAATACTTATTCTGGACATGAAAACAAAGTTAAAGAAAAATTAGAGATGAGAGCAGAATCTATGGGTATGCAAGATTATATTCATAGAATAGTAATTCCAGAAGAAAAAGTTGTTGAAGTTAAAGATGGGGTTACTAAAGAGAAAATAAAGAAGATGTTTCCAGGGTATATTATAGTTGAGATGGTTATGACTGATGAAGCATGGTACATAGTTCGTAATACTCCTGGTGTTACTGGATTTATTGGATCTAGTGGTAAAGGTGCAAAACCAACACCATTACAACCTGCAGAAGTCGATAAAATACTTGGTAACATGGGTATTAGTAGAATGGATGTTGATACTGAACTAGAAGTAGGAGAAAAGGTAAGTATTATAGATGGTCCATTTAAAGGAATGTTTGGAACTATAGATAGTGTAGACTTACCAAATCAAAAAGTTATGTTAACAGTTGATCTATTTGGACAAGAAACTTCTGTAGAAGTTGAACTTTCTCAAATACAAAAAGCATAAAATAGTTGCAAAGACTATATAAATATGTTATTATTTAAGGGCTATATTTAATTTAATATAGATTAAGTGGGAAGCGTGGTTTGCATTTATGAAAGCGGGAATCAAGCTATTTGGACCACTCGCGAAATAAAACAATAGGAGGTGTTTTTCGTGGCAAAGGAAGTAGTTAATAAGATTAAATTACAAATTCCAGCAGGAAAAGCTACACCAGCTCCACCAGTTGGTACAGTTTTAGGTCCAGCAGGAATTAATTTACAAGAATTTTGTACTAAGTATAATGATGCTACTAGAGATAAGATGGGAGATGTTTTACCTGTAGAAATATCAGTATACGAAGATAGAAGTTTTGATTTTATTATTAAAACTCCACCTACAAGTTTCTTAATAAAGAAATATGCTAAGATCAAGAAAGGTGCAGCTACTGGGGCTAGAGAAGAAGTAGCTACATTAACTGAAGATCAATTAAAAGAAATCGCTGAGATTAAATTACCAGATTTAAATGCTTATGATGTAGAAGGTGCTATGAAAGTAGTTGCTGGTACTGCTATGAACATGGGTGTTAAGATTCCTGGTTATACAGACTCAGATAAAGTATATGAAGAACTTGTTGTAGAAGAACCTGAAGAAGAAAAAGTAGAAGAAACTACTGAATCAGAAGAAACTACAGAAGAAGAAAAAATAGAAGAATAAAAAGGAAAACATATAGGTTTAACCTATGTGGAAGGGAAACCGCTATATACCACATAAGGAGGATAAAAATATGAAAAGAAGTAAAAAATATACTGAAGCTATTAAAAAGATAGATAAAAGTAAAGTATATACTAAAGAAGAAGCTGTTAAGTTAGTAAAAGATACTTCTACTACTTCATTTGATGGAACTGTAGAAGTAGCTATGAGATTAAATATTGATACTAAGAAAGCTGATCAACAATTAAGAGGAGCAATTGTTCTTCCTAAAGGAACTGGTAAAACTAATAAGGTTTTAGTAATTGCTAAGGGAGATAAAGCTAAAGAAGCAAAAGAAGCAGGAGCTGATTTTGTAGGAGATACTGATATGTTAGAAAAAATCGAAAAAGATAATTGGTTCGATTTTGATACTATGATTGCTACTCCTGATATGATGCCACTTCTTGGTAAATTAGGTAGAGTATTAGGACCTAAAGGTTTAATGCCAAATCCTAAGACTGGTACAGTTACTATGGATGTAGCTAAAGCAGTTAATGATACTAAAGGTGGACGTGTTGAATATAGAGCAGATAGCTTTGGAAATGTTCACGGAGTTATTGGTAAAGTATCATTTAGTAATGAAGATTTATTAGAAAACTTAAATGCTTTTGTTGCAGCTATACTTAAAGTAAGACCTGCAACAGTAAAAGGTGAATTTGTTAAGAATATATCTATAGCTTCTACTATGGGTCCTGGAATTAAAGTAGAAAATAATTTTGACAAATAGAAAGTTATAGTATATAATAAAAACAATTTATTGGTGCCATAGACAGTAGGTATAAAAGTAAATCCTACCGAGGACTAAAATCTGATTTTAAGAGTTCTTGTGCTGTCTAAGTATAAGAACCTTTTTTATGGCATCCCTAAAATAGGAGGTGAATTGATGGCAAGTGAGAAAGCTTTAGCAAAGAAACAAGTTATAATCGATGAAATAAAAGATCGTGTTAAAAACGCTAATACAATTGTATTATTTGATTATCGTGGTTTAACAGATGCTGAAACTAAAGAATTACGTATTAAACTTAAAGAAACTAATTCAGATTATAAAGTATATAAGAATACTTTAATGGCTAGAGCATTTAATGAATTAGATATTGATCTTAATGAAGCATTAAAAGGTCCAAGTGCTTTTGCATTTGGTGAAGATCAAGTTGCGCCAATTAAGATATTATCACAGTTTGCTAAAGATCACGAGGCATTGAAACTAAAAGTAGGGATAATTGATGGTGAGAAAGCAGATCAAGCAAAACTTGCAGAATATGCTACACTACCTTCAAGAGACGAATTACTTACAATGCTTGCTGGTGGTATGATAGGTATCGTAAGAGACTTATCTATATGTTTAGACTTATACAGTCAACAAAAAGAAGAAAATTAATAAAATTTAAAAATAGGAGGAAATATAAATGGCTAAATTAACAAAAGAAGATTTTATCAGTAGTTTAAAAGAAATGAACTTATTAGAAATTAAGGAATTAGTAGATGCAATGAAAGAAGAATTTGGAGTTGATCCAACAGCTGTAGCTGCTGCTGCACCTGCTGCTGGAGCTGCTGCTGGAGATGCTGCACCTGCTAATGTTACAGTATCTATCGCTGATGCTGGAGCTGCTAAAGTTGCAGTTATCAAAGTTGTTAAAGAAATTACTGGTTTAGGATTAAAAGAATCTAAAGATATCGTTGATAATAACGGTGCTGTTAAGGAAAATATTCCTAGTGATGAAGCTGATGAAATCAAAGCTAAGCTTGAAGAAGCTGGAGCTACTGTAGAAGTTAAATAATTTAACTTCTTTTTTTGTCAATTATTGTTGACTTATATATTTTTATATGATATAAGTAAATTGTATTAAGATATTTCATATATCTTAATATATAATTGAAGCTATTTATATATATTATAATTTAATATCAATTACTTTTTATTATTTTATTTTATATATAATCTTTACTTTAACTAATATTTTTACCAGAAAATATTAGTAAAAAAAGTTTTTCAAGAAATATCTGGTTTATATAATTTATTTATATTTAATATTTCTCTTTTTAAAGTAATGTTCAATTATAATGGTTTTAATATTATTATTGATTAGTTTCTCGAATTGCTGAATTTTAGTAGGTGGTTTTAAATATTATGAATAGTGTCATCAGGATTATTCATTTTGAAAAATTTTTTTAGAGAGGTACTGATGATACCTCTTTTTTTTTGTGAATTAATTGTTGACTTTTTAAAAAAAATGATGTATTATATGTTTTTGAAGGGAGATAACTTGGTATTTTTATTAGAGTTATCTCTTTCTTTTTGTTTTAAGGTGATAAAATGGGGCATTATTTTACTAATGATAAATTACCTAGTAACGTAAAAAAGACGGAATGTTTTGTTTTAAATAACAAGTTTGTTTTTTTAACTGATAATGGAGTGTTTTCAAAAGACGGTTTGGATTTTGGCAGTAGACTTCTTCTTGAATCAATCCCGCTTGAAGAAGTTGGAGGCAAAATTCTAGATATGGGTTGCGGTTATGGAGTATTTGGAATTGTATTAAGTAAAGTTGCTGATTGTGTAGTTGATATGGTTGATGTTAATTTAAGAGCAATTCATCTTTCTAAAAGAAATATTGAAGAAAACCATGTTGATAGTATTTCTGTATTTGAAAGTGACTGTTATAGTAATATTAATTCTAAATATAATTCAATTATTACCAATCCTCCGATAAGGGCTGGTAAGAAGGTAGTCTATGATATAGTGATGAATGCTAAAGATTACTTGTTAGATAATGGTAAATTATTCATTGTTATTCGTAAAGAACAAGGTGCTAAATCGCTAATTGTCGACTTAAAAAAAGTATATGATGTAGATATACTTGCTAAGAAGAAGGGCTTTTTTATAATTAAATGTAGTTTATAATTGACTTATTTAATAGTTTGTGTTAATAATATAAACTGGCGTATATTTTTGAAAAAAGTATATTCTTTTGTTTAAATTTTTTGTTAGGGGTGAATATTTTGGCGTATAAAACAGTAAAATGCGGTGACCACAGAAAGAGAAGAAATTTCTCAAAAATTAGGAATACTTATGAGTTGAAAGACTTATTAGAAATTCAAAAAAAATCTTATAATTGGTTTGTAGAAAATGGTATAAAAGAAGTATTTTCAGACTTGTTTCCAGTAGAAAATTTCTCTGGAACTTTATCGCTTGAATTTGGAGATTATCATTTTGATGAACCTAGATATTCTATTAAAGAAAGTAAAGACAGAGAGTCTACTTATTCTGCTCCACTCCGAGTAGATGTTAGGCTTTTTAATCGTGAAAGTGGAGAAGTAAAAGAACAAGAAATATTTATGGGTGATATGCCTATAATGACAGATAGTGGAACTTTCATTATTAATGGAGCTGAACGTGTTATAGTTTCTCAATTAGTTAGAAGTCCAAGTGCTTATTTCAATAGAGAAATTGATAAAAATGGTAGAGAATTAATTACATCTCAAATTATACCAACTCGTGGTACTTGGTTAGAATTTGAAACAGATGCTAGAGATGTATTATATGTAAGGATTGATCGTACTAGAAAAGTAACTTTAACTACATTGTTAAGGGCTTTTGGATTATCTAGTGATGAAGAAATTCTTAAGATGTTTGGTGAAGATGATTATTTAAATAATACAATTGCTAAAGATTCTACTAAAAATACAGATGAAGCTTTAATAGAAATATATGAAAAATTAAGACCAGGAGAACCTGCTACACTAGACTCTTCTAAGAACCAAATTATTACTAGATTCTTTGATGAATTTAGATATGATTTAGCAAGAGTTGGTCGTTATAAATTTAATAAGAAATTAAATGTATTAGATCGATTACTTAATCAAACTTTAGCTGAAGATATTAAGGATGGTAAAAAAGTTGTTCTTGAAAAAGGAGAAGTTGTTACTAAAGATAATATAGATAAAGTTAAGAAAGCTTTAGCTAATGGTTTTGGTAAGAAAAAAGTTAAAATTAATGATGAATTAGATACTTATAATATGATACAACAAGTTAAGATTGTTGATCCGTCTAACAGAAAGAAGAAACTTATTGTTATTGGAAATGATCAAGATATAGAGGTTAAGAGATTAACTATATCTGATGTATATGCAAGTGTTTCTTATTACTTAAACTTATTACATGGAGTAGGTAATTATGATGAAATAGATCATTTAGGAAACAGACGTATTCGTCAGGTAGGAGAATTGTTACAAAATCAATTTAGAATTGGTGTTTCTCGTATGGAACGTGTTATTCGTGAGAGAATGACTACTCAAGAGATGGAAGAAGTTACTCCTAAGACTTTAATTAATATTAGACCAGTGACTGCTGCTATGAAGGAATTCTTTGGTAGTTCACAATTATCTCAATTTATGGATCAAACTAATCCAATTGCTGAATTAACTAATAAGAGAAGACTTTCTGCTTTAGGACCAGGTGGTCTTAGTAGAGATAGAGCTGGTGTAGAAGTTCGTGACGTTAATACTTCTCACTATGGTCGTATTTGTCCAATTGAGTCTCCAGAAGGACCTAATATCGGACTTATTACATCACTTGCAAGTTATGCAAAAATAGATGAATATGGATTTATAATGACTCCATATAGGAAAGTTAAAAAATGTCAAATAACAGATGATGTAGAGTATTTAACAGCTGATGAAGAAATGGATTATATTATTTCTCAATCTACTGTTGAAACTGATGAATCTAATAAGATTATAGAAGAACATGTTAATGCTAGATTCCGTGGCGAAAATATTTTAGCTAAACCTGAAGAGGTTGATTATATTGATGTTTCTCCACAACAAGTTGTATCAGTTACTACAAGTTGTATTCCATTCCTAGAACATGATGATGCGACTCGTGCATTAATGGGTGCAAACATGCAACGTCAAGCTATGCCTTTAATTAAAACTGAAGCTCCTTTAGTTGGTACAGGTGTTGAGTTTATTGCTGCTAAAGATTCTGGAGTTGAAATAATTGCTAAAGGTAATGGTGTAGTTGAATATGTAGATGCTGGGAAAATTATAGTTAAAACTAAAAACGGTAAAGATGAGTATAAGTTAGCTAACTTTGAACTTGCAAACTCTAGTATTTGTTCTCATCAAAAACCTATTGTTAAAGTTGGAGATAAAGTTAAAGCAGGAGTTACAGTGCTTGCAGATGGTAATTCAACTGATAAAGGTGAACTTGCTTTAGGTAAAAATATGACAGTTGCTTTCATGACTTTTGATGGTTATAACTACGAAGATGCTGTTATTTTAAATGAAAACTTAGTTAAAGATGATAAATATACATCACTTCACTTAGAAGATTATGAAATGCAATGTCGTGAGACTAAGTTAGGACCAGAAGAAATAACAAGAGATATTCCAAATGTTAGTGAAGAATCTCGTCGTAACTTAGATGAAAATGGTATTGTTACTATTGGTACTGAAGTAAAAGAAGGAGATATCTTAGTTGGTAAAGTTACTCCTAAGGGTGTTGCTGAACTTACTTCAGAAGAAAAATTATTACATGCAATATTTGGAGAAAAAACTCGTGAAGTTCGTGATACATCATTACGTGTTCCACATGGTGGAGATGGTATAGTTCACGATATCAAGATTTATTCGCGTAAAGATAATGATGAATTACCTGCAGGTGTTTCTAAAGTAATTCGTGTATATATAGTTCAAAAACGTAAGATTCAAGTTGGGGACAAGATGTCTGGACGTCATGGTAATAAGGGTGTTATTTCACTTATTCTTCCACAAGAAGATATGCCATATTTACCAGATGGTACTCCTGTTGATATTATGCTAAATCCACAAGGTGTTCCTTCTCGTATGAACTTTGGACAAATCCTTGAAATTCATATGGGTATGGCTTGTAAGAAACTTGGTGTTCATGTAGCAACTCCAGTATTTGATGGAGCTCATATTGATGATATTCAAGCTATGATGAAAGAAGCAGGTATGGATGCAGATGGTAAGACTGTATTATATGATGGTCGTACAGGAGAAGCGTTTGATCATAGAATAGCAGTTGGAGTTATGTATATGATTAAATTACATCATATGGTTGATGATAAACTACACGCTCGTTCTACAGGACCTTATTCATTAGTTACACAACAACCTCTTGGTGGTAAAGCGCAATTTGGTGGTCAAAGATTTGGAGAAATGGAAGTTTGGGCATTATATGCATATGGTGCTGCGCATACATTACAAGAAATGATGACTGTTAAATCTGACGATGTTGTTGGTCGTGTTAAGGTATATGAATCAATTATTAAAGGGCAAGAAATTAATCAATCTGGTATTCCAGAATCATTTAGAGTATTAATGAAAGAGTTCCAAGCTCTAGGATTAGATATTTCTATAGTAAATGATAGTGGAGATACTCTTCAATTAAAAGAAATAGAAGAAGCTGAAGAAAAAGATGATTCTAAAGTAGATATTGAAGAGGTTGATGATTCGCCTAGTGAAAAAGTAGAAGAGCAAACAGAAGAAGTTGTAGAGGAAGGAGCTGATCTTTAATGATAGAAGTAAATAAGTTTGATGCATTAAAAATTGGTATTGCTTCCCCAGAAAAAATACGTGAATGGTCTTATGGAGAAGTTAAGAAACCTGAAACAATTAACTATCGTACATTAAAACCTGAACGTGATGGATTATTCTGTGAAAAAATATTCGGACCTTCAAAAGATTTTGAATGTTCATGTGGTAAATATAAAAGAGTTCGTTATAAGAATATAGTATGTGATAGATGTGGAGTTGAAGTAACTAGAGCTAAAGTACGTCGTGAACGTATGGGACATATAGAACTTGCTACTCCTGTATCTCATATATGGTTCTTTAAAGGAGTTCCTTCTAGAATGGGTCTTATCTTAGATATGAGCCCAAGAGATCTAGAAGAAGTATTATACTTTGTTAGTTATGTAGTAATTGATAAAGGAAATGCTCCACTTGAAAATAAGCAAACATTATCAGAAAAAGAATATCGTGCATATTATGAAAAATATGGTACTGGATTTAAAGTTGGTATGGGTGCTGAAGCTATTAAAGAACTTTTAAAGAAAGTAGATTTAAATAAAGAAATTGATGAAATAGAAAAAGAATTAGAAGAAGCTCAAGGACAAAGAAGAACTAGATTAATAAAAAGACTTGATGTGTTAGATGCATTCTTTAAATCAGGAAATAAACCTGAATGGATGATTATGGATTGTATACCAGTTATACCTCCAGAATTACGTCCAATGATTCAATTAGATGGTGGTCGTTTCGCAACTAGTGATTTAAATGATTTATATAGACGTGTTATTAACCGTAATAATCGTTTAAAGAAACTTATTGATTTAGGAGCACCTGGAATAATTATTCAAAATGAAAAACGTATGTTACAAGAAGCAGTTGATGCATTATTTGATAATGGAAGACGTGGAAGAAGTGTCACAGGTGCTGGAAATCGTCCTTTGAAATCACTTTCAAGCATGTTAAAGGGTAAACAAGGTCGTTTCCGTCAAAACTTATTAGGTAAGAGGGTTGACTATTCTGGTCGTTCAGTTATCGTTGTTGGTCCATCTCTAAAGATGTATCAATGTGGTATTCCTAAAGAAATGGCGTTAGAATTATTTAAACCTCATGTTATTCATGGATTAGTAAGCAAAGATATTGCTCATAACATAAAAGCAGCTAAAAGATTAATAGATGGTCAAGATCCAGTTGTTTGGGATATAGTTGAAGAAGTTATTAAAGAGCATCCAGTTATGCTAAACCGTGCTCCTACATTACATAGACTTGGTATTCAAGCATTTGAACCAATCTTAGTAGGTGGTAAAGCTATTAGACTTCATCCGTTAGTTTGTACTGCATTTAATGCAGACTTCGATGGAGACCAAATGGCTGTACACGTTCCTTTATCTGAAGAAGCTCAAGCAGAAGCAAGACTATTAATGTTAGGATCTAATAACATCTTACATCCAAAGAGTGGAGATCCTATTGTTACTCCTTCTCAAGATATGGTTTTAGGTAATTATTATATTACTATGGAAAAAGCTGGAGAAGAAGGTGAAGGTAGAGTATTTAAAAACGCTAACGAAGCTTTAATGGCATATGAAAGAAGAGAAATCACTCTTCATACTCGTATTGCTGTACCAGTAGATTCATTTAGACATAAATTGTTTGTAGATACGCAAAAAGGTAAATATTTAGTTACTACTGCTGGTAAACTTAAATTTAATGAGATACTACCTGATTCATTTGCTTATATAAATGAACCTACAGATGATAATATTTCTAATATTACACCAAGTAAGTATTTCTTAGAGAAGGGTACTAATATCAAAGAAGCAATTAAAGATATGGAATTAGTAGATCCTTTTGCTAAAAGTACATTAGAAAAAATAATTGCTCAAGTATTTAAACGTTATAAAACTACTGAAACATCTACTATGTTAGATAATTTAAAGGATTTAGGATTTAAGTATTCAACTATTTCTGGAATTACAGTTAGTATGGCAGATGTCGAAATTAGTCAAGATAAACATGATATAGTGGATAAAGCTCAAAAAGTTGTTGATAAAATTAATAAACAATATAAACGTGGTTTAATTACTGAAGAAGAAAGATTTAGTAAAGTTATTTCAACATGGAATGGAGCAACTGATGAAGTTAAAGCTGAGCTTGAAGGAATTTCTAAAACTGATATAGATAATCCAATCTTTATCATGATGAATTCTAAAGCTCGTGGTAACATTTCAAACTTTACTCAAGTTGCTGGTATGCGTGGTATCATGCAGAAGCCAGATGGTACACCAGTTGAAATACCAGTTACTTCAAACTTTATTGAAGGGCTTTCAATAGCAGAATTCTTCTTATCTACACATGGTGCTCGTAAAGGTTCAGCGGATACTGCCTTAAAGACAGCCGACTCTGGATACTTAACTCGTCGTTTAGTTGATGTGAGCCAAGATATAATTGTTAAAGAAGAAGACTGTGGTACTGATCAAGGTGTTGTAGTTAAAGAATTTATTAATGAAAAAGATGGATCTACAATCGAAACATTATATGATCGTATTGTTGGTAGATTTGCTAATAAGAAGATTGTTCATCCAGAAACAAAAGAAGTTATTGTTGATAGGTTAGAAATGATTTCAGAATTTGCTGCAGAAAAGATTGTTGCTGCTGGAATTGAAGAAGTAGAAATACGTACAATTTTAACTTGTGGTACAGTTGGTGGGGTATGTCAAAAATGTTATGGACGTAACTTAGCTACTGGTAACTTAGTTGAAGTAGGAGAAGCTGTTGGTGTTATGGCTGCTCAATCAATTGGTGAACCTGGTACTCAGCTTACAATGCGTACATTCCACTCTGGAGGAGTTGCTCATGGTGGAGATGCTGATATTACTCAAGGTCTTCCTCGTGTTCAAGAATTATTTGAAGCACGTAATCCAAAAGCAAAAGCAACTATTGCAGAAATTGATGGAAAAGTTACTAAAATTAAAGAAGATCATGGTAAGTTCAAAATTAGTATTACAAACAAATTAGAAACTAAAGAACATACTACTAATTATGGATCTAAACTTTGTGTAGAAAAAGGTGATGAAGTAGCTTGTGGAGATAAACTTACTGAAGGTGCTATCAGTCCAAAAGAATTACTTGCAGTTACAGATCCAATTACTACACAAGAATATATCCTTAAAGAAATTCAAAATACTTATCGTTCTCAAGGTGTTGATATTTCAGACAAACATGTTGAAATTATTGCTCGTAGAATGATTAGTAAGATTAGAATTATAGAGGGTGGAGATACAAGATTTTTACCTGGAAGCTTAGTTAATTTCCGTGAGTTTACTGATGGAAATAAATCAGCTATTATCAAAGGTAAAAAACCTGCTCTTGGTAAGCCAATACTTCTTGGTATTACTAAAGCAGCACTTGAAACTGATTCATTCTTATCAGCTGCATCTTTCCAAGAAACTACACGTATCTTAACTGATGCTGCTATTAAAGGTAAAGTTGATGAATTATCTGGTCTTAAAGAAAATGTTATTATAGGTAAATTAATACCTGCTGGTACAGGAAGTAAGCATTATAGAGATGTTTCTTATGAATTAGAATCAGAATTTATTGATGAAGAACCTTTAGAAAAATTAGAGGATCAATTAATGGAGTAAGTTTTCTTACTCTTTTTCTTTACTTTTATAGCAAGATTTATTAAAATTAATGTAGAGGTAATATTATGAAAAGATTAAATAACAATGGTTGGGGATTAGAAAGAATGTTAATACTAGTATCATTTATGATTTTTTTACTACTAGTTATCGCAATAATGGTGTATAGACTTTATTGGTTTGATGATATAGATTTGGTTGATAAGCAGCATGTAGTAGAAAAAAAATAAATGTAATAAAAACTTGACTTTGGCATATTATAATGATATAGTATAACTGCTGATTAAATAGCTTTGCATTAGCAAAGTTTTATTTAAGGGTTAAGATGATACACCTGGACATGTGTAAAGAAAGGAGATATATTTTATGCCTACTATTAATCAATTAGTTCGTAAAAAACGTAAAAACAAGGTTAAAAAGAGTAAAGCTCCAGTACTTGGTATTGGAATGAATACTATAAAGAACAAAGCAACTGATGATAAATCACCACAAAAACGTGGAGTATGTACTCGTGTTGGTACTAAAACACCTAAGAAACCAAACTCAGCATTACGTAAGTATGCTCGTGTGCGTTTATCTAACGGTAAAGAAGTAGATACTTATATACCAGGAATTGGACATAATTTACAAGAACATAGTGTTGTATTAATTCGTGGTGGACGTGTTAAGGACTTAATCGGAGTTCGTTATCACATTATCCGTGGTACATTAGATACTGCTGGAGTTAAAGATCGTAAACAAGGTCGTAGTAAGTATGGTGCTAAAAAGCCTAAAGCTAGTTAATAATATAGAAATAATGAAGGGAGGAATTTAAATGCGTAAGAGACGTGCAGTTAAAAGAGACGTTTTACCAGATCCAATATATAAATCAAAAGTAGTTACTAAGTTAATTAATACTGTTATGTTGGATGGTAAAAAAGGAATTGCTCAAACTATAGTTTATGAAGCATTTGAAAAAGTACAAAATAAAACAGGTAAAGAACCATTAGAAGTATTTAATACTGCTATGGAAAATATAAAACCACAACTTGAAGTTAAATCTCGTCGTGTTGGTGGATCTAACTATCAAGTACCAATTGAAGTTTCACCTGCTAGAAGTCAAGCGTTAGCCCTTAGATGGTTAACTAAATACTCTCGTGAGCGTGGTGGAAGAGGAATGGCTGATAATTTAGCTAATGAAATAATTGATGCATCAAATGAAACAGGTGCAGCAGTTAAAAAACGTGAAGATACACATAGAATGGCTGAAGCTAATAAGGCTTTTGCACATTATAGATGGTAGGAAGGGAGTAGAATATGGCAAGAGATACGT
>JAFQXM010000006.1 GCA_017406955.1 Bacilli bacterium | reverse complement strand
GACAAACCTCTGGTGTATCTGTTGTCACGCCAGTGGCACTGCAGAGTAGCTATGTTTGGAAAGGATAACCGCTGAAAGCATCTAAGCGGGAAGCCTCCTTTGAGATGAGTTTTCCCATACATATGTAGTAAGATCCCTTATAGACGATGAGGTTGATAGGCTGGAGATGGAAGAATGGTGACATTTTGAGTTGACCAGTACTAATAGATCGAGGATTTAATCATAATTATTATAATTTGATGAACACAATATCTAAGTTTTCAGAGAATTATTTCTCATATATTTTTCTTGGTTACGATAGCGAGTGGGGTACACCTGTTCCCATCCCGAACACAGAAGTTAAGTCACTCAGCGCCGACAATAGTGTATGCGAAGATAGGACGTTGCCAAGAATTTTTTTGTGTCCTAAAATATATCACTTGTATGATATATTTTTTTTGGGTATAATATGAGTGGTGATTACTATGAATAAAGAAACTTATGAAAAGATAATTAACTACACTATAAATAAAGGTGTTGATTTTGTAGAATTATATTATGAAGAACAAAAAATTAATAATTATCTTATGATAGATAGTAAATTGGATGATATTGTTAATGGAAATACTAAAGGACTAGGTATTAGAATATATAATAATGATACTGTATATTATACCGCTACTAATGATTTAGATTATGATAGTATTATTAAGCAAATAGATATTATATTAAGTAATATTAAAGATTTAGAAGAACAAGAAAAAAATATTACTTTAGAAAAAGAAGAGGTGTTATTACCTAAAATTAAAATAGAACATGATGATTATAAAACAGAAGGTAAAACATCTTATCTTAAGAAAATTGATAAAGAAGTTAGGTCATATAGTGATTTAATTAATCAAGTAAGAATAGGTTTCTATGAAGCAGATAAAAAATATACTGTTACTAATAGTAATGGTGTATATAAAACTTCTAGAGAAGTAGTAACAAGAATTTTTGCTGCTCCATATGCTAAAAAAGGTGAGATTTCAGAAAATACCTTTGAAGCGTTTGGAGAAGGTAGAGGTTATGAATTTTTAGATAATTTTGACTATAAAAAGTTTTCTAAAAATGTTGCTAAAGTAGTAGTAGATAAATTATCAGCTAAGAAATTTGAAGGAGGAACAGTACCAGTAATAATTGGTAATGGTTTTGGAGCAGTTATTTTCCATGAAGCTTGTGGACACTCTCTAGAAGCAACTTCAGTTGCAGATAATTTAAGTGTTATGTCTAATAAATTAGGAGAAAAAGTTGCATCTAATAAAGTAACTTTAATAGATGATGGTACTATAAAAGAAGCTTGGGGAAGTTCTATTGTTGATAGTGAAGGAAATAAAACAGAAAAAAACATCTTAATAGAAAATGGAATATTAAAAAGTTATTTAGTAGATGATTTTAATTCTAAAAAAATGAATCATAAAATTACAGGTTCTGGTAGAAGACAAAATTATCATTATGCACCAACATCTCGTATGAACAATACATATTTAGATAAAGGTACTGATAAAATAGAAGATATGATTAAAAGTATAGATTATGGAGTGTATTGTAAAAGTATGAGTGGAGGTAGTGTTGATCCTAAAACTGATGACTTTAACTTCTCTGTTGAAGAAAGTTATTTAATAGAAAATGGTAAAATAACTGATATGTTAAAAGGACTTACTTTAATAGGTAAAGGACAAGATATATTAAAACAAGTAGAAATGGTATCAGATGATTTAGAACTAGCTTCTAGTTATTGTGGAAGTATGAGCGGTACTGTAAATGTAACAGTAGGACAACCTACTATAAAAGTATCAAAAATATTAGTAGGAGGTAGTAAGTAATGGATATAAAAGAATTTATAGATTTAGCTAAAGAAAATAAAATAGAACCTATTCAAATAACTACTTTTAATACTGATAATATAGAGGCTCATATATTAAATGAATCATTAAAAAATGTAGATGCTGATAAAGAAAAATCTTATGCAATAATAGGTCATTATAATAATAAAGATGTAAAAGTAACAACTAATTACCTTGATAAAACAACTATTGATAATATCATAATGAAAGCTAACTACTTGGAAAGCAATTATAAAGAAGTATATATCGAAGAAAGTAAAGAACTAAAAGATAAAAAATTATCTATTTCATTTAATATAGACGAGGAAATAGACAAAATAATAAAAGCTCATAGTAAAAAGCATTCAAAAGTAAAAAATATAGAAACTTATTACTATGTAGAACAAGAAGAAAAGACAATTAATAATTCATATGGATTAGATATATCTACTATCAGTAATACATATTCTATTTATACAAATATTACTACATCAGATAAAAATATTATTAGTAGTACAGATGATGTTTTATATTCTACTAAAAGCAATATAGATATAGATAAATTTATATCAAAAGTTATAGAAGAGTCAGAATCTAAATTGATTAAAGAAACAATTGATTCTAAAAAATATGATGTTGTTTTATCACCAACTTTTACTTCTTGTTTATTAGATACTTTTGTAGAAGTATTATCAAAAAAACTAGTTAGACAAAAGTGTTCATTCTTAGATGGGAAACTAAATAAAAAAATATTTGGAGATAATATTACTATTATAGAAGATCCAAATAATAAAGATTATCCTGGATATACAAAGTTTGATAATGAAGGAGTGGAAACTTATAGAAAAACTATTATTGATAAAGGTGTATTAAAAACCTATCTTTATAATAATAAAGAAGCATTACTTGAAAACAAAAAATCTACTGGTAATGGATATGGAGATATATCTGCTAGAAATATTTATATAAATAAAGGAGAAAAGACAGAGCAAGAATTAATTAATTCAATCAAAGATGGACTATATATTAGAGATTATCAATCTACTGGAGGTACAGTAATTAACTTTATTAATGGTGATATATCTTTACAAATAACTGGACAAATAATTCAAGATGGAAAAAAGACTAATAGTTTTGAAACATCTATCTTAACTACTAATATTTATGAGTTATTTTCTAATGTAGTAGAAATAGGAAATAATTTAGAATTCAAAAGGAAAAATGCAGGAGCACCATCATTATATGTAAAGGGTATGTCTATTTCTAGTAATTAAGAGTTGTAGAACTCTTTTTTTTTGGTATAATAAAATATAGGTGATGAAAATGGATTATAAAGTAGTTTCATATAATGAAGAAGATACTATTGAACTTGCTCAAAATATAGAATCTGAAAAGTTTCGTAATATGGTAATTTGTTTGATGGGTGATTTAGGTACTGGGAAAACTATATTTACTAAAGGTTTTGCACAAGCTATGGAAATAGATGAAGAAGTAACTTCTCCAACATTTAATATAATAAAAGAATATACTACAGGTGAATTACCACTATATCATATGGATGTATATAGATTAGATGGAAAAGTAGAAGATTTAGGTATTGAAGAATATTATAAAAGAAGAGGAGTCACTATTATAGAATGGGCTGATATGATAGAAGACTATTTACCTAAAAATAGATTGGATATTAAGTTTAAAAATTCTTCAGAAGATGAAAATAAACGTATTATTACTTTAATTCCACATGGTAAAAAATATGAAGATGTATGCGAGGATGTAGTATGAGAATTCTCTATATAGATACATCTTCTTCATTTTTATACACAGGAATTGTGGAAGAAAGTAATTTATTATGTGAAGTTAAAAAAGAATATAACCATGAATTATCTAAATATGCATTACCTGAAATAGTAGAAATGTTTGAAAGTAATAATATAGATCCTAAATCTATAGATAAAATAATAGTAGTAAATGGACCAGGATCATTTACTGGTATAAGAATAGGTATAACTATTGCGAAAACTTATGCTTGGAGTTTGAATATTCCAATCACAACAATTACATCTTTAGAAGCTATGATGTTATCTAGTAATAGTAATAAATACTATGTACCTCTAATAGATGCGAGACGTGACTATGTATTTGGGGCAATCTACTCTGACAAAAAGGAACAAATTCTAAAACCTAAACATATAAAAATAGAAGATTTAAAACAAAAATTAGAAGATATTGATGATTATATAGTTATAACTAACGATGATATTGATTTAGGAGAAAAAGAATCTTATGATCCAGACATTCTAACTATAGTAGAATATTTTAAAGATAAAGAATCTATTAATCCACATGCAGTTAATCCAGACTACTTAAAATTAACTGAAGCAGAAGAAAGTAAATTAAATGATTAAAGAAATAACTAAAGATAATATTTCTATTATAGATAATTCATTTATAGATAAAGAAGTAGTAATAAATGAACTAAATAATAATCCATTTGCGAAATACTTAGTATTATTTAAAAATAGTGAAGTAATTGGTTATTTATACTATAGTGATATCTACGATAGAGTAGAAATAAACCAAATAGAAATTAATTCTATCCACAGAAACTGTGGATATGGTTCTAAGTTATTAGAATATTTAATAAATTCTGTTAATAAAAATATTACATTAGAAGTAAATAAAGAAAATATATATGCAATTAAGTTATATAAAAAGTATAATTTTAAGGAAGTGGCTATTAGAAAAGGTTATTATAGTGGGATAGATGGAATATTAATGGAAAGACTCTTTAAATAAAGAGTCTTTTATGTTAAAATATTATCGAAATGGAAAGTGGTAGGAATGAAAGATACTTATATATTAGGAATTGAAAGTAGTTGTGATGAAACTAGTGTTTCTATAGTTAAGAATGGTAAAGAAGAAATAGCTACTGTAATATCATCACAAATAGATATTCATAAAGATTTTGGTGGAGTAGTACCAGAAATAGCTTCTCGTAATCATGTTAAAAATATTACTTTAGTATTAGAAGAATGTTTAAGTAAGGCAAATATGACTATGGATAATATTGATGCAATTGCGATAACTTATGGACCAGGATTAATAGGATCATTATTAATAGGTTTAGAAGCTGCTAAAACATTAGCTTTTATTCATAATAAACCACTAATACCAGTACACCATATAGCAGGTCATATATATGCCAATAGCTTAGTAAAAGAATTAACTTTCCCATTACTTGCAGTAGTAGTAAGTGGAGGGCATACAGAGTTAATTGAAATGAGAGATCATTATAAATTTAATAAATTAGGTGGTACTTTAGATGATGCAGTAGGTGAATGTTATGATAAAGTAGCTAGAGTAATTAATTTAGAGTACCCTGGAGGACCAAAATTAGATAAATTAGCTCATATTGGAAAACCTACTTATAAACTACCAGTACCATTAAAAGATGACAGCTATAATTTCTCATTTAGTGGATTAAAAAGTGCTGTAATTAATTTAGCTCATAATGAAGAACAAAGAGGGAATGAACTAAATAAAGAAAATTTAGCTGCATCTTTCCAAAAAGTAGCAGTTAAATCTATTATTAATAAAGTAAAAAAAGCAGTAATAGATAAAAATATAAAAACAGTTATAGTTGCAGGCGGAGTTGCTGCTAATGGGGGACTTAGAGAAGAGATGGAAAAACTAAGTAGAGAATTAGGTTTTAATCTATCAATTCCACCAATGAAATATTGTACTGATAATGGTACAATGATTGCAGCTGCAGGGTATTATGCTTATAAATCAGGTAGAACAGCTGACTATTACTTAAATAGTGTATCAAGTGAAAAATTGAATTAGGAAAAATTATGTTTATTGTAAATAATATAAATGGAATACTTAACAAATTGGGTGCTTACCTCCGAAAGGAGGTGATATAATGTCAAAGAAAGATATACTAGTCTTTTCTTTAATCATTATTATCATCCTACTTATTATTCATTATTAAAGATAATATTAATAAGAAAGAAAAAGCACTCAATCTACACGTAGATTAAGTGCTATACCTAATAATTCAGGTAAGTACTCAACCTAGTGTTGTTGAGTATTCCCTTTTTTATTTTATGCAAGTTTCCCTGACAAATACATAGTAGCACACTTATATATAATTGTCAAAGCAGTTAATTATGGTATAATAAAAAAGTAAAGGAGATAAATTATGTTAAAAGCTAAAGTAGGATATTCAACAAATAGTGAAGATTTTAAATCAGGTAAAGAAACAGTAGAAAAAGTAGTAAAAGGATTGAATAATAAGAATATAGGTATTTTATATACTTCTTCATTATCTAATATTAAAGAAGTAATTAAGGGGATAAGAAGTGTGTCTAATATGCCAATTATAGGTAGTACTAGTGAAGGTATAATGACTTCAGATGGATATATAGAATCAAATAATAAATACTCTTCTATGATGGTATTAGATGATAAAGATATGATAGTAAGTATATCTTCACATGAAAAAGGAAAAGATGCTAGAGCTATAGGTAGAAAAGTTGCAATAGAAGCAGTAGAAAAATCTAAAACAGAAAGAGCACCAGCATATTTTTATATGATAGCATCTTCTAATGAAGAAGAATATTTACAAGGTATAGAAGATGTAATAGGTAGAGTTCCAATGTTTGGAGGAACTACATCAAATAAAATAATATGTAATGATAAAGTATTAGCTGATGGAGTTGCAGTAGCATTCTTTTATACAGATAATGAAATAGAAACATCTTTTACTAGTGGTTATAAAGAAACTAATAATGTAGGTATTATTACTAAAACAAGAGGTAATAATGACTTAGTAGAAATAAATAATAATAAAGCAATTGATGAATATGCTAAATGGATAAATAAAGATTCTAATGATATAGAAGTAATAGAAAAAGAATATATAAATAAACCATTAGGTATAAAAGATTCAATAAATAACTTATTAGTAGTAAGAAATATAGATAGAATAAAAACTAATATGACATTAAGTAATAGTATATTAGAAAATACATCTATAATTAACTTAAAAGCTACTAAAGAAGATTTTATAAATGCTCCAGTAGATACAATAAAAGAATTAAATAAGAAATTATATACTAGACCAGCACTATATATATTAATGCATAATGAATTAACTAAAAACAAAATAACTAAAATAGATGAAGTATATGAAAAAGTAAAAAAAGAAACAAAAAATACTCCATTTATAATGCCATTTACTAATGGCGAATATGGTTATAATGAGCATTCATCTAATACATGCGGAAGCTTAATGTTATCATTCACAGTATTTGGTAAAAATTAGATGATTAAAGACTCAAATTATTTGAGTCTTTTTTTTGCTTCTATTTTATCAATTATAAAATACATTAAGTATGAAATAATTGCGAGTATAACTACACTAGTTAAAACTAAGTTAATATTAAAAGTTTGTGATCCATACATAATTAAATAACCTAATCCCTTTTTAGATACTAATAATTCTCCCATAATAACACCTATTAAATTCATAGATATATTTATTTTTAAAGCATTAATAATATTATAATAATTACTAGGAAGTATTACTTTGAAAAATATTTGTTTATTACTAGCACCTAATGATCTTAATAAAGTAATATAGCTCTTATCAGTATTTAAGAAACTAGTATAAATATTGATAATAGTAATAAAGGTAGATATTAATAAAGACATAAATATAATAGAATTAGTAGATGCTCCTACCCATATAATTATTAAAGGACCTAAAGCTACTTTAGGTAGAGAATTTAATACTGTTAAATATGGATCAATTATTTTAGATATAATAGGTTTTAACCATAATATAGTAGATATTATTAAACTAATAATAACTGATATTATAAAACTAATAATTACTTCATATAAAGTAACAGATATATGTTTAAATAAACTACCATCTTTAAATAAATCTATAATAGTATTAAATACTTTAGTAGGTGATGATGATAAGAAATTATTTATTATATTCATATCAGAAAGTATCTGCCAACTTATTAAAAATAAAAATACTATTATTATTTGAAAAAAGATAACTATTCTTTTTTCTTTTTTTAGTTTTTTTAAATAATTTTTATGTTCTAGACTATAAGTGTACATCTAAATCCCTCCATATCATATCAAAGTACTTATTAAAGTCTTTACTCTTTCTATTATTAATAGGAGTAGATTTATCACTTAACTTAATATTATAAATATTTTTAACTTTACCTGGTCTTTTAGATATAACTATTACTTTATCAGACATACTAATAGCTTCACTAATGTCATGAGTTACCATAATAGCAGTTTTTCCTTCTTTTTTAATAATCTTATATATATCATCACTAATAGCAAGTCTTGATTGATAATCAAGTTTTGACATAGGTTCATCTAATAGTAGAATATCTGGATTAATTGCAAGTGTTCTAATTAAGGCAACTCTTTGTCTCATACCACCTGATAAACTAGAAGGATATTTATTTATAAAATCTCCTAAACCATAAGTTTTTAATAAATTTATTACATAAGCTTTAGTCTCTTTATTTAAATTATTATTAATTTCTAACCCAATTAAACAATTATCTAGAATAGTTCTCCATTCAAATAGGGAATCATCTTGTAACATATAACCAATAGTAATATCTTTACTATATTTAAATTCTCCATTAGAAGGATCTTCTAAGTAAGAAAGAATGGAAAGTATTGTTGACTTTCCACACCCACTAGGACCTACTATAGAAATAAACTCTTGTTCATATAAATCAAATGTTATATCATCAAGTGCTTTAGTCTCTGAAGTTTTATCATGAAAATACTTCTCTAAGTTTTTAACACTTAATAATTTATTTGACATTACTAATCAACTTATCATATGAAACTTTTTTCTTAATAGCACCATTTTCTATCATAATATCTTGTAAGTGATTAAATGATTTTTTACTAAATTTAGTAGTAGTTGGCCAAGCTTTTATACTTCTATATCTTTTAATAGAGGCTTCTATATCTTTTAAAGATGTATCTGGAAATTGATTAAGTATAGTTTTCGCAACTTCTTTATCACTATGAGTATTTACATACTTTAATCCTTTTTCTAAAGCTTTATTAAAGTTCTTAATAGTAGATTTATTCTTATTTATATAACTATTTCTAGCTGAATAAGAAGTATATGGAACAATACCACCTAACTTACCAACAGATTCTACTACATAACCATAACCTTGTTTTTCTACTGAAGAAGCAGTTGGTTCAAATAAAGTAACAAAGTCACCTTGTCCTCCTATAAAAGCACCACCCATAGCTGCAAACTCAACACTAGTATCAATATTTACATCACTCTTAGGATCAATACCATTATGTCTTAAGGCATACTCTAAAGTCATCTCAGGCATACCTAAAGCTCTACCTCCAATTACATCTTTACCTTTTAAATCACTTAATTTAAAATGCTTATATTTCTTTCTAGATACTATAAAAGATCCATCTTTTTGAGTAATTTGTGCGAAAGTCCTTAAATAATCTTTTTCTCCTCCATTATAAACATATATAGTAGCTTCACTACCAGAAAAACCAATATCAGCGTCACGTGATAATACTGCGGCAGTAACTTTATCTGCACCAGGTGTTAATATCAAATTAACATCTATTCCATACTCTTTAAAATAACCTTTCTCAATCGCTACATATTGTGGAGCATAAAATATAGTATGCGCAACTTCTGCTACAGTAACTTTAGTAATCTTTTTATTATGTTTCTTATTAAAATCAAATATAGTACAAGAAGCAAGTAATAATATCAAAATCCCACATATTATGTAGACTAAACTTTTCTTTTTCATATTTCTCCTTTCTAACTAAAGTATTATATGAAATTATAAAAAATATGTTATACTACAAAAGAGGTATGTATATGAAAATAATGTTTATATCAGATATTCACGGTATTAGTGATAATCTAGGAAAAATAAGAGAAAAATATAAAGAATTTAATTGTAAAAAATTAGTTATACTAGGAGATATCTATAATAATTATAATTATTATGATAATAATAAAGAAAAAGTACAAAAATTCTTAGAAGACTTTAAAGATAATTTAATATGTGTAAGAGGAAATTGTGATTCTCTAACTGATTTATATGATATTCCAACACAACCCATAAAAGAATTAGACTTAATAAAAACAAATAACATAGATATTTATATAACTCATGGTCATATATATAATGAAGATAACTGGGATAAAGAAAATACAATACTTATACAAGGTCATACTCATAGACCAAAAATAAGTAAAAAAGATAACAATATTTATATAAATCCAGGATCAATATCTTTACCTAGAGGAGATAATCTACCTAGTTATTTAGTATTTAATGACAAAGAATTTATAATATATGATATTTTAGATAATATAATATCAGAATTTAATATATAAATTGTATATTTATATGCTATAATATTAATATAAGGAGTGGTTTATATGAAAGATAGTGATATAAAAGAAATAATGAACGACTTAGAACTAGAAGAACTAGAAAAATTTAAAAATGACCCTGAGTGGTTTAAAAAAACAATAGCTAAAGCTTGTTTTATAGATGAAGCAACTGGTTTACCATGTCATATTAGACTAAAGTATTTATATCAAAAAGTAGAAGATGAAACAGAAGACTTTGAAGTGCCAATAGTTACAACTTTAAGTCACATTAGACCTATTGTTGTTGATCCTGACTGTGTGTATGATGGTCAAGAAGAGTACAATGAACAGCATATAAATAAGAATTCATGTATAGTATTAGTTCCAGACAAAGATGATTATATGAGTTACATTGAACCCATTTCAGATACCAAAGTAAAGTTACTACACCCAGATGATATAAAGGAAGATTTTTTTCAACCACTGGAAAATGATCAATTAAAGGATATTTTGACTTTTGAATGTATTAGAACACTAGATGATATACCGCCTTTTGGTTTTGTGAATAAAGAGCTTTTTGAGAAGTGGAAAAAAGAGACACTACCATATAAAAAAGAGTTAAAAGAGTATTTAAAAAAGTTAAAAGAAAAAACAAATAACAACGTTGGGAAATCAGATATCAGTGATAAAGAAATAATGGATGCTGTTAAAGGACAAAAAAAATAAATCAAGGTAAAACTTGATTTTTTTTATTCAAAGTGTTATTCTATATTTCCGCGTCGAAAGGAAGTATATAATGAAAACAAGTGAATTTACAACAGAATTAGAAAATTATAAGAAAGAATTAAGTAATAGGAATTATACTGATAATAAAGATATAATAAGACTAATAAAATCTTATGTAGAACTATCAGTACTTGATTATATGTATTTAGAAAAAGCATATGAAAGAAAGAATAATGAATATTTTTTGTATAGCTATGATGGTGAATATAAAGAACATTCTCATAAAATATTAGAACAATTATATAATGTTGCGAATACATATTATTATAATAATTCTTTAGCAAAATATACTGGAGAAACAGGTAGGGGTTTATATAAATCACAAAATACTTTAAGAGATATAAAAAATATTATTAGAAATGATCATCAAGAGTTTTTTAAAGAATATAAATTAGATGATTTATTTAGATATTTAGATATGATTTCTTTTTCTGGTACTGCTATTGTAGGTAATGCCTTTATAGATTATATGAATAAAAACGTTGTTGTTGCTTATGATAAGTTCTATAATAATGATATTAATGAAAAAAGTTTAAAAGAATTAAAAGTTTTACATTTTGAAAAAGGAGAATATAATAATTATTTCTTCCCTGTATGTGATGATGTTATTGAATTTGAACTTGGTAATACAGCATATAGATATACTGGATATCGTGAATATGATGGTGTATTAGATTTAGTAGGCAAAATGTATAATAAAAATATGAATAAAGAGGTAAGAAAAGAAAAAGTAAAAACAAAACAGAAATTAGCAAATATAATCAAGTAAAATCAAGGAAAAACTTGATTTTTTTTGTAAAATATGATATAATACTGTCCATTAAAGAAGGGGGAGTGTGGTTAAAATGAAACTATGTATATTAGTTACTTTTGTTGTGTTATTAAATATTCCCTTTTCTAAATATGCCATGAAATGTGGTGATATTATATGAAACTATTAAAAAGGAAAAATAACAAAAGAAAGAAGAAAATGAAACCAAGTACAGTTGCAGTAATCGCAACGGTAATTGCAATGATAGGTGGTTATATGCTTTCTTATAACTATGTACAAGCTAAGAAAGTAGTAGCTTTCGATTATATGGCCAATGGTTTCTATAATGGTAGTGAAATAGTACCAGAAGAAGAAGCTCCTAAGAAGAAAGAAAAGAAAGAAGTTAAAATTATAGAACCAGATACATATGATGATAGTTATATAGGTTATTTAACAATTCCTAAGATTAACTTAACAAAAGGTTTTGTGGATAGAAGAAGTAAAGAAAATAATGTTGAGAAAAATATTATTGTAGTAAATGGATCTAGTTATCCTAATGTTAAGAAAGGTAATTTAATACTTGCAGGACATTCTGGATCTGGATGGAAAGCATTCTTTAATAATTTACAACAATTAGAGAATGGCGATGTTATGTATGTTACATATAAAAAGAAAATATATGAATATAAATTAGTTAATATTTATAAACAAGAAAAGGTAGGAAAAATTTCAATTTATAGAAATTATGATAAGACAACACTAACATTAGTTACATGTACTAATAATGATAGTAAAACACAAACTGTTTATGTATCAGAATTACAAGATGTTAAGAAAAAGTAACTATAATAGAAGGGGGTGAAGGTGATGTCTAAATTATCACTGTTTGATAAATTTAAGATCTTGATAGATGTAACATCATCTTCAGGTCTGTTCTTAATGGCATTACTATTAGTAGTATCTATGGGATATATTTTCGCAACTACTAATAGAAAGAATGCTAAAAGTAGTAAAATAGCTTATACAATTATATATATTGTTATTATGTTAGTAACAGGATTTATGTATAAAGATTCTTTAGGAACTATGTTTGATTATATGATGAATAATTTCTTTGTTGCGGTATACTTCCCTAACTTAGCTATATATTTCGCAGCAATTATTACTACTAATATAATACTTTGGATAAGTATGTTTAATTTTAAAGTAACTAAACTTATTAAAAGAATAAATGTAATAGTCTATTCTATAATACATTATTTATTAATATTAATTATTAATGTTATTACTACTAAGAAATTAGATGTATTTACACAAAAATCAGTTTATGAGAATAAACAAGCTTTAGGACTAATAGAATTATCTAGTACTATATTTGTAGTATGGATTATATTCTTAATTATTTATAGACTAATTAGAAAATATCAAACTAGAAAAAATCCTGAAAAAGTAAAAGTAATTAGAAAAAGAATATTACCAAGTAATATTAATGTAGTAAAACATCCAGTAGAAGTGAGTAATGTATTAGAAGATAAAAAAGTTTTATCGGATAATATTAATGTTATGAATTATCCAGATACTGTAAAACTAGAAACTAAAGAAGTTTTAACTGAAGAAAAACCTGTAATTTTACCTTCTAATATTAATGTAGTTAATCATCCGGAGTTTGCAATGGGTGAAACAAAAGAAATTATTAAAACTGTATATGAGAAGGCTCCAACTATGGATGAAATGTTTTCTGTAGATGATTATAAATTAGTATTAAAACTATTAAAAGAATATAAAGAGAAAGAAAAGAAAGAAACAGAAGAAAAATTAAAGAAAATCAAAGAAGATGAAATAAGATATACTCAGATGGAAGAGTTATATAAAAGAAATGATAAGAATGTATTAGGGGGATAATCAATGGGAGAAATAATAGATATCAATGATTATAGAGATGAAATATCAAAATATGAAATAGATGAATTTGAAGAATTAATTACTAAGTATAAGAAAACAGCTGATACGGAAGATTTTATAAAATTAAAATTTAAATATAATTTAAAAAGAGCTTTTTATGAGAGTATTATTTATGAAGAAAAAGATCCGAAATGGAAGAAAAATTTAGGTATGGGATTTTGGATTGTTCAAGTTGAATATAAAAATAGTGAGCTTATTAAAGATTTTATGGCTGAAAGTATGTTAAATGAAATATATGAAAAAATAGATGATTTAGAGGAATATCTACATAATAGATTTAAAAATAAAGATAGACTTTTAAATATAGGAGTTAAAGATTATATTATTAATTCTGTATATGGATATGATGAATGTCTAAGTGGATATTTAACTAAGTATAATTATTTATTAAAAACATATGAAAGTAAAATCAATAGGATTATAAATAGATGGGATGAATATGATGATGAATTAAAGAGAAGATCTACAGATCCTGATACTATAATGAGTATGGTAGTAGATTTTATAGATTTTCATGAAGATTGTGATTTTGAACCTCATGATATGGCTTTATACTTAAAATATAAATTAGGTATAGATATTATGGATGTTTATAAGCAACCAGAAACATATTTTGATTATGATGAAAATGGTAATATTGTAGATACCATAGTAATAGATGATTCTTTAGAAGATGACGATTTCTTTGAAAGTGAAGAATACTATAATAGCATCTTTAACGATTTAGACTTTAAAGAACAAAAGATGTTATCTGATTTTAATATTATTATTAGGAATTATATGAGAGGTGAAAAAATGCCTGATTCATATGATTATCAAGCATATCTTAAAGAAGAAAGAGAAAAAATTAAAACAAAGAAAATAAATAATGACTAATAAATATAAGGAGATAAATTATGGAAAAAGAAAATACTAATAATACTAATAGTTCTAAAAAAGAATTATCTACTATAGATGAAGTTATTAGTTATGTAAGAGAAGATAATAACAAACAAAAAACAGAAAATGAAATAGATAAATTGGTATTAGAGTTTTTAAGATCTGTACATTTAGATAGTTTAGATATTGAAAAAATTGATGATTCTTTAAAAGAAAAAATTATTGATTTGGTTGATTATCTTAAGGAAAATAGAGAACTAAAAGAAGAACATAAAAAGAATGAAGAAGATATTAATACTTATATAAATAATTTAGAAAAAAATTCTCATTATATAGAATCTAAAATGAAAATAAAAACAAAAAAATAATCAGAATAAATCACTAACTTGTTAGTGATTTTTTCTTTTATATTAATTTAAAATAAGGTATAATTAATATAGAAAGTAGGTATTAATATGTTAGAAGGATTAAATGACAAACAAAAAGAAGCAGTTCTATATAATGATGGTCCTTTATTAATAATAGCAGGAGCAGGTGCAGGGAAAACTAAGACTTTAACAACTAAAATAGCTTATTTAATAGAAGAAGGTATTACTAATCCATATAATATACTAGCTATTACTTTTACTAATAAAGCAGCTAAAGAAATGAAAGATAGAGTATATAATTTAGTAGGAGATATAGCTAAAGATATACAAGTATCTACATTTCATAGTTTTGGATTAAAATTATTAAGAGAAAATGCTAGATTATTAGGATATGATAATAACTTTGTCATCATGGATAGTGATGATTCTTTAACTGTGGTTAAAAAAGTTATTAAAGAATTAGGATATGATCCTAAAGTATATAATCCAAGGGCTATTAGAAATAAAATAAGTAGTTGTAAAAATGAAATGATTACTCCTACAGATTATTTAAAATATGCAGTTAGTGATTATGAAAAAGTAGTACAACTAGTATATTCTAAATATGAAAAGAAATTAAAGAAGAATAATTCTGTAGATTTTGATGATTTATTATTACTTCCAATAGAATTATTTAAGAAAGATCCTAATACACTAGAGAGATATCAAAACTTATATAAATATGTCTTAATAGATGAATATCAAGATACTAATGAAGCTCAATATATATTATCTAAACTAATTAGTGCAAAACACAGAAATATAACTTGTGTAGGAGATGATTGTCAAAGTATTTATAGTTTTAGAGGAGCTAATTATAAAAATATATTAAATTTTGAAAAAGATTATAAAGATGCAAAAACTATTCTATTAGAAGAAAACTATAGATCAACAACAAACATCTTAGATGCAGCTAACCAAGTAATTAAAAATAATAAACAAAGAAAAGATAAGAATTTATGGACTTCAAGGGGTAAAGGAGAAAAAATTAAATACTATAGAGCTTATAATGAAAAAGATGAAGCTCAATATGTAATTAGAAAGATAAAAGAATTAGTAAATAAGAATACTGATTATAAAGATATTGCGATTCTTTATAGAACTAATGCTCAATCACGTATATTGGAAGAAGAATTTTTAAAAGAAAATATGCCTTATAGAGTAGTAGGAAGTTTCTATTTCTATTCAAGAAAAGAGATTAAAGACTTAATCGCTTATTTAAGGTTAATTCATAATTCAAAAGATAATGTAAGTCTACTTAGAATAATAAATACTCCTAAAAGAGGAATAGGACTAAAGACTATAGAAAAACTAACTAATAAAGCAGATAAAGAAAATACTAGTATTTATGAAGTAATTGATTCTGGTAAAGAGTTAGAGTTTAAAAAAATAATAGAGAAATTAAAAGAGATATCTAATGATTTAACTTTAACAGAATTAATTGATAAAGTATTAGATGCTTCAGGTATTAAAGAAGAATTAGAAAGTGAAAAGACATTAGAGTCTGAAATAAGACTTGAAAACTTAGAAGAATTTAAATCTATTACTAAGACATTTGAAGAGAAAGAAGGATTAGTTTCTTTAGAAGATTTCTTACTTGAAATTAGTTTAATTAGTGATGTAGAAGAATATAAAGATGATCCTAATAGAGTAAGTCTAATGACAGTTCACTCTGTTAAAGGATTAGAATTTAAATATGTCTTCGTAGTAGGATTAGAAGAAGGAATATTTCCACATATTAATTCTTTAATGGAGACTAGTGAGTTAGAAGAGGAAAGAAGACTATGTTATGTCGCAATTACTCGTGCTAAAGATGATTTATATTTAGTAAATGCTAGGAGAAGAACTTTATATGGAAAAGAAGGGATTAATCCTATAAGTAGATTTATTGGAGAGATTGATTCTAAATTAATAGAAACTAACGTTAAAGATGAAATAAAAGAAGTAGAAGATAAAAAGAAAATAGAATCTGGAGAATTATTTAGAGATGAAGAAGTAGACTATAATGTAGGAGATTATGTTTATCATGAAACATTTGGGGCTGGTAGAGTAGTAGAAGTTACTAATACTTTAGTAAGTGTAGCTTTTAAACATCCTCATGGAGTTAAAAAACTTATGAAGAATCATAAGAAGTTGTCTAAAGTTTAATTAACAATATATAATTTTTATGTTATATTATATTAAAGGAGAATTAATATGAACAAAGATATTACCTTAGTTATATTAGCTGCTGGAATGGGAAGTCGTTTTGGTGGATTAAAACAAGTAGAATCTATGGGACCTAATGGTGAATTTATAATAGATTATTCTATATATGATGCTATTAAAGCTGGATTTAATAAAGTAGTATTTTTAATAAAAAAAGAAAACTATAAGATATTTAAAGAAACTATTGGCCATAGAGTAGAAAATAAAATAAAAGTAGAGTATTGTTTTCAAAAGAATGATAATGTACCAGAAGAGTATAAAATTCCAATTACAAGAATTAAACCTTTAGGTACTGCACATGCAATACTTTGTTGTAAATCTAAAATAAAAGAACCATTTATGATAATAAATGCTGATGATTTTTATGGACGAGATGCTTTTATGAAAGCAGCAGAGTATTTAAGAAATATGGATAGTATATCTAGACCATATCACTATGGTATGGTGTGTTATTTAGCTAAGAATACTATTACAGAAAATGGTTCAGTAAAACGTGGTGTAGTTAAGATAGAAAATAAAAAATTAAAAAAGATAACAGAATCTTCAGTAAAAAAGGTAGATAATAAATTAATAGCTAATCCTTTAAGTGATGAAGAGATGTTTGAAATAAGTGAAAATGAATCAGTTTCTATGAATATGTTATTATTTTCACCTAGTATATTTAAATATATTAAAGAAAAGTTTCCAGCGTTTCTGGAAAAAAACAAATATAACCTGGACAGAGCAGAATATTTAATACCAGATGTATTATTTGATAGTATTAAAGATAATTATGCTTCAGTTGATATTATCAATACAAATGCTACTTGGTATGGAGTAACTTATAGAGAAGATGAAGATGCAGTAAAAATAGCATTAAGAAAAATGATAAAGAAAGGTAAATATGAAAATCATCTATGGGGAGGTGAAGAATAATGGATAATAATAGTCTTTATGCAAAGATGTTTGGATGGTTATTTATGGGATTACTTGTTACTTTTGCTACTGGATATTGTTTATCTTTAAATCAAGAATTAATGGTACAAGTATTAACAATAGGAATAATTCCAATAATTATTATTGAAATAGTTATAGCAGTATTTTTAGGTATGAGAATAGCTAAAATGAACCCTATAACTACAAAAGTATTATATATAATATTTTCGGTTATAACTGGGATAACTTTTTCAGCAATATTTGTAGCTTATAAAGTATCATCAATAATTTATATATTCTTATTAACATCCTTAATATTTGGAATATTAGCATTTTATGGATTTATTACAAAAAAAGATTTAACTAAGTTAGGAGCAATTTTATTTGTATCATTAATTGTTATGATAATTGCCTCTTTATTAAATGTCTTTTTACTTAAATCATCATCATTAGACTTAGGATTAACAATACTTGGAATATTAGTATTCACATTATATATTGCTTATGATGTTAATAGAGTTAAACTATTGATGGATGCTGTTGGAGAAGAGAAAGCTGCAGTATATGGAGCGTTTCAGTTATATTTAGACTTTATAAACTTATTCATTAGATTATTAGAATTATTTGGAAAGAGAAATGATTAACATTTCTTTTTTTATTGTTGATTTTAAAGGATTTTCAGTAGTATTTATGATATAATATTTATAGGTGATAATTAATGGATAGATATGAAGAATTAATAGAAATTATAAATGAAGCAGACTATAATTATCATACTTTAGATAATCCAACTATTACAGATCAAGAGTATGATAAGTATTTTAGAGAATTGGAAGAAATAGAAGAAAAACATCCAGATTGGATAAAAGATTATTCTCCTACACAGCATGCAGGAGGTAAAGTAATTGATTCATTTGATAAAGTTACTCATGTAATACCAATGATGTCTTTAAGTGATGTTTTTTCTGAAGATGAAGTTATTTCTTTTGATGAAAGAATAAAAAAAGAAGGTATTAAACCTAAATATGTATGTGAATTAAAGATAGACGGATTATCTGTATCATTGCTATATGAAAAAGGTAGATTAGTAAGAGGGGCAACTCGTGGTGATGGTACTACTGGTGAAGATATTACTCACAATGTTAAAACCATCAAGTCTATTCCATTAAAGTTAACAGAAGAAGTAGATATAGAAGTTCGTGGAGAAATATTCATGAATAAAAAGACCTTAGAAGAGTTAAATAAAAAAAGAAAAGCAAAAGGAGAACCATTACTTCAAAACTGTCGTAATGCTGCTGCTGGATCTATAAGACAATTAGATTCTAAAGTTGCGGCTGAAAGAAAATTAGATAATTTTATATATCACCTACCAAATCCAGAAGATTATAATCTAAATACTCATAGTGAAGCATTAGACTATATGAAAAAGCTTGGTTTTAAAATAAACTCTAATAATAGATTAATTAATAATATTCATGAAGTATTAGAGTTTATTGAAGATATGGGAGAGATAAGAAGTTCACTTCCATATGATATAGATGGAGTAGTTATTAAGGTAAATAATATTTCTGATCAAAAAAGATTAGGTTATACGGCAAGATATCCTAAATGGGCTACTGCGTATAAGTTCCCTGCAGAAGAAGTGTTAACTAAATTAACTGATATTATCTTTACTGTGGGAAGAACTGGTCAAATAACACCAAATGCAGTATTAGAACCAGTAATAGTCGCAGGTTCAACTATCTCAAGAGCAACCCTTCATAATGAAGATAATATTATTGATAAAGATTTAAAAATAGGAGATATTGTATCTATTAGAAAAGCAGGAGATGTTATTCCTGAAGTAGTAGAAGTTATTAAGGAAAGAAGAACAGGGAAAGAGAAAGAATTTAAAATGATAGATACTTGTCCTATGTGTAATACTAAATTAGTTAAGAAAGAAGGACAAGTAGATTATTTCTGTCCTAATAAGAAATGTCCTGCTAGACATGTTGAATCATTAATTCATTTTGTATCTAGAAATGCTATGAATATAGATGGATTAGGAGATAGAATAATGGAAGATTTCTATAATTTTGGTTATATTAAAAATATTTCAGATATATACTTATTAAAAAATCATGCAGAAGATTTAAAAAGATTAGAAGGTTTTGGAGATAAATCTATTTCTAATATGTTAGATGCTATAGAAAATTCTAAATCTAGTTCATTAGAAAGATTAATCTTTGGATTAGGAATACCTAATGTAGGAGAAAAAACTGCCAAGATACTAGCTTCTAATTATAAAACACTAGATAATTTAATGAACACTAGTGTAGAAGATTTAGTATCTATCTATGATATAGGAGATATAATTGCAGAAAGTATTAAAGAATACTTTAATAATCAAGATAATATAAACATAATAGAAAAATTAAAAGAATTAAATATAAATACTAAGTATTTAGGTAAAGAAATTAAAGAAGATGAAAACTTTAATGATAAGACGTTTGTCTTAACAGGTTCTCTTACTATATTTACTAGAGATGAAGCTAAAGATATAATAGAATCTTTAGGAGGGAAAACATCTAGTTCAGTATCTAAAAAGACATCAGTAGTAATAGTAGGAGATAATCCTGGTAGTAAATATACTAAAGCAAAAGAATTAGGTATTGAAATATGGACAGAAGAAGAGTTTAGTAAAAAAATTTAAATACACTAAACTTGTATATTAGAATATATTTATATACAACTATCATGAAAGTATTAAGAAGAAAACTAAAATTAAAAAGTTTTCTTCTTTTGTTTTAATAAATTAGTAATTTGTAAATGAATATTTCTTCTGTTATAGTTTTTTCGTCATGACAAAATATATAAATACTGGAGGTTTAATGGAAGAAAAATTTTATACATGTAAATATGATAGAGCATTTAAAGAAGTGTTCTTAAATGAAAATAATAAAGATCTATTAAAAGCATTAATAGAAAGTATATTAGATATAAAAATAAATAATATAGAAATAGGTAATAATGAAAGAAATGTAGGAAGTATATATGTAAAAAGAAAATATGTGGATGCGATAATATATACAGATAATGGAATAATAGGAATAGAAATTAATTCATCTATGAAAGGATATATAAGACCAAGGAACTTTTCCTATATAGCGAATATATATTCACATTATATAGAAGTAGGAGAAGACTATAGTGAAGAGATGGATATAATACAAATAAACTTAAATTATGGAATAAAAGATAGAAAGTTAATACGAGAATATAAAGTAATAGATGGAGAAGGAAAAGAATATATAAAAAACTTAAAAATATATGAAATAAATATGGATAAATGTGTTAACTTTTGGTATACTAAAGACAAAGAAAAAATAGATAAATATAAATACTTAATAATGTTAGATCTAGAGGATAAAGAATTAAAGGATTTATCTAAGGAAGATAAGGTGGTGAATAAGTTTATGAATCAATTAGAAATAATAAATAAACTACCAAAATGGGATGGATTTATAAGTGAAGAAGAGGATCAAAGGAAGATAAGAAATACTTGGAAGAAGCAGTATAAGAAAGAGGGATTAGAAGAAGGAAGAATAGAAGGAAGAAAAGAAGGAAG
>JAFQXM010000005.1 GCA_017406955.1 Bacilli bacterium | reverse complement strand
TAATAAATCCTCTAAATTCAATTCTAGAGGAATTGATATTTGATAAAGATCATCTAGTTTGATCTTTTTTATTTTTCCATTAACTATATCATTTAATGTACTTCTACTTATACCTGTTATTTTTGCTAATTCTCTTTGTGATATTTGTTTTCTTTCAATAGCACTAAGTATTAAATTTTGTAGTTTTTCAGAGTTCATAAAATCACCACTTTCTCCCTTATTATCCTCTCTCAAATACATTTTATCACTAAAAAATTTATTTGTCTACATTTTCGGACAAAAAGGTATTGACAAGGTTCTCGGACAATGTTATTATTAAGATGTCCTAGTAATCGGACAAGATAAGTGTTCTTTGAAAATATAATGGTTGCGGAAGTCGCCGATATGCCGAACCTATAAAATTCTAGGCAAGTAAAATATAACTATCCTTAGGAAAGATAGAGTTACGAGATAACTAAAATCTCGAGTTTAGAGGGAACTAAAAACTCAAATATCACACTACTCTAAAGAAAGGAATGATTGAAAAATGAAATCATTAGTAAAAGTTCATAAAAGTGCAGATGAATATTTAAAAGATAAAAATCTATCACTTAGAGCTAAAGGATTTCTAACAATGGTATTAACAAACAATATCACTACTGGATATGAAGTTCAGAACTACTGCTCTGACTCAAAAGAAGGTATTGAGGACATCATATTAGAATTAAAAATATGTAAGTATATAAGATATAATCCAGAAACAAACACACTAGATGCTAATGCTATTCCATATGATAAATGGAGCAAAGAAAACAATGAATTAGAAAGATAAGAAAGGAGTGATTCTATGACTGCAGAAGAAACATTAAATCTAGTTTCTAAACAATGGTGTAGTCTAAAAGATCTAATGAAACTTGCAGGAGTTGGTAGAAATACAGCATTAACAATCAAAAGTACAATAAAAAACAACCTTGAATGTAAAGGTTATTATGTACCAAATAATGCAGTCCCAATGCAAGAAGTAGTTAAATATCTAAATATAGACATACCATATTTAGAAGATAGAACAAAAGGATTGAAGGTGTAGATATATGTTGAAAAGAATTGAAGATAAAGATTCAAACATAAAAAAAGACATCATTATAAACGGAATAATGAGGTCAAAAGGTGTATATCTACTCGTATCTCAACCTAAAGTCGGTAAGTCGATGTTAGCCCTTCAGCTTGCCGACTCCATTACAAATGGAAAACCATTTTTAGGACACAAAGTAATTGCTTCACCTGTACTTTATATTAGCACAGAATCCGATTTAGGTCAATTACAGGAACGCTTGAATACCCTTAATCTAAAGCCTAAAAAGGATTCTTTATTCATAATTGACAGAGATGGAAAAGCAAGTATTAAGCTATTAGATATTGAATATGAAATTCATCAGTTTGCTACTGAATATAATGGAAAATTTTTAATAATAGATATGTTAAAAGACATGGATTTTGGAATTTCATACGATATTAATAGTTATCAAGATATAGCCCAACTACTAATGCCTAAGTTAAGAAGTCTATGTGATAAATATAACTTAACTATATTAATAACACATCATTTAAATAAACAAAATTTAACATTAGGTAGTACAGCATTCGATGCTTCAGTAGATGGAATAATTACTTTGAAAGAATATAAAAATAATAAGAAACATATAAAAATGGTTATTTCTAATAGAGACTTTGAAGGATTAGATTTAGAACTTAAAAAAAGTGATAATCAACTATTCTCTATATGTGAATCATTAGATGAAGAAGTTGAAAATATAAATCTAATTAACTTCGTAAAATATGCATCCGAAAAAGGAAGATTTGAATTTACAGCAACAAGTATTGTAAAAGATGCCAAGTTATTACTTACACCAAAAAGTATGGGAAGATTAATAAATTCGAATCTGGCTCTATTAGAAAAAGAAGGCTTACACATAACACAAAAGAGAACTGCTAAAGAAAGATTATATGAATGTTGTTATGTGGAGCCATCCGATGAAGAAGAACTTGATTCTTCTTCCGAAGAAAATGATTAACGTGGCACGTTTTGTTTCGAAGAAATGAAAGTGGCGATAGTGTTTCATTTTCATGTTTTAGATAATTGATAAATTAGATAAAACACTTGTTACACAAGTGGAGGGAATATTTGATTATTCTCTCCTAGTTTTGTAACAAGACAAAGGGGATTTTTAAGGTCTCCTTAAACTCACGGGCTGTGCCCTAGTGAGATATGTCACACTTAAAAAAAATATGACAATTTTAAGAAAGGAGTACTAAATGAATATAGATTATCAAGTGCTCACTTTTAAAAATAAGATTAAGTCTAAAGATATTGGTGGACTTGGAGTTGAATTAGAACAAAGAAAAGGATCTGGAAACTATGATAAAGATAGAACTCAATTTAATAAAGAATATGTTGGGTTAGATAGGTATCCTACTCTGTCTAGTAAAGTCTATCAAACAATATATACAAATAATATTCATTTTAATAAAAGCGATAATACAAATATATTAAATGGTTGCATTGTAACTTCTGGTCCTGACTTTTTTAGAAAATTAGGATTGCCTATGAAAAATACAGGAAGAGTTTATATAGAAGGAAAACATGAAGGCGAACCTGTATTTTGTCCTGATATTAAATCTAATGAAGATATACCTGAAAAAGTTTTAGAATACTTCGATGAAAGTTTTAATTTTTTGGCTAATAAGGTTGGAAAAGAAAATGTAGTTTATGCTGGAGTACACTTTGATGAAGATACTCCACATATGCACTTCTACTTTATACCAGTTGTCGATAAAGTTAAAAGAAAAGTATTTGAAACTGATGAAAGAGGAAAAAGAATTACAAAGCAAATATACACTAAAGACAATATGGTTAAAAATGTACCTATTCAAAAACGAGATGAAAATGGTAAAGCTGTTTATGAAATTGAATATGGGAATTTTCTAAATTCTGATGAATTTTGGAAACAATTAGGTGGTAAATCATCTTATGCTAAATTACAGGATGAATATAACGAATATATTAATTCTAAAGGATTTAATCTAGATCGTGGTGAAATTGGAGCAAACAAACATCACCAAGATAAAGCTGAGCAAAATTTAAAAGAATTACAATACAAATATAAAAAGTTAGAACAAGAAATTGAATCTAATAAAAAAATAAATGAAGTTGAATTAAAAACAAGAGATGAACTTAAAAATATTAATGAAGAAGAACTTTTAAATCCTTCTAAAGACATTTTTAAGAGGTATAAAGACAAAGATGTAGAAAAGATTATAGATTATAGTAAAGAGATTAAAAAAGAAAATATTGCCTCTAAAAACACTTTAAAAAAGCATGAGATTAAGATTGAGAAACTTGAAAACGAAATAAAACAATTTAAATCTGGTAAGACTTATTCTGATAAAGAAAAAGTAATTGCTAATCAAGAAAGATTAATAAAAGAAAAAGATGGAATCATTGAAGAACAAAAAAGTATTATTGAAGGACTTAGAGAAACAATAAAAGGATTAGAAGAAAGAATAAGTCGTTTAACAACATATGCATGGAATAAAATCAATGAAGCATATCTTGCAGTAGCTCATCTACTTGGTTTTAAAAACATTAATAAAGATAATGTCCCTCATGACATTATGGAAGCTAGAGTTCATGAAGTCAATAAAAAACATGAACCAAAACAACATAAAGAAAAATCTAATGATTACGAATTATAAAATAAACAAAAATTATGGTAAAATAACAACGACACTTGGTTATTTTACAGGTAACAAAGGAGGAATGAATTAATGCCTGTAAGACAATTAAAGAAAAATAAATGGACTAAAGATGGAAGAAGTTGGATTTTCTATCTTTATGAAAGACAAATAGATGGTACTCTAAAGCAGTATACTTCTAAAGCATTTTTAACAAAGGAAGAAGCTGAACGTGAGGAATTAGCATATCGTGATAAATATCTAACTAGTAGTGTTAATCCTCATATGACTTTTAGAGAAGCCTATTTAAAATTTTATGAATATAAAGCTGATAAGGTTCGTACTACTACTCTAAAGACATATAGAGATAGAATGAGATATATGGGAATACTCGATAATGTAGAACTTGTTAATTTAAATGGTGAGGATTATCAAAGATGGAGAAATGAAATTAATAAACTTGATATTAGAAGTACTTACAAAAGAGATATTCAAAAGTTTATTAAAATGGTTATAAATTTTGTTGAAAGAAATTATGAATTTAATTTAAGAAAATTTTATACAAAATTAGAACCATTCAATGATCCAAATGAACTTGAAAAAGAAATGAGATTCTATACACCAGAAGAATTTTATAAGTTTGTAGCCGTAATAACCGACTTACAAATGAGATGCTTATTTAAAACTCTATACTATTGTGGACTTCGTAGAGGTGAAGCAAGAGGTCTAACATGGGATTGTATAGACTTAAATAACAATCGATTATATGTTAAGAAACAAATTGTAGTAGCTGATGCAACACAACCAAAAAGGTGGAAAATAGCTCCACCCAAAACAAAAAAATCAATTAGAACATTACCATTATCTAATGACTTAAAAAATGATCTAATTGAATTATACAATAAATTTAAACAATTTAAAAATTTTAAAGATAATTGGTTTGTGTTTGGAGACATGGAACCAATCACAGTTCATAAAATGAATTATCAAAATGAAAAAAATGCTGAAAATGCTGGTGTAAAAATAATCAATCTTCACGGATTCAGACATTCATGTGCTTCAATGCTTATTAATAATAATGTTAATATATCAGTTGTATCTAACTATTTAGGACATGCTGACATTGAAGAAACATTAAATACTTATACTCATATGTTTGAAAATAAACTATATGAAGTTGCTGATTATATAGATAATCAAGCTAATGATCTAGCAAAAGCATTTACCGAAATTAATCGATTTTAAATCAAAATAAACTTATTACACATTATATAAACCATTAGAATAATGGGCAAATAATGGGTAGAGGTCTTAAAAAAATTTCTTCAAATCTCCGCAAATGCTTTATTTACGGACAAAAAAAAGTGAGACCTATCTCTCGACAGGTCTCTTCAGGGGGTTCGGTTGAATATACTCTCACACTTAGACCGTGAGAGATATCTAGCGTGATATGCATCACGCATCTTAATAATAAAGTATATTTTACAAATTGTCAATTCCTAATTTTTATAAGTATTAGATATATTTAATACATAATTTACTTCTAATGGCTTTATATCAAGGTTTTCTATAAATTTAGTCATTTCTTTAGTAAAATAATAACTTTTAATATTTATATAATCTACTTTTCTTTTTTTAGAAAATGTTAATATTTCATTATATAATTTAGTACCTATACCTTTTCTTCTATATTCTTCTTTTACTATTAATTTATTAATAATTAAATTACTTCTTTGTCTTAATCTTCTATTTTCTCCTGCATTAATTATTTGTACTTCTATTAATCCTAATATTTCATTATCTTTTTCATATATCAAACATAATGTATCATTATACTCTTCACATACCTGATAAAATTCTTGTTGTGTATACATAACAACATTTAAAAATATATCTCTTCTTTTTTTATATAATAAATCTTTTAATTCATTAGTTAGTACTTTTACTTTATTATAATCTTTAAATTCTACTTTTCTTATAATACCTTCTTTATCATTATTTTCTTTAGAATAAGTAATTATAGGTATATAAGTATCTTTTAAAGATGTAATTATAACTATATCATCTTTTAGACTATCTAATAGTATATTTATATTATTATAATCATCTTCTATATAAGCATATATTAGTTTTTTATTATCTATTTTAGATATATTAATTATTTGTTTATATAAATGATTTATATCTTCATATTTTGCTTTTCCAAAAGGAAACAATCCATACGCAGTATAATTAGTATTATCATTTATTTCTTTTATTATAGAATTATTATTAATAGTATTTTTATTTCTTATTTTACATAATATATCATCTTTATTATTTATATGATCATATATTAATACTATTATATTTTTATAATCATTAGATAGTATTTTATCTAATTCTTTTATAGTATTATTATGTGGTATTCCAAAATATTTAATAATAGAATTATTTAATTTTACTATAGACTCCTTATTAAATAGATTATTCATACTACCACCTCTATTATAAATAGATTTTAACATAAATATATAAAAAATACATAGAAATATCTATGTATTTATCCTTTAGTTATTGAATTAATTAGTTTTAGTTTTAATTCATCTTTATCAGTATCTTTATTTAGTAAATATTCTTTAGAATCTTTCTTAGCTTGAAGTAATATTTTATAATCACTTCTTACATTGGCTATTTTAAAAGCCATATCTCCACTTTGTTTAGTACCAAATAAATCTCCATGTCCTCTTAGTTTAAAATCTTCTTCACTTATTTCAAATCCGTCATCTACTGTTTCCATTATTTTTAATCTTTCTGTATCACTATCACTTATTAATATACATTTAGATTTAGCTTCTCCTCTACCAACACGACCTCTTAATTGGTGTAGTGTAGAAAGTCCAAATCTATCTGCATCAAAAATTACCATAGTAGTAGCATTAGGAACATCTACTCCTACTTCTATAACAGTAGTAGAAATTAATATATCCACTTTACCATCTTTAAATTTATTCATAATAGCATCTTTTGCCGCTCCTGCCATTTTACCATGTACTATATCTATTTTATATTTATCTTTGAAAGCTAATTTCATTTGATCTTTTAGTTTATAAACATTAGTCATATCTGAATTATCGCTTTCTTCTATTAATGGTGCGATTACATATATTTGATGTTTATTTTGTAGTTCTTCATACATCATTTGTAAAGCATCTTTAATTTCACTATTTTTCTTTACATATGTATCTATTTTTTGTCTACCTAGTGGTTTTTCTTTTATAGTAGATACATCCATATCTCCAAATATAGTTAAAGCATAAGTTCTAGGTATTGGAGTAGCACTCATATAAAGTACATCTGGTTTAATACCTTTATTTTGTAAATTAGCTCTTTGATGAACACCAAAACGATGTTGTTCATCTGTTATTACTAAACCTAAATTATTATATTCTACTTCATCTTGTATTAAAGCATGAGTACCAACTACAATAGAAGTTTCTCCGCTCTTTAACTGTTCATATATTCTTGTTTTTTCTTTTTTAGGAGTTGATCCTGTTAGTAATTCTACTTTTATTTTTGATTTCTTTAAGAATTTACATAAATTATTATAGTGTTGAGTAGCAAGTATTTCTGTAGGTGCCATTAAAGCACTTTGATATCCACTTATATAGTTAGCTACCATAGCTATAAAAGATACTATAGTTTTACCACTACCTACATCTCCTTGTAATAATCTATTCATCCTGTGCGTTGCTTCTAAATCTTTAACTATTTCATCTACTGCTTTTACTTGATCATTAGTTAATTTAAATGGAATATTTTCTATAAACTTATTTAATTTATCTTTATCTATATCTCTTTTTAATCCATTATTTTTCTTTTTATTTTGTACTTTTAAGTAATTAATTTTAAACATAAAAGCAAATAATTCTTCATATTTTAATCTAGTAGTTACTTCTTTTAATTTTTCTTCTGTTGATGGATTGTGTATTAAGTTTAAAGATGTTTTTTTATTTGAAAATTTATATCTTTCTAAATATTCTTTTGGTATATAATCTGGTATTTCCCTACCATACATTAATAATCCCATATTTATATATGTAGATAGATTCTTATTAGTAAGTCCACTAGTAGCGTGATATACTGGTTCTATTTTTACTTTATTAGATAATGTTTCTAGTTTTATATCTGATGCAGTTATTACATTCTTTTGTTTATCTATTTTACCTATTACTGTAACTCCTGTACCTACTGTTAAATGACTCTTTAGAAAAGCTCTATTAAATATAGATACTCCTACTACTCCAGAAGGTGTTACTAATCTAAAGTTCATTTTATTTAGTCCTGCTTTAAATCTCATTAGAATAGGTACACTTTCTATTCTTCCATCTATAATAACTTTTTCTTTATCTTCTGCTTTAGATAAATCACTTCTTTTTAGAAATTCATATCTAAAAGGATAATGTGTTACTAAGTCTTCTATAGTATTTATATTTATTTTATTTAACAAGGCTAAGGACTTAGGACCTATACCTTTAACATCTTTTAATTCTGCCACACTACCACCTACTTCTTGGCATATTATAGCACATTTTTAGATATTTTTCAAAAGAAAAATGAGATAATTTTTGTTTTTTCAGAAGACTTTTTCGTTGATTTTCTTATATATTTTCATATTTTTTCCTCTTTATTTATATTTTATAAAAAAAATGTAAATTTTTGTTGACAAATTGGATACTTTCGGTTAGTATATGAACTACCAATTTGCTTTTAGGCGAATTGGTCGCTAGTATCACACTAGCCAACCCCTTTTTATTCTTTTTTTGGAGGCTGCCCTCAGGGGGTGCAGTCTCCTAGGTTGAAGTTAAAAGACATAAGAGCCGAATCTTATGTCTTTTTTTATTTTTAATTATCTTTTTCTTCTAGAGACTTATAATAGTTATAAGTTTCTTCTGCTTGTTTTTTATTATTACTTAATAATTCTTTATAATTCTTTGATAATTTCTTTAATGAGTTATATCTATCTTCACCTGTTAGGAAGTCTTTATATTTATCAAAGTCTGCATTACTATCTACTTTAAATTCTTCTGTAGTTGGATTGTAATGGAATATTGGGAAGTAACCAGATGCGGTTGCTTTCTTTTCTTCGTTAATAGAGTTTTTCATTCCTTTTATAATTCCTTGAGCAATACAAGGAGCATAAGCAATTATTATACTTGGTCCATTATAAGCCTCCGCTTCTTTCATTACTTTAATTGCTTGCATTGGATTAGCTCCTAAAGAGATTGTTCCAACATATACATGCGGATAAGTTAAAGCTATTTTAGCTAGATCTTTTTTAGCTATTTCTTTTCCAGCTGAAGCAAATTTCGCAACTGCTCCACTTCTTGTAGATTTAGATGCTTGTCCTCCAGTATTTGAATATACTTCTGTATCTAATACTAAGATATTAACGTTTTCTCTATTAGCTAGAACATGGTCTATTCCGTTATATCCAATATCATATGCCCAACCATCTCCACCTACCATCCAGACAGATTTAGGTTTTATAAATTCTTTTAATTTCTTTAACTCTTTTATTTTAGTTTCGTCAACTACTTCTAATAATTTACTTGCAGTTTCTTCATTTATTTCTTCTACATAATTATTATAAATATCTTTTTCACTCTTCTTAATTAATTTTTTATTATTTGTAATTAATGATTTAATTCTATTCTTCATAGCTTCATCTGCTATTTTCATACCAAATCCAAATTCTGCATTATCTTCAAATAATGAGTTGGCCCATGGTATTGAATATGGAGTTGATGGGATTGATGCGCCATATATAGATGAACATCCGGTAGCATTCGCTATTACTAAATTATCTTTAAATAATTGTGTTAATAGTTTTAAATATGGTGTTTCTCCACATCCTGCACATGCACCACTAAACTCAAATTTTGGATATTTAAATTGACTACCCTTAACTGTATTAGTTGGCATTACATCTTTTTCTTTTACATCATTGAATAGATATTCATACTTTTCTTTAGCTTTGTCTTCATCTATTTTTTCTTTAGCTTTCATTACAATTGCCTTAGCACCTTTTTTACCAGGACAAATTTCACTACATAGTCCACAACCTGTACAGTCTGGTGTAGATACTCCTATTGTAAATTTTAAGTCTTGTCCTTTAATATTTGCATCTAACAATTCTTCTTTTACTGAATCAGGTGCATCTAATTGTTCTTTTTCATCTAGTAAGAATGGTCTAATTACTCCATGTGGACATACTAGAGAACACATATTACAAGAAATACAATTTTCACTATTATAGCAAGGTGCAGTTGATGATGCATTTCTTTTTTCTTTCTTAGTATTTCCACCTTCAAAAGTACCATCTGGATTTTTAATAAAACTACTTACTGGAAGAGAATCTCCTTCCATACTACTAATTACTTCAAATATATTTTTCTTTGGTTCTACTTCCATTACATAATCTACTACTGGAAGTTTTACTTTTTCTAATTTATCTAGACATTCATCTATTGCTTTTAAGTTTTTATCTATGATATTTCCACTTTTATTAGCAAACTTCAAAGATATATTTTCTTTTATTTTATTTAGAGTAAAATCTAAGTCCATTACTTTACCTAATTTAAAGATTAATGTTTCCATAATAGAACTAATTTTATTATTTAATCCATTATCTTTAGCAATCTTATTAGCATCTACTATATAGAATTTTACATTTCTAGATTGAATAATCTTTTTATCATAGATAGTCATTTCCTGTAATATTTCATCTTTTGTTTTAGATGTATTAAGTAAGAATATTCCATTCTTTTTAATTCTATCTAACATCTTTAACTGTTTTAAGTATGATTCCTTAGTACATACTACTAATGATGCTTTTTCTACGTAGTAAGTTGATCTAATTGGATTTTTACCAAATCTTAAGTGAGATATAGTTATACCACCAGACTTCTTAGAATCATATTGGAAATAACCTTGAACATATGCTCTTGTATAGCTTCCTGTTATTTTCATAATATCTTTAGAGGCACTTACCATACCATCACTACCATATCCATAGATCAAGAATTCTGTGTCATCTTTATCTATTGTAAAGTTTTTATCATAATCTATTGATAGTTTTGTAATATCATCATCTATTCCTACTGTGAAGTTAGTATGAACATCTCTTTTATCCATAAAGTCATAGACACCTTTTATCATAGCTGGCGTTGTATTTTTACTAGATAGTCCATAACGACCACCTATAATAGATATTTTACTTTCTACTTCTTTTACTACTTTTACTACATCTAAGTATAATGGTTCTCCAGCAGATCCTGGTTCTTTAGTTCTATCAAGTACGGCAATCTTCTTAACTGATTTAGGTAGGACATTTAAGAAATATTTAGCACTAAAAGGTCTATATAGATGTACTTCTAAAAGTCCTACTTTTTCACCCTTTTCTACTAAATAATCTACTGTTTCTTTTATTGTTTCACAAACACTACCCATTGCGACTATTACTTTAGTAGCATCCTCACTACCATAATAATTAAATGGTTTATAATCTTCTCCTGTTATTTTATTTATTTCAGACATATAATCATTTACTATATCAGGAAGTTTTTCATAATATTCATTTCTAACTTCTGATGCTTGGAAGTAAATATCTTCATTTTGTGCAGTTCCTTTAGTAACTGGATTATTTGGATTTAGACTTCTTTCTCTAAATTCTTCTAATGCTTTTTCATCAATTAATTTTTTTAACTGATCTGTATCTATTACTTCTACTTTAGCAAGTTCATGACTAGTTCTAAATCCATCAAAGAAATTAACAAATGGAACTCTTCCTTTAATAGCTGAAAGATGTGCAACTCCTGTTAAATCCATTACTTGTTGTACTGATGAAGATGCTAACATTGCAAATCCTGTTTGTCTAGTTGCATATATATCTTGGTGATCTCCAAATATTGATAATGCATGAGTAGCTATACTCCTTGCTGCAACATTTATAACACAAGGTAGTAATTCCCCTGCTATTTTATACATATTTGGAATCATTAATAATAATCCTTGTGATGCTGTATATGTAGTAGTTAATGCTCCTGCTTGTAAAGATCCATGTACCATACCAGCAGCACCTGCTTCACTTTCCATCTCTACTACTTTAACTGGACTATTAAAATAATTAAGTTTTCCTTCATTAGCCCATTTATCAGTTAATTCTGCCATAGGACTAGCTGGAGTTATTGGATATATACCTGCTACATCTGTAAAATTATATGAAACATAACTACAAGCTTCATTACCATCCATTATTTTCTTCATACTATCACATCCTTATTATAATTATATCTCAAAATAAGAAATAATAAAAGAAGTAACTTATAATTACTTCTTATTATTCATAATATTCTGATGAAACACTTGGACACACTAATATAACATCATATGTATACTCTTCTAAAGATTTTCTAGTCACTATAACTTTAGACTCATTTTTATCACAATCATTCTTTCTATGATCCTGTAATCTACTAAAATACTTAGCATCAATTAATTGTTGAGCTGTGACTTCATTACTATCTTCTTTTTCTGCTGGCAAAAGTATTCTATGATCATTAAAATAACTTCTAGCAGCTTCCTCTATATTACTTTTAAGAGCTTTATAATATTTAATTCTAGAGTTATATATAATTCTAGAAACTGACATTGTTCCAACACCAGCTAATATACCTAAAATTGCTATCGCAGCAAGTAATTCTACTAAAGTAAATCCACTATTATTTCTCATAATATCCTCCATATACTTATATAATTAGTATATAACAATTTTATATAAAAAAAAAGTATCTTTTAGATACTTTAATTAATATATTTTTTATAATCTTCTAAAGTATTATCAAACATTATTGTAATTCTTGGTATTCGGTACTTATTTATACCTTGCTTAGCTTTTTGCATACCACCAATATATGCACTTTTAAATCCTGCTTCCTTTAAAACACTCTCTGAGTAATCATTAAATTCATAAAACGGATAACAAAAAGCTTCTGTACCATCTAGTTTATCTCTACTAGTTTTTAAATCTTTAAGTAATTCATTTTTATCTAAACATTTAAGAGGACTACCTTGATCTCCAGGACACTTACCACCCTCATGTAAATTATCAGAATGAGATGCAATTTCTAAATAAGGAGATTTAAATTTACTTTTCTCATACCATGAAGTAACTAAGAATAAAGTTGCATTAATTTTATATTTTTCCAAAAATGGAATAAACTTTTCAGCTCTAGCGCCATCATCTATAGTAACTAAAATAGATTTTTCAGGAAGTCTAATTCTTTTATCAATAAACCATTCCATCTCCTTAGTATTTATTGTAAAAAAACTATTTTCATTTAAGTAATTAAACTCTTCCTCTATTTGACTACTATGATGACATATTATTTCTCCGCAAACTTCTCCATCTAAATATATAAAATGATAAACTGTAACTGGAACTTCTAAAGCTTCTTTAGAATCTGTATTATTCTTATTATAAGTCTTAACTATATCTTCATTTTTAACTAAATATAATTCATTATTAAACTCAACATAATAACCATCTTCTTCTTTTCTCATAATTGGTAAATCTAGAGAGTTATTAATAGTATATATTAATTTATTATCCTGATATAATTTAACTTTTTTATTAGTAGTAATATTTTCATTAAATACTATATATTTTTTATATCTATTATCTATATTAATTTTATGTTTATATTTTTCTACATCACTATATTTTATATAATTATCAGTATCTTTTATTTTAAAATATTTAGTATTCTTATTTATTTTTATACTATCTAGTATTAGTTTTTTATTTTTATGAACTATACCAATACTTTTATATTTATTATTATATAATTTTGTATCTTTAGAAGTAATTACATACTTATTATAATGAGATTTTATATTATTTATTAAATCTTTTTTATTATTAGTATCTGAATCTTTTAAAGCAAAAAAAGACCCTAATATTATCAGAATTAACGCTATAAATATTAATAATACATTAGTCTTTTTTTTCATATTATTCTCCTATTTAGGTGCTTTTTTATGTTTTTTATTTGTAACAATCCAAGCATTAGATACTGTTCTTCCTCCATATGATCCTCCAGCAGATGGCCTATTATAAAGTTTACCATTTACTGACATAGTAGAAGAAGCTCCACCATCTAAATTAGCTGCATTATATGCATTATAACGCTTTAATATCTCTATTACTTCATTCATACTAGCACCAACACTATATCCTGGAAGTCTTCCTTCTATAATTAAGAATAAAACTACTCCATCTTTTCTTTGAGCAATTACACTACGAGGTGCAACTCCCCAACCACCATCTCCATGGATTTTACTAACTTTTCCATTTACTATAAGGTTAGGTCCAAATTCAACGGCATCTTCCATACCACTTTTAATAGCATCTTCTGGTGTTTTAGATGTTAAATACATTTTATTATCCTTAGTAAATCCAATTAATTGTCCACTTCCACCTGAATGTTGCCATATTTTTTTGCCATCTTTAATTATAGCTCCATAAGGAATAGAACCATTACCCCAACCATCTAAATCCTCGAAGCCACCACCATTAATACCAACAAGACCACCATGTTCTTTACATAAATTATTAACTGATTGTCCCATTCTACCAAGTTTATTAGTAACAGCTAAATCAATATCAGCTGGATCATATATACCAACCAGATATCCTTTAAATCTACTTTCTTCTAATCTAATAATCTTATAAACATCATTATTTGGATCTCTATCAAATAACTCCTTTTCATATTTAGAAGTATAATGTTTTTTCTTACTACTATCTATTACAATATCATCTAGATTCATATCTTCATTTACTTGATCAATGTAATTTTTCTTCATAATATCATTAACTGTATCTTTACTATATAATGTATAAGCTAAATACTTATGTGTCATAGTAGTCATAGCAGTAGGTATCCAAAAAGTTTTAAAAGATGTAGTGTTAATAACTATTAATCCTATAATAACAATTATATCTAGAAAAAAAGTATATAATGTAAATTTATTAATTCTTAATCGTAATCTTTTCTTCATACTATCTACTCCACTGTAAAAGGTTTTTCTTTTGTTCCGTCTCCCTTTTTTATTATTTTTTTATTTATTGAAATTGTAGGTACAACTTGTTTTAATTCTGTAACCTCACCCTCATTAAGAGTACCACTTTGATTATAAACATATATCATATTAGTAGAACTAGAAGTTTTATTAATAAGATAATAATCATTAAGTCCTAATGTATTATAATCAAATATATTTAGTAAACCTATTTTACTTGTAACTTTGCTATTAAATATATCTAAATAACTAAGATTTGTATCCTCACTAACTTCTCCAATATTATTATTAATATCTAATAATAAATCTTTATAAGTTAAACTATTATAATAAGTAGTATTTAAATAATAAGCTATATTAAAACTATTATTTAAATCAAAATCTGCATCCTTATTACTAAAAGATTTAGTCTCTTCTACTCCATTATTATTAATATAACCAGATAAAGCTAATTTTAATACATTATCTTTATCTTGATATACTTTATAAATATCATTACCTAGTTTAACATAACCATCAACATAATTAGTATTATTATTTTGTTCTATAACATATGGATTGTCTTTAGTACCATCACCACTTGAAACAACTATTCTATCATTCATAGTAATAACTGCTTTTACTCCATAAGCATCAAAATTACTAGTACTTTCTACTTCTCCTGATTCATTAATATAAAGATTCATTTTACTCTTATCTTGTCCTATTAACCAATGATATTTATTATCATTTAAATAACCATTACTACCGCCAGATTTAACATAATCATCAACTGTCAAAGTAGTGATATAATCTTTATAAACTCTTTTAGTTTTTTTAATTTTAGATCCAGATAATATATTTTCACTATATTTAGTTTTTACTAAAAATTTATTAATAGAAGAAATTGTATCATAATAAACTCCACTATTTTTATCTTTAGTTTTATTTAACCATATATTTAAATTAGAACCTTTATATTTAGATTTTTCTCCCCACATAAAAATAGAGGTATTATCCTCGCTAACTAATTTAACAGTATTATCTTCATTTATTCTAATTATTCTATAATATCTATTAGCGAATTTCACATAATTATTATCTACTTTACCTTTAAAATAATATCCTTCTTTATCTCTAAATAATCCTTCTTTTTTATTACTTAATTGATTATTATTAATTATTTTATCCGCTAAAGTAGTTTTAACACTTTCAGAATTATTATTTTGTTTACCATAATAGTAAAAGCTTCTTATTCCAAAATACAATCCAATAGAAATTATTACTAATAAACTAACAACATTAAAAATGTACTCTTTTTTTGTCAGACGTTTTCGTATTCTTATTGCCATAATACCTTCCTTCTACTTTCTAATTAATTATATCAGATTGCATCAACTTTTTCAATAAAAAAACAGATTAATTAATAACCTGTTAGTAACTACTTAAGCTTACTCCAGCAACCTCCTATAGTAGTATTATCTTCTATTGAAGGTAATGACATAATAAGATTTATTATAGATGGCATTAAAAATAAAATCATAATAGCAATCAATGTATTTTTAATTCTTTTTTTATAAGTTTCTTCCTGATCTGGATTAATAGTTAAACGAGTAAAACTTATTATTAAAGCAATTATTCCTAAAATTGGTCCAAATAATTGAATAAGTCCCAAACTTTTTTTAATAATATTAAGTACATTATAAAAAACTAAACTACCACAGAAAGACTCCATATTTAATATATTAATCATTATATCACCTCATATACTATATATATTATATCATTATTTTACTTTTTTACAATCCAAAAAGTAGATATAGGCCTTAATCCTCTTTTCCCAGAAGCTACTGGAGTATTAACTATTTTATTATTAATAACTAAAGCAGAAGAACTACCACCATCTAAATTAGCTGCATTATATGCACCATATTCCATCATTATTTCTGATACATCATTGATACTAGCTCCTATACTAGTAGGAATTCTTCCATTGATAACTAAAAATAATACAATTCCATCTTTTCTTTGTCCAATTGCAGTTCTAGGTGCAATCCCCCATCCACCATTTCCTTTTATTTTATTCATCTTCCCATTAATTATTAGAAATGGTCCAAATTCAATTGCATCCTTATATATATTTAAAGCCTTATTATTAGACATTTTTCCAAGTATTAACTTATTTTTCTTATCAAACCCTATAAATCCACCACCTACAGAACTATCCTTATAATTACTAATTATTTTAGAATTTTTAATTACTGTACCATGTGGTATTCCTCCATTAGATGACCAATTAGGATCATAATAACCTCCTCCATTAATAGAGATAATAGACTTTTTTCTTTTTGATAAAGATAATATATTTTCACCCTTTTTACCTATATTTTTACTAACTGCAAGATCTACTTTAGAAGGTTTATATATAGCTACTAAATAACCATTATAAGTGTTACCTTTTATTTTTATAACTTTATATAAATTATTATGATTATTTAAAATTTCTTTTTCTTTTTTACTAGAAAATATATTAGCCATCTTTTTAGTATCAATATTAATTAAACTAGCATCTGTAATTTCATTAGATTCAACTACTCTATTTCTATCTAAAACTTTATTAATTGTTTTTTCACTGTAGAATAATTTCGCAATATATTGATGAGAAAGCGTTGTCATAGAACTTGTAATAAGATAATCCTTAAATATATGTATAGGTCCATATAGTAAAAACAAAAAGCAAGAAACAAAAATTGTTAATACAAGTCCAACTTTCTTCATAAAAACTCCTATCTATTCCTTACTCTTTTTATTAAATATTATTAATTTAGAAAAAACATAATTTAAAATTATAACTACTATATTAGTAATTACTTTAGATACTATCTTATCAATTAATAGTTTTTCTATTAGTATACCTAATAATACTATTTCAATTAATAAAGATAAAATTCTAAAAAATACAAATAATACTGATTCTTTAAATACTTTTTTATTTTCTAAACTTTTAGACTCAAATACAAATAATTTATTAGTTATAAAAGCAAACAACACAGATATTATCCAAGCCATAATATTACTTATATAAATATTATTAAGTAATTTATCAAAGAGCCAAAAAGATACTATATTAATCATTGTAGTTAAAAAACCAAAGAATAAGTAAGCTAATATACTATAATACTTATTATACCAAGATATATGATTATCTTCTTCAATATAATTATCAATTAATTTGATCATATTTTTAGTATTAGATTTATACTTTTCTGGTTTAAATTTCTTACTATTTTCTAATACTTCACCTATTTTATTAAAATTAGTTAATTCCAAAATATAACCCCTTTTAGAAAACTCTTTAACTATTTGTTTCTGATGATCATTTTGATGTTCTCTATATTTAGATAATCTAGGAGCCGCTATTACTTTTTTATTATGCTTTAAAGCAGTTAGAATAGATCCTACTCCTCCATGAGTAATTACTAATTTACTTTTTTCTATTAATTCTTCTAATTTTCTATTACTAACAAAATCAAAGATTTCCATATTATTAGATTTATATTTAGTATTTCCAGATTGAACTATAACTTTATCTTTTATATTACCTTTTTCAATCTCTTTATCTAATACTTTCAATAATCTAGAAAAATCTTTATCTTGTGTACCTAATGTAACTAATATCATTAATAAATCCATCCCCCATCTATTGATTTAGGATATAATTCTTTCATAGAAGACCATTGTACTATAAATTTATCTGCGACTGGATAAACTAATTTTCCAGTTACAGTTTTAGTATTTATATTAGCAAATGTTTCTATAAAAACGACTCTACTACCAAAAAATTTACCAATATAACACATTGGTCCTGCCGTATGAGCACCAGTAGTAATAATGTAATCAGGACGAAATTTTAAATAATAAAATAAACTTTTAAAACAATTATAAATAAACTTAAAAGGATATAATAGCATATTATTTCTACTACCATATACTAAATAACCTATTTTATTATTATACTTTTTCTTTAATGCTAATGAAGCTTTAGTCTTTTCAGTAATAATATTATAGTCATACTTCTTAAGTAAACTTTTAAGTTGCATTAATTCGTTAAAATGTCCTCCTGTTGAGGAAATGAATAAAATTTTTTGCATTATATCACTTCTTTTCTATTAATTTATACCACTTTGCCTCTACCATATCACTTGTATATTGTTTTACACTATAACGAGCTGCCTTACCAATATCTTTTCTGATATCTCTACTATTAATTAAATCAGCTACCTTCTTAACCATAGCATTATAATTTCTATTTTTTATTAAATATCCATTTTTCCCACTCTTAATAATTTCTTTTGCACCTTCAGCAGACGAAAAAGCAATACAAGGAATTCCATGGGACATAGCTTCAGTTAAAACAATACCAAATGATTCCGTATAAGATGTCATTATATAAATAGATGATTTATTAAGCATCTTATCAATATAATCTTTCTTTTGGAACCCATGTAATACAACATTTTTATTTAAATTATTTTGATTTATATATTTTTCTAACCTTTCTTTTTCAGCTCCATCACCAATAATATCTAATGTCCAATCAGGATATTTTCTAGCTATTACTTTATAAACTTTCAATAAGTCCATATATCCTTTTTCTTTTGATAATCTACCAACTGATATTAATCTTTTATTTTCTAAAGGTGCTAATCTCTTAGGCATATTTTCTAACACATTTGGAATACATATACATCTACATTTATAATTTCTCATTTCACGTTTATAAAATCTATTAAGATCTCTTGATACTAAGACTAAATAATCCAACTTTTTACAAGAACGAATTATGTTTAAAGCATATTGCTTATTATTATGATGGTGATTATGTTCCCAACCTATTTTTTTAGTTTTAGGACTACCATAATCTCCTAACCATCTATCAAAAACATCTTTGGTGGAAATAATTGTATTAGCATTAGTATTTTTAATATAATCAACCATTGTTTTTCTTCTTAAATATAAAATTTTCACACTTTTTAATCCTTCTTTAAATGCTCTAATATATCTATGATGTCTTAATTCATTTAAAAATTCTCTTTTATTTGGAACGTAATCAGATACCAAATACTTTACAGAAACCCGCTCATCTAAATCAAAAACTGGTTCATCATACAATTTATATGTACAAGCAATTTCTACTTTATATTTTTTACATAAAATATTAGCTAAGGAAACAATAGATTTTTCTACTCCTCCATAACCTAAATGAAGTGTCAAAATTGATATTTTTTTCATATAACCACCTATAATAATTATAACATTAATTAAATAAAAAAAAAATATAAAGCTTATATTTATGCCTTATATTTAGAAATTCCATCAATGAATTTGAATAGTTCATACACACAAACTATAAGTAATGGTAATACTATAAATAGTAAAAAACCATCTCTAGTAAGTAAATAATTTATAATATAACCCAACCAAGGTATTATATATAAATAATTACCTATCACACAACTACTATCAATATTAACTTTTTTACTATTATTTATTACAGTATATATTTTTTTATTATCAACAACATTAACATCTTTAACCTTACCAGTATTAATAGTTAAATGTTTATTAATATAATCAATATATACAATATTATTATCTTTTAATTCTTGTTTTTCTTCTTTAGCGATTATTAAATCTTTTTCTCCGGATACTAAAACATAATTTCCTATTTCTACAAAATTTAAATCATTTATATTTAAAGATAATAACGTAATAAGCGTAGCAATAATAACAATTACTATAGTTAAAGACTCTATTATTTTATCTTTCATAAGCTATACCTAAAAGAAAAAAGCCTAAAGCTTTTATTGTTGTATATTTGGTTGTACAGGTTGTATTTGCGGATCAACCATTGTAGGTTCAGCAGATGGTGTTTGTACTGGTGCCTGATTAGCATTAGGTCCAACAATATTTGAAATTGGTATTGATTGGGTATTCTCTAACGGATTAGCACCACCATATATTTGAGGTTGTTCTTGTTGTGGTTGTACATTACTAACATCTGGAACTACTGGATTAGAATTTACATTTTCAACAGTAGGATTTTGTACTCCCACTCCATTATCTATATTTGGAATTGAGTTTGATTCCATAGTTGGTTGATTTATAACTGGCTCCATACTTGGCGCTTCTGGTGATGGTTGGATTGCTGGTTGTTCAACCACTGGCTCCATACTTGGTGTTTCTGGTGCTAATTCAATTGCTGGTTGCTCAACTACTGGCTCCATACTTGGTGCTTCTTGTACTGGCTCAATTGCTGGTTGTTCAACTACCGGTTCCATACTTGGTGCTTCTTGTACTGGCTCGATTGCCGGTTGTTCAACTACTGGCTCCATACTTGGTGCTCCTACTGGCTGTTCAACATTAGCAACTTGTGGATCAAATGCTGGTTGTTCTTGAGCAACTGGATTAACATCCATAGCTGGTTCTACAGGATTCATTTCTGGTGCTGGAGCAGCCATAACTGGATCAGGTATATTCATAATTGAATCATTAGGATTAACCTGTGGTTGTCCCATTTCAGGAACTGCATTAGCATTTGCAGCTTCAGGCATTGGAGCCTCCATATTTTGTTCTGCTGCAACTTGACCATTAGCATCAGCACTATTTTCCTCTACTACTTCTTGATATTCACTATTTTTCTTACCAGATGTTGCAATTAATATGATTAAAGCAACAATTAAAAGTAAAACTCCTCCTGTTATTAATATTCCTGGAACTGTTAAAAACCAACTGAAATCAAAATTCATATTATCTACTCCCTTATTATTATTCTATTAATATGATAGCAAAAAAAATATTATATTGCAAATATTTTATTTTTTATACATTTTTTGACATTGTAAATAATGTCCAACTACCTTTTTTTGTTGGTAATTTTATAAATTTTAATTTTTCTTTAGTGGTTGGATGAATAAATTCTAATTTATAAGCATATAAACATATTTGCTTTTTATCCTGCTTACCATACCTTTGGTCTCCAACTAAAGGATAACCTCTACTAGCAAATTGAACTCTTATTTGGTGATGTCTACCAGTTATTAAATTTACTTTTACTAAAGTCATATTATTAGATTTATTTACTTCTAACACTTTATAATTAAGAATTGATTCTTTACCATCATCAGAAACTATTGTATTACCATTATCTAATTTTTTTAATTTATCCTCTAAAACTCCATCTTCTTTTAAAACTCCATTTACTATTGCTAAATAATATTTATCAAATTGATGTTTTTTAATTTGTTCAGACAATCTTTTCGCAGCCTTACTAGTCTTCGCAAAAACCATAAGTCCCCCTACAGGTCTATCTAATCTATGAACTAAACCTAAATATACATTACCTGGCTTATTATATCTTTCTTTTATATAAGATTTAACCATAGTTAATAAATCCATATCTTTAGTTATATCAGACTGACTTAATATATTAGGCATTTTTTCTACTACTATAATATGATTATCCTCATATAATATATTTAATTTATTCATACTTTTCCCATCTTCCATATATACCACATGGTAGTATTAAATCATTATTATCTTTTAATCCTATTTCTCCACAAGATACTTTACCATTACTTTTTTTATTAACAGTTACTGTTAATAAATTTTTAAGTACTGTAGAAGACATACCAGTAGTATAAGAATTTATTATAAAAAATAGTGGATCATCACTTAAAATCTGACTACATAACTCTACTAAATTATTTAAATCTTTTTCTATATTCCAAATCTCTTTATTAGCTCCCCTACCATAACTTGGAGGATCCATAATAATAGCATCATACTTATTACCGCGTCTAATTTCTCTTTTTACAAACTTTACAACATCATCTACCAAATATCTTATTTTAGCATCCCTATATCCAGAATCATTTACATTTTCCTTACACCAATCAACCATACCACGAGATGAATCAACATGAGTAACATTAGCACCAGCACTTAAACAAGCAACAGTGGCACCTCCTGTATAAGCAAATAAATTTAATACTTTTATTTCCCTTTTCTCTTTTTTTATTTTATTAATCATAAAATCCCAATTAACTGCCTGTTCTGGAAATAATCCTGTATGTTTAAATCCCATTTGTTTAATATTGAAAGTTAAGTTTTTATATTTAATTTTCCAACTACTAGGAGTTTCTTTTAAATTTTCCCAAGAACCTCCTCCTTTTTTACTACGATGATATACAGCGTGTATTATATCCCTATACTTTTCTAATAAATCACCATTATCCCATATAACTTGAGGATCTGGTCTAAGTAAATATATACTTCCCCATCGTTCTAATTTTTCTCCTCGAGATGTATCTATTAATTCATAATCTATCCATTTATTAGCCTCTAACATAAACCTCACCTCTACCTAAATATTATCAAATAAATAGTTTTAATTCAAATAAAAAGACACATAGTGTCTAATTAAATGTTCTTCCATACGTAGTAATTAAAATAGTTGGGCCATAATATAATATTTTAGTTTTATAGTATTTAGTTAAGACTTCATCTTTCATAAATTTATATTTACACTCAACATCAGCATATTTATCACATTTATCTTTATTAGTAACTTGCATTCTATATATAACATCATCAGTTTTAACATAAGTTTTATCCTTATTAGAAGAATCATAATTAAAATCAATTATTTTACCATAACTATCTTCGTTATAAGCAATAGTCTTAGATACTATAGTATAAGGACTATCATAATTAGATCTATCAACAACATACTTATACACATTACCATCAGTAAGTAATACATAATAAATACCTTTACTTTCATCAACTGTAGATACTTTTTTAACTTCAGATGATGAAAGAACTAAATTATAAATTTCATATGAATCATCATTTACAGTAATTTCACTATAAGCGTTTGTTCCAGAATCACTACTTAAATAATAAAATTTATTATCTTCACCTCTAACAACATCATCATTCATTATAGCAGAAACTTTAAATGATGTATTAACTTTTCTACAGTTTTCATTATTAGAAAATTTTTGATCATATGATAACTCATATATTTTACCACTATCAGTAATAGCTAAATTATCATTTATATATCGTATTTTTTCACTAACTACTTCTCCTTCTTTCTTAGGAATTAAATCAGTACAAACTAAATTATCAGTACCCAAATTAAATCCTGATTCACGTAATTCCCTAGTTACTGTGCCATTACAACCAGTTAAAAATAATACACAGGTAAAAATTAATACTAATAATATATTTTTTCTCATAAAACCCTCCACAATACTATCTTTACTTAAATATATCATATTTATAAGAATTTATCTATATTTTTAATTATTAGGATTATATAATTATTTATTTAACTTTTTTAGTAAAGATTGTAAATAACATATCAACAACCATTAGTATTATTAGTAAATAAGTAAAATAATTAGGTATTAATTTAATAAATTTATTAAATAATGGTTGAAGAAAATATAATATTACCAGTGATCCAACAATCCATATACCTGTAACTTCTAAGGCTATATATTTTCCAATATTAAGTTTTAGTTTTCTATAATCCCAAAAAGTAATATGAAAAAACTTTTCTATTAAAATTCCACCTATCCATTCTATAAAAGTTAATACTAAGGCAATTATTAAAAGCGCAATTAATATCTCTAAGAATTTATTTAATTTTAACACTTTAAACACTTTTTTAAATATTATTAATATTAATACTGCACCAATTCCATATATTGGTGTCCAAGGCCCATAAAGTATTCCACTAATTGGTTTATGTTTTTGTAAAAGATTTACTATAATTTCAAATATATATCCAAATACAGAGTATATAAAAAAGGAATTAATATAATACATAATATCACCATAATTATTATTCCCAATATATTTGTTTATAAACAAAAAAAAGAACATAAGTTCTTTTGTATTTATAAATGGTGCTTGTAAAGGGACTTGAACCCATACGGTATTACTACCAGCAGATTTTGAGTCTGCCGCGTCTACCAATTCCGCCATACAAGCAAGTAAATAGATTATATCATATAATCTATATATTTTAAATAACTGATTCTTCTTTATATCTTGATGTATATAAATCTTTATCTTCTTCCTCTACTTCTTCTTTAGGCTGTATAAAATCTGCCATACTAGGTAAATCATCTATAGTTGAAAGTCCAAAATAATCTAAAAATTCACTAGTTGTTTTATAAAGAATTGGTCTACCAGGAGCATCAGATCTACCTACTTCTTTAATAAATCCTTTCGCAACTAATTTCCTAACCATTTGTGCACTACCTACTCCTCTAATATCATCAACCTCTATTCTAGTTAATGGTTCATTATAGGCAATTATGGCAAGTGTTTCTAATGCTGCTTGAGATAAAGTATTAGTCTCAGGATTCTCAATTAGTTTTTGATAATACTCTTTATGTTCAAACTTAGTAGTTAATTTAAATCTATTACCTAAAAAATCTATTCTTACTCCTCTACCTTCTTCTTCATACTCTTCTTTCAAAGTTTTTAATAATTCTTTAGCTTGATTTTCATCTATTTCTAAGACATCTTCTATTTGTTCTAGACTTAAACCTTCTTCACCAACAACAAATAATAATCCTTCAAGTACTCCTTTATTTTCCATGGGCCACCTCACATATAATATCATCAAATTCCTTATCTTGACTAATTACCAATTCCTTATTTTTAGCCATTTCAAGTATTGCCAAGAAAGTCGCAACTATATAATCTTTAGATACAACAGGAAATAATTTAAAAAATGATATTTTTTTCTTTTCTTTTAATATTTTTTTAATCTCTTTTCTTCTAGATGATACAGATATTTCTTTATTAGTAACTTTTGTTTTTAATGGTTTAGATGCTTCTTTTCTTTCTAAATATTTTTTAAAAGCTTCTACTAAATCATCTAAAGATACATCTGATATTATCTTAGTATCATCACTAGCATATTTATTTATATTTTCTGGAGTTTTAGTATATATATCTTTTCTTAAATATTCTTTTTCTTGTAATACCTTAGTTATTTCTTTATAAGCTTGATATTCTAATAATCTATTAACTAATTCTTCTCTAGGATCAATCTCTTCTTCATCTTCATCTAGTTTTTCGTTTGGAAGTAATAATTTAGATTTTATTTCTAGAAGCTCACTTGCTAATACTAAATATTCACTAGCTATTTCTAGATTCATTTTTTCTTGTTCATTTAAATAGTCGATATATTGTTTAGTTATTTCTTCTATTTCTATATTCATGATGTCCATCTTAGATTCTTTTATTAAATGCAAAAGTAAGTCTAATGGACCTTCAAATTCATTTATCTTAAAACTAACATTCATCGTATCACTTCCATACTCTTTATTAATTATATCATAAAGTTTAGGGATATGCTATAATTGAGTTAGGTGATTATATGAAAAACTTTACTATGAGAGATGAAGAGTTTATTTGTGAAAACTGTAATAAGAAAGTTTTACCTTTAGGATATACATCAAGAGATCATTGTTCATACTGTTTATATTCTAAACATGTAGATATTAATCCTGGAGATAGATCTAATACTTGTAAGGGATTATTAAAGCCTATTGGCATAGAAAAATATAAAGATACTTATAAAATTATATATAAATGTAATAAATGTAATACTACTCATAAAAACATAATGGCTAAAGATGATGATATGGACTTAATAATAGAATTATCTAATATGGAACAATAAGAGACTATATCTATCAACTATACTTGATTTATATGATAGAAAGGTTGTTTCGTATAAGATATCTAAGTTTAATAACAATCAATTGGTTATAGATACACTTCTTGAAGCAATATCAAAAAGAAAAGATGTACGAAACCTAATCATTCACAGTGATCAAGGATTTCAATATACATCTTTTGAATACAAAGCTATTTGTGAATCAAATGGTATTCAAAGATCAATGTCTAGAAAAGGCACACCACTTGATGACGCACCAATGGAATCTTTTCATTCAATTCTTAAAAAAAAACGTTGTATAACAATAATATAACATCTTTACAAGAATATAGACTTCTTGTAGAAGACTGTATATTATTTTACAATACTGACAGATTAAAGTCAAAAAAAACGTTAGAATTATCTAACGTCCTTTTTATTAGTGTGAACTATTTGGGGTTCACTTCATTTAAGTCTTTTTTAATTTTTTGGTTTAAATATTAAAGTAAATATAAATGAAAATATTATAGCAGCTGTTATACCTGAAGCAGTTAAATCAAACATACCCATAAGTATACCAACTAGCCCATATTGATTAGTTTTAAGTAATGCTCCATGAGCTAGAGAATGACCAAAACTAGTAATTGGAACCATTGCTCCTCCACCTACTATTTTTATTATCTTATCATATATAGAAAAACTATCTAGAAATGCTCCTATTACTACTAATATACTAGTAATATGTCCTGGTGTTAGTTTTGTATTATCTAAAACTATTTGCGATATCATACATATAAATCCACAAAATATAAAAGAATTAAATAGTAACATTATACTACCTCCAAACTTATAGCATTCGCTATAGAAAAAATATTTTCTTTTTGATATATCATAGTTGGTGAAAATAGTGCACCTGTTGCGACTAATAATACTCTTTTAAACTTTTTCTTCTTTAATTCATTATATAAATAACCAAAACCTACTAAAGCACTACATACTGGACCACTTCCTCCAGCCAAACATTCTTCTTGCTTAGATAAATCATATATCATTACTCCACAATCATTATAATTATTTAAATCTATATTATATTCACTCTTCATATAATCTTTTAATATTTCTTTTCCATATACTCCTAAATCTCCAGTTAGAATTAAATCATAATAATCAGGATCTCTATTTAAATCATCTAGATGTTTTTTTATTGTATCTATAGCAGCAGGTGCCATAACTCTACCCATATTATTAGGATCATTTTCACTATAATCTATTATTTTACCAATAGTAGAACTTTCTACTTTAATATCTGTTTTTTTATTAGTAAGTAATATAGATCCACTACCTGTGCAAGTAAAAGTCGCAGTCTTTGGTTTAGGAGCTCCATACTCTGTAGGATTCCTATATTGCTTTTCTGCAGACATATTATGAGAAGACACCTCTACTATGGCATTATTTATTTTTTTAGAATCTATTAAAGAAGACGCAATAATCATACTTTCTACACTAGTAGCACAGGCACTATAAGTTCCTAAAAATGCATTAGAATAATCTTTTACCCCATAGGTAGTTGCTGAAATTTGATTTAATAAGTCGCCTCCTACAATTAAATCTACTTCACCCTTTTTTAATGATGTTTTTTTATGTAATATATTTAAACTTTCTTTAACTAATTTTACTTCTGCTTTTTCCCAAGATTTTTCTCCAAAATATAAATCATCATATGTCTTATCATAATACTTCTTTAATGGGCCTTGCTTTTCATAAGGACCTACTACAGTAGCTGTATCTTTTATATATACATTCTTATATTTAAATGTCATTATATTCCTCCTAATAAAAATCTAATAAGTGCAAAAAACCAAGCAGATACTACTCCATATAAAATAACAGAACCAGCTAATTTAAATATATTAGCTCCTATTCCATATATAAATCCTTCATTTTTATATTCTAAAGCAGAACTAGTCATAGAATGAGCAAACCCTGTAATAGGTATTAAAATACCACATTTAAATTTAGTAACTAATTTATCAAAAAAACCTAATGCAGTACATAAAGAAGCAATAAATATTAAAATAATTATCATAAAAGTAGATGCATCAGTCCTAGATATATTAGTAAAATGACAAATTAATTCTATAATTCCTTCTCCTAATAATCCAATTAATCCTCCTACTAAAAAAGAAATTATAGCATTCATACCTCTATGTTCATCTGGACCATATTTATCAGCAATAGTTTCATATTTATAATTTTTCATATAATCACCAGTATTAGTATTTACAATATATTTCATTTAATACAAAGAAAACAACTCTAAAGAGTTGTTTGTTTATTATTTCATTTTCTTTAAGATTTTTATTGTCTCTTTAACTCGATTAGTAAAGTCATCTTTTACTCTATATCCTAGTTTACCTATTTTACTACTATCTAATAAAGCTTTAGTAGCAGTTGAATATCCTGCTTTTTCATTTTCATCAGGTAAATCAAATATTACTTCTTTATTTGCAGTATCAGCACATGCTTTTGCAAATTCTCTTAATGTAACATCAAACTTTTCATAACCTATATTATAAGCTTCTCCTATTTTACCTTTAGTTAAACATAACATCATTCCAATAACAGCATCAAATACATAACTATAAGAATAGTTTTGTAATCCTTCACTTTTTAATACAATATCTTCTTCATTAATACCATTTTTAATAAACTGAGAAGAAGCCTTTGAATCACTCATTAACATAGTAGGTCCAAAAACTCTAGATAATCTAGCAATTACTATATCCATATCTTTTTGTTTTATAAAAGCTTGACATAAAGCTTCTCCTGTTCTTTTACTTTCAGGATAACCAGCTCTTAAAGTATTACAATCAATATATCCTAAGTAATTTTCATCAAATTTATCTGTATCACCTTTATTTTCGCCATATACTTCTACAGAAGATGCAAATAAAAATCTTTTATTATTTTTTTTAGATGCTAAGTTAAGTAAATTATATGTACCTAAAACATTAGCAGTAATTGTTCCTATTGGATCATTTGAATATTGAAGAGGATGTGTAGAAGATGCTGCATGTAATATATAATCTATATTATCTTCTTCAATATTTATTTCTTTATTTATATCAGATTCTATAAACTTAAAATTCTTATTATCAAAATAATTACCTAGTCTATCTTTAGCTTTTTCTTTGTTTCTACCTAAAGCAATTATATTACAATTTAAATTATCCTTTTCGTTTTTATACATTATAATATCAATCAAACATTTTCCTATCATACCAGTAGCTCCTGATATTAAGAAATTTTTATTTTTTAACATATTCCAATCAATATCACAATTAGAATAATCTATGATACTATTTTTATATTCTTCTATATTAAGTAAATCCATTATTCTTTCACCTTTACCTTTTCTTTTGCTTTATTCTTTTCATATTCTTGAATCTTAAAAGATTTAAATGTTATTATGTCATCTTTAGTAGTTAATTTAATATTCTTTTCTGATCCTAAAGCAAAGTTTAGAGAATATCCTAAATCTACCATCATAGTATTTGTATATGAAGGTGGATATATTCCTATTTCTTTATTAAATGCCTCATGATATGCATTATTTATTATTTTATAATTATAAGCTTGTGGAGTTGAAACTCTTCTTAATTTGTCTCTATTTATATACTTTTTAGTAGTGTTGGTATTATTATCATCTATTACAAATATTTGCTCATTATAAGGTAGTGATGTTACTGCATTACCTTTTTCAGAACATACTTTTATTACATCTGTTAAAACATCTATATCAACCATAGGTCTTACTCCATCATGAATAATAATATTATCATCATCATGAGCAATATCTTCTAAACTAAATACACCATTTCTTAATGATTCTTGAACAGTATTTCCACCGCTTACAACTTTCATTAGTTTACTAATGTTGTAATCAATAGATTCTTTTACAACATGTTCTTTATAATCTTCTAATGTCACTACTACTATTCCATCTATTAATGGATGATTTTCAAAAGCTTCTAATGTATATGTTAATACTTCTTTATTATCTATTGTTTTTCCTTCATGTTCTATAGGAATCTTTACAAATTGCTTTGGAATATCCAAACCCATTCTAGATCCTACTCCACTTGCGACTATTACTGCTATATTTTTCATGTTTACCTCCCTGTAAATATCGGTATTATACCATATTTTATACTATAAAACAACTCTAAAGAGTTGCTTTTAACTTTTGTAATATTTTTGTTTCTTTTCTAGATACTTGTACTTGACTCATACCTAATTCTTTTGATATTTCTGTTTGAGTTAAATCATTAAAATATCTATCTATTATTAAATTCTTATCTTCATCATTTAATTTATTAATAGCTTCTTTTAAATCTAGTATATCACTATTAGTATTTTTATCTTCTATCTTAATAGAATTATATAAATCTGTATTTTCATCATCATAGTAATAATCTAAACTTTTTATATTTTGTAAAGCTAATCTTGTATCAATTATTTTTTGTTCATCTATTTCTAAAAATAATGATAACTCTAAGTCTGTAGGATTTCTACCTAATCTTTGAGACATTATATCAGTAGCTTTTTCGATACTTTTATTTAGTTTTATTATATCTTTACTTATCTTATATGGATTAGATTTTCTAATATACTCTTTTACTTTTCCCATTATATAAAAATATGCATAAGTAGAAAACTTAGTATTAATTTCTTTTTTATAATTCTTTTTCGCATCCATTAATCCTATCATTCCTACTTGATATAAATCATCTCTATCAAAATTTTTATATTTATTTATAATACCATAAACTAAACTTTCATATTCTAATATATCATCCATTTTATCACCTATATTTTCAAGTATTTAAATGCATCTACTTCATTATTTACATAAAATAATTTATTATAATAACTACCTAATCTCTTCTTCCAAATATTTTTAAGTCCACACATAACAACTTGTCCACAACTTAAAAATATTTCTGTCAATATATTTTGTATTTTTATAAATATATTTTGATCTAATATTTTTAAATATTTAAAATTAAATACATAATAATGTATACCTTGTCTATAAAGTAAATATTCCAATTCATTATATAAGTTAATAAATGTATTATTATTTAGTTCACCTTCTAATCTAATAAACATTATTCCTTTATTTATTTCAGTTGTATATTCCAGCATGATATCACCTCTATTAGACTATAGAATATATTTTTTAAAATTTATACCTATTCGACAAAAGATATCAAATAAATCATTCGACAAAAAAAGTTATTATTTAAATAACTTCTCTACATTTTCTTTTGGCATAAGCATTTGCATACTCTTATCTACTTTAAATTTAAATTTTTTACCTCTTATTTTATATTCTTCACCATCTATACACCAAGATGTTTTAGGTTTATTTAAAAATTCAATCTCTAAATTATTTGTTTGATAATAAGTTATTCCTGGTATATCTTTAATATCTTTTCCTAATACTTGTACAGCCATTTTCAATATTTCTGCTTTATTCTTAGGAGAAGCTAAGGCTATTTCAAACATATTATCATCTAGTTTAACATCATAATAAATATCATCAACTCCTGCTACTCTAGTAGCATTAGTTATAAATATAAATGAATAATTTCCTTCATATTCTTTACCATCGACTTTATATTTAATATCATATTTATTTATTTTTTTACCTATTCTTTTTAAAGCATATAGTGCATAGGCAAGTTTTCCTAATTTCTTTTTCCATCTTCTTGGAGTATTATAAGCCATATCTATATAATCACCCAAACAAGCAACATAAACAAATACTTTATTATTTATGTAACAAACATCAATATTTTTCTTAACACCTGATAATAAAATTTCTAAATTCTTCTCATAGTTTTTAGTATATCCATACATATTCGCAACATCATTAGTAGTACCCATCGGAAGATTAGCTACTAATAATTTCTTTTTTCTTTGCATATTACCAGTCACTACTTCATTTAAAGTTCCATCTCCACCAGCACTAATAACTAAATCTATATCATCATCAAGTTTCTTAATTATCCTAGTAGCATCTTTAACTTTCTTAGTATACTTAATTTCTGTTTCATAATCATGCTTTCTTAAAATGTCATAAAATTTATTTTTACTATCTAATTTTTTAACTTTTCCACTTTCAGGATTCATAATGATTACACACTTTTTCATATAATCAACTCCTCGATAATACTATTATAACATTATTTTTGATTTATAAAACAAAAAAGGTATAAAATACCTTCCTAACTTAATCAAATATATTATATCCAATATCTAGATCTATTCTCCCAGATACACCAGATAGATTACCACTTCCAGAAAATTGCCAAATACTGTAAGATGTTTTTTGATATGAAGTACTATTAGCTAATCCTTGAGTAAAAGTTGAATATCCAGGCCATTGGGCAACCCATACTTCATGAGTAGGTTTAATAGCATTAATATCTAACATTCCTTCTAACCAAGATTTTGATGCGTAAACTCCACATTTATATCCACTTGATTTCATTCTATTACAGAAAGTATTTACCATACTAGTTCTAGTAGCATTAGAAATTTTAGTTTGATCTACATACGTTGTATCTTCTTGATCATAATATACTTGTGTTGCTAAATTTGGTTTTGCACCATTATTTCTAATTTGTCTTAGCATATGATTTGATTCATCTACTGCTTCACTGTCATCTACTGCATATGAATAAACATAAACTGCATATGGAATGTTATATTGTTCACAAGCTTGTACATATGATAAGAATTTTGGATCATCCTGAGATGTTGCATCTCCTCCATATCCGATTCTTAATACTGCAAAATCTATTTGTGAAGCAAGTTGTTCCCAAGAGGTTATAGTATTATGCTTAGATATATCAACACCTTTATATTTTATTTTACCAGTAAAACTACTTAATACAAATTTATTTTTATCTGTTATAGTATCACTTAATGATACATTAGTAGAATTAGCAGGCATGGTTGAATCAATATTTAAATACTTTCCGCTTGACATATTTATAATAGTAGTGAAATTACTATTTTTATCTAAATACCATTTTTGAGTATCACTTCCAGTATATTTAGCGGAAACAGCATTGTTTGAGTTGGCCGTTAATACTAATTTAGGATTTATAAGACTTCTAATTATATATATACCATCTTCTATATATTCCAATTTCCATACTTGTGCATTTGTAGAATTACTTGCATAAACCTGGACATTAGCATTATTATTTTTAGAAGCACTTGCTATATCTAATACTTTATTATTATCTATATTACTCTTTATAATGTATTTCCCATCATCATATGCTCGTATATATTTACTAATTTCAGTTTTAGTAAATTCAAATTTTTGAGCAACAGTTTCATTAGAATCATAAATTTGAATATTAGTTCCCTCATCTTTTTTTGCGCCTGATATATCTAATAATTTTCCACTAGCAATATTTATTATTCTATATGTATTATCATCATTTTTCCTAATAACCCATTTTTGTGCACTTGTTCCATTTGCTTTGTACACTTGGACATTTGCACCTGATACATTAGATCCTCCTAAAACATCCAAAGCATATTTAGTATTATCTGCATTAAGAATAGTATAAATATCATACTTTTCTTTCTTTATATACCATTTGACATAATTATGATTAGTTTTATTTCGTAAGTCTACATTTTTCTTATTATACAAAGCAGAATTATTTACACCAACTACCATATTATTATCAACTAGTGAGTCAATAGTATAATAACCTGTTTCAATTGGATCAATATTAACTTTTTCAAAAACATATTTTTGTGCATCTGTACCATTTGATTGATATAGTTGAATATTAGTACCTGAATTAGTAGATGCACCCTTTATATCAACACTCCATAAACCATCATATGAATTTATGGAATATGTTCCATCTCCATTACTATTAATAATAAACTTTTGAGCATTCGTTCCATTATTTTGATATAGTTGTATATTAGTTGAATTTTTATATTTAGCACTTGCTATATCTATAACTTTATCATCATCTAAATAAGCATTAATAATATAATATCCATCTTTATATTTAAAGTTCCATACCTGAGCCCAAGTATAATTATTAAAATATGTTCCGATATTTGTAAAATTTGATGTTTTAGCACCAGATAAATCCACTACATTAGATAAATTGTTTTTACATTTCACAATATATGTCCCATCTTCTATTACTTTCTCTTTTTGATCTATTCTAACTAATTTCCACTTTTGTGCTTTTGTTTCATTATTCTTATATATTTGAATATTAGTGCCAATTTTAGAATTTCCACCAACTACATCTATATTATAGTTTCCTAAAATAGAAGTAATATAGTAATATCCACTTCCTGCATCATTTAATTTCCACTTTTGTGCACTTGTTCCATTTGATTTATACACTTGAACATTAGTATTATTAGCTATTTTGGCTCCTTGTAAATCTATCACGTAATTATTATCAATTTTACTTTTTATGTAATAAGCAGAGCCATCTGAATAAATATTCCATTCTTTATTACTACTACTATTATCACCTAATTCAATATTTCCATTTTGTTCAACTAAAAGTTTACTTTCATCATTAGCACTAACAATTTTGTAAGTTCCTGATTTTACTTCTTTCGCTTCTACATCAATCGTAATAAAAAATATTAATATAAAAACAAATATTAGTATAAAATACTTCTTCATAAATACCTCCTAATTTGTATACGTAACATAATTATCTTCTTCAATAATCTTAAAATTATTACTTTTATGAACTATAACAGTTTCCATAGAGTTTTCTATTTTTCCAACACCTTCTGCTAATTTAGTAGTTTTGTTTGTAGATACAATTAAGTGATATAAACTACCATTTCTTGTATAATAAACATTATCACTAGCACCCATATATCCATTAGCAGTAACATATTGATCATATTTTATCTTAACCCCGCCTGATCCACCATAATTGTCTTCTATTACTTTTGTATGTTTATATGGCCCGCTAATAGTAGGTTCATTCTTTTTATTTATTTTACTATTACTATTTTGATTATTTTTACTATATATTTTAAAAACTATTATTAGCAATATAGCTATAATTAATATTATTATTACAATTTTCTTTCTCATTTCAATCACCACTTATATTATTCTCATTAAAAACAAAAATATCATTTTCACTTAAAATTATTTTTCTCAGATTGTTTATAAACCCTATTTATTATTTTTGCAATACTTTTAGGCCAAAACTTTGTCAATATTTCTAAATCTTCCTTGGTTCTAATTCCTTCATTAATAATTTTGGTTGTAGTTGTTGCCTCATCAATCCTATGTCCCATTAATTTTTTTGAAATATATATAAAATTACCTTTCTGCCTTGATAGTAATTCCCAAGTATACCAATCAACATTGCATTTCAAATTACAAATAAATACATTATCTGGTATATTTTTTCTAACAAACGATACAGCTGGGCAACATATAGAATTACCAAATCTTAAAATTTGTCTTTTTAAAAATTTATTTGAGCTCAAAGTTTTAATTCTAATTGGCAATAAAAGTATTCTCTTAATAAATAAATTAACATTACTAAATTCTTTTTTATTATTTTTTATTTCATAATAATCAGTAAATAAAATTGAACTTTTTGGATATTTTTTATATTGCTTCATGATATTATAAGAATAATCTTTTCCATATATATCATCTTGATGGGCAATTGTTACAACACCAGAGTTTACACATTTAACAGCAAAATTAAAATCATGTGCAATACCTTTTTTTTCTTTATTAACTTTTATTTTCAAATTGTACTTTTTAGCTAATTTTTCAATATATTTATTAGGTGTTGAAGTCGCAATAACTACATCACTCTTATAAGTTTGATTTAGCACTGATTTAATACACAATTCTAAATGTTCTGATTTTTTATAAGCTAACACTACAAATGTATGTTTTACCATAATTATCCCCCTTATATAGTTATTTTATGTTTTTTTGTCTAGCAAAAATTATCTTTTCCATTAGCAGAAACATTTTTCTAATTATATAAAAACTTCTAAATTTTAGAATAAAATAAAAGATTCTTAAATATATTGATAAATCTTTAAATTTAACTTCTCGAAGAGAAGAATAATATGGTTCTTGTTTTATTGTTTTTTTATAATTTTCTTTTAAAATTTTATAATCTATATTACTACTAATAAAATATCTTTTGAATAATCTACTTAACTGCCATATACCAAATTTCTTAAATTCATCTTCTAATACAATTATATTTTTTTTGTTTAATAATTTAATAAACTCATCATTAAAATCATTAGTTAATTTTAAACATTTTGGATTACAATTCTGACTAATACTAGCATCATTTATGTTATAATTGTATACTGCTTCATCAATATAAATCATTTTATTGGCTAAAGAATAATATTCATATAAAAACAATCCATCTTCACCTATTTTTAATTTTTTATTAAATTTTAGTTTATTTGTTATGATAAAGTCCCTATTATATAATTTAGCCCATGGTGTTTCCTTATATAAATATTTACCACCATCATGATAGAAACATGATAATAACTCTTTTTTATCTTTAAATTGATTAATAATTTTATCTTCTTTATAATAATTATTAACATAAATTTTTTTCCCTTGTTTAATGACATAAGGTTTAGCAATTATTATATCAACATCTTTGTTTTTACTAATTCTTTTAATAAATTTATCACAACAATCAAGTTCTAAATAATCATCTGAATCAACAAACATAATCCATTTACCAGTTGCTTTTTTAATACCATTATTTCTAGCTACAGATACACCTTGGTTTTTTTGAACAATTAATTTTATTCTCTTATCATTTAAAAATTTTTCATAATTTTTTTTACACCATTCCTCAGATCCATCATCAACTAAAATTATTTCTAAATTTTTGTACGTTTGATTAATCACACTATTTAAACACTTATCTAAATATTCTTTTTTTATATTATAAATTGGTATAATCACACTAATTTTATTCATACAACACTTCTCCTAATATACTATTAATTTATTTCATTATAACAAAAAATGACAGAGTAGTCTATCATTTACATAGCATATGGATTAATATTATGATATAATTTTAATATAGGAGGACTAATGAAGAAATTATCAAAAAATGAATTAAAAAAATTGCAAAATATAGAATTAGAAATTCTTATTGAATTTGATAAAATTTGCAAAAAAAATAATCTGAAATATATTTTGGTTGGAGGAACTTTGCTTGGTGCAATACGCCATAAAGGTTTTATCCCATGGGATGATGACATTGATGTTAGTATGCCTAGAGATGACTATAGCCGATTAATCTCTATATTAGAGAAGGATTTAGATAAAAGTAAATTCTATTTTCAGTCTATTGAAACTGAACCACAGTATGGATTGCCTTTTGGAAAACTCAGAAGAAAAAACTCTATATATTCTGAAAAAACATCATCTCTACCAGAAGATAAACAAGGAATTTGGATTGATGTTTTCCCAATTGATTATATAGATGATAATAAAATTCTTCAACTTTTTACTTTTATCAAGATATTTTATTATAAAACTATTTATAGTTTTAAATGCAATTATTCTTATAATTCTAAAGGCATTAAAAAATTAATTTTCTCAATTATATCCATAATATCAATTTTATATTCAAAAGATAATGCAAAAAAAAGATATTTTAATGCAATAAAAAAATGTAATAAAAAAACAACAAATACTATGATTAATCATGGAGGAGTTTACTTATTAAGAGAAATAACTGACAAAAAATTTTACTTTGATACTATAAAACATAAATTTGAAGGACATGATTTTTATATTCCTAAAGACTATGATCAATATTTAACAAAAATATATGGAGACTATATGAAATTACCTCCTGAAGAAAAAAGAAAATCCCATCATTTAGTCTATAAAATTAAATTTCCAAATAAATAAAATAAGTTTGAAAATCAAACTTATTTTTCTTTTTTTAATTGGTGTTTTCGTATTTTCATAAAGGTTGGAATTAAACCATTTATTATTCTATATCTAATTTTTGGTATAGGCTTAGTTATAAAGTTAAAGGTGTTCCAGCAAAAGAAATATAACTTCCATCCATCTTCATAATTTTTATCTTTCCATGGAGTTATACTTAAATAATAATTATAATCATCTCTATACTTATGTTTATTTCCTAATCTCCAAGGTCTTTCTTCACCTAAATAATGTATTATTACTGGATTTTTTCTAGCTTCATCAAAAGTTTTCTTAGGAATATATTTATAATCACATAAACTACTTAAAAATTTATAATTATATTGATAAAATATATTATAAAAGTTATATTTTGGTGATATTGTTTTTATTTTATCTTTTAGCGCTCCATTTATAGCATCTTGGTCTGCAGCAAATAATAAACCTTGTTTCGATTTATAGTATTCTATTATTGTTTGTTCACAATTTTCTTCACGCCATTTTCTTAAATCTACTAATAAAACACCTGAGTTGTAGTACGGCCTATTAACCAAATCTAAATCTACTGTGCGCTTTTTATCTACAGTAGGCTCTATACTCATACCTAAAATATTATCACCCAAATTGAAGTTCCACAATTTTTTTAAACTACTCCTAACTATAGTATCCCCATCTAAATAAATTAACCGTTCTACTTTCTTAGGAAGTAATTTGCCCATTAATATTCGCGCTAATATTACATTGTTCCAACCAAGTGTATCAAAATCGAAATCAAAGTATTTATTTAAATCTCCCAATTCTTTTATAATAACTTTTCTATTATATGTCCTTCCAAATTCAACCAATTTATTTTTATTATCATTAGATATGCCATCAGATATTAAATAAAAATTTATATTCCTCTCTCTTTTATTATTTTCACAAATTGAACATATACCTGCTGCAACTTGGGGAACAAATTTATCATTTAGTGTATATAAAATATTCATAATTTAATCTCCTTAATTAGAACTTATTTTCAATTTATTTTTAATATAATTAATAACATTATTATATAAATCTATAAAGAATTCATCCTTTATAATAAATAATCCTATAATGTATAAAATACCCCCAATAGATATTTGAATTACCATTGTTAACATATTACTAAATTGTAAATATCCAAAAGGATAGATAACAAAAAACATAACTATTGATAATAAAAAATAGTTTTTACTAGACTTTATAATTTCAAATATATTAAATTTACTTCTTATAAAATATAAATCTATCGCTGCTATAGAAAATTCTGCAATAATAGTAGCAATACACGCACCAATAGATTTAAAATAATAAATTAGAATTAAGTTTAATACAAAATTTATTATAGCACCACTTACAACTGAAATAGTATATTTCTTGGTTTGTTTAGTAGATAGCAATAATTGCGCTATCATAATACTCATACTAATAAATAATATTATAACACTTAATAATGGCATAACTATTTTTATCTTATCATAACCATTTCCAAAGAAAAACGGAACAAATGAATCAGAAACAGCTATGATACCAAAAATCATCGGAAATGATACCATAAAGATAAATTTAAATGAATTGTTCATGTACTCTTTGATTCTTTTCTTATCATTATTTGCATAGCAAGCTGCTATTCTTGGAAGCATAACTGTACTAATCGAAGTAATTACAGTCATTAAAGTTTTTATTACTTTTTGTGCCTGATCATAATATGCTACTTCAGACATGTTATTAGTAATCATACCAATCATTGACTTATCTAAAACAGTATATAGCTGAATAGCTATTTGTGGTATAAATAATAATAATATAGGTTTTATGTGTTTTTTTATATTTAATTTTTTTATTGCAATTAGGCTAATTTTTTTACTTAAATTTATCCACAAAGATAAATTTCCTAATAATGTACTACCAGAAAAAATTAATACATATTTCCATGTGTCCGATGGCGTTTTTATAAATATAAATATGCAAAATAGGCATATCATCCTAATTATATAATTTCTTAAAACTATAGTTTTAAATTCTTCCATCCCTTGGTAAAACCAAGATATATCTATAATACTTGCAAAAAGTTCTAATAATAGTATTTTATAATATATAGCATATTCTCCACTTCTTGCATATACAAAATAAAATACTATTATTGAAATAATCATTGTTATAAATTTTATAATATTCAATTCCCAAAAAACTTTTGATCTTTTTATTCTATTATCTTGACAATAAGCAATTTCTCTTTGTCCATATAGAGCAATTCCTAAAGATCCAATTAGAGTAAAATATGTGGCTATTGATAAAGTATAACCGTATATCCCATTACCTTCAGAACCTAGAGTTCTTGCCAGATAAGGAATTGTTATAATCGGAAGAATGATTGTTAATAATTGATATAATAAATTATAGACATAGTTTGCTTTAACATTCTTTTTCATACAAATCTCCTATTTATTTTTTTTGTTTTTTTACCTCTTCTTTTAACAAAGATATTTCTTGTATTAATAATGTTGTCTTTTTCTTTTGCCCTGCCATCATAACTGTAAGAGCCATAGTTAATAGAATTAAAACTCCAATAAATATTCCTATTATAAAGTTTGACATAGGATAGAATCCTAGCTTACTAGCTATATAAGAAAATACTCCTGGTATAATTGCAACTAATAATAATATAGCAATCATAAAATACCATAGTAATGCATACTTTTCTGGTATTCTTCCTCTTTTTAACACTATAGTTACTATTAAAAATAGAATACATGAGATAGCAATTATAGTAATTATCAAATTATCTGACATCATTTATACCTCCTTATTTTAATAGCAAGTAAAGCTAGGCATACATTAAGCATATAGTAAACATTTTTCCAAGCTCTAATAGAAGAAACTCCTGCTTTCCTTTCATTCATCTCAACTGGAACTTCTAAAACTTTGTATTTTTTCTTTAAAAGTTCTGCAGTTGTAACAGGTTCGGGATATTCGTTTGGATATGAAATAGAAAAATCTTTTATAACTTCTTTATTAACAGCTCTAAAACCAGATGTAGTATCATATATTTTCTTATGAGTAGTAAACTTCATAAAAGAAGAAATAACTTTAATACCAATTCTTCTTGCTTTTGATGATTTAAAAGTATCTATATCTTCTACAAATCTAGATCCAATAACCATATCTGCTTTATTATCTATAATTGGTTTTATTATATTTTTTACATAACTAACATCATGTTGTCCATCACCATCATATTGTACTGCAATATCATAATCATTATAATATGCATATTTATAACCAGTTTGTACTGCTCCACCAATTCCTAAATTATGAATTAAATTAATATGTGGAATATTATTATCTCCCAATATTTTTTTAGTATCGTCTGTAGAGCAATCATTTATAACTATTACATCGTAATTAGTTTTATTTTTTTTATTATAATTTTCAATAGACTTATATGTCTTTAAAATATTTTCTTCCTCATTATATGCAGGAATAATTAGTAAAACTTTTTTCATCTTATATCCCCCTTCCAGCTACTACTACTGGTAACATAGTCAATAATAACAATCCAAATGGTATTAATAATACTAATATATTATTCTTACTTTCTTTTGTTTTCTTATTTGTAGTTGCACTAATTATCATAAGTAACATTAATAGCAATGGACTGAAATATCTAGGCTGAACACCTTCAATAACATTACTTCCTACTTCAGTGAATGATAAATATAGTGCTGCCGCTATTAAAATACTAATTCCTGCATATGCAATTGCAAATATTGTTTTAATTTTAGGAGTTAATGCTTTCTTATTAATTGGTTCTGCATATAAAGTATAAAACATTAATATTAAAGCTATCATATACGCTGCAGATTGGAATAATGAAATATAACTATTCAAATATGCAATATCTACAAACCCTCTTTCTCCTAAGGCTAAACTAACACCATTAACTGAGAAAAATTTAATTAATAATATCACAAAGCTTAGTGGACTCGCTAGTACAAATTTAAGTTGTCCACTTACACTAGTATTTCCACCTCTAACATCTCCTCCCACATTGCTAGAAACTGTTGGTAGTATAAATGTTGCTAATAACAATGTAGTTATTATAACTATAATTGTTTTAACCAAACATCCTTCTTTTTTACTATTAAATTTCTTGTTTGGAATAAATAGTAATAATAATAGTAGTGGGCAATATACAGCTTTAGGTAAACTAGCCCAAATAATAGCTAAAACAAATGCCATTATATATCTATAATTAATTTTTTCAATTGTTAACATTTTTAAGAATATTGCTATACCTAATATAATACTAGCAGTTATAGTAGGATCATATGAAAACTGACTAGCTAAATAAATATTTGCTGGTAATAGACCTATTAGAAAAATTAATTTCTTAGCAAATGGTATTATTTTTATTGCCATATAAATTAATAATACATACAGCAAGAAATTCATTAACTTAGAAAATACTACCATACCAATAAAGCTAAAACCTAATGTTTCTGCAATTATAAATCCTATACTGAATGGTAAATATATTAATTTATTATATCCGATTGTAGCATTAGTTTGTATTTTATCTTGCTTGGTTTCTTTATGTAATTTATTTAGAGATTTATATAATTCTAGCTTTTCTTCTCTTGTTCTAAAAGTTAAATTATCTATTGCTCCCATAGATTCTAATACTTTAAATGAAGTAGAAAAACTATGATCACCATTATTAATAAGTGTATATGATTTTTTTAGATGTATTTGATCATCCCATGAAATATACACATTTTTGGGAAAAACTAATATAAATAAAGCTCCACAACTTAAAACTATTAATAAAAATGCCTTGTCTATATTTTTATAAAAGTAATCTCTAAATTCAATTAATATTCCTATTCCTAGTAATAAAATAGTAATAAATATAATTCTAGATAAATTTATGTAAATTTTATTATTTACTTCTATATTTTTAATTCTAAAATTTTTATGATTAAAACTTATTTTTATTTGATCAGTATTAGACTTTATAGGTTTAATTGCTTTGTTAGTAAAAGACGAAGATTTATTTATAACAGTAACTTTTTTATTATTATTCTTATACTCTGTTTTCCAATCTAAATCTCTATTTATTTTATAATCAAATGTTAACTTATTAACATATTGATTTTTATTATCAGTTTTTATAATAATATAAGCTTTATTAGTAGTAGACTTATACCAATTTCCATCTTTTGTAACATCATGTTTTTCTATAATCTTAGGTTCATATTTTTTATTTTTAGTTAAAACTTTATAATTAAATACAAATATTTCTATTAGGAAACTAAATACTAAACTAATAAGTAGTAGTATTAATATAAACTTCTTATTTTTTTTCATTTTTATCACCACTATTTCTTATTAGGATAGTATATAAAACAACTATTGAAATTATAAAAACACAATTCCATATACTAGAATAATCTTTTGTATATTTCATAAAACTTAATCTAATATTATCATCTAGTTTATTTCCATTATATTTAGTAATAGATTCTTTATCTTTTTTTGTAAGATAAAGTGTAACTGGATACTTTGGTTTATTTAATTTAATATAAATTTTATACTTTCTATTTTTCCTTAATTTATGCTTTATGTAATAGTCTTCATTATCCACTATATTACCTAGTTTTATTTTGTACTTCTTTTCTTTAGTTTTACTATTTGTAATAATTACATCAAACCAACCTTTATCAATAACTTTACCATAATTTGCGAAAGGAATACCTAGTTTTTTGTAATTGCTCTTTGCGATAAATTCTTCTTCTATAACATCTCCATCTTTTAACTCATCCATTATTTCATTACCACTAAACCCTTTAGTAACGGGTTTTGTTGCTGGAAAGACAATACTAACTATCATAAATATAATTAGTATTACTATTATCAATATTCCTGCTATTTCTTTCTTGTTCATATACCTCACTCCTATTTTATTGATAAAGTTTTAATATTTCTTTTTCTAATTTATTCCAATCTCTTTCTTGAGCAGTTTTTATTCCACCCTCTATTAATTTATCTCTTAATTTTTTATCACTAGATAATAAGTCTATTTTCTCTATAGCTTCATCTATTTTACCTTGTTTATAGATTAAACAATTATTCTTATCCTTTAAGTATTCAGAATTGCCACCATTTTGAATAGCAACAACTAATCCTCCTGTTGCCATCATCTCAAGAGGTGGATATGAGAAGCTTTCTAATATACTTGTTTTAAGTAAGATATCACAATTGCCATATATTTTCGCTACTTCATCATGTGGTACTTTATGATAGAATTTGTCAACCTTGTACCATTTCTTTGGTTCTTTCTCGTAAGACAAATAATGAACTTCATACTTATTTCTATCTAGTTTATTAGCAATCATAAAACTCTCATCAACATTCTTATAATGATCTTTACAATTACCTTCTATTAATATTTTAATTTTACCATTAAAACTTCTTTTAACAAAAGGGAATTTATTTAAATCAATTCCATTTGGTGCATACTTAGCTATTGTCTTAAAATCTTCTTTTAACCATGTTTGACACCATTTAGATATGGTTAAATAATCTAGATTTATTAAATTACAATATGTAGAATTAGCTTCTTTTCTTTCAAACTCTGTTGGTTTATATAACCCTGTTTCCATTCCTTGAACTAAATACTTTTTATTATTACAATTATAGTATTTTTGAACAAATTCTAAAGTTAACCACATAGTTGCTACTAAAGTATCTATATGAGCTTTAAATTCTGTTCTATTTTTACCTACTGTAAATATATAATTATCTTTCTCATATAGTTTATCTACTTTAGCAGTCTTTTTATTAATATTAATCATAGTAACATCATAACCATTTTCTTTTAAAATAAGACCATGTTTTAATGCTACTAAAACTCCTCCACTTAAATTAGGAGATGGTAGGACTATTGCAATATTCTTTTTAAGTTTACTCTTAATAAATTCAGCTACTCCTAAACCAGATTTTATTGTTGTTCTATGATTCATTACTTCTTCATAAGCGTTATTTCCAATTTCTTCTCTATATTTTTTATCTTCTATAAGTCTAGATAGTTTTTCTTTCCAATCTTTTTTATCGCTACATAATAATCCTGTAACATTATCTTTTATTTCAGTTTTAAAGGCTCCAACATTAGAAGCTACTGTTGGTATTTTAACTAAACCTGCTTCCATCCATTTATTTTCGGATTTAGCTTCATTAAAAATACTATCTTCCAATGGGGCTAAGTTTATATCAATTGATCTAATTAATTTTGGCAATTCTTTCCAACTTACAAATGGAGATGTAATTATTTTGTCTTTAACACATTCCATCTCTTTAGGTAAATCTAATAATCCAACTACTTTTAAATATAAATAATCATATTCTTGTAGTAATCTTACTATTGTTGACATAATAAGTTTAAAATCATCATTATGAGTAATACTTCCTGATAAATACCCCATTATAACTTTATTAGGATCTTTTTCTACTGTATCTAACGCAATATTAGAACATTCTATCATCTCATCAGATGCAACATTTCTATTTATATAAACATCTTTTAAGTGTTTACTCATTTCAGTTTGTAATCCTTTTGTAGAAGCTATTCCATATTCACATAAATCAAGGGTTTTACCCATTCTAACTACCCCATCATTGTATAATTTCTTTTCATCTTCTGAAATAGTATCTAGATATTTAATTTGATTAGTATATTCTAAATCAAATACTAAATCATCTATGTCATAAAAACATGTTTTATTATTTTCTTTAGCTATCTTTATGAATTCTTCTATTGTAGGTAAAACTGGACATCTATAGAATACAAAAGCCCTAAAGTATCTTACCTTATCTAAAGTTAACTTATCATAATCTATCCTATCACAAGATATACCATGAGATTCTAATTGCTCTATTTGATGATCTACTCTATATCTTTGAGGATGTGGTAAAGTACAACCATTAATAAATAATACATCTTTAAAACAATTATCATATTTTCTATTTACCTTAGTTATTCTAAAGTATATGAAATTAATTATCTTTTTCAATAAACCTTTTATACCCTCATCTTTAAGAGTTTGTTTTACTTTACCTATTAATCTCTTTAACTTACCCATAATTCCTCCGTTATATCTTTTTACCTTTTATGCCTTTTTTATAATCTATATATCCTTTTATCATACTGATTATTTTTTTTATTTTATGCTTCTCGTATAATAGAATAATTAATGCTGTATCTTTCTTCTTAATTAAATTCCAACATATATTAGGGTCAAAATTTTTATACATATCACATATATATTCATTATTTCTAGTTATATAATATCTTCTCATTGGAGAATGATTACTAACGGCTACATCTAGTTTTTTAAATTTTCTATAAACTATATCACCTAATTCGTGATCTATTTCTACTGAGTTTACTCTTAAAATAATATACCCATGTTTTCTGATATTTAGTGAATAGTCTAAATCTACTCCATCAATAAATAGCCAATCTTTATATCCACCAACTTCTTCCCAAACATCTAAATTAACAATATTTCCAGATGTCATTATAGTTTGTGGATAATCATATTCATCTTTTACTCTTTTTAATCTCATTTTTGTTTCTTGCCAAGGTACTACTATTCCTACTTTACTCATATCTTCTTTTGTAATCACTTCTTTTAGTTTTTTCATTACTCCAGGTTTAAATGTAGTATCTTGATCCATTGTAAGTAACCATTTATAACCTTCTTTTATTGCTTTTCTTGCACCCATATTCATAGCTGTTGCAACACCTACATTTTCATTTTTGAAAATGTATTCTATTTTATTACTCTTAGGTATTCTTTTCTCATTACTTTTACCTTCTGTATTATCTACTATATACAATCTATCTATATCTCTTAAATATGTTTTTATATTTGATATATCTTCATCTGTTGGATTATATAATGTTACTATTCCTGCTATTTTTAAACTACTTTTTTTTGCCATATTAATTCCTCAATTTTCCTTTTATACCTTTTTTATAATCCATATATCCTTTAAAATACATTTTTATCTTTTTAAACTTTTGTCTTTCAAATAATATAACACCTATCATATTATGCCTTTGACTAACTAATCTATAACAATATTCAGGATCATTATTTATATACATATCTTTAATATAGTGATAATTTCTCATAATATAATATCTTCTTAATGGAACATGATTTGTACATAAAAATAATCTTCCTCTTATACTTTTATAGAATATATCGCCAAGATTATGATCTATTTCTACTGAGTTTACTCTTAATATTTTATAACCATTTTTATGAAGATTTAAGCAATATTCAATATCTATTCCATCAATAAAAAGCCAATCTTTGTATCCACCTATTTTTTTCCATACATCTAAATTAACCATATTACCTGATGTCATAACATCATGCGGATCATCATATTCTTCTTTTGGTTTTTTATCTAGTAATTTTGTATTATGCCAAGGTGTAACAATACCTACTTTTTTCATATCTTCTTTTTCTATTACTTCTTTTAGTTTTTTCATTACTCCAGGTTTAAATGTAGTATCCTGATCCATTGTAAGTAACCATTTATAACCATCTTTAATAGCCATTTCAGCACCAATATTCATTGCTGTTGCAACACCTAAATTTTCATTTTTATAAATATATTCTATTTTTTTACTTTTGGGTAATCTATCTTTATTACTCTTTCCTTCTGTATTATCTACTACATATAGTTTTTCTATATCTTTTATATACGTCTTTATATTTAATATATCTTCATCAGTTGGATTATATAAAGTTACTATTCCCGCTACTTTTACTGTCATATTATAACTCCTCTGCAAAACCTTTTTGTAGTTTTTTAAATATTAATGTACCAATAAGTAAAAGTACACAACTACCTATAAATACAATACCCAACATATAAAAATTAGGATGCGTTTTGTAATAGAATATATTTCTATAACTTTCTATTATTGTTGCCATTGGATTTAATCTTAAAATCCATCTAAATTGTTCTGGGAACATATCAACAGAATATAATACTGGTGTTCCATAAAATAACATTTGAACAAAGAAATTAATTATGTATTCAGCATCTCTTATATATACATCGATTGCACTAGTTATAAATACTATTCCTAGTTGTAAAATATATTGAACTATAGCAATTAATGGTAAATATAATATATTCCAACTAAATCCTATACCACTACATAGAACAAATATACATATAATAATACAAGATATTAAGAAGTTTATTAATCCACTAGTAACTATTGATATTGGTAATATTTCTCTAGGAAAATATACTTTTTTGATTATTCCAGCATTTACTAAGAATGTATTAGTTGCAGACATAATACTATAAGTAAACCAAGTCCAAGGAATAATTGCTATTACTATAAAAGTTGTATAGTGAGGTTGAGCACTTCTTAATAAGAAAGGAAATACTATGGCATATACTAGAGTCATTAATAATGGATTTACAAATGACCATAATACTCCTAGAAATGATCCTTTATATTTTCCTCTTACTTCTTTACTAATATTACTTTTTAAAAGTTGTCTGTAATTATATAATTCTTTAAACATCTTAACCACACACCTTTAAATAATCTTTTATTACTTTTTTTGTTTCTCCATCTTCTCTAACTTCACCTTCATAGATCCATACTGCTCTATCACATAAATCTTCTATGGCCCCTAAACTATGAGAAACTATTACTATTGTTTTACCTGATTTTTTCAATTCCTTTAATTTATCAAAACATTTATCTTGAAAGTGTTGGTCTCCTACTGCTAAAATTTCATCTATTAATAATATTTCTGCATCAACATTTATTGCCACACTAAAAGCAAGGCGCATATACATTCCAGATGAATATGTTCTTACAGGTGCTTCTATAAATTCTCCTAATTCTGAAAACTCAATAATATCATTTACTCTTTCATCTATTTCTGCAGCAGTTAAACCAAAAATAGAGGCATTAAAGTAAATGTTTTCTCTACCTGTGAAATCTGGATGAAATCCGGCTCCTAATTCTAATAGTGATGTTAATTTACCATTAGTTGTAATTTTACCTTTAGTAGGATATATAATCTTAGTCATTAATTTAAGTAATGTAGATTTACCACTACCATTAACACCTATTAATGCAACTGTTTCTCCTTTTTTAATCTCTAAATTAATGTCTTTTAAAACTTCATGATATCCAATTTGACTTTTATGCCAAAATACTAATCTTTCTTTTAAAGTTAATGGTTTATTATATACTAATTTGAATTTTTTATATAAGTTTTCAACCTTAATTGCATAGTCATCTTTATTTGCCATATATAATATCTCCTTCAAAACATACTCTCATTAATTATACCATATTTTATAGTATAACTGCAATGTTCCAGATATTAAAAAGGTATGTTTTAACATACCTTTTCACATTATTACTTTTATTGAAATAAATTATATCATTACAATTTATCTATCCTAATGCATACAAAGCATAACCACCACGTAAGTCATCTGGATCACGGCTTCTTTGATTCCAAATTAATGCTGTTGAAACCCATCCGTTTTTTAACGTAGTTAAAGGATCATATACATACGTATTACCAGTAGAAATCAACTTATCCACTAATTTATTTAATGAAATGTATATCATAAAACTCAATTATTTTTTTGAATTTTGATGTAAACCATCTAAGTGGTTTAGTAATTTTCCAACTATTGGAATTAAGAATACGATACAGTTCATTGTTACTATCATCTAAAAGTTTATTATAATGATCAATAATTTTTTGATAATTTCTAATAGTTTTTTCATATATTTCTTGCTGATTAATTGAATTTACAACTTCCCTAATAAAAAGGGCACTTTTCCTTTTTAAAACTACATTATTATCAATAATTTGTTTTAAATTAACTTTTTTTTGTTTTATTTTATTCAATGTTTCTTCCATTAATCTATTATAATTAAAATGATCATAAGCATATTTATAATTGCTTTCTATATTATCACAAGCAGTTTTATAATTATTATTTATATCATTATATATTTGTTTAGCAGTTTTCTTTTTACCAGTATATCTTCCAGAAAAGTTATAGGCATATGAATTTTTAATATTATCTTTAGTAATATATCCATCACCGCCCATATAATCATAACAATATACTGGAATACCCAACGATAAAGAATAATTTACAGTTTTGCCAATAGTTATAACAACATCATATTTTTTAAGTAGTTTATCATCAACCTTAACTGATTTATATTGAATACCAAATATATCAAATTTTACTCCATCAGTTTCAAATATTTCTTTAAGTTCCCCTAATTCATCAGGCACATGATTAGATACTACACAAATTTTCTTTATTTTAGAAGAATTTTGTTGTTTTCTATTAGAAAAGTAATCTTCTGGTGCATAATTTGGAAATATATTTAAATCAACATCACATTCATTTTTTATAGATATTTCTGCCTCTTTTGAAATTGTAGATACAAGACTTAATTCTTTATAATATGCAGGTAAACATTCATATGGTTCAAACGAAGACAATGATACATAATGAATATAATCAGCTTTAATATTTTTATTAAATATGACATAATCTAAAATCGGAAAATGATGACTCCAAATAATTTCATATTTATTCTTTAACTTTTCTATGTTTTCAAAAGTATATACATTAATATTCTTATTTACTATTCTCTTTAAAGGATTAGAGTATTTAAAAGTTAATATATCCACATCATAATTATTATCCAAAAAATAATTAGCAATTGTTATTGTATCTAGTTCCGAACCAGTATAATTCACAATGTTAAAGTTAGTAACTAATACACTTTTTGACATTTACTATCACTTCCTTACAATTATTTTATCAAAAATGTAAAAAAAAAGAAATAGCCTACACTATGCCCTAAGTAAGATAGAATAAGCTTCTATCAACTGAATAATCAGCCACTATTGGTGCATATGAATATTGCCATTCTTTTTGTAATTCTCCATTAACATAATAAATAGTATAATTATATATATACATTATATGATTCAAGTGCATGGAAATAGCTTCCTCCCCAAGCATCATCAGCCGCTGCAGAGTGTTCTCTTATAATTTGATCTACTGAAACCCATCCATTTTTGTTAGGAAATAACGGGTCATAGGCATATGTTCTTCCATATTGATCCAAACCACTTAAAACAATAGCATGATTCCAAGTAGAACCTCCAAATTTTCCATTACCCATTGCTGCAAAAACAATCTTTCCAGCTTTCAAGGCATTCTTAATAGCTACTGAATTTGAATAATCCAAAGCTGTTCTCTTAACTCCAAAATAGTTAGCTGCCATAACAATAGCATTACCATCAGCACCCATACACCAACGATTAAAAGTGTTAGTGTGATAATATAAATAGTTAGCAACCTCAACTGGTGAAACATATCTTCTTAAAATAGTAGAGAAAGCCATTGCCATACTTGTAGGTGCACAGCCAGTAGATTTCATTGTCCTACCATTATATGATACATTTGCCCATCTTGAATCATTTTGATAATACTGAATAGGATTGTATTGTATTTTATACAATTTACCATTTTCATCAAAGTAATAATCACTATTATAAATTTTCTTATATCCCACTACTTTAGCACATATCTTGTTATTTGAATTACTTTCTTCAAAATAATATGTACTATCTCCAATTCTATGAAAACCAATATAAGCAAACTTATTTACAAAATAATAATCATTTTCATTAAAACTAATGAATCCATTTGCAATAACAATAGACCCATCTTCTTGACAATAAAACCAGTCCCTTCCATTTATTGATTGCCATCCTTTTTTTAATCTTCCATCCGCATTACTAAAAAAGTATGTTTTATCACCTATTTCTTTAAATCCTTTTATTCTATAATATCCATCAAAATAATATGTTTTTCCATCTATTGTATAAAAACTGTTTTCTACTACTACTCCATTATTATCACAGTAGAACCATTCTCTTCCATTTATTGATTGCCATCCTTTTTTTAGTCTTCCATCTACATTACTAAAAAAATATGTTTTATTATCTATTACTTTAAATCCTTTTTGTAACTCACCATTAATATAGTAATAAGTATTATTATTTTCTATATACCAACCATTTTTTACATTTTCTGTTATAGTTAATCTAAGACTACTATTTTTTTCTGATATATTAGGAGTTTTATATATTCCTACAAATGTAACTGTTCCATCTTCATTTTTTGTTGTTGATGAATTAATCCAATTAACATTATCAAACTCAAAAGTAATATCATCTTCTAAAACATTATCTTCTTTTGATTTAATAGTTAGACTATAAGTGTATGTTTTATTACTTTCTACCTGATCTGATAACATTAATTCATTATTATCTTCATACCAATGTTGTTCAATAATATAGTTTTCATCAGAAACAATTGGTAAAGTATTACCAACTGTAATATTAAAATTTGTAAATTTAATATTATTTGAAGCAAACACATTAAATGGTATAAACAACATTAATACCAAAAAACAAGCATATTTTAAATATTTGTTCATATTATCACCAATTTAATTCTATCATAGTTATCTGTATTTACGATTAATTTACATTGATTAATATGTAAACTTTACAAATAAAAAGACTTATTTCTCTGTATAAGCCTTTTTATATTCACCTGATTGGATATTTTCTATCCATTCTGTATTTTTTAAATACCAATCTACTGTTTCTTTAATACCATCTTCAAATGTATAAGTTCTATCCCAACCTAATTCATTTTCAGTTTTAGTAGAATCTATTGCATATCTTAAATCATGTCCAGCTCTATCTTCTACAAATGTAATTAAATCTTCACTTTTACCCATTTGTTTTAAAATAGTTTTTACTACTTCAAGGTTACTTCTTTCTGAATGACCTCCAAGATTATATACTTCTCCTACTTTACCATTTCTAACTATTAAATCAACACCAATATTATGGTCTATTACATGAATCCAATCTCTCACATTAGCTCCATTACCATATACTGGTATTTTTTCATTCTTTAATGCTTTAGAAATAACTACTGGAATTAACTTCTCTGGGAATTGATATGGTCCATAGTTATTAGAACATCTACTTATAGTAGTAGGAAGTCCAAATGTTCTATGATATGCTCCTACTAATAGATCTGCTCCTGCTTTAGATGATGAATATGGACTAGATGTATGTATTGGAGTATCTTCTGTAAATAGTAAATCAGGTCTATCAAGTGGTAGGTCTCCATATACTTCATCAGTAGATACTTGATGATATCTTTTAATACCATATTTCCTAGAGGCATCCATTAATACTTGTGTACCAATAATATTAGTAGTTAAAAATATTCCTGGATTCTTTATAGAATTATCTACATGGCTTTCTGCAGCAAAGTTAATTACTACATCAAAATTCTCTGATTCAAACAATTTATCTATAAATTCTCTATCTGTAATATCTCCTTTTACAAATTTGTAATTTTCTTTTCCTTCTAAATCTTTAATATTATTGTAATTACCTGCATAAGTAAGTGCATCTAAACATACAAAATAATCTTCTGGATATTTATTAACTACATAATGCATATAATTACTTCCTATAAAACCTGCTCCTCCTGTTACTAAAAACTTCATAAAATCCTCCTTATTTTAAGTTTTCTAACCACCATTTTTTATTTTTAGTTAACTGCTTACAATATCTATCAGTTGCATCTTGCCATGATGGTAATTTATAAAATTCTTTTTCTAATTTAGATTTATCTAATTTAGAATTTCTTGGACGATAAGCAATATTAGATGTATCTTTTCCAGCATAGTATTCTTCAGTAGTAACTGAATTAACAACTGTATCTTTTCCATTACTTTCCATTATATATTTAGCAAATTCTGCCCATGAACAATACCCTTCATTATTAACATGATATGTTCCAAATTTTTCAGTTTCAGCCATTTCAACTAATAGCTTAGCTAAATCTACTGTATACGTTGGTGAACCTATTTGATCTCCAACTACACTTAATTCATCATATTTATCAGCTAATTTCAACATTGTTTTAATAAAGTTATTACCATTTTCTCCAAATACCCAAGATATTCTTGTGATAAAGTGATTTTGATTACGTCTTACTTCTTCTTCACCTTCAAATTTAGTTTGTCCATATACACTTTTTGGATTCACTCTATCTTCTTCTTTATATAATCCTTCTTTTTCTCCATCAAAGACATAATCTGTAGACATATACACAATTTTTGAACCTACTTCAATTGAAGCATCAACTAAGTTTTTAGTTCCTTCTACATTTACTTTTCTACATTTATCTTCTAATTCTTCTGCTTTATCTACTGCAGTCCAAGCTGCGCAATGAAATATTACATCTGGTTTATAAGCTTTAACAATCTTCATTACTTGTTCTCTATCAGTAATATCTAATACATCGATATCTACTCCTAAGATATCTTCTTCTCCACGCATCTTTAATTCTTTTACTATATCATATCCTAATTGACCATTAACTCCTGTTACTAGGTATTTCTTTGGTCTTCTTAAGAAATTAACTTCACTTTCTGATAGTGGGATTCTATCTCTATCTTTATCAGATAATAATGGTTCTTCTATATCATACTTTCTAAATATTTCATCCCATGGAATATTAATTACAGGATCATTCCAAAGTACTCCACCTTCTAATCTTGGAGCATACTCATTATCTACCATATAATTGAATGTTGCATCATCAGTAAGTGCTAAAAAACCATGAGCATATCCTCTAGGTACATAAAGCATTCTACCATTTTCTGGAGTTAATTCTATAGCAGTATATTCTCCATATGTTGGAGAATCTTTTCTCATATCTACTACTACATCAAGTACTGCTCCCTTAGTACAACTTACTACTTTAGCTTGACAATATGGATCTTTTTGAAAATGTAATCCTCTTATTGTACCTTTCGCTGACATGGATTCACTTTTTTGACTCCATTTTTTAAAGTCTAAGGCATCTAGTTGTTTAGAAGTTACTGATGTAAAATAACCTCTATCATCTCCAAATCTATTTTCTTCAATGATATAACAATCTGCTAAGTTAGTTTCTATTATATTAGATTTAAAATCTATACATTTATCTTCTGCTCTTCCTTTTTCAAATTCTAAATTATCCATATAATCCTCCTATTTTGTTTTATCTATTACTTTCTTTAAATACTTTCCATAATTATTTTTTCTCATTAATTCTGCAGAATTCATTAATTCGTTATCATCTATCCAATTATTTTTATGAGCAATTCTCTCTGGACAACAAATTACTCTATCACCATTTTTTTGAATAGATTTAATCATATTAGCAGCTTCCATCATACTATCAGGAGTTCCTGTATCATACCAAGTATAACCTTCTCCTAATAATTCTGCTTTTAACCTTTTTTCATCTAAATACAGTTTATTTAAATCAGTTATTTCTAATTCTCCTCTAGGAGATGGTTTAACTAATTTAGCTTTACCTGATACTCCTTTTGGATAGAAATATAATCCTGTAATAGCATAATCACTCTTTGGATTCTCTGGTTTTTCTTCTACTCCTACTACATTTTTATCTTCATCAAATTCCATAATACCAAAACGCTCTGGATCATGAACTTGATATCCAAATATAGTTGCATAACCATCATCAGCATTTTTTCTAGCTTCTTCTAATTTACGAGAAAGTTCTGCCCCATAAAATATATTATCTCCTAATACCATAGCACAAGAATCATCACCAATAAATTCCTCTCCTAATATAAATGCTTGTGCAAGTCCATCTGGTGAAGGTTGAATAATATATTCTAAATTAATACCAAACTGACTTCCATCTCCTAATAATCTTTTAAAACCATCTTGATCTTCCTCAGTAGTAATAATCAAAATATCTTTGATATTAGATGACATTAATACTGATAATGGATAATATATCATTGGTTTATCATATACTTGTAATAATTGTTTTGAAGTTGCTCTAGTCATTGGATAAAGCCTAGTACCAGATCCTCCTGCTAAAATAATTCCTTTCATACCTTACCTCCTGAATAAACTACTAATATATTTTGTAAATAAAGTTAGTTTATTTGTTATTAATAATAATAACATTTCAAAACTATTTGCTTTTAAATATTTATCTACATAATATTTTTGTGATTTCTTTAATAGTTTGTACTTATTTATTTTATCATAACTTTTATCTATAGTCACACTATGATCATGTATTACTACTACTCTATTATCTATTAATTCTTTTTTCTTTATACTTTTTAACTTCTTAGCCAATATTAATTCTTCATAATATAAAAATGTATTTTCATCTAAGTAATCTACTCTTTGTAAAGCATTAGAATCTATCATAAAGAAACAACCAGATACTACATCAACTATAGATGTATCTTCATCATAATGACTTTCTTTATATAAAGATAATTTCTTTTTAAAATGCTTATGTAGTTTTGGCAAATTAAATAGTATTTCATGTGATACTTTACTTATTTTCCATCCCCTATTTAAACTATTATGTTCAAATATAACTGGAGCGGATACTGCAATATCTTTTTTTATATGAGAAGATAACATCTTTAGATCTTCTTCTTTATCTATAATTACATCAGCATTAGAAATAATAATATTTAAATTACCTATTTCTTCTATTAAGTATTTAACTCCTATATTTATACCTGATGCATAACCATTATTATTTTCATTCTTTAAAATAACTAAATTTTTTCTTTTAATCTTCTTTAATTTCTTATATGAATCATCACTTGAATTATTATCAACTACAACAATTTTTTCTAAACACTTATATTTAGATACATTATCTAATAGTCTTTTAGTCATTTCATAATCATTATAATTAATAATAATCATACCTATTTTTTTTGCCATAAAAATCTCTCTTTCACACAATATAATTATAATACTTTATTAAACTTTAGACAAGTTTAATAACATAAAAAAAAAGAAGATCACTCTTCCTTAAAACTAATATCATAATTACTAGGTCCAGTAATAACTTTACCTGATATATCAAATCTAGAACCATGACAGGGACAATCCCATGTTTTTTCTACTTCATTAAATACTAAAGAACAACCTAAATGAGGACATTTATTATAGATGATATGTTTATTACTATCTTCATCTATATAAATACCTACATTATTACCATTAATCTTTTTAAAAACTACATTTTTATACCAAGATTTATTTTTATTAACTTTAGATCCCACAAAGGATTTTATATTACTACTAAGTATTATAGGAAATTTTAATACTTTAGATAAATTTAACCCTCTTTTAGGATTAAATAATTTAATATATTTATTTTCTTTATTTAAAACAATATCACTAAGTATTTTACCTGCAATTGTACTATTAGTCATACCCCATGTATTATAACCAGTACCAATCATAAAGTCTTTTTCTATTTCACCTATAAAGGCTAAATTATCATTAGTTATAATATCATGATTAGACCAAATGTACTCATAATTATTATTTAATAATTCCTTAAAGTTTTCTCTTTCATTATTTTTAATTGCGATATTATGAGAATTAATTAAATTTATTTTATAGATTTTATCATTATCTTTATGATACCTAATAGACTTAGTAGGAATACTAGTATTAATAGCACTAAAACCATAATCTTTAAATACTCTTTCTACTCCTATATAAGATTTCTCTAAACTACATTTTAAAGGCATCATAAATGGAAATAGAAAATATGGATAGTGAGTTGTGATTATTACTTTTTTTGCTTTTATAGTAGCTTTATCTGTTAAGCATATAAAATTATTATTCTCTCTATCTATTTTTAATACTTTACTATCTTCATACACATCTACATTATTTTTAATCAAAATATTTTTTAAAGATATTAAATACTTAATAGGATGAAACACATAAGTATTAGATACACTAAATCCATATTTTATTTTCTCTTTATCTGGTAGTTCTGTAACTTCTTTAGTTTTAATACTAAACTTTTCTAATAGTTTTTTTTCATCTTTAACATCTTTAATTTTCTCTTGATCATTAGTAAATAAATAAGAATCTACTTTATTAAAATCACAATCTATTTTATTATTTTTAATAATATCTTTAATAGTATTAATAGCTTCTATTTGTGAATTTAAATACATTCTAGATATTTCTTCATCATAATTTTTCTTTAATTTAGAATAAATATTTTCTTGTAGAAAAGTAATTTTCGCAGTACTTCTAGAAGTAATACCCATACCTATTTTATTTCTTTCTACTAACGCAACTTTTAAGTTTTTATTCATTAAATGATAAGCAGTACTTAAACCAGTTATTCCTCCACCTATTATTAATACATCTAATTCTATATCTTTAGTTAGTTTATTAGTTTTACCTAAACTTATATTACTAGTCCATATACTATTAGTTTTCATATAATCACCATTATTATTATGAATAAATTTCAAATAAAAATTCATTCTTAATGAATGAATAATTATTTTTTATTTGTTAATTTTTTTATTACTTCAATAATAACAATAACTATATCAATAAAAGTAGGTATTATTAATACTATATATAAGAAATACACAATAATTCTTAACAGAAGTTTTTGTGGTCTTATTTTATTTAGTATAAGATTACTATCTTTATTTTTACTAGCATATATAAAACAAACAATTAACGATATAACCCAAAGTAATTGAACAATACCACTAGATTCTTTTGTTCCAACTTCTACAATTTTTGTAGTTGGTTCAGTTATAACTTTTTCAGCAACTTCTTCTCTTGTTATAAGATTACCATTTTTGTCCTCAGTAACTTTATAAGTTACTTCCTTTTCTCCAGCTTTTCCTTTTTGTAATACTTTTTTATAATCTTTTTCTAATTTGTCATTTTTCTTATATTTTGTTTTATACTTTATTTTTTCCTTTCCTACTACCATCTTTTCATAATGACATGAATTATTGTCTATGTTGGCTGTTGAATCATAATTTACTGCATTAGTATCCATACAACCTTCTTTTCTTGCTATACAACTACCATTATCCATATTAGCACTTGGATTATAGTTAATTGCAGATGAATCTGTGCAACCATAAACATAATTAGGTCTAACATTTTGTACTGGCGCACTACTTCCCCCTCCACAAGTACAACTAGGACTCAATGTCCCATCATTACAAATCTGTCTACCCGATGATGAACAACCTGCTACTCCTCCGTGGTGTGAGCAACAACCCCTACGTGCGTAAGCATTAATTGGAATTACGCTTACTAGCACAAACAAACAAACTACTACTTTCTTCACTTCTCTACTCCTCCTACAAAAAAAGTGCCAGCACAAACTATTAAAGCCTGTACTAGCACTTTATTAACTTCATTATAGCATATAACACCAGTATAATCTACCAAAAATTACCAATTATTATCAATTTTAATATTTACATCTAATTAACACCATATTTACATTAAAAATGTCAAACATATTTAAGTTAACACTTTATTATTGTATAATTAATATATAAGATAATGAGGTGGTTATATGGGAAAAGAAATCGCAACTAAAGTAGAAAATGCCAAAACTAAAAAGAGACTTAAACATCCATTTATATCATTTATGTTAATAATAACTCTTATTTCTAGTATTGGATATTTTGTTAGTATTATTATGTATAAAAAAGAAGATATAAATTTATTATATACACTTATAAATACTGTTATTATATTATTATTTACAATATTTTTTATAAGTGCCTCTATTACTAATAATTCTAAACATAAAGGAACTACTTTTATATGTGCTCTACTTTTAACAATCTATAACTCTTTAGGAATACTAACTACTATGAATATAATAACTATACCTAATTTAAATAGAGTTACTGATTTTAGAGGAAAAAGTTTAACTAGTGTAGTTGAATGGGCTTCCAAAAACAATATAGAACTAGACCAAGAATATGAATATAGTGATATGATAGGTGAATATAAAATAATATCACAAAACTTAAAACCAGGAAGTAATCCTAAGAATAAAACTTTAACTGTATCTATTAGTGAAGGACCTAATCCTAATAAAGATGTAGTTATTCCAAATATGGTTACTTGGGATAGTGAAAGAGTATTAGAGTTTATTAAGAAAAACCATTTAAATAATGTAGAAGTTGAGTTTATTGAATCAGATAAAGTTAAAGACACTTTAATAGAACAAAGTAAAAGTGGTAACTCTAAAAGAAATGATGAGATTAAATTAACTTTCTCTTTAGGAGAAGATCCACTAGGAGAAACTAAGTTAATTGATTTAACTAATAAGACTGAGTTTGAATCTATTTTCTATTAAAACAACATAAAATAAATTATGAAATAAAAAAAGATTTTAGTAATAAAGTAAAAAGAGGTTATACTTCAAAACAAAATATTAAACCTGGTACTGTTATTAAAGAAGGTACCAAAGTAGATATTACTATTAGTAAAGGCAAAAAGATTAGTGTTCCTAATTTAAAGAAAATGAATTTAGATTCTATTACTAAGTGGGTTATATCTAACAGATTAAAACTAGAATTTACTGATAAATACGATGATAAAGTTAAAGATAATCATGTTATTAGTTCTAATCATAAAAAAGGAGATATTATAGAACAAGGTAGTCTAATAGAATTAGTTATTTCTAAAGGTAAATTAAAAATGCCAAAGTTTACATCACTTGCAGAGTTCTATGAATGGGCTGATAAATACTCTATCAAATATGAGGAAAAACATGAGTTTAGTGATGTTATTAAACAAGGAGAAGTAATTAAGTATTCTGTTAAAGCAGGTCGTGCTATTAAGAACAATGAAGTTATTATAGTTACTATTTCTGATGGTAAAGAATGTAAGGTTCCTGATTTAAAAGATTTAACTAAAAGTGAAGCTATTAAGAGATTGAAAAGTGCTCACTTAAATTATAACTTTATTTATAGCAATAGTAATTCTATTAAGAAAGATAAAGTAATATCTCAATCAATTAAAGCAGGTAGTAAAGTTTCTAATAATACAACTATTACTGTTACATTAAGTAATGGTAAAAAAGAAACAAGTAAAGTAAATGAGAGAAAATCTTCTACTACAAACAAAACTGGTAATAGTAATAGAAATACTAATTCAAGCAAAAATAACAACGTACAACCTGCACAACCTCAAAAAGTATGTAATACATGTACTATTTCTTCATCTGCTTTAAAAAACGTAATTAGAAATAATGAAGGATATAATGCAGTAGCTAATGCTTTAGTCAGCGAAATAAAAGCATTATGTCCAGGTATAACAGTTAATATATATGGTGATACAACTTCTGATAAAACTCCAGGAGCATTTGTTGGAGGATTTTCTGGAGGAACAGTTAATTCTTGTAATTCAGTATCTATTACATTATCTAAAAAATCATAAAAAAAAGATCTACTTTAACTAGATCTTTTTCGTTTATTCAAAATCCTTTGTAAAGTTACCATTTATAAATATTGGTACTTCTTTATTATCTTGTGTTATACCTGTGATATTTAAGTCACTAGTTCCAATCATAAAGTCTGTATGAGAATCACACTTATTTAAATTATAATTATTAAATAAATCTTCTTTCTTCATATTAGGACCATTTTCTATACACTCAGTAAATGAATCACCTAAAGCTAAATGGCAAGCTGCATTCTCATCATATAAGGTTTCTAAGAATACTTGATTACTATTAGATATTGGGGAATCATTCGGTACTAAAGCTACTTCGCCTAACATATCAGAATTTTCACATATATTTATTAATTCTTTTAAAGTGTCTTCTCCTTCTTTTGCATGACAGTCTATTACTTTACCCTCTTTAAAACTAATATTAAAATTATTTATAATTACTCCTTGATAAGAAAGTGGTTTAGAAGAATATACTATTCCTTCTGCACTCCTACAATCAGGTGAAGTAAATACTTCTTCTGTAGGGAAGTTTACTAAAACTTCTTTTTTATTTTGTAATACTTCTCTACCAGATGCCCATAAATGTTTTTCTGGTAATTTTATTTTAAAGTCTGTTCCATTAGAACTTTTATATATTAATGTTTTAAATCTATAACTATTTAGTTTTTCTGCTCTTCTATTTAATTTATCTATTTTATCATTCCATATACTTACAGGATCATCTTCTTTTATAGAGCAAATATCAAATATTTTATTCCATAATATTTCTACAGAGTTTTCTTCCTTAAATAACTCATCTGCCCATCTTTTAGTAGGTACAGCAGCAATTGTCCAAGAAATCATAGATTTATCTCTTAAATCATCAAATTCTTTTCTTGTAGATAATGCATACTTCGTCATTTCACTTATTTTCTTAGGATCAACATCTTTCATTAATCCAGGTGTTTCAGAAGCTAGCATAAGAAAGGCCGCATTCTTTTTAGCATATACATTCCATATTTCTTTATTCCAAAAAGTTAATTTTTTCAACTCTTCTACTTCTAAATTCTTTAATGCTTCTTTTCTAATATAAGGATCAGACATATCATAATAAATATCTTTTACTCCCAATTTATATGCTTCTTCTGTTACTATTCTTACAAAGTCACTTCTTTCAATATTATAAGTAATAAGTAATGGTTGGTCTTTCTCTATCTTTAAACAAGTCTTTAATAATACTTCTGCATACTTTCTCATCAATTCTTCCATATAATCCTCCTAATAATATATATATAAATAACTACTTATTATTATTATACACCAAAAATAAAAAAGGTAAACTAAATTACCTTTTTATTTAACTGTAAGTTCCAATCTATCTTGTCTAGTTTTATTATAAGTAATAGTATATACTTTATTTCCAATAGTAATAGTCTCATTAAGTTCTTCAAACATATCAGATAATTCCCCATAATCTTCTGCATCAGAAGTCTTTGTATATACTAATACACTATAAGTACCTTTTTCTAAATTAGAAATATCAATTTCTTTTTCATACCAAGCATAAGACTTATCTAAATTATCCTTAGTCTTTAATATATAAGGTCCTTTTATACTACCTAAATCATATACAGTTTGATTAAAATTACTTGTATTTTCTAATATAAGCTTACGAGTAATACTAAGCCCATTATTATAAGTACCTTTATAGTTATAAGAATATCCATATATATATAACTGATTATCTTTAAACTTAATTGTATCAAACTCATTAATCATATTTCTATAAGTAGGAGCTTCGCTAGTAGTATACAAATTATCTCTTATAGATAGTTCTATTTGTTGTGTCTTTAGACCACTTAATACTTTAAAACTATATCCATGATCATTATCTTCTCCTCTTCTAGAAATATCTTGATTAAAGAAATTATCTACTAACTCTTTAGCATAATAATTATCAGTAGAACCCATCATATATAAATCATAATCTCCATTAGGAACATCACTAAAATCTATTTTTCCTTTAAACCATGATTCACTATAACTATGACCATTGTCACTACCTAAATCATATGGAGTATCTTTTACCCATTTATTAATATTGATTTTATACTCTTTCTTAGTAATTTTATTTACTAATATTAAACTATATTCTTTATTAATATTATTTTGATTTAAGATAGTTAGATATCCACTAATAGTAAAGTATTTATTAGTCTTATTCCAACTAAGTTCTTCTAAATAGAAATCACCACTTTCTTTAGTTAGTACTTTTTCTTCTACTACTATTTTTATTTCTTTAGTAGTAACATTATCTTTAGAATCAATTACTTTATAAACTACTTTATAAGTACCTACTTTAGTAGTATCAACTGTATTTTCTACAACTTCAATATCTTTAGTTATATCTCCATCTTCTGGATCAGTTGCTTTTACTCCATCTAATGGATCAAATTCTGTATTCAATGTAATTTTCTTATCACTAGCATTAATTATTGGATCTCTATCTTTAACTACATTTACATTTATTGTTTTAGATACTTCTTGATTATAACTATCACTTACTTTATAAGTAACTGTGTATTCACCAATAGTATTTATATCTACTGTATTTTCTACTATCTCAATATCTTTAGTTATATTTCCGTCTTCTTCGTCAAGTGCTTTTACTTTATCTAATGGATCAAACTTAGTATTAACAGTTACTTCTAAATCATTAGCTTCTATTACTGGCTTTTTATTTTCTGTAACTGTAATAGTTATTTTCTTAGTAGTAGTTAAATTACCACTATCTGTAACACTATAAGTTATTTCATAAGTACCTACTTTATCTTTATCTACAGATCCAGTCACATTTATATTTTTAGTTATATCCCCATCTTCAGAGTCAACTGCTTTTACTCCATCTAAGAGATCAATCTTAGTACCTTGGACTATACTCTTATTAGAAGCAGTTATTACCGATTCTGTATTAATAACATCATTTTCATTAGTTACTTTAAAACTAGACTTAATAACTCTACCATTAGTTTCGCTCGCAAGTATATAACCATATGAATTAGAATTATTTGATAGGCTTACTGGTACTTTATACCATTTAACTCCACTTACTGTAGTTTCTCCTACAATTGGGAAATAAGCAAATTCATATTCTCCACCTATTTTATAAGTAGATTTATCAATAGGTTCACTACATACCCATTCATATGCTCCTTTGATATCTAAATCTTGTCTTCCATAATCACTATTAATAAACTTAATAGAACTGGCTTCTACCCAGTCTTTTTGATCATAGAAGTAATCTGATGTTACTAAATATGATACTGGTTTATTATTTTTATAAGCTACACTATATACCATAACTTTTTTATCTTTTAATACTTTATTACCTTTCTTAGAAGTTAAAGCTGAATCATAATAATAATCTGTATCTTTAGTAATAGTTGCGACTTTAGGTTTTAAAGTGGCATTTTCGACATATAAGTCATATTTATATTTACTATCTTGATATTCAACTACATTTTTCGGATATTGATAACCATTCTTTGGACTATTTATTTTAGTTATTTGATCTTTTTTAACATAAACAAATGAATCCCAATTATAATCACCTGTAGTAGTTATAGTAGAACCATTAATTATTTTATCACTTTGTAATTTATACCAAGTACCTTCACTATTACTTACTTCATCTACTATTAATACTCCATCATCTTTTTCTGGATATGTATATACTACTGTACTTGATGAACTTGGAGAAATATATGCTTTAGTTGAATTATTTACTACTCCTAATTGATAGTAGTTATAATCTTGCATACCTTTGGCACTATCGAAACTATAATAATTAGCAGCCATTTTTTCACTCCAGTAAGTATCTGCGGCATATTTAACATTCATTCCAATATATTTATCACCAAATACTGGTCCAAAGTATCTAGCATCACTTGGATCTGCGTAACCATCTGTTATCCATTTAGAACCAAATTCTAAAATACTTGATGCATAAGTTGGATACCAATTGGCTGCTTGATATGGATTAGAATCTACTGCATTAAGACCAAAACCATTATTTTTATAAATAGCTAAATCACTTCTACCATTGCTTGTTTCATTTCGACTTAAACTTAATGCAAGTAGTGCATTATTACCATATCTTTCCTGTGAATTATAAAAATATACTCCTTGTCCATAAAGACGTGAAGATCCATCTTTAGAAGTAGATCCATATAAGCCTTTAGTTGCCCCCATATTATTTCTAATATATTCATCTATATTAACAGATGAATAAGTAGATTTTGAATGATTTGATAAAAACATATAATAGTTATAATATGGATTGCTCTTATTAACTGAATTATTTCTATTACCATTTTTATAGTCTTTTATCATAGTTAATCTACTACTATAAAAATAATGTCCATCATAACTATAATAAGTTCCATTATTTAACATAGTTGGTTTTGGTCCAATAGTAGAACCAGCACTTCCTGAATAAGATTCTTGTATTTTAGCTACATAGTTATGTCTAATAGATGTATTAACTGTATATGAACTACTAGATTTGACCCAGTTTAATGGAACTATTTCATAAGTACCATTACCTATCCAGGCAGAAAGTCCTCCAATCATTACTTTAACTGATTTATTATAATTAACATCTAGTAAAGCTCCATCTACTCCTCCGTATAAAGATCCAGTATCCATATAAGTATACTTTCTAGTATTTAAATCTTTTGTTTCATAAAAGTAAGTTAGAGTCTCAGGATTAACACTTAAATCAAGTAATGCATATTTAGCATCCACTATTTTAGTAGATCCACTAGTTGTATCAAATATAAATACGTTATCAGCACTATTACTATTCATAGCACTTTTAGCTTCACTATAACTGTTATAGCAACCTACCTTAGTAGCACTTCCATCACTATTAGCTTTAGCTAACTCAAATTTAGAACTACAATTATTACGAGAACTATATTGAGAGAGAGTTAATGCATTAACATTTTTATAAGAGAAAATTATTCCAAATAAAACTATTAGAAATATTAAATATTTCATTCTTTTCATGCACTCACCTCCCATTATATTCTTTCAATTATATTATACAATATATATGTAAATCAAGGGCTTATTTTACGTTAATTTCTATACTCATTTACACTACATTTACACATTAAAAAAGTAGTTATAAATCCACTTGATAAAATATAATAAATTAGGTATAATTATTGTTGTCAAACTTTTATAATTGGAGGTTTAAAATTACTATGGAAAATGAAGAAATTGAAAGAAAATCAAAAGTCAGATATATAGGCCTAGTATTTTTTATAATAACATTATTAACAAGTGGCTTTTTAATATATGAAATATTTCTATTAAGTGGAATAGAAACATTAATTAGATATATAATTATGGGAGTTTTAGCTTTTATAGATATAATCTTTTATTTTAAAACTAAAAACCTATTTAAGTATAAAGTCAGAAAAAAGAATAAAAGAGGAAAAGCTAAAAGTGTAGTTTTAATAACCTTTATGGTATTCTACTCTATTATTTGTGCTTTAGCTGGAGGAACTATTTTCTATATATATGGAAAACTTAGTAATATGAATAAAGTATATGTTACTTACTCGTCTAGTTTAATTACTAAGAGTGATAACGGAGTAGATAGCGTTAGTGATATTGATGATTATACAATTGGTATCTTAGATGATAAAAAATCTCCTGAAGGTTATATTATTCCTCAAGAGATTATTAAAGAAAACAATTTAAAAGACAATAATAAGATTAAAAAATATAATGATTACTCATCTATGCTTGCAGATTTATATAGTGGTGATATTGATAGTATCTTTATTTCTAGTAATTATGTTTCAATGTTTTCTACAACTACAGGATATGAAAATATAGAAAAAGATACTAAAGTAATTACTTCTAAAGAAAAAAGAATGAAAAAATCAGATGTTTCTAAAAACGAGGGTGCATCTAGTGGTAAATCAGTTAAAGAACCATTTACGATTTTATTAATGGGAATTGATTCTACAGATGATGTATTAACTAAGAATGCTGTTGCGAACGGAGATACATTAATACTTATTACATTTAATCCTAAAACATTAAATGCTACTATGTTATCTATTCCAAGAGATAGTTATGTACCAATTGCTTGTTGGTCTGATAAGGCACAAAATAAAATAACTCATGCAGCTGGGTATGGAACAGATTGTATGATGAATACTATAGAAGAATACTTCGATGTAGATATTGACTATTATGCTAAGATCAACTTTAAAGGATTAGTTAAACTAGTTAATGCCGTTGGAGGAATTGATGTAGATGTTCCTAAAAAACTATGTACAGATGATTCTTCTCGTAAAAAAGAAATATGTATCAACAAAGGACATCAACACTTAAATGGAGAACAAGCTTTAGTATATGCTAGAAACAGAAAACAACTTGCTAATGGTGATTTTGGTAGAGCTGAACATCAACAAGAAATTATAAAAGCTTTAATGAATAAAATTAAAACTGTTAAAGATATATCTAAATTTACTAAGATATTAGATACTGTATCTGATAATATGGATACTAATTTAACTACTAAACAAATTTTATCTTTCTATAATGTAGGTAAAGATATTATTAAGAAAAGTTTAGTTGCAGATGATTCTGATATAGTAGATATACAACAATTATATTTATCGGGAACAGGACAAATGATTTATGATAAAAGATCAAGATTAACATTATGGAATTATGTTCCATATATTGGTAGTAAAAAAGAAATTATAGAAGCCATGAAAGTTAATCTAGAAAAGAAAAAACATAAAACTATTAAGAAATTTAGTTTCTCAATAAATAATACTTATGAAAAGAAAGTTATTGGAAAAGGAACTTATACTAAAACAGAAAAATTCTCTAACCAATCTAGACCTACACCTAGTTTTAGTAAAAGCACAACTAGAAGCTATAATAACAACACTACAAGAAATAATACTAATAATAATTCAACTGTAAATAATAACAATAATAGTGCAGCTGAAAAAAACAACAACAATGCAGTTGGAAATTCTGGTCCAATATCAGGTGGAGATAATGGTCAATCCTCTGAAATTACTCATGATGATAATCAAAACTAATAAAAAAGATATCAAAATTTTGATGTGAACCCTAAATAGGAGACATTATAAAAAAAGACCTATAGTAAAAAGAGAAAATTATTTTTCTCTTTTTGTGTAGGTTATTTTATTTTTATTTGCTTTTGACTTTAATCTAGTAGTGT
>JAFQXM010000004.1 GCA_017406955.1 Bacilli bacterium | reverse complement strand
GTTCATCCTGAGCCAGGATCAAACTCTCAAATAAAATAAAAAAACATTCGTTTTTTGTTTGTTTAAGTTTGTTTAAATTTAAATCCTAGCTATCTCGTAAAATTGACGTTTCGCTTAGTTTTCAAAGATCATTACACAGCAAAATTCGAGCTGCATCAATAATATACCAAATAATTAAATCAATGTCAATAGATTTTTTTAATTTTTTTTGACATTTTATTTGGACATTCTTTTACACAGCTTTTCTACATCTTTCAACGTTTACAGTAATCTGTAAACTATAAAAATTTGACGTTTTTTCTGCAAGCTGCTCATTTAATATATCAAAGTGAAAATATATTGTCAACACTTTTTTTCACTTTTTAAATATTATGCAACAAAATAAAAATATATAATAATTATTTTCTAAATTTATTATATATTTTATTATATTCTTTTATTACTCCTGGCGTGAAAGCTAATTCTTTTTTTCTCACCATTTCTATTAAATTACTTAATTCATCTTTTATTATTCTATCTAAAGCATCAGAATAATTCATTATTTTTTTATGATATTTGTATTCACCTCTATCTAGTACTTTAAAACTTCCATCCGGAAACACTCTCAAATCTAAATCATAATCAATATACTTTATAGTTCCCTCTTCTATTATATAAGGAGAAGCTATATTGCAATAATAATATATTCCGTTTTCTTTTAACTGACCAATTATATTGAACCAATTATCTTTAAAAAAATATAACACTGCTGGTTCTTTTGTATACCAAATTCTACCATCCGATTCTGTAACTTTAGTTTTACTATTACCAAATATTAAATAATCATCATGTATTTCAAGTAATACTGCCTCATCCCATGTTCTATGTATTTTTTTATTATGTTTATATCCGTGTATTTGATATTTCTTACCTATTTCTAATTCTTCGTAATTCATTTTAATACCTCATCTCTTTTGTATTATATCTTTTTTTTATCTTTAAAGCAACTAAAAAGTCAGTTCTAAAACTGACTTATTTTTGAGAAAAACTAGTTATAGCCCAAAAAGCAATTATTAATAAAGCTGCAAACAATACAAGTCCCATAGATGGATTACTTAGATATTTATCCGATATAGTATGAAGCTTCTCATCTAATTCATCAATAATAGATGTTATAAATAACAATTTATTTAGCATTTTTCTTTTTAGTTTTACCTTTTGTTTTTGTTGTGCTCTTTTTATTTTTCTCTTTTTCATCTATTATTTCGGCATCAACTACTTTACTTTCTTCAACCATTTCAACTTCTTTTATAGCTTTTTTAATTGAGAATGTTGAAGCAATATCTAAAACGGCATAAATAGCTATAAATATACCAACTATTCTCGTAATTCCAACTGCCACTTTAAATGGATTAAATATTAATACAACTCCACACAATAAACTTATTAAGGAAATAATGATTGTAGCTTTCCATAAATCACTACCTTTATCTTTAAATTGTAATGTATATTGTAATTTAGTAGCACTACTAGCAATTATTACTATTCCTAATACAATAGGAATGATACTAGCGATTGCTCTAGGATGTTCGATAACAATCACACCCATTATTACACATACAATTCCATAAATAATATTTAAATCATAATTTCTTTCTATAGATTTAATATTAACAATAAATTTAATAAGAGCAATTGCACCTACTGCAATTAATAACCCTCCTATTACATAAGAAATTGTATAGATAGTAGCCTCTGATTTAAAAACGAGTAATAAACCTAGCGCTAATAAAATAAGTGATGAAACTACTGCTGATCTTAAAAAACTCTTCATTAATTTTTCCATAATAAACTCCTATTCTGTCCTAAGTGCTTCTACTGGATCTTTCTTAGATGCAATACTAGCCGGTATTAATCCTCCTATAATTGTCAAAACTACACTTATAACTATTAATATTATAGCATGAATTGGGTTCAACTTAGCAACATTTTTTAAATTTGACATATTTTCTATAACAATGTTAGTTGGAATTATTAAAAGTCTTGCTATTAATATTCCTAATCCACCAGAAAATATACCTATTATAAATGTTTCTGCATTAAATACTCTCTTAATATCTTTACGTCTAGCACCAAGAGCCCTCAAAATACCTATTTCCTTAGTCCTCTCTAATACTGATATATAAGTAATTATACCTATCATAATAGAAGATACTATTAATGATATAGATGAGAAAGCTATTAATACTATTGTTATAGCATTCATAATATTACCAGATAAAGTAGATATCATTTTAGCTGTATCTGTATATTTGATTTCATCTTTAACATCTTTTTCTTTATTATATTTATCTAAATATTTAGTAATATTATCTTTAGCATTAAAGTTCTTAGGATAAATATAAATAGCTGCTGGTATACTGTCTGCTCCTAAATAACTTAAAGCTAATTCTTTAGTATTCATAAAGTCTTTAGATTCATCAAAAGTCTGATTAGTTAAAATATTATAATCTTTATCTTGTTGATATCTTACTATTTCAGAATCTTTATTTCTTTTTATTACTTCTTCTACTAAGGAATTAGTATAAATAACACCTGTACCATTTGCAATTAATTCCTTATCCTTTTTACCACGTATTATAGCCTGTACTTTTAAAGTTATACAGTTTTTATTATTATACAATTCTTTATAATTAGTGCTAGGTATAAAATAATTACCCACTCTTTTATAATAATCATCATTTAATACTACTTTTAATTCTTTTTTCATAATATCTTCAAAAGATACTTCTTCATTATCAAAACCTAATTGTTTTAATGTAGATTTATATACTTGATTCTTATTATTTACTTGAATTACTAATCCTGGCTTAGAATAATCTATTTTTCCTGCTATTACATCAAAACTATTATCTATAATACTTTTATTATTATTTATCTTATCAGGAAGCACTGTCCAAGGTTCTACATTGCTATTTTTAGTATCCACTAAATTATACTCTTCTTTTTCGCTATAATTGATTACATTCAATGCAGTACTTTTTTGATAAGATATACCAGATATATATTTTTTATCTAGTTTTTCTAAATAATTAATATAATCTTTAGTAATATTATTTTTATGTACTATTTGATTAACTACATCTTCTTGTCCATATATTTTTTTAGTATTAGGATATTTCTTTAACTTTTGTTGCTCTTTACTCATCTTTTCTAATGATTTTTGATCCATATTCATAGCTTGTTCAGTAATGACTATTGGTGCATCTGATAACGAATCTTTTTCAAAATTATCTATTTCTATTTTAAAACCATTAGATAAAGATAAAATAAGTGCAATACCTATAATACCTATAGAAGAAGCAAAAGCTGTTAATGCTGTTCTTCCTTTTTTAGTTTTTATATTATTAAAAGATAATTTCATGGCTGTAGTAAATTTCATAGCTGTTTTCTTTATGTTTAATTTATCTTTAAAATCATTATCTTTTTTAACTGGATTAGAATCACTAATTAATTTACCATCTTTTAATTCTAATATTCTAGTTGAGTATTCTTCTGCTAATTCTTTATTATGTGTAACCATAATAACTAATTTTTCTTTAGCTATTTCTTTTATTAATTTCATTATCTGTTTACTAGTCTTAGAATCTAGTGCTCCTGTAGGTTCATCAGCTAATATAATTTCTGGATCATTAGCTAATGCTCTAGCAATCGCAACTCTTTGCATTTGTCCACCGGATAATTGATTAGGTTTTTTATGTTTATGATCTAAAAGTCCAACTTTATCTAGTGCATCTAAAGCTTTTTTTCTTTTTCTCTTAACTCCACTAAGAGTCATTCCCATTTCAACATTTTCAAGTATTGAAATATGAGAAATTAAATTATAGTTTTGAAATATAAAACCAATACAATTATTTCTATAAGCATTCCAGTCTTTTTCTCTAAACTTTTTAGTAGATTTATTATTGATAATTAAATCTCCATCATCATAACGATCTAATCCACCAATCATATTCAATAAAGTTGTTTTACCAGACCCTGATGCACCTAATACACTTACAAATTCTTTTTTTCTAAATTTAACACTTACTTTATTTAAAGCAACTTGAATAAAATTTCCTGTTTTATAACTCTTACTAATACTTTTTATTTCTAACATATTTCCTCCTTACTTTTATTAACATAATATGTTAACAAATCTTTAGGATTTCTATTATTGAATACAACATTATAAATAACGTCAACATCATCAGATTTAATACTATTATTATCAAGCAACTTTTTCATAGCTTTAAGAGTGTAAACTCCTTCTACTGTAGTATTTTCTAAGTATTTTTTTATCTCTTCCTTAGACTTACCTTCACCTATAAGTTTTCCTAAGCTAAAGTTACGACTTTTAGTAGAAGTACAAGTTAGTAAAATATCTCCTATTCCCGCAAAAGAAAGTATTGTATTTGAATCAGATCCTAGCTTTTCTATAATATACTTTATTTCATTAATCATTTCTGTAAGTACCATAGCTTGCCCTGACTCATTAGATCTTAAACCCGAAAGTATTCCTGCAGAGATTGCTAAAACATTCTTTATAGATCCACATATTTCGGTACCCACTAAATCAGAGATATATTCTATCTTTAAATTATCTTGTATAAATACTTTATCTACAATATTATCTATAGATTTACTCTTAGATGCAATAGTAAAACCTGCAATATTATTAGAAACTAGATCTATCGCAAAAGTAGGCCCACTTAAGACGCCTACATTTTTTGTATTTAAATTATTTTCTATTACATCATGAGCAAGTAATCCGTCACTAGTAATACCCTTAGTCGCAATAAGTATATTATGATTATTTATATAAGGTTTCATACTAATAACAGTCTCTTCTAAAAATAATATTGGAATAACTATAATTAATAAATCACTATCCTTAATACAGTATTCTAAATCAGTAGTAACTTTAATACTATCATCTAATTTATAACCTGGTAATACTTTATCATTAGATCTATTCTTTTCTAAGTTTTCTTTTTCTTCAGAAAACTTAGTCCACATCAATATATTGTTATCTTTTTTTAATATATTACTTAGAGCTAAACCATAAGCTCCACACCCTAGTATTCCAATTTTCATAATGTCTCCTATTCTATTGTTAAAGTTGAAGTAGTTGGAGTAATTTGAATAAACGTGTTTCCATCATTTATTTTTACTTTACTACCATCTTTATATGTATATTTGCTTTTTGCTTTTCTACTTGATTTAGACCATTCTATTGGTAAAGCATAGCCATTAGTAATATAATATCCTTCACCAGTACCTACAGTATCTAAATCTTGTCTTCCATAACTATCTAATTGACTGTTAGGAACTTTTACTATAAGTATATTCTTATATTTTAATTGTTCTCCACTCTTCTTGTCACTATGAGCAGAACCATTCATGAATCTTAAATACATTTTAGATTCTGAATCATATTTATAACTTCTCATTTGGCTAGGAGAATAAGGTATCTTAACTTCATTAGCAGTTAATAAATCAGGATCTGTTTCTTTAACCTTTTCTTTTTTACCTGTATCTGGATTTTTAACTGTTTTAGTTTTTCCTTTGTTTAAATTTACTTTATCAGTAGTATAATTTAATAATTTCCAATCATCAGTTTCAGTATCATACTTTTTATCTTTAGCACAATCATATATTTTGTCAGTAGTAGTAAATACATTATGAGGAGCCGCAATTGATTTATCCCTCCAGAATGGAGAATTATCATATAAACCATTAATATTATTAACACCTAAACTCTTTATAGATTCCTGTGCATAAGTACTCCATCCAAAATGAGTATAAATTGCATCACTTTCTAAAGCATAATCTAAGAAGTAATGTCTAGAACTTCTAACTGGTCCAATTAAATCTACATCTTTATCTTTGAATACAGCCATTAATCTAGTTAATCCACCTTCTACTATCATTTCATAAGTAATATATGAATCTTGTAATCCAGCATGAGCATTATTACCTACATTATTATCATACATAACTGCAATAGGCCTTTTATTACTATCTTCATCTACTATGGTTAATTTTTTCTTATTAACATGTTTCTTAATTATTTCTGGTACTTCCTTATTAAAAACAAAATAATAAGCTAATACTCCTCCGACAATTAATAATCCTATTATAATAATAGCTATACGCACTTTTTGTCTTTTACTGTTTTTCTTCTTCACAACAATCACCTTCCTATATTAATTTTAACATACTTTTATTTATTTTAAAATATATATTAATTGAATAAAAAAATAATCTATGTTATAATCTATTTGTTACCAAATTTAGGGGATTAGTTAAATGGTATAATAATGGTCTCCAAAACCACTGTTGCGAGTTCGATTCTTGCATCCCCTGCCATTAGAAAACAAAAAGATTTAGATATATTCTAAATCTTTTTTTATTATTTATTTAATAATGATGATCTTATTTCATCACATAGTGCTAAATAATATGCATATTCTTTAATACGATCATAATTTTTTAATGAACATTTAAACCCATAAGAATAATCAGGCATTACTTGCATTGCTTTTTCTACTAAATTATGAATTGTAAGATTATCATAGTGTACAGCTTTATTTTCAACTCTTTTAAGTCCTAATTTGTCTTTTACAAATCCAGCTATATAATCATCTTGTTTTCTTAATCCCTCATTATATATTTGAACTGTTCCACTTTTAATATCTATTCTCATTTCTTTGATATATGGATGTTTAACTTTAATAATTATATTAAAACCAATCATATATGTATAATGCTTTGGATTATAACTTACTTGTTGTCCGTTTACTGTTTGCTTTTCTTCTCTGTTTGTTTGAATAATTTTTACTTCAACATCTTCTACATCTTTTAAGTCAATAATATCAGGATTTTGATCCTTTACATCATCAATACTAGTTACTTTTTTAGGATTACTAAATAATCCTCCACCTGTATCTCTTACCGCAACAAATTTTTTGTTTTTCTCATCAATTAATATAACTCCAAACTCACCATAGATTTTATTAATTTCTAATTTATCTAACAGTTTATAATTTTCTTCTCTATATTCAAGTTGTTTTTTAACATCTTCTATAGTAGACTCTTTTCTTTCTGTAAAAAATGGAGAAAGTTTGTTCTTACACTCTTTGCATAAATGTCCATCCTTTAATTTTAATCCACCAAGTAATCCTACTTTTTCATTACAAATAGCGCAATTCTTTTTATTAAATAATCCCATATAATCCTCCTCGATAAATTATTTATATAGTTTTTTGCTCTTCTATATCTTTAATATATTCTGCTGTCTTTGGATCTTTTTTAGTCCAATTATCTATTATTTGGTCTGTCACTATATCAGCTTTTGATAAAAGTTTATTATCTAATTCATCTGGTAATACTGGGTAATAATCCTTACCTCGTTCAATAAGTTTTCTTAAATCACCTTTATTTTTTATACTATTTTCTTTTAAATATTCTGATACTTCTTTGTGATATGTCTCTTCTAATTTTTCTTCATTAACATCTTGCCCTATAGCCTTAAGAATTGGTTTTAAAAATATCAAATCACTTTTAACTTCATTCCATCCTATTAATTTAGATGGAGCATATTGTCTTAATTGTTCTCTCTCTACTTTTTTATTAAATGTTTTGTCATCACAATTATTAACAACCCATCCATCATGGATAGTTTCTAAAATCTCTAATTTTTGAGATTCAGTTAATCCTCTAGCTTTTTCTGCGATTTCTGAAAATATGGGAGCATCCATAGGACCATTTACAACAGCAGCAACAAATTCCAGTACTTTTGTTCCCTTTATATTTAACTGTTTTGCAATACCTGTTATTGCATATTCCACAGAATCCATTGCATATACTTGATCATCTAACTCTCTTATTGTTTCATTTTGTGATTTACTAATTGCTTCTTCTTTACTTAATCCATTCCAATTAATTAAAGCTTCTTTAGCAATTTCTCTATATGGACTATTCATAATACCACCTCTACTATATTAATATAATTATAACATATCTTTTTATTATGTTAAAATTGTTTTTTATGCTATACTATAGACAAATCTTTGGAGGTAGTATATGAAAAGAAAAGATATTAAAAAATCTGCTAAGAAAACTTTAAAAAGGAGTTATTTTAGAAGTATATTAGTTATATTTATAGCTAGTTGTATTATAACAGGAGGTTATACTTTTAATTCATCTATTCAAGATGCTAAAACTAACAATAATAATGAAACTACATATATTAAGAACAAAACTAATTATGATATTATTAAAGAAACTTTTGAACACTCCACTAAAAAGAAAAAAACTAAAGCTCACGGAGTATTAGCACCTATAGTAAATAATGTTACCGAAAATCATTCTGTTATATTAGGATTTTTAAATTCCTTTAATTTAATGTTTTTTAAAAAATCTATATCTAAAGCCGTTATATCTTTAATAGCCGCAATTATATCATTACTATTATTTATATTTGTTAGAAATATTATAGTAATTGGTAATAATAGATTCTATTTAGAAGATAGAAAGTATAAAGATACAGGAGTAGATAAATTATTATTCCCCTATAAAGTTAAAAAGATGTGTCATCTAGCTGGTATATTATTAATGAAAAGTGTTTATGAATTTCTTTGGGGTTTAACTATCATTGGTGGCGCTATTAAGTACTATGAATATTATATGATTCCATATGTTTTAGCTGAAAATCCTAGTATAAAAAGAAAAGATGCTTTTAAATTATCTAAAGAGCTAATGAAAGGTTATAAATGGTATACTTTTAAATTAGGTTTTAGTATGATTGGATGGCAACTACTTTCTGTGTTTACCTTTGGTCTCATCAATTTATTCTTCACTGATGCTTATTATGAACATATTAAAGCAGAGTTATATATGAGAATAAGAAAAGAAAAATATAATGAATTAACTAATAAAGAATTACTTAATGATAAATTATTAGATGATAAAGTATCTGAAGGAAAATATCCTATGGATAAATTTAGTATTCCTGTTAAAGAAAAAAAGAAAACAAAAAAAAGAGAATATTATACTAAATAAACTATTACTACTTATATAATGTTCTTCTTTACTTTTGCTTTTATAGGATGGTTCTGGGAAGTATTATTACATTTAATAACTGATGGAACTTTTGTTAATAGAGGTACTATGTTTGGACCTTGGTTACCTATATATGGTTTTGGAGGATTATTAATACTATTAGTGTTAAAACCAATTAAAGATAAACCTATACTATTCTTTATATCAACAATGATACTTGCAGGTATATTAGAATACTCTACTGCTTGGTATTTAGAAACATTTAAAGGAATGAAATGGTGGGACTATACAGGTTATTTCTTAAATATAGATGGTAGAATTTGTTTAGAAGGTTTGTTAATATTTGCTTTTGGTGGTAGTGGAGTTATATATTTTGTAGGACCACAACTAAATGAATTATACTTAAAAATTGCTCCTAAAGTAAGAATCATTACTTGTTCCATTCTAGTATTCTTCTTTGGAACAGATGCAATCTATTCATCTGTACATCCTAATACAGGAAATGGAGTTACAAAAAGTATTAAATCATAGAAAAAGATGAGGTTTAACTCATCTTTTTTTAGTCATTAGCTAAGTTATCAAAGTATCCTTGTATAAATACTACTGGAGTTCCTTTATCTCCACTACCACTAGTTAAATCACATAGTGATCCGATTAAATCAGTTAATCTTCTAGGTGTAGTTCCTTGAGTAATCATTTTACCAACTAAATTACTATCTTTTTCTGTAATTTCTTTCTTAATGGCATCTTTTAATTCATCACCTTCTAAGTGACTATATTTATTATCAGAAACATATTTTAATTTTATTTCATTTGGAGTACCTTCTAATCCTTTTGTATATGCAGGTGATACTACTGGATCAGCTAATTCCCAAATCTTACCTACTGGATCTTTAAAAGCTCCATCTCCATACACCATTACTTCTATATTCTTTCCTGTTTTTTCTTTTAATCTCTTCTGTATATCTTCTACTAAAGTTTGTCCTGTTCTTGGGAATAGTTTTAATCTTTCTTCAGTAGCTTTGTTAGAACCTAACATACCATAATTTTCATTAAATCCACTTCCATTAACTGATTTATTCATTATTTCATAAAGTCCATATACATTTGCATTTTCTTTTTGTAATAATTTCTTAGTATGAAATCTAGTATGAATATCACAATTAATTACATTATTAGTATATTTTAATATATCAGTTGCAGTATTAGATAATATAAATTCTGCTTCACAATTCTCGCTTTCAATTAATTCTTTATAAAAATCAATCATATTAATTCCAGTAAATGGATGAATCCAATCACCAAAAGTTTCTCTATATTCACCTTCTGTAATTACACTACCTAAATCATATTTACTATTATATAATTTATCTTCATCAAGTATTCCATTACCAACTTCATCACTTGGAAATGATAATTGTACATATAATTTATCAGTACTTCTAGCAATCGCTTTTAATATGATAGAAAATCTATTTCTACTTAGAATTGGAAATACGATTCCTAATTCTTTTGGATTATCAAATTTTGTTTTAATATCCTCTACTACTTCATCTACAGTAGCATAGTTTCCTTCACTAATACCTACTACAGCTTCTGTAATTGCGACTACATCTTTATCATTAAACTGAAAATTATTATTCTTACTAGCATTTAATATAGAATTAACTACAATACCTGCAAGATCGTCTCCTTCCTTTATAATTGGAGTTCTTATACCCCTAACAACTGTTCCTAAATCTCTCATATAACCATCCTTCCCGAATATTATTCTATCATAATTCTTAATAAATTTAAAACATTATTTTTTTATAAAACCTCATCATATTGATTATTTTATTAAAATATGTTATAATATGTAGCCGTAAAGGGGAAGATAATATGAATTCAAAAACTTATAGTGTTTATGCTAAAAACAAAAATAATCAAGATGAAAGATTATTTAATATCAACGATTTGGTAGTTGGTAATATTTTAACTTGTGAAAAAAATAATAATGGTATTACATATATTAGTTCACCAGTTAAATATATATTTGAAAAATCTAAAGTAGAAGGAATAGATTGTTATCATGAAACTTTGTCTAATAAAGAAGTAAAATTATTTTCTGATATGTATGAAGGCCCTTATATTACTAATATAGAAAAATTAACTGATTACTTAAATGCCGATATGTTATTAAATAGTGAAGATATATTAGATATGCAAGAAGCAGTTAATATGATAAGTCAAGAAGAAAATAAAAATAAATTAAAACAAAAGAGTCTATAAAGACTCTTATTTGTTTACTTTTAATTACTTTTTATGATATTATCTATATAGGAGGTAATTATGAAAGGTTTAAAAATACTATTAGTTATTACATTATCTATTTTATTAGTACCAATTACTGCGTTCGCTAAAGATAATAAAAAAGTAAATGTATATTTCTTTAGAGGAAAAGGTTGTCCTCATTGTGAAGAAGCAGAACAATTCTTTAAAAGTATTGAAGCAGAATATGGAAAATATTATACTATTGTAGATTATGAAACTTGGTATAACGAAGATAATGCTGAATTAATGCAAAAAGTTGCGAAAGAAAGAAATGAAGAAGCTACTGGTGTTCCATACATTATAATTGGAGATGAATCTTGGAATGGATATGATACTAGTTATGATGATGCTATTAAAGCTAAAATCAAAAAAGTATATGATCAAGATCCAAAAACTAGATATGATGTTATGAAATATGTAGATTCTAGTAAAGCAAAAAAGGATAGCTCAAGTGATGTAATTGCATTAATATTAATAATCTTAGTAGCAGGTGGAATTGGTACAGGAATATATTTCGTAAGAAAGAATGCTAAATAATAAAAAGTTAGACTTATAAGTCTAACTTTTTTAATTTGGTATTATTAATTCTTCCCCTATAGATATTAAATTATTAGTTAGTCCATTAGCTTCTTTTAATTGATCTACTGATATATTATTATCTTTAGCTATAGACCATAAGGTGTCGCCTCTTTGTACTATATAAGTATTATCTAGATTACTAGTACTTGGTACTTTTAATTTATCCCCTATTTGTAAGTTAATAGTATCTAAGTTATTTATATCTATTAATTCATTAACAGTAGTATTAAATTTCTTAGCTATCAACCATAAACTATCTCCTTTTACTACTTCATATATATCATAATTAGTATCTTCTATTTCTTCTGTAGGTACTATTAATTGTTGTCCTACTAAGATACTATCTGATGTTAGATTATTTAATCCTTTTAATTGATCTACTGATATATTATATCTATTAGCTATACTATATAGGCTATCTCCTCTTTGTACTGTATATATACTAGTATCAGTAGGTGTTTCTATTGGTTCTTCTATTTCATCATTATCTTCTCTTACTATAAGTAATTGTCCTATACTTAAAGTATCTGATGTTAAATTATTTAATCTTTTTAACTCTGATACTGTAGTATTAAATCTATTCGCAATAGAATATAAATTATCTCCTCTTTGTACTATATAAGTATTATCTGGTATGGTATCTATTATAGTATTAGGAGGACTATAAGGAATATTAGAATAATCAGCAATAGCTTTAACTACTCCTTCTACATAGTTATTCAAATTATTTCTTAACTTAGAAGCATCTCTACTATTATCTATAAATCCATATTCTACTAATATTGATTCTAGTGGATCTGTTTCTCTAATAATATAATAATAATCTTTATTAGGATTTTCTGGCAATCTTCTTTGATATATTTTTCTTTTAATTTGTCCTGCATTGCCAATATTATCTAAAGCCATAGAAGCTAGTTTAGAATTGTTTCTAAGTCCATATACTATTTCTGCTCCTTCTCCACCACCTGCATTTATATGATTAGATACTAATATTACATTAGGATCTTTTCCATATAAACTTAATACTTTATTGATTCTAGCATTTTTAGGTAGACTTATATCACTATCTCTAGTTATTTCTACAGGTATACCTAACTCCCTTAATCTTTTATACATATACTGTGCTGCTTGTAAGTTTAAATCTTTTTCTTTTAAACCATTACCTAAAGCTCCTGGATCTTCTCCTCCATGGCCAGCATCTACAATAACTTTTTTAACTACACGTTCATACATTTAAATCACCTATAATAATCTATGATAGGCGTTTATTTTTGTGAATATAAAGATATCCTTATTAATATTTAGTTTTCTATTTTATTATTTATTAAAACTCCTCTCTATTCTTAACTTTTTAATTAGTTTCTGCTTATATTCTATATTATGTTTTTTATCATCATTATCACCAAACAAACCATTAGATATACCAATTAAGTATCTTGAAACGTCAGCAAGTTTTTCAATTTTCTTCTTCCTAAATGCCGATATATTACCTATATAACCTGATAATTCTGAACTTAGTTTTCTAAAGTCATCACTAGCATTCTTATATTTTATAATGTCAACAAACTCATCTTTTTTATCAAAATCATATGGTTTATTATAATATGGCGCATAAAACTTTAATGCAATTATTATTCTGCTCTTAATTGATTTGAATTCTTTTATTGGTATTATTATTTCAACATAAATCAATTGACTAAAAACATAAACTAAAACTCCTGAAATTACAGCAATAATTAATTCACAATACATTTAATAACCTCCTATAAAATTCAAAACGCCAGTACAAAACTATTAAGCCTGTACTAGCGCTTCTTTAATTACCTTATATCACACTTTGAGATTTTTGTCTAATTTTATTTAAAACTCTCCCTCACGTATTTCATCATTATTTATATCTCCACTGGTATGGAAAATATAGGTTTTAGTTTCATATATTCTTTCATTTCCTAATTGTCCCTCTTTAATATAATCAAATGATACATTATATACACCTATGGCTTTAAGTTTTATTTTTAGAACAACACCATTGTTAGTAATTAAATTATTATTTATTAATTCTCTACTCTTATTATTTATTTTATTAAAATCATTATCTATTCTTTTATTTAAATATTTAGCCATTTTATTAACTGCCTTATTATTAGTAGAGCTACTAAGTATAATTTTAATGTTTTTTATAACAACATTATCATTATTATCTTTTATTTCTTCTGTTTTAGTTTCATAGTTTATATTTTTTTCTATTGTAAGAGAATCTTCCCATTTTAAAACTACTGCTAATAATACTTTCATTTCATTATCTGTTAATTTTTGTTTATCTGCATTAAATGTTTTTTTTCCTACTTTCTTTGATAACTGAGCCAATGTTTTTATTACTTCTTCTTTTGTTTCATCAGAAAAGTTTATATTATGTTTTTTATAAATTATTCTGCCAGTTAGCTTATAGCATTTGCAGTATTTCTCTTCTTTCATTTCTTTAATTTCTTCAACTGTTTTTATTTTTTTATTTGGAAACACATATATATAGTATGGTGTATTACCAAATTCATATCTTATTTTATATTTATAGTTTTTATAACTAACCTCTCTATATTTCTTTTCTTTAGGAGTTTTAATTACTAATACTGCTATTAAAATGATTATTATTAATATTACTAAATAAAATATTTTACTTTTAAATATATTTTTTAAGTTCACAAGTACCACCTCTATTATTAGAATACACTATTAATTACTAAATTACAATTTATGATTTTATCTTTTCTATAACACTAGATAAACTCTCATTAAATACTAGATTAGCTTTATTATCATATGGTGTTTTATCTCTATTTATTATTACTAAGTATTTACCTTGAAATATATTTATTAGGCTACTAGCTGGAAATACTGTAAGAGATGTTCCTGCTACTATAAGCATATCTGCATTATAAATAGCTTTTTGACTAGCAATAAATGCTTCTTCTGGAAGAGCTTCTTCATATAATACTACATCTGGTTTTATTACTCCTCCACAACTACAAGTTGGTACTCCATCACTATTAAATACATATTCTGCATTATATTCTTTATTACATTTAGTGCAATGGTTTTTATATACTGTACCATGTAGTTCATATACTTTCTTACTTCCTGCTTTTTGATGTAGGCCATCTATGTTTTGAGTTATTACACACGTTAGTTTATTTTTATCCTCTAATTCTTTTAAATATTTATGGGTAATGTTAGGTTTATACTTTAAACAGTTCATTTTATCTTTATAGAATCTATAAAATTCATCTATATCTCTATTAAAACAAGTTCGACTTAAAAGATATTCTGGTGGATAATTATATTTATTATGTTGATTATAAAGTCCATCATCACTTCTAAAATCAGGTATACCACTTTCTGTAGATACTCCTGCTCCTCCAAAGAATACTATATTATTAGATTCATCTATCATCTTCCTTAGTTCTTCTATTTTATTCATAATATCACCTACACTAATTATAACAAAAAAATAGAAGTTTTTCTTCTATTTAGATGCTGGGTAAGCTCTTTCTTTACCCCAATTTCTTATCTCTTCTATTTTTTCTGGATTAATTTGTGATAATGATACAACGCTTTGTAATGAGTCTTTTATTAAACCTTCAGTTATCTTAGTATCTGGTACTGCGATTAATTTGTATGCAATAGCTCTCATGGTAGCTTCTATATCAGAAGATGAATATCCTTCTGATAGTTCTACTAATTGATCTAAAAATGGAGAAGTTAGTTCTACTCTTAAATATTTTTTAGCATATAATTTAAGTATTCCTTCTCTTTCTTCCTTCTTAGGCAAATCTACAAAGAATATTTCATCAAATCTACCCTTTCTAATTAATTCTGGAGGCAAATCTTCTACACTATTAGCAGATGCGATTACAAATACTGGTTTTTTATTTTCTTGTAACCAGAATAAGAATTGTCCTATCATTTTAGATGTAACTGATGAATTATTATCATTAAGTCCTTTTTCTATTTCATCTATCCATAATACACAAGGTGAAAAATATTCTGCAGTATCTAATGCTTCTTTTAATTGTCTTTCAGATTGTCCAACATACTCCCCTTGTACTGTTGCTAAATCTAATCTATATAGTGGTACATTAAATATTTGTGAAGCTGCTTTCGAACACAAACTTTTTCCACAACCAGGAACACCAGTTAATAATATTCCTCTAGGAGAAGAAATGCCTCTTTTTTCTAATTCTTCCCTTTTATTTGGATTCATTAATTCTTTTTTCTCATATAACCAATTTTTTAAATTGTCTAATCCTGCTATTTCTAAATCATCTTCTACTACAATAGATTCTAAACCTGCTATATCGTTAAATAATTTTTGCTTAGTAAACTTTAATTCTTTTAAATCATCTTTTTTTATATTACCTCTAATAATCATAGAAGATATAATATTTTTAGCTTCCATCTCACTTAATCCCTGTAAACAAGAAGCTGCGGTACTATAATCATTTTCATCCCATTCTACAGAGATTTGATTCTTATATGGTTCTATTGTCTCTTTTATAGTATTTTTTAATTCTTCTTCTGTAGGATATTCTAAAGTTAGTCCTATTCCTAATCTTTTTATTTTAGACCAAACAGATCCACTAGTAATTATAATAACTACTCCAGATGATTTCTCTGCTCTTTCAATTATATCTACTAAATATCTAGATACTACAGTAGATTCATCTATATCTGATATATCACTCAATATATAATTACAATTTTGTTTCATCTTTATTTCATTAGAAATATAATCAAATACTCCCATCATAGTCTTTTCATCAGTTAAAGTCTGATTAGTGTTTAAATCAACTAATCCTTCAGACATACCATATAAAGAAAAATTAATATTCATTTCTTTAGATAATTCTCCTATTAATCTTATAACTCTATTTTTTTCTATACTATTAATTGTAATTACCGGTATTCTAGCCTTTAAATATCTCTTTAAATATTCTTTAGTATCACTATAATTCATTATCATCACTCCATTTTATAACATTATTTTTAATAGTCATATTTAATATCCCTGTAGGATCTACTTTATTAGACTCTTTTATCAAGATATCATAAACTTCCTTAGACTCTCTTTTTACCATATCTTTTAATCCATTTTTATTATTTTCAGTAAACTCTTTTATATCAGTTAAACTATATATAAATAAAACTTCTTTTCTAAATCTAACTAAACTCATATCCAATATATTATTATCAGAAAATATATTATCTAAATTATTTAATATATTTTGTACAGATAAATTGAATTTATATTTTATTAGATCTATTAGTTTAGGTATTAACATATCTTTTAAATTATCATTATATTCATCTAATAACTTATTTTTTATATCTTCATTATTAGAGTTCTTTAATATATTAATACATTCTATCCATTCTTCATAACTCATTATTTATCCCTCTTTATTTGAAGCGGAGGTTCAATACTCCATTCTGGAAGTTTAACTATTACTTCTTTATTATTTTGATCTTTATTTTCTACTTGAGGTTTTATCTCTTTATCATCTATTATTTCAATCTCTTTATCATTATTCATCTATTTTTATATTCCTTTCATTATTAGATTTAATATAACTATTATTATCAATACTATTTAAGAATGCTTTCAAATTATTAAAATTAACTTCATTTTCTTTAATAGTATTCTTATAATCAACAACTTCTGCCATAGTTCTTTCCATAGTAGAAGACAAAGCTTTACCCTCGTTATTTTTAGATTTATTTACTGTATCTCTATCTTTAAATATTTTATAAACTAAAACAATATCTGCGATTAATAACCCAATACCTATAATCATACTAAATATAGATTTAAGTGTAATAAATATACCCACAACACCAACTATATTTATAGCAAACAATATACTAGTTAATGTCTTGTCGTCTATAGGATATTTTTTATTTAAATAATTAACTATATCCTCATGATTTTTTTGTTTAGTTGTATTTTCATTAACACTAGTAACAAAATTATCTATTTTTATATTAACTGGTGTTTTCACTAAATTAGAATTTATTTTTTCATATGCTTTTAATATATTGCCCTTTACCAAACTAAGTGCGAAAGCTTGTGTATGATTACTAACTTTATACTCTTCTTTATAAATAACTATATTACTAAGTAATGATATTAAATTTATCCTATCTTCATATATCATTTTTTCTTTTTGATATAATTTATCTGCTTTTTCTCTATCACCATTACATTCTATAATCAATCTATTTCTTAAATTATCTGATTGAAATACTTGTTCTTTCTTTTCATATTCATAAATTAAATTGTTTATTATATTATCTATAGTTTTATTCTTAGTATTTTGATGAGTAACATTCTTAAAATAGTTTAATACATTCTTATATGAAGTAGATATAGCTAAATTATTTTTTAATACTTCTACATCCATAGAAAATCTATCTAAATATTGAAACTTATTTATATCTTCCTTATTACTTTCAATAAAACTTATCCATCTATTTATTTCTTCATCATTAATAGTATCAGTATTAAGAAGTGCCATCCATTTATTTATTCTATCAGCTATTATCCTTCTACCCTCAGTACCATAAACTCCATTAGATACTAAGTCTAATACTGTAACAAATTCTCTATTTAAGTTTGTTGGATCTAATTTATCTAAATAATTTATTAACCAATTTATAGATGTAGATTTTCTACCTAATTTTAAATTTATAAGAGAAAAGAAAATACTAGTTTTTTCAGAATCTTTCTTTAAAGCATTATTAAGTTCTTTTTCTGTTTCTTCTCTATCATCTAATATCCAAGATATTAAAGTTGTTAAAGCATTAGATAACCAATAATTAGGATTATTCATTAATAATTCTTGTTTTAGTCTTACTAATGTTTTAGCAGAAACAGATGAATTTTCAATAGAATCAAGTAGACTTTCTGTAGTTCTTCTAACTTGATCATAATAACCATATTTCTTTTCTATTTGTTTATCATTATACATAATACTTTGTCTAGCATTAGTAATAGTTGTGGTTTCTCTAATTTCTTTTACTAAGTTTTTTATACCATTATTTAATGTCTCTACTTGCTCTTCAACTTTATTGACTTGATTATTAACTGAGTTAACATTATTAATTACTCCAGATAATTCATGAGCAACTGAACTCATGTTTTTTTCAATAACATCTAAGTTAGCAGCAGAAATTGTTAATGCTTCCATAAGAACACCTCTTTACTCTCCTACATTATAACATTAATTACCAAATTTTTAAACAAATAAAAAGAGTATTTAAAAATACTCTTTTTACTATTCTTGTGGTCCAACATATTCTGCTTTTCCAAAAGCTAGAATAAGCGTAAATATAAAGTTTAAGAATATTAAACCAATAGCAAATCCAATTCCTTTACCAAAGACTTTAGCTAATTTAACATATAGCACAATAGTCATGATAATATTTACAATTGGTATACATAATAGTAAGAACATCCAGCCATTCATTCCAGCAATTTCAAATTCCTTGTACAAATTATAAAATGGAATAATGGAAGCCCATCCTGGTTTTCCAGCTTTAACAAAAATTTTCCACATTGCAACAATAGTTAATACTAAAACTGCAAGCATCACAATAATATATGGAATCATAAAGCCAAGACCAAGACTACTCATACTATTATAAGTATCTACATCGTACATATTCACTCCTCCTTACTATAATAATACTATTACCATTCCTTTTTTTCAACATTTTTATCTTTTATTAATACTTTTTCTTTATTATTTTCTTCTTTTTCCTTATCATTTACCAATATATTTTCTATCTGATTAGTAGAAATTAAGAAATCGAAAAAATCATCCATAATATAATAACTCCTAATAATTAAATATTATAATACAAAAAAAAGCTCTATTAATTAGAACTTTTATTTAATACTACTTTAACAGTTTTTTCATTACCGCCTCTAACATAAGTTACCTCAATTGTGTCTCCCGCTTGATGTTGATATAGCTCATATCTCAAATAAGCAGAGTCCTTTATTTTATTTCCATTTATTTTAGTTATAATATCTCCGGAAGAAAGACCCGCTTTATCAGCACTAGATCCCTTAGCTGTTTTAACAACCACTACACCTTCTTTTATGCTTTTATCTATATTTATGCCATATCTATACAAATTAGCAGTATCTGTAACATTAGCCATTGTAACACCTAAATATGGCCAAGATATTTTTTTACCTGATTCAAGTGATTTTATATGACTCTCTGCATATTCTATTGGAATAGCAAATCCCATACCTTCTATTTCATCATCAACAAGTTTCATAGAACAAACTCCTATTACTTCTCCATTTGAATTTAATAAAGGCCCTCCACTATTACCTGGATTAATAGAAGCATCTATTTGTAGAACTCTCATAATCCAATCATCATTTACAGAATTAGATACATTAACAGAAACCATTCTATCTTTTCCTGATAACACTCCTGATGTAACACTACCTCTGTAATCTTCTCCCATTGGAGCCCCAACAGTAAATATTGTATCTCCTAGCTTCATTTTTTCACTTTTACCTAAGGTAGCAACTAAACTAACTTTTGATTTATCAATTCTTAGTACCGCTAAATCTAAATAGCTATCGCCACCCATTACTTTAGCTTTAACTTCTTCATCATTAGACATAACAACTTTAACACTATTAGTATTTGCTACAACGTGTTGATTAGTCAAAATATACCCATATTTATCATCTACTTTGTAAACAAAACCTGTACCAGTAGAAGATTGTTGTTCTAACTGATAACCTTTTATTAATACTACTGCATCATATACTTTTTCAACTGATGCCGCTAAAGAATTTTTTTCATATATTTGAGTACCATTCTTAGTAATAACTGTATTACCCTCATTATTTAATATAGGAGTCCATTTGATTAAGGCAATAGTAATGATACTTCCTAATACAAATGATAATACTATTAGAAAAATTAATTTATTAGTATCATTCTTCTTCACTATCTTTACTCCTTTCTATTTTAGATAATTCTTTCCAATTAATTGGAAAGCCCATTCTATTTAATACACTATCAATCTTAATTGATTTTAAATTATAGTTTAAAGTTTGTATAGCGTTTTCTATTTCAATAGTCATATTCTTAAATTCATCTTTTTGAATCATCTGTTTAATTATAATTAAAAGAGCAAATAAATCATTTTTTCCATAAATATATTTATCTTCATCTTTTTCAATATGTAATAATTTATGATAAATAGTATCATTTATTTCTTTTTGAGTTTTATTTTCATATAAAATATCTTCATGGGCACATAAATTTCTATAATTAGCAAGCATTGGTAAATAAATTATAAAATCTTCTACACTTAAATCATATATTTTACATATTTCCTTTTGATCTTCTCTCTTTAAAATAGAAAACATTTCACTAACGATACCAAAAGATAATACTTTTACTAATATCCATAATGGTATATAACCATAATTGGATGCATAATGTGCAGTAGCACTATGTTGTGAACCATTAATTCTAATTTGACGTTTCATCTTCTTAATTAAATCATTTACTTGTCTTTGTTTTTCTACATCTTGAGTAAAGTTTCTAGATCTCAAATAATCTCTTTCTCTATATCCATATTTCTTGGATAATTGATAAGACATAATTGATTTTAAGTTATTTTCAATTAACAATAAGTATTTAAAGAAAATACTTCTTAAAGTACGATCAAATAGGAATAAACTATATATTTCTTCAAATCTAGTTCCCTTTATAAATACTTTTTCAACATTAGACTTATAAAATAAATGTCTATAACCATTAATAAAGAAATAGTTTTCCCTTAATAATACCCCT
>JAFQXM010000003.1 GCA_017406955.1 Bacilli bacterium | reverse complement strand
TGTCACGCAGAAGATCGCGGGTTCGAGTCCCGTTGGAACCGCCATTTGGCTTCATAGCTCAGTCGGTAGAGCAAGGGACTGAACATCCCTGTGTCGCTGGTTCGATTCCCGCTGGAGCCACCATTTTGATAATAATATTTTAGTATATAGATTGAGTATCCATGCGCTCGTAGCTCAGCTGGATAGAGCGTTTGGCTACGAACCAAGAGGTCAGGGGTTCGAATCCCTTCGAGCGCACCATTTTCGGGAAGTGGCTCAACTTGGTAGAGCACTTGGTTTGGGACCAAGGGGTTGCAGGTTCAAATCCTGTCTTCCCGACCATTAAAAAAATTAAGTCTATGAAAATAGACTTTTTTTGTTCTCAAAAAAATTTATAATTCTAAAATTTGTATTAATGATTAGTTTAGTAGACTATATCAAATAGTTTTACTAAGTCTTTATCTGATATAACAAAACTTGTTCCATGATCGTGTAACTTACCTAGTTTATATCCACTTTTGTAAACACCAATATTAAATCTAACTTTTATTATATTTTTTTCTATAAGAAGTAAAAAAACATTAAATGATTTTAATTGATAAAATTTAATACTGTTATAAAAATAATATATTTTACCATATTTTTCCATTTTATAATTGGTAATAATTGCCAAATTAGACATCTTTCTTATTAATTTTTCTTCTATACTATCAAAATCCCAATAAATATCATTATTTAAAAATTTTTTGTATTTATCATAAACTTTTAAATATATTCTTTTTGACTTATTATTTACAACTATAGAAAAATAAAAATTTCCAATTTTTGTTAAATAAATTCCTATAGTTCCTTTAAAAATATTAATATTCTTAAAATCATTATCAGGATATCCATAATTATCAGCTAAATATTGTGTTGGTAATATATAACAACCATCTGGTGAAGAACTAAACATATTTATTTTTGATTTTGAATATACACTAATACATTTTATTTCAATATTTTTGAAATCCGGTATACAAATATCTCCACTAGTTGTTTCTAAATAATATTCTAATGTAATACCACTACTATTTCTATTTTTACTAATAGACTTTACATATCCCTTATTTCTTAATTCAATAAATTTATTATACAATTCTTGCATATTTTTTTCCATATAACACCTCTATATATATGATTAACAATTTTTCAAATAATTCTATTATTTATTTCATTAAAAGTTTTAAAAATATCATTGATAGCATATATATTTTTAGGTGATAATTTTGAAAAAAGTTATATTAATAATCCTAATAATAACTTACTTACCAATAAATACTTTCGCATATAACGACACTGCACATAGTAGTATTGTTGTTGATTTAGATAGTGGTAGAGTATTATATAAAAAAAATGATAATCAAAAAAAATTGATAGCATCAACAACAAAAATTATGACTGCTATTATTACAATAGAAAAAAGTAATAGAATAGAAAAAAAAGTAAAAATAGGGAAAGAAGTATTGAAAATGTATGGAACCAATATTTATGTTGAAGTGGGAGAAAAGATGAGTATAAAAGACTTATTATATGGCTTAATGTTAAGAAGTGGAAATGATGCAAGTGTTGTTTTAGCTAAAGAGATTGCAGGTAGTGAAAAAGAATTTGTTGAAATGATGAATAAAAAGGCGCAAGAAATAGGTATGAAGAATACCATTTTTAGAAATCCACATGGTTTAGATGAAAAAACTCAGAACTATTCAACCGCTAGAGATATGGCAAAACTTTCCATTTATGCATATAAAAACAAGTTATATAGAAAAATAATATCGACTAAAAAGTACAAAACAAGTACAGGAAAGAAAACATATTTATGGTACAACAAAAACAAATTATTAACTAATTATAAATATTGCACAGGAGGAAAAAATGGATATACTCCGAAAGCTGGTAAAACACTAGTTACAACAGCTTCTAAAAATAACATGAACTTAACAATAGTAACATTAGATGATAATGATGCATATCATAATCACAATTATTTATACAGGAGCATGTTTAACAAATATCACAAATATAAAATAATTTCAAAAAACAACTTTAACATAAACAAACAACTATACAATGAAAAAGTATATATAAAAGAATCTTTCTTTTATCCATTAAGTAAGAATGAATTATCAAATATACAAACAATAGTACAAATTGATAAAAGTATAAAGTCTAAAAATATAGGAAAAATCACAATATATTTATCAAATAGGAATATTGGTAGTATAAAAATTTATAAACAATAAAAAAGAAGGTTATTACCTTCCTAAAATTTATTTGATAGTCTAAACAAATTTATGCTAGGATGAGTGAACAATCGTATGCCACTTCCATTTGTACCAATACCACTAGAAACATATAAGTCAGCTTTGTTTAATTTATAGTGTTCATTATAATACTTTCTAGCACCTTTTTTTGTTGGAATTGTACCAAGATATGGTATTCTAATTTGCCCATTATGAGAGTGTCCTGCTAAAAACAAATCATTATTATATTTTGATTGAATTTCATCAATAAAGTCAGGTTCATGAACTAAGGAAATGGTATATATTTTTGAATTGTGATTTGCTTCTGAAAAGTATTTATAAGCTTCATCAGTATCAGTATTTATAGTTTTATTTAAACCAACTATTAGAATAGGATCATTATTGTCTTTATACACTAAATCATAACTATTATTTAGAATAGTGAAATCACTTTGATTAAATATAGTAGAAAAAGCTTCTTTATCTTCATCACCAATTGCAGCATATTTGCCAATAGAAGAATTAATTTTTTTAAAGCTATTAATTATTTTTTCTTGTTCGATTGAGGATAGTTTATAGTTTTTGTCTATTAAATCGCCTGTAAATACAACGATATCTGGTTTTCTAGAATTGATTAATTTAATAACAGTATTCAATTCTTTATTACCAATAGTGGTTCCAAAATGAATATCTGAGAATTGCACTATTTTAACACCATTAAAACTATCTGGTATTTTATTAGAATTAATTCTATATTCTCTAACTACAGTATGTAAGTTAGCAACATAGGTAATATAAAAAAACAAGATAGTAATGAAAACAATAGAAAAAAATATCACTTTAAAAACCAAAACAGTTAATTTTTTTTTCCTCACTTTGTTTTTTTCGGTTTCAATTCTATTATGTTTATCTTTATTTAATTCTTGTCGAGTCGTCATACTATCACCAATTATATTGTATCATATAATTTCTATATTGGTAAAAAAAATATTCTATGATAAAATTAAACTATAACAACTATATTAACGGATGAAAAAGAAAGGTAAGATTAAAATGACAAAAAGAATAATAATATTAGTAGTATGTATTTTCATATTAAATGGCTGCCATAAAGAGTATCAAAAAGAAAATTTATTAGGGATAGATTATAATAAATCAAACAATGAGGTATCATTATCAAAATATAGAACTGAAAATCCTGTAGTTGCAATGTATATAGAAAATTATGGTTCGATAGTTATAGAATTATATCCAGAAGTAGCACCAAATACAGTAAACAATTTTATTTCATTAGTAAAAAAAGGTTTTTATGACAATAATACTTTTCATAGATTAGTTCCAGGGTTTGTATTACAAGGTGGAGATCCAACCGGTACTGGTGCTGGTGGACCAGGTTATACAATAAAAGGAGAATTTACATCAAATGGATTTGATAATAGTCTAAAACATAAAAAGGGAATAATATCTATGGCAAGAAGCGAAGATAATGATTCAGCAGGAAGTCAGTTCTTTATTATGTTAGGGAATTCTGAATATTTAGATGGAAATTATGCAGCATTTGGTAAAGTGATAGATGGAATGTCTAACATTAATAAGATTACAAAAAATGAAATAGTGGAAGATGAACATACAGGTAAATTAGTAAATAATCTAACAATAAAAAAGGCAATAGTTGATCTTAAAAACAAAGAATATAAAGAAGTAGAAAAAATAGACAAATAAGTCTATTTTTTGTTTAAAAATTGAAAAAAAAAGATATTTGTGTTATAATACCTGCAATTACTTGAGGGGTGTGGTTTATATGAAAATTATTGATATACCTGAAAAGAAATTCAAAAAATTAACACCTTATGAAATAGATGATAATATCATAAATACAGAAGCTAAGTTTTATTTGTTAGATAAATTAGGAAAGAGTTATAAAACAGAAAATTTGCTTCTTAAGAAAATTTTTATTAATGAAGGGGAAAGTATGGCTAATAAGTTATTAACTGTTAGTATGCTTTCAGATAATGAAGAAAAAATTGGAATCAAAGAATTAGTTATTCCTAAACATTTAGTAGCTGTAAAAGGTGATGTCATTGGAGTAACAGTACCTAAGATAGACAATGCACGTAATTTAGGATTAATTCTAAATGACTATAAAGTAAGTAATGAAGATAAAATTAAATATTTAGAGAAGGTTGGTAAGCTTCTAAAAAAAATTAAAGTACTTAAGAAAGATGGAATAGATTTTTCGTTTGGAGATTTACATGAATATAATTTTTTGATTACCGAAAATGATAAACTAAAGGCTATTGATTTGGATAGCGCATATTTAAATAGTAATTATCCACTTCCTTCACTATATTTGGATACTAATATGATATTGAAGTATTTTAAAGATAAATATAAAGGTAAAGATGAAAGGAATATAAAACCTAATAAGTATAGGTTAAATACCACAGGTACATATGGTACTTATTATCCCAATGAAAATACGGATATACTTTGTTATGATATGATGATTTTAAATATGATTTCAAGTGATAAAATATCAAAACTAGATATGCAAGAGTATTTTGATTATATTAATTATTTAGAACAATTAGGCTTTGGTGAAGATTTAATTAAATGTTTTAATATAGTTTATACTAATAGTAAGAATAATATTAATCCAGTTGATTTTTTAGATCAAATTCCAATGGATAGATTAGGTGAATCTAGTTTAAGTGTTTATCAATTAAAAAAGAAGAAAAAAATAATCTAATAGTATAGAAAAAAAAGAAGTATTGTAGTATAATTAAAAGAGATGCGATGAAACTGAGGAGTATATAATAAAAGTTTTAAGAGAGGTTATGGTTGGTGAAAATAACTAGCAAGTATTATAGAAGGTAGCAGTGGAGCATAATTATTGAAATTAAGTAGATAGTTCCGGGTAATTCCGTTAAAAATATTGAGATTACTTTATAGTAATAAATTAAGGTGGTACCACGAAGATTCGTCCTTAGGGAGGAATCCTTTTTTTTGGAGTTGATATTATGGATTTAGAAAAAGCAAAATTAGAATTTATAGAATATACTGATAAATACAGAAGGTTGGGGAAAGAGTGTATTAGAAAAATTAATCATACATTCCGAGTCATGGATTTATGTGGAGAGATTGCAGAGAGTCTAAACTTATCTGATGAAGAGATTAAATTAGCTAAATTATGTGGACTATTACATGATTTAGGAAGATTTGAACAATGGAAAAGATATAAAACATTTAATGATATGGATAGTATAGATCATGGAGACTTAGCAGTTACACTTTTAAAAGAGAAAGAAAGTAAATTTTTAAGGAAATTTATTAGTACTAATAAATATGATTCTATAATATTAAATAGTATAAAATATCACAATAAATATAGTATAGATGAAGGATTATCTGAAAAAGAAGAATTATATGCAAAAATAGTTAGAGATGCAGATAAAATAGATATAATATATCTTTATACAATTGAAGAAATTACTAGAGATACTAATAATCAAAAATTTAGTAAAAATATATTTAGTGATTTATTAAGAAATGTAGAAGTTGCACGTATTGATAAAAAGAATAAAGCAGATGATTTATCTACATCACTTGGATTTGTATTTGATATTAATTTCAAATATAGTTTTCATATATTAAAAGAACAAGACTATTATAATAAAGAAATTGATATCTATGAAGATAATACTAATAATGAAGAATTTATAAAACAATTAGAAGTTGTGAGAAAAGAAATTAATAAGTACATAAAGGAGAGATTATAATGTTAGATAAGAAATATAATCATAAGAAAACTGAGGAAGGAAAATATAAAATTTGGAATGAGAGAGGATATTTTGAAGCTGATGCAAAAAGTAGTAAACCTCATTATTGTATGGTAATACCTCCTCCAAATGTTACTGGTAAATTACATATTGGTCATGCTTATGATACAGCTATCCAAGATGCTATTATAAGATATAAAAGAATGAAGGGCTTTGATACATTATGGTTACCAGGAATGGACCATGCTGCAATCGCAACTGAAGCTAAAGTTGTTAAGAAGTTAAAAGATCAAGGTATAGATAAATATGAATATGGAAGAGAACAATTTTTAGAAGCTTGTTGGGATTGGACTCATGAATATGGAGATAATATTAGAAATCAATGGGCAGGACTAGGTCTTTCAGTTGATTATACTAGAGAACGTTTTACTTTAGATGAAGGTTTAAATAAAGCTGTTACTAAAGTATTTGTAGATTACTATAATAAGGGATTAATTTATCGTGGTGAAAAGATTATTAATTGGGATCCTGCAGCACAAACAGCACTTTCAAATGAAGAAGTTATTTATGAAGAAGAAAAAAGTGCATTCTATCATTTAAAATATAAATTAGAAGATAGTGATGAATATTTAGATGTTGCGACAACTCGTCCAGAAACATTATTTGGTGATACTGCAGTTGCTGTTAATGAAAAAGATAAAAGATATAAAAAATTTGTAGGTAAAAATGTAATTTTACCACTTGTTAATAAACCAATTCCAGTAATTACTGATCCACATGCTGATATGGAAAAAGGTACTGGTTGTGTTAAGATCACTCCTGCTCATGATCCTAATGACTTTGAAGTAGGTAATCGTCATAATTTAGAGCGCATTGTTATTATGAATGATGATGCTACTATGAATGAAAATGCTCCAGGATATGTTGGACTTACTAGAGAAGATTGTAGAGAAAAAGTAATAGAGGATTTAAAGAAACAAGATCTACTATTAGAAATAGAACCATTAACACATGAAGTTGGTCATAGTGAAAGAACTGGTGTCATGGTAGAACCTATGATTAAAGAGCAATGGTTTGTTAAGATGGAACCACTTGCTAAGAAAGTACTGGAATTTCAAGATGACAAAGATAAAAAAGTAAATTTTGTACCAAAAAGATTTGAAAAAACATTAAGACATTGGATGGAAATATCCTATGATTGGTTTATTTCAAGACAGCGTTGGTGGGGACATAGAATACCAGCTTGGTATAAAGATGGAGAAATTTATGTTGGAATGGAAGCACCAAAAGAAAAAGGTTGGGTTCAAGATGAAGATGTTTTAGATACTTGGTTTTCTAGTGCGTTATGGCCATTTTCAACTTTAGGTTGGCCAGAAGAAACAGAAGATTTTAAGGCATATTTCCCAACTGATTGTTTAATCTCAGGATTTGATATTATATTTTTCTGGGTAGCTCGTATGATGTTTCAATCTGAATATATTAATGGTGTAAGACCTTTTAAAGATATAGTTGTTCATGGATTAATTCGTGATAAAGATGGAAGAAAGATGTCTAAATCTTTAGGTAATGGTGTAGATCCATTTGATATGATAGAAAAATATGGTGCTGATTCACTAAGGTACTATCTAACAACAGATGGTTCTATGGGACCAGATGTTCGTTTTGATGAGGTTAAACTAAAATCAACTTGGAATTTTGTTAATAAGTTATGGAATGCATCTAGATTTGTTTTAATGAATATAGAAGATCTAACTGAAATAGAATTAAAGGATTTAAAACCAGAAGACAAATGGATTTTAACTAAATATGAAAAAACTTTAAAGAAAGTTACAAGACATATGGATAAATATGAATTTAATCTAGCAGGTTCAGAAATATATGACTTTGCCTGGAATTATTTCTGTGATTATTATATAGAAATGGCTAAATATTCTATTGATGATATTAATACACAGTCAACTTTATGTTATGTATTAACTGGAATACTTAAGATGTTACATCCATTTATGCCTTATGTAACAGAAGAAATATATCAAATTCTACCTGTTAAAAACAACGAATCTATTATGATCTCTGATTATCCAAAGTATTCTAAAAAATATGTATTTGAACTTGAAGAAAAAGTTGTAGATGATGAGGTAGAATTTGTTAAGAGATTTAGAAATATTAAAGCAGAAAATAATATGACTAAAGATTTAAAAGTTATGTTTGCAACTGATGATGATAACGAAAGAATTGTTAAGTTATTAAGACTTGAAAATAATGTTGTTAAAGAACCTCTAGGTATTAAATCATATAAAGTGTTTTCGAATAGAATAAAAGCTCATATATTCTTTGAAAAAATTGAAACTGAAGCAGAAAAGAATATAAATAAAGTTGCTATTGAAGCTTTAAAGAAATCTATTGAAAGAAGAAAGAAACTTTTAGCTAATGAAAACTATGTAAATAAAGCACCTGCTAAAATAGTAGAATTAGATAGAAAGAAACTAAAAGAAGAGAAAGAAAAATTAAAAAATTTATTAGAAAAATAAAAAGAAGTTTTTGTGCATCTTTTTCTGTGGAAAAAATATTTGTATTTTTTTTGATTTGTTGCTATAATTAATTTATAAATTAAAATTTAGGAGGGTTTATGGTGAAAAATCAAAAAAGTAATTCATCAAATAAGATGAAAATGATAATTGGTATAGTAGTTGCTGCAGTAGTTGCACTAATACTTATATTATCATTAGTTAGTTGTCAGAAGAAAGCAAGTTCTGATGATAAAAAGGATAAAAGGGTAGAAGAAAAGGATAAAAAGCCAAAAAAGAAGGATAAAGATAAATTAACATTTACAGATGAGAAAGATGATTATGTTGTTGCTTATCGTTTTAGTGAAACTAAAACAAATATAAGTACAAGTACTTCAAATTCATCAAGTAGTACACCATCTGTAACACCAGTAGTAGTAAAATATGATACAGAAGTTACAACCAATGGTGGAGATGTGACACTAGAATATAAAACAAATGAATATAGCGAAGAAGGAGCTAAATATACAAATAAGAAAAATAACACTATTGTAAGTAGTGGAGATGTAACAGATATTAAAGTATACAAAGACGGAGAAGAAGTAGATGGTCTTAATATAGACTCTCCAGTTGGAGAATATTCAGTAGTATATAGTTATACTAATCCAGATGGAGAAACTGTAACAGCATCAAGAACAGTAACAATTGAAGATACAACTGCACCAACTATTACATCTTCAAAATCAATAACAGGAAATACAGCAACAGTAACACTAACAATAACAGATTATTCTGAAATTGAAGAAGTAAGTATAGTTAATTCTGCTGGAACACCTGTAGGATATGAAGAAAACTATAGTTTCACAACAGATGTAAATGATACATTTACTGTTACTGCAAAAGATATATATGGTAATACTTCTGAACCAACAGCAGTTACAGTCAATGAACTAATTACACCAGAGGAACTTGATGCTGCACTTGAAATTAGTGGAAAACAAGAACAAACTCATGAAAATAGATGGGGACGAATAGTTCATGATTATTACTACTATACTATTACTAATAATGGAGCTTCAAATGTAAAATATGCTAGTACTAGAAGAAATTATTCTAGTCAAGTTGATACAAGTACTTTTGAAAATCCAGCACCTTCTGGAAAAGTTGTAATAAATGGAATAGAGCGCGATGTTACTTTTGTAACTACAGATAGTACCAATATAACTGATCAAAACACAGATCAAAACTACTATATTTATTATGAATATTCAAATGATGCAGGTGCAACAGCTTCTAATGTTAAACACATAGGTTTTTAATTAATAATATAAATAAAGAATTGTAAAATAAATTACAATTCTTTTTTTTCGACAAAAAATAATATTTTAGTTTGTTAGTATCTAATTGGTGATACTATGAAAAAGAAATTATACTGGGGATTATTCTTCATAATTATAGGTATATTTTGTAGTAAATATATATCTAATATAAACGCTAAAAGTTTATTTGAAAGTGGAGAAAGTTATTATTTTATTCAAGAAGGAATCTATTCTAATAAAGAGGTTATGAATAGTGATATAAAAGATATAAAGAATAGAGCTATTATCCATAAAAATAATAAATACTATGTATATGTAGGTATTTCTAAAGATTTAGAAATAGCTAAATTAATAAAAAAAATATATGAAAATAAAGGATATCAGATTTATATAAAAGAATTAAATGTAAATAATAAAGAATTTTCTAATAATGTAGATCAATTTGATTTATTAATAAAAAATAGTAATAGTAATGAAGATGTTTTAATGATAGAATCTGTTGTTTTATCTAATTATGAAGAAATAATAAATAATAAGTAAATATCTTTTAATTGTTAATAATATATTAGAGGTGATTATTATTTACAAAATAAAAGATATTCCTATTAGTGAAAGACCAAGAGAAAAATTAAAATCTATTGGAGTTAATAATTTATCTGATTCAGAACTTATCGCAATCATTTTAAAAACAGGTACTAGAAAAAAATCAGTTAATGATTTATCTTTAGAATTACTAAATAAATATAATATTGAATATTTAAAAGATATAAGTATTAATGAATTAATGAATATTAATGGTATAGGAGAGGTAAAAGCTATTGAATTAGTTGCTTCTATAGAACTTGGAAAAAGAATAGTTTTAAAGAAAAATAATAAACTTAGAAAATTAGTAAATGCTAAAGATATATGGGAAGATTCTAAATACTTATTTAATAACTTAAAGCAAGAATATTTTTATGCCTTATATTTTAATAATAAAAATGAATTAATAGAAAGGAAATTATTATTTATGGGAACAATTAATAATAGTGTAGTTCATCCAAGAGAAATATTTAAAGAAGCATATAAAGTAAGTGCTTCTAGTATAGTATGTATGCATAATCATCCATCTGGGGATATTAATCCAAGTAGAGAAGATATTAGATTTACAGAAAGTCTTGTTAAAACTGGTTATATTCAAGGTATTCCAGTATTAGATCATATTATAGTAGGAGAAGATAGTTTTTATAGTTTTTATGATAATAATAGATTAAATATATAGTTGTTTATAAAAATATTTTATATTATAATAAATAGGAATGGGATGGTATTATGTATAAGAAAAAAAAGAAAGATAAGTTAAGTAAAAAAATAATTATTCCAATAGTTAGTATAGTTATTTTTATTTTATTATTTATATCTGTACAACTTAATAGAAATACTATTATGGGAGAATCTATTTTTAAAGATACTACTATGTTTATAAATAGAATAGTTATGTATCCATTTACTTCATTAAATAATAAAAAAGATATTAACCAAAGTGAAAGTTATGTTATTCAAAAGAATGTAAATGAATCTTTAGAAAAAGAAATACAAGAGTTAAAAGAACAGTTAAATCTTAATAAAACGTTAACTGAATATGATACAATTAACGCCACAATACTATCTAGAAATAAAAGTTATTGGTTTAATACAATTACTATAGATAAGGGCAGAAATTCTGGTATAAAAAAAGATATGGCAGTAGTAACAAGTGGTGGCCTAATAGGTAAAATATCTAAAGTATATAAGTATTCTAGTGAGATAAAATTAATAACATCAGATGATATTAACTATAAAGTAAGTGTGGCGATAAAATCTAATAGTGGAGATAGTTATGCTATATTAAATGGTTATGATAAAAAAACTAATACTATTAAAGTTAGTGGAGTTGATAATAATAATGATATAAAAGAAGGAGATAATATAGTTACCAGTGGATTAGGTGGTATGTTTCCAGGAGGAATATATATAGGAGAAGTTACCAAACAAGAAAGCGATAAATACAATTTAAGTAAAACTTTATATATAAAAACAAAACAGGATTTTAATAGCATTCATTATGTTACTATATTAAAGGAGAAAGAGTAAAATGATTATTAGTGTATTAATCGCAAGTATTTCTTTAATATTAGAAATAATATTAAATAATTTCTTACCTTATATGAATGGAAACTTATCTTTATTTACACCAATGTTTTCAATAGTAAGTTTATTCTTTATATATTCTTTTTTAAAAAAGGATAAGTATAAATACTTTGTCTTTTCTTTTATATTTGGCTTTATATATGATTTATTCTTTACAAATCTAATATTTTTTAATGGAGTATTATTTGTTGGAATAGCTTTCCTAATTACATTATTATATGAAAACTTAGAAATTAATTTCTTAAATATAATATTAGAAATAATAATTATAATTATAGTCTATGAGTTACTAACAGTTTTCATAATATTATTATTTAACTTAGTACATATAACTCTATTAAAATTATTATATAAAGTATTACATAGTTTAATTATAAATATTCTTTATGGAGAAATATTATATTTTATAATCAATCATTTACCTAAAAAATATAGAAGTTTAAGTATAAATTAATCATACTTAACTTCTTTTTTTCATATATTTAAATAAAGGAGAAATATATGGAAAACAGAAAAACAGTAAAAAAGAAACTAGTGTTAAAAGAATCAGTTAAAGTATTTATTAATAAAGTATTAATTACTATATTAATATTTTTAGTTGGAATGATTTTAGTAAAAGATAATTCTAAATTTAAAAATATTATAATTACCAATGTATATGAGAAAAATTTTAAATTTACTAAAGTAAAAAATTTATATGAAAAGTATTTTGGTAGAATTTTATCTGTAGATAAAATAGTCAGTGCAGATGAGAAAGTTTTCAGTGAGAAATTGAGTTACCAAAGTAAAAGTAAATATAAAAATGGAGTAAAATTATCTGTAAGAGATAAATATATGGTTCCTTCCCTTGAGAGTGGAATTGTCGTTTTTATGGGAGAAAAAGAAGGATATGGTAATACTATTATAGTAGAACAAATTAATGGAGTAGATGTTTATTATTCTAATATTAATCCTAGTAATATAAAGCTTTATGATTATATAGAGAAAGGTAAGTTACTAGGAGAAGTAAAAGATAATAAACTTTATTTAGTATTTCAAAAAGATGGGAAGTATTTAGATTATAAAAAATATATTTAACTATATTGATATAAATCCATTAGTATATTTACTAGCTATTATATCAGTATTTACCGCATCATTTATTCCTTTTTTTGTGATAAGTTTTTTAGTTATAATTCATGAACTAGGGCATTTATTAATGGCTTTATTATTAGGTGGAGAATTAATTAAGATTAATATATATCCATTAGGAGGAATATCTAAGTTTAAATTTGATTTAAATATCAGTATTATAAAGGAATTTCTAGTTTTAATATTTGGTCCTATTATGCAAATAATTGGTTACTTAATATTAATTAATGTATTAAAAGATTATGATAAACTAATTAGTATATATCACTATAGTATATTAATATTTAATTTACTTCCTATATATCCATTAGATGGGGGTAAAATATTAAATTTATTTTTATCTATATTTATTTCATATAAGAAAAGTTTAATACTTAGTATTGTTCTAAGTATTACTTTTATAATAATAATAATTTTTATTTATTCTATATTAAATAATTTAACTTTGAATATTATAATAATTAGTATATTTTTAATCTATAAAGTAATACTAGAATATAAGAATATTAATTATTTATATGAAAGATTTCTACTGGAAAGATATTTAAATAATTATAATTTTAAAAAAGGAATAATTATAAATAGAATTCATGATTTTAGAAGGAGTAAGAGACATTTAATAAATATAGATGGTAACTATTATTTTGAAAAAGATATCCTAAAGAAAAAATATAAAAGATATTGACTTTTATTTTGGTTATGTTATAATCTATATTGTTATGGGGCATTAGCTCAGCTGGGAGAGCGTCACGTTTGCACCGTGAAGGTCAGCGGTTCGATCCCGCTATGCTCCACCATTAGAAAATAACAGTGATAAATATCACTGTTTTTATTTGCTTGATAAAAATAAATGTATTATAATAGTACTAGTGGAAAATAATTCTAATAATATATAATATGGAATATTATAGTATGAAAGAAGTTGATTATATGGCAGTAAAAAGAGTAAAAACTCCTTGGTACAACTATTATGATGGAGTACAAAAACATTTGGAGTATCCAGATTTTTCTGTATATAAATTAATTGAATATACAGCATCTAAACATTTAAATAATATTAGTTATAACTATTATGGTACTAAAAAGACTTATCATGAGTTTTTAAAACAAATAGATGAAGCAGCTAGATCTTTTAAAGCTTTAGGTATTAAACATAAAGATATAGTTAGTATTTGTATGCCTAATACACCTGAGGCAATAATTGCATTTTATGCAATTAATAAGATAGGAGCTATATCTAATTTGATTCATCCATTATCTGGAGAAAATGAAATTAAGAGTTTTCTAAATAAAACTAGTAGTAAATATATTGTTACTATAGATGTAGCTTTAGATAAAATAGAAAATATTATAGATGATACTAAAATCAAAAATATTATAGTAGCTTCTGCAGCAGATTCTATGCCACTATATTTATCTACTGCATATAAAGCTATGAATATTTATAATCAAGCTATGAGTGTTATTAATAAATATGTTGGTAAAAATAAAGATAAAATATTAAAATGGAATGATTTTATTAAATTAGGTAAATCATATACAAAAGAAATAGAAGATGATTTTAAAGGGAAAGAAGTTGCGGCTATTTTATATTCTGGTGGTACAACTGGAGAACCTAAAGGAGTTGAACTAACTAACTTAAATTTAAATGCCATTGCGATGCAAGCATTTGAAGCATGTGCTTGTTTAAATGAAAAAGATAAAGTTTTAGCTATTATGCCAATATTCCATGGATTTGGACTTGCGGTTTGTATTCATACTGTCCAATATTTTGGAGGAACATCAATTTTAGTACCACAATTTAGTGCTAAAACGTTTGATAAATTATTAAGAAAGTATGAACCTAATATTATAGTTGGAGTTCCAACTTTATATGAAGCATTACTTAAAAATAAAAGTATTATAAGACACAATATGTCATATATTAAATGTGCTATTTCAGGTGGAGATAGCTTATCAATTGAATTAAAGAAAAAAATTGATAAATTCTTTAAAAAGCATGGAGCAGACGTCCAAATAAGAGAAGGTTATGGACTAACAGAATGTGGATCAGTATCATGTCTTACTCCACAAAACTACTATAGAGAAGGTTCTATTGGAGTACCGCTACCAGATACACTATATAAAATAATTGATCCATCAACAGAAAAAGAACTTCCATATGGGGAAGATGGAGAAATAGTTATTAGTGGACCTACTGTTATGAGGGGATACTATCGTAGTAAAAAAGAAACAAAACAAACTTTAAGAAAACATAAAGATGGTCATATTTGGTTACATACAGGTGATAGGGCATATATGGATAAAGATGGATTTATTTACTATAAACAAAGAATTAAGAGAATGATTGTATCATCTGGTTATTGTATTTATCCACAATATATAGAAAATGTTATTGATGGACATGAAGATGTACTAATGAGTTGTGTTATAGGAATACCTCATCCATACAAAGTAGAAGTTGCGAAAGCTTTTATAGTATTAAAAAATTCTAATAAAGCAAGTGATGAAGTATTAGAATCAATTAAAAAACATTGTGAAAAGAACTTAGCTATTTATTCATGGCCATATGAATATGAATTTAGAGAAGAACTTCCTAAGACTTTAGTAGGAAAAATTGCATATAACGTGTTAATGCAAGAAGAAGAAGCTAAAGCTAAAGATAGGAAATTTAGTAAAGATGATAAAAAACCTATTACTGTAGAAGTAGTACCTGATGAAGTTACAGATAAAATGAAAAAGAGTTAAAAACTCTTTTTTTCTTGATTATATAAGAATTTGTGTTAAAATATATACCTATAAGAAATGGGGTAATTATATGGATAAAAGAATAAAAGAAGCAGTTAAGTCTGCAAATAGTAGTAATAAGTTAGAAGAAAATCCTCTAAAGAAAAGTGAATTTAAGAAGATAATGGAAGATTTAAGAAATGGTACAGGAGATGATAGTTTTTTGTACTCTATTATAATGAAAATACAAGAAAAAGAAAATAAACAGGAAGAAGTTGAAAAACATGTCAAGATTAAACAGTGACTTATTTAATTATGAATCTAAATATGTAGAAGAAAATGGTGTATTAAAGAATAGATTAGGTATTACAAATAGTAAAGATTTAGAAGAAGTAGAACGTGTAAATACTAGTTATAGATTAGCTAAATTATATTTGAATCCAGGTAACCAAACTTTTGATATTAAACACTATTTATCTATACATAAATACCTATTTGAAGATATATATATGATTTTGCAGGCAAAATACGTAATGAAAATATTACTAAGATGATTCCTTTTTGCCTACCACAATTTATATATAGTTCATTAGATGAAACTCTAAAGAAAGCTAAAAAGAAATCTAAAAAAATAAAGAATAAAGATCAGTTATTAGTTTTCTTTACTAAACTATATTCTGATTTAGATATAATTCATCCTTTTAGAGAAGGTAATGGTCGTACAGAAAGAGAATATTTAAGACAGTTTATGGATTATGTATGTAAAAAAAATAATCTAGAAGAATATTTTTTAGATTATTCTAAAGTAAAGAAAGAAGAATATATAAATGCTATTGCGAAAGCAGATGCTACATGTCAATATGATGATTTATTAGAAATATTTAGTTCTATATTAAGAGTGAAAAACAAAAAACATAAAGTTAAAACTAAAGATTACAAATAAATACATCTGCTTTATCTTTTAATTTATTAAGTTCATCTTTAGTATTAATAGTCCAAGTAAAGATAGGAATATCTTTACTTTTTTGTTTTTTAATTTGTTTATTAGAAAGTAATTTCTTAGTTATTGATAAAAAGTTTGGAGAGCAATAATTTATAATAAAATCACTTCTAACAAATCTTTTTAAGAAGTTAGATTTATAATTATTAGTAATTAATAATCCTCTATAATAACTAGGTTTATGTTTTTTAAACCATCTTATTATATTAGGATAAAAAGATTGGATAATAAACTCGCCTTTATAATTATCTAGCATTTTACAAACTTTTTTACACATAGTATTAGTTCTATGATCATTTTTTAATTCTATTAGTAATAATACTTTACCATTAACTAAATATAATACTTCTTTTAGTGTTGGTATTTTATAGTTAGTATCTAGAAGAGTTATTTTTTCTAATTCTTTATATGTATATTTTCTTATAGGTTTATTTATATTAGTCATTCTCTTTAGATTATCGTCATGAAATACTGCTAAAGTATTATCTTTTAATATATGAACATCTAATTCTATAGGTATATTTTCTTTTATTGCTTTTTCAAAAGCCTTAATAGAATTTTCTGGTATTGTTTTATTATTATGTATTCCTCTGTGGGCAAATATTTTATCTTTAATATTCATATTTATCACCTATAACTATTATAACATATGAATTATTTAAAAAATAATACTATTATTGTATAATATATCTATGGATAAAAGAAAAGAAATTATTAATAATAAATTAAATGAGTTATCTAAATCTAAATTTAGAAGTAGTTTTCATTTGCGTAAATATATGGTTAAGTATATTGATGAAATTGGATTAAATAAAATAAAAACTCATGCGTATGACTTTGTTAATAAGAACTTGAAAGTAAGGCCTATAAATGATGGAAAACAAACTCCTACTAAAAATCATCCAGTATTTATTGCACAACATGCTTGTGGGTGCTGTTGTCGTGGATGTTTAGAAAAATGGCATAATATTCCTAAAGAAAAAGAACTTAGTGATAATGAAATTAATTATATAGTCAGTTTAATTATGGAATGGATTATTAAAGAATATAAAAGTAATAAAAATATGTTATAATAATTTGGAAGGTGATTATATGATACAAGTTAGTAATGTTAGTTTAAAGTTTGGCAAAAGAACATTATTTGAAGATGTTAATATAAAATTTACTGAAGGTAATTGTTATGGTCTTATTGGTGCTAATGGTAGTGGCAAATCTACTTTTTTAAAGTTATTATCTGGAGAAATTGATACTACTACTGGTGAAGTTACTATTTCTAAAGATCAAAGATTATCAATTCTAAAACAAGATCATTATGAATATGAAGAAGAAACTTTAATTAATGTTGTAATTAGAGGTAATAATAAACTTTATTCTATTATGAGTGAGAAAGATAAGTTATATGCTCAAAGTGATTTTAGTGAAGAAGATGGTATGAAATTAGCTAATTTAGAAGCAGAATTTTTAGAACTTGATGGATGGAATGCAGAAAGTGATGCGGCAACACTTCTTAATAATTTAGGAATAGATACAGAGATGCATTATCAAAAAATGAAAGAAATTCCTGTTAAATTAAGAGTTAAAGTATTACTTGCGCAAGCTTTATTTGGTAATCCAGATATCCTGCTTTTAGATGAACCTACTAATAGTTTAGATATAGATGCAATTAAATGGTTAGAAGAATTTTTAATAGATTTTAATAATACAGTAATAATAGTTTCACATGATAGACATTTTTTAAATAAGGTATGTACTCATATTGCAGATATTGATTATGGAAAAATAAAACTTTATGTAGGTAATTATGATTTTTGGTATGAATCTAGTGAATTACTACAAAAACAGATGAGAGATTCTAATAAGAAGAAAGAAGCTAAAATGAAAGAATTACAAGCGTTCATAGATAGATTTAGTGCTAATGCTTCTAAGAGTAGACAAGCTACTTCCAGGAAGAAGATGCTAGATAAAATAGTATTAGATGAGATAGTTCCTTCATCTAGAAAATATCCATTTATTGATTTTAAGATGGAAGATCATGGTAAAGATATATTAAAAGTAGAGAATTTAACTAAAGTAGTTGATGGTAAAAAAATATTAGATAAAGTTTCTTTTACTGTTAAAAAGAGTGATAGAATATGTATAATTGCAGAAGATGATATGGTTAAGACTACATTATTTAATATTTTAAGTGGTAAAGAAAATTATGATAAAGGAACTCTTGAATGGGGAAAAACTATTAACTGTGAATATTTGCCACAAGATAATAGTGAATATTTCAATTCTAATAAAAATATTTTAGAGTGGATAGAACAGTATTTTGATATAGATGATGAAACAGTACTTAGGGGTTTTTTAGGCAGAATGTTATTTTCTGGAGAAGATGTATTTAAAAAGGTAAATGTTTTATCTGGAGGAGAAAAAGCTAGATGTATGATATCTAAATTAATGTTATCAGAACCAAATTTCTTAATATTAGATGAGCCCACTAATCATTTAGATTTAGAGAGTATTACTTCTTTAAATAAAGGTTTATTAAGATTTAAAGGAGAAGTAATTTTTACAACAAGAGATTATGAATTAAATAATACAGTTACTAATAGAGTTATTGAAATATTAGATGATGGAAAAATTATAGATAGATATATGTCTTATGAAGAATATTTAAATAAAAATAAATAATTTATACATACGAAAATGTGGTATAATAAATCAAACGGAGGTATATATGAAAAATAAAAAGATTGGTACAATAATTTTAATAATATTACTAGTTATAGTTTTAATAATAGGTGCTTTCGCAACAGGTAAAAAAACAGAATCAAAAACAACTAATTCATCATCTACTGATTCAATAGTTAATCAAGCTACAAAAGAATCTGAAGCCATTAAAGATTCAGAAAAGAAAGATTTTGTTAGTATAGATGTTAATAAGTTTAAAGAATTATATGAAGAGGAAGATAATCAAATAGTTTTATTTTCAAGACCAGGATGTGGATATTGTCAGATAGCTGAACCTATATTAAAAAATATATCTTACACATATAACTTTGATATCAATAATGTTAATACTGATGATATGAGTGAAGCAGATTATAATAACTTAAAATCTTTAAATAGTGAATTTGAAGATTTTGGAACACCATTTTTAGTAATAGTTTCTAATAATAGCATTGTTGATAAAATATCAGGTTTAACAATAAAAGATAGATATATTGAATTTTTTAAAAAATATAATTTTGTAAGTGAATAGGTGATTTATATGGAAACAGTTTATGAACATGTATTACAATTTAAGAAAAAATATCCATTAACTATTGGATGGAGATTAAAGAAAAATTCTCATATTGTAGAAAAGCATTTAAATCCAGGGGAAAAAGTATTATATGCGTTTATTGCTCAAAAAAATGATAATCCACTAAATATATTATCCTCTGCAGTTGTTGCTCTTACTAATAAAAGATTATTGGTGGGAAGAAAAAGGGTCATATTTGGGTATTTCCTAAATGCTATTACACCAGATATGTTTAATGATTTAGAAGTATCAAGTGGTATTATTTGGGGTAAAATATATATTAATTCAGTAAAAGAGAATGTTACTTTATCAAATATAACTAAAGGAGCTTTAAGTGAAATAGAAACTGCTATTTCTTCATATATGATGGAAGAAAAGAAAAAATATGTTTCGACAACACAAAAAAATAAGAGTTAGACTTTATCTAATTCTTTTTATTTGATATAATTTTTATGGTGATAGTACATGAAGTATTTTAAAAGAATATTAGTATTAGTTGGTATTATAGTTGTGATTATTAATATTTCTAATTGGTTACATAATAACCATGATATAAATTATACTTTAAATAATGAATATAAAATAAATGAAGTATATAAAAAAGAAAATAGAAATAACAATTATTATTTTAAAGTAATAAATAATAAAAAAATATATGTTTTTACATATAAAAGTAAATCTAATTCAAAAAAAATAATTACTAATATAAAAAAGTATAAATCAGATAAACTTACATGCATATTACCAATATATAAAAATAATAAAGTTGTTGATATATACTGTTTAAATAATAATAGCCAAGTTAGTTCTTCATATTTAAAAGAATCAAGTAATAAATACTTTAATAATATTTTAAATAAAGTAAAAAAAGATAAGTATAGGATAGAAACTATAAAATATAGTGATAAAGTCATAAAAAAAGACTATATCTCAATATATAAAAATAATATAAAAGAATATAAGTATGTAATATGGTTTTATAAGGGCATATATATTATAGATAATAATAAAGTAGAGAAAAAACAATTATTGAAAAAAGATAAATATAATAATGAATTTTCCTCATTAGTAAATAAGTACTATATTACAATTAATACAGATTTAGATAAAAATAGTATTGAATATAAAGAAATATTTTTGTATGACTTAATTAAAAATAAAATAAAGACTATAAATTTAGAAGAAAAGCTATCTATAAATACTTATATAAATGGAGTATATAAAAATAATTTATATTTAACTGACAATGACACTAAGAAGCAATATAAAATAAATCCAAGAAAAGAAGAGATTATAAAAATTGGGGATCAAAACAAAGGCTTTAAAAGACTTAATAATAATAAATTAATCACTGTTAGAAAAAATAAAGACAATATTTTTAATTATGATGTATTGAATAATAACATAAGTAAAAAATATGGTAATGTTGTTATTAGAAAGTATAATTCTAATTATTATTTTAAAACTAAAGATGGCAATTTATACCAAATAATTAATAATAACTATAATAATCCAATATTATTATTTAAATCATTTGGCATAGAAGAATTAAAAATCAAAGATGATGCAATATCATTCATTTCAGATAATACTATTTATACATATACAGATAAGTATGGACTTAGACCAATTATAATAAATAATGAAATGAGATATAATAATAAAAATATATATGATTATTTGAAGAAGTAATTAACTTCTTCTTTTTTCATATACTTTAGTAATAAACTTATTGAAATTTTAATTTAACTTTGGTATACTATCAAGTAGAGATGGGGCTTTAGCCAAGTGGTAAGGCGTGGGTCTGCAACACCCTGATCACCGGTTCAAATCCGGTAGGCCCCTCCATTTTTTTTGCGGATGTAGTTTAGTGGTTAGAATACGACCTTGCCAAGGTTGTGACGGGGATTCGATTTCCCTCATCCGCTCCATAATAAAAACAACCCTTATTATATAAGGGTTTTAATTTTATAGATGCATTATAATTAGTTTTATGAAAGAAAATAGACCAACATAATCTTTATTATATTTTCCAATTACACCAGCATAATAAGAATGAATTCCAACTGGTATGAAAAGTGAGATAAATATTATGCCAATTAATATCAACCATTTAGATTTAATAGTATTTTTTTTATTTATTGTAACTATAAACAAAAATATCCATATAACTAATACTAATATTAAATTCAATAATAATATGCTTATATCTCCTTTAAAATTGCCACTACCATAGGCATTTATAGGTATACTAATATCAAAGCCTTTAGTGATCGCCATAATCAAAACAAATACAAAAATAATCCAATACCACATTTTAAACTTTTTCATAAAACACCTCATCAATAGAATAATTATATCATTAAAATTTTAAGTAATATTTTAATATTTATATATAAATGTAAATAAATGTAAACAAATATATATTTTAAAAATAAAAAATAGTCTTTTAATATTTTAATTATTATGATAGAATATATTTATAATAAGAAGGGTGATTGTATGAAAAAAGAAAATAAATTAAAAAACAAGAAGAAAACTAATTTAGAATATGAAGATAATTGGATATATGTATTATTATTGTCAGCAGTAGTAATACTTGGAGAGTCATTAAAGAATTACACATTTGAATTAGAACGTTTTAGTTTAACATATGCTTTGTTTTTACTTCCAATAATATATTTTTTGACTAACTATATAACTAAGAAAAAAGGCTATAAAAAATCTATTTTAGCAATTTCAATATCTGGTATAGCTATGGTACTGTTTGTTGCGATTATGAATATATGTGTTGGTAGAGGTTTTGAATTTTCTAATGTTGTGGGAGATTTTTGCGGATATATTATAAGTCAACTTATTAATTTGACTATTTATCAATTCTTACTTGATAATACAAAACCAAATTTTATATTAATATTCTTAACATATATATTTGCATTAGTAGTTTATTATTTATTTTACTCATTATTTTATATTACTACATTAAATGTAGATACATATTGGGTAGCATATTTCACTACATTGATATTACAAGGTATGTTGATAATGCCACTAGTATTTATTGATTTGCATATTAAAAGAGGTAAATAGACCTCTTTTTTAATGTAGAAATACAGCTAATATAATAAGTATTAAATTATGTATCATATGAAATATAATAGGAGTGAATACTGTATCAGTTTTATAATAAGCAACTGCAAATGAAATTCCTAAACTACTATAAGGTATTATATATAGAAATTCTAATAAAGAATTACTACTAATAACATGCATAAGTCCAAATACTAAACCAGACAGTATTATAAATAAATGCTTGTTATTAAAAGAGTTTTTAAATCCTTTTCTAAATATTAATTCTTCAATTATAGGAGCAATCACTCCGGCAGTTATGATCATAAACCAAGGTGATTTTGAAATCATTTGTTGAATTAATTTTTCATTTTCTGCACCGCCTGCTTTTAAAATAAAACTAATAATAACATTTGATATAACCATAAAAAGTAATCCTATTATCCAGCAACTAAATCCTATATCAAAATTCTTTAAAATATCTTTCTTAAATATGTTGAATTCTTTTATTATATCTTTTCTAAAAACAAAAAGTAATATAAGTAATAAACAACAGTCTGAAAAAGCAGTCAATATAATTTTATCAGTAGGATTTTTATTACTAAGATTAAAAATCATCATTGGGAATATTTTAAATAAAGAACTATAATAGAATAATATAAATAGTAATATCAAGATAATAAAATTTTTAATATTTATATATTTTTTAATGTTGATCATACTATCACCATCTAAAGATTATCATATTTTTGTTTAAAATTAAAGATATTGTTTGTATTTTATGAATTTTGTGCTATAATATAGGCAAGAAAGGAGTGGGAATAAAAAACCACTCTTTATTATGTCTAGGAGGTATGGTGTGAAAGGACAAGTAGAAAAGTTAGTAAGTGATGATTTAGATAAGTTATCTATGTTTATTGATGATGTGTTTGTTGAAAATGTTGAAGGTAAAGATATATTAAATATAGTAGTAGATAGTAAAGAAGTAATTGACTTAAATAGAGTAACAGAGGCATCTAGAATTATTAATAAAAAATTAGATAATAGTAATTTAATTACTGATAATATTTATGAAGTAGATATTTATTCAAAGGAGAAGGGTGAGTAATATGAAAGGTGAAGAATTTTTAAAAGCATTAGATAATATTGTAGAAGAAAAAAGTATTGATAAAGATGTAGTTTATGATGCAATGGAGTTAGCTTTAACTTCTGCATATAAGAAAAATTTTAATTCTAAAACTAATGTAAAGGTATTATTTGATAGAGATACTGGAGATATTAAAGTATTTTCATATTTAACAGTAGTTCCAGATGATAAAATGACTAAAGAAGAATACGAGGACTATTTATTTGAAAATTATACTGATGAAGATGAAGAAGAAGTAGAAGAAACTGAGGGAGAAGAAAAAGAAGAAGCAGAAGAAGAAAAAGTAAGTTTCTTTAATCCTGATGTAGAAATAAAATTAAGTGAAGCTAAAAAGATTGATAAAAAACTAGAAGTAGGAGATACAATCGATAAGGAAGTTACTCCAAAAGATTTTGGACGTGTCGCTGCTTCTACTGCTAAACAAGTAGTAATTCAAAAGATAAGAGAAGCTGAAAGAAATAGTATTATGGAGGACTTTGGAGATAAACAAGATGAATTATTAGTTGGTACTGTTGCCTTAGAAGATACTGATAATTATTTTATTGATTTAGGTAGAACTAATGGAATACTTCCAAAGAAAGATTGTATACCTGGTGAAAAGATTGAGATGGGTTCTCAAATAAAAGTATATGTATCAAAAGTAGATAATAATGGAAAAAACTTATTAGTATTACTTTCTAGAACACATTATGGTTTTGTTAAAAGATTATTTGAATTAGAAATTCCAGAACTTACAGATGGATCTATTATGATTTATAGTGTAGCAAGAGATGCAGGAAATAGAAGTAAAGTAGCTGTATATGCCGAAAGAGGAAATATAGATCCAATTGGAGCTTGTATTGGAGAAAAAGGTTCTAGAATTGCTCATATTATAGAAGAGTTACATGGAGAAAAATTAGATGTTGTAAGATATGATAGTGATCCTGCAGTATTTATAGAAAACGCATTATCTCCTGCAAAAGATTTAACAGTAGCAATTACTGATCCTAAAAAACAAGAAGCAATGGTTATTGCTGATGGAGATAATTTCTCATTAGCTATTGGTAAAAAAGGACAAAATGCACGCCTTGCTAGTAGATTAACTCATTATAGAATTGATATAAAAACAACAGAACAAGCCAGAGAAGCAGGAATTAATTTTAGATAATTAGAGGTGATTTAATGAAGAATAGAAAGATACCTTTAAGGACATGTATAATTACTAAAGAAAGGCTACCTAAGAAGGAATTACTTAGAATTGTTAGAACTCCTGATAAAGAAGTAGTAGTTGATGAAACTGGAAAGATTAATGGTAGAGGAGCATATATTAAAAAAGATATTAGTATTTTAGATAAAATAAAAAATTCTAATATTTTAGAACAAAGATTAGAATGTTCTATTAATGATAATTTATATGAAGAAATAAAAAAAGTAATAGAAAAATAGTGGAGGTGATAATATGATGAGTATAGAAGAATATGCTTTAGATGTTAATAAAACTGTAGAAGAAATTATGGCTTTATGTGATAAGCTAGGTATTAAATATGATGATAAAGATAGTATGTTAGAAGATGTTGACATTGTTACTTTAGATAACGAAGTACAAAGCGATGATGAAGCAGTAGAAGTTGAAAAAGACGAAGAGTATGAAGAAAGATTAGCAGAAGATGAAGCTTATGATAAAGCAGAAGAATTAGCTATGGATACTAAATTTGATTTAGATAATTCTAATAATTTTGAGAAAGTTAAAAAGAAAGCTGTTAAGAAAACTGAAAATAAAAAAGATTTCTTAAAAGAAAGAAAAAAAGCTTATAAGAATAAAGAAAAATTACAATCTAATGAAGCAGAAACAGATGAAGATACAGTATTATATAAAGATGGTATGACTGTATCTGAACTTGCAGAAGCTCTAGATGTAAAAGCAGTTGATTTAGTTAAGAAATTAATGGGATTAGGTGTTATGGTTTCTGTTAATCAATCAGTTGATTTTGAGACTGCTGAAGTTGTTGTAAGTGATTATGATAAGAAACTAAAAAAAGAAGAAACTGCTGATATTTCTAATTTTGAAAATTTTGAAATAAAAGACAAAGAAGAAGATTTGAAAGAACGTCCTCCAGTAGTAACAATTATGGGACATGTTGATCATGGTAAAACTACATTATTAGATGCAATTAGAAAAACTAATGTAGTAGAAGGAGAAGCAGGAGGAATTACTCAAGCTATTGGAGCTTATTCAGTTAAGTGTAATGATAAATTAATTACATTTATTGATACTCCAGGACATGCTGCATTTACAGAAATGAGAGCAAGAGGTGCATCTATTACAGATATAGTAATTATTATAGTTGCTGCAGATGATGGTATTATGCCTCAAACAAAAGAAGCAATTGATCATGCTAAAGCTGCAGGCGTTCCAATAATAGTTGCTATTAATAAAATAGATAAAGAAGATGCTGATATAGATAGAGTTATGTCTGGTCTTGCAGAAAATGGTCTTACTCCAGAAGAATGGGGAGGAGACATTATAGTTAATAAATTATCTGCTAAAACTGGTGAAGGTATTAATGAATTATTAGAAAATATTTTATTAGTATCAGAAATGCAAGAATATAAAGCTAATCCAAATAGATATGCAACAGGTACAGTAGTTGAAGCAAAGAAAGATAACAAAGTAGGTTCAATTGCAACCCTATTAATAGAAAATGGAACACTTCGTTTAGGGGATCCAATAGTTGTTGGAACTTGTGCAGGAAAGGTTCGTACTTTAAAGAATGATTTAGGTCAAAATATAGTAGAAGCACCTCCATCAACACCAGTAGAAATTACAGGTATTAGTGAAGTTCCAGATGCAGGAGATAAATTTATGGCTTTTGAATCTGAAAAACAAGCTAAAAGTATTGCTGAAGAAAGAGCACTTCGTGCCAAAGAAGCGGATACTAACTTTAGTGGAATGAGCCTAGATGAATTATTTGGTAAAATTCAAGAAGGTGTTAAGAAAATCAAAGTTGTCCTAAAAGCTGACGTACATGGTAGTTTAGAAGCAGTAAAATCTTCATTAGAAAAAATAGATATTGAAGGTGTAAAAATAGATGTTATTCGTGGAGCTGTTGGAGCTATTACAGAAAGTGATGTAGTACTAGCTAGTGCAAGTGGTGCCTTAATTATAGGATTTAATGTAAGAGCTAATCCTAAAGCTATTGATAATGCAAAAAGGTTTGGTATAGAAATTAGAACATATGACATTATATATAAAGTAGTAGAAGATATGGAAGCTGCTATGAAAGGTATGTTAGATCCAGAATATGAAGAAAAAGTAACTGGACAACTTGAAATTAGACAATTATTTAAATTCTCTAAAGTTGGTTTAATTGCTGGATGTCATGTTACAGATGGTACTGTTAAAAACAACGAAAAAGCCCGTATTATTAGAGATGGAGTAGTTATATATAATGGAGCTATCAACACCTTACAACATGAAAAAGATCAAGTAAAAGAAGTTAAAAAAGGAATGGATTGTGGGATAACTTTAGAAAATTGCCAAGATTATAAAGAAGGCGATGTTATTGAAGTTTATAAATTAGTAGAAATAAAAAGATAATATTAGGAGTTGATATTATGTCAATTAAAGTAGAAAGATTAAATCATGTGCTACAAGAAGAAATAAGTATGATATTAATGACAGAGATTAAAGATGAAAAATTAAAATTTGTAACTATTACAGGAGTAGAGACTACTAGTGATTATAGTTATGCAAAAGTATATTTTACAGTATTAGATCTATCTAATAAAAAAGAAATCAAAGATGAACTTAATAAGGCGGCCCACTTTATTAGAGGAAAATTATCAGAAAGAATTGATATTCGTCATACTCCAGAATTAAAATTTATATATGATGAGTCTATATCTTATGGAGAACATATAGATAAAATTATAGATAAGATTCATGAAAATAAATAGTCTACACTGTAGACTATTTTTGTATACTTATGTAAATATTTATTTATATATAAAACTAAACTAATAAAACTATGTTATAATATACTTGATATGGGTGATAAAGATGAAAATAAAAATTAAAGATTTAGATATTAATTACATACAATATGGAGAAGGTAAAAAAGATATATTACTTTTACATGGTTGGGGACAAAATATAGAGATGATGAAAATTATTGGAGATAGATTTTCTGACAAATATAGAATTACTATATTAGATTTTCCAGGTTATGGAGAAAGTAGTGAGCCAGAAGTTCCATATACAATAGATGATTATTATTTAGTATTAGAAGAATTTATTAAAAAAGTTAAAGTTAAAAAACCAATAGTTATAGGACATTCTTTTGGAGGAAGAGTAGGAATTAGATATTCAGCTAATAATCCAATAGAAAAATTAGTATTATTTGGAAGTCCATGTATTAGAATACAAGAAGACTTATCATTATGGGTAAAATTCTTAAAGAAAATGAAAACATTACCAGGTATGAATGGTATTGGTGAATTTATGAAAAATTTTATTGGTTCCAGGGATTATAAAGCCGCTAGTCCAATAATGAGGCAAACTTTAGTAAATGTTGTTAATGAAGATTTATCTAGTTATGCTAGAAAAATAGAAGAACCAACTTTACTAGTTTGGGGAGAACAAGATACAGAAGCTCCAGTAAGTGATGCTAAAGAATTAGAAAAAATAATGATAGATGCGGCTTTGATAGTACTTCCTGGTACACATTATGCTTATATAGAAAATTTAGATAGAGTATGTTTAATATTAGAGGAATTCTTTAAAGGAGGTAAGTAATGAAATACGTATATATATTTTTATTAGTATCAATACTTTTTTGTTTAATATTTAAAAGCAAAAGATACCTTCATATGCTACAACAAAACTTATATAATGAAAATAATAGATATTTTAAATGGTATAGTAAGAATCTAAAAGAATTATTTGATATAGATTTAATACCTATATTAATAGCACTTTTTCTTTATATAAAAGAATCTGGGCCAAATGCATTAAAGTGTGCAACTAGTTGTAATCCTATAGCTAATATTTCTATTATTATAATCTCTGTTATATATATAATTTTAGGATTATTATGGAGAAAGAGGTTAAAATCTTATCAAAATAAAAAACCATTAGTAATAACAGCTAGAGTTAAAAGATTAATTGTAACTACATTTATTTTATATTTAATACCGATAATATTTGTAAGTATGAGTTACTATTTATTAATATTAATTTTAACTGTAATGGTATATTTAAATCCTATTGTTGTATGGATTGCTAAAGTAGTTAATACTCCAGTAGAAAAATGTGTATATTATTACTATTTAACACATGCTAAAGTAAAACTTAAAAGTATGAATAATTTAAAAGTAATAGGTATTACTGGTAGTTATGGTAAAACAAGTAGTAAGAATATATTAAGTGATATATTAAATATTAAATATAATACACTACCAAGTCCAAGGAATTTAAATACTCCATATGGATTAATGATAACTATAAATAATCATTTAGATAAATTTAATGATGTATTTATTGCGGAAATGGGTGCATACACTAGAGGAGAAATAAAAGATTTATGTAATTTTGTTCATCCTAGTTATGGTATATTAACTAGAATAGGTACAGCTCATTTAGAATCATTTGGTAGTGAAGAAAATATAGTAAAAGGTAAATTTGAACTTATAGAGTCCCTACCTAGTGATGGATTTGCAGTTTTAAATATTGATGACGAAAAACAAGTTAATTATGATTTAAAGAATAATGTAAGAGTTATTTGGATAGGAATAGATAATAAGGATGCAGATGTTAGAGCTACTAATATTAAATGTTCTAATAAAGGTACTAGTTTTGATGTTATATTTAAAGGAGAAAAAGAAAAATATAAATTTGAAACTAAATTATTAGGAGATCATAGTGTATATAATATCTTAGCAGGTATTGCGTGTGGTAGAGAATTTGATATACCTATAGAAGATTTGCAAAGCTCAGTTAAAACTGTTAGAACAGTAGAGCATAGATTAGAATTAAAGAAATTAGGTAATTTTTATCAAATAGATGATGCCTATAATTCTAATCCAGTAGGTGCCAAAAATGCTTGTAAAGTACTTGGTATGATGCCTGGTATTAAAGTAGTAGTTACTCCTGGTATGATAGAATTAGGTGACAAAGAAGATTATTATAATAAAGAGTTTGGTAAACAAATTGCAGAAGTTGCAGATTATGCAGTATTAGTAGGAGAAGAGAAGACTAAACCTATTAAAGACGGATTAATAGATAATGGCTTTGATAAAGATAAAATAATAGTATATAATGATGTTAGAGATGCATATTCTTTTATTGGAACATTAACTAATAATAAAGAAGATGTATATGCATTATTTGAAAATGATTTACCAGATACTTATAATGAATAGGAGTTGATAATATGAAGATTAAAGTAGGAGTTATTTATGGTGGAGAAAGTGTAGAACATGAAGTTAGTATTATTTCAGCACTTCAAGCTATGAATAAAATGGATCAAGAAAAATATGATGTTATACCAATTTATGTTACTAAGACACGCGAATGGTATACAGGAGATATGTTAAAAGATATAGAAGTATATCAAGACTTATCTTTAATTAAAAAATATGGTAAGAATGTAGTTTTATATTACAATAAAGGAAGTTATGTATTACAAAAGAAATCTTTCCCTAAAACAGTAGTAACTGATATAGATATAGCATTCCCGATAGTACATGGTACTAATGTAGAAGATGGTGTATTACAAGGATATCTACAATCTATTGGAATTCCATTTGTTGGAAGTGATGTTTATGGATCAGTAGTTGGACAAGATAAAGTATATATGAAAGCTATTTGGAAAGAAGCTGGGCTTCCTATTACTAAGTATGCATGGTTTTATGATACTGATTATAAACAAGATAGTGAAGCTGTGATTAAAAAGGTTTCTAAATTAAAATATCCAGTTATTATTAAACCTGCTACTACTGGATCTAGCGTAGGAATATCAGTATGTAAAGATGAAGAAGAATTAGTTGAAGGAATAGATGAGGCTATTCAATATGATAGAAAGATTATAGTAGAAGAAGTAGTATCTAACTTAAAAGAAGTAAATATTGCTGTTATGGGTAATTATGAACATCAAAAAGTAAGTGCTATAGAAGAAGTGTTATCTGGAAATAAGTTCTTAACATATGAAGATAAATATGTTGGAGGAGGAAAAGGCAAACTTAAAGGTGGAAAAATGCCTGTTAAATCTGGAAAAGGTGGAATGGCATCTGCACTTAGAAAATTACCTGCTAAACTAGATAAAGATATAGAAGAGAAAGTACAAGAAGTAGCTATGAAATCATTCAAAGTTTTAGGTTCAGGTGGAAACTGTAGAATTGATTTCTTAATAGATGATAAAAAGAAAGAAGTTTATGTAAATGAAATAAACTCTATTCCAGGAAGTCTAGCTTTCTATCTATGGAATGCTAAAGATGTTAATTTCACAACATTACTTGATGATATGATAAATCTTGGAGTTAAAGATTATAAGAAGAGACTAAGTAAAGTTCATTCTTTTGATACTAATATCTTACAAGGATTTGCAGCTAGAGGTGGTTTAAAAGGAATGAAAGGTTCTAAAGGTAAATTAAGATAGTTTGACTATCTTTTTTTGTTTGTATATAATAATCCTATAAAAGTTTTTATCGGAGTGATTGTAATGAAAAAAATTTATGTTTCGTTTGTTTTATTAATTGCATTATGGTTAGTTATATATATTATTATGAAAGACTTATTATTGGCTACTCAGTCATTTGTTGTTTTTAATTTTATGTATCTTACTATTCCAATAGTAGTTTTACTAATAAAAAAGAAAAGAGATGACAAAATAATAAAGAAAGTTTCCTTAATTAATTCAATTATAATTGGTCTATTATTTTTATTGTTAGCACTTATATATGAAAAACCTATATATGAAAACATTGTGTATTTTTTAACTTGTATTGCTATTATAATCATTATTAGTGTGGTATTTTATTTTATAAACTATTGTTTTTATTCCAAAGATACTAAATCAAAGAGGAAAAAGAAAAGTTATAAAAAGGATTTTGATGATAAGTTTGATTCACTCAATAAACTAAAAAAATTGTTAGATGATAAAGTAATAACTAGAGAAGAATTTAAAAAAGAAAAACAAAAAATACTAAATGATGATTAAGATAGCCCAGCTATCTTTTTTATACAAAAAAACAATCTTGTCAGGTTGTTTTATATGTTAATTAGTAGTATACTATGGTTCGGAATACTTAATAGTTGGGTGGGGCCAAACTTCTAAGAGAAGGGAGGCGATACAATGAAAAAGAAAGACATATTAATATCTTCCTTAATCATAATTATCCTTCTTTTAATATTATTGCTTTTTATAGTTTTAATATAAAAGAAACTCACCTAACTATAGCATAGTTAGGTGAAACCTATTATAGGTAACACTCAACACGCTAATATTAAGTGTTCCTTTTTTATTTTATGCAAGATTTCTTGCTAAATACATAATAACATAAAAAGGAACTTTTTTCAAGTTCCTCTTAGTATTATAAAATGGTGGACTGTTAGGGATTCGAACCCTAGACCCACTGATTAAGAGTCAGTTGCTCTACCAACTGAGCTAACAGTCCATTTAATTTGCAAATTTATTTTATAACAAAATTAGTAAATTTACAATACTTTTATAAAAAAAAGTATATTATTTCTTGACTTTAATATAATAATTATAGTATTCTATTAGTGCGAGTTAAATTTTACTTGCAAAAAGCTTAAAAGTATTGTAAACTTATAAAGTATTAATGTTTATGGACCTGTAGCTCAGTTGGTTAGAGCACACGCTTGATAAGCGTGGGGTCACAGGTTCAAGTCCTGTCAGGTCCACCATTAATTGCCTCAATAGCTCAGCTGGTTAGAGCACTTGACTGTTAATCAAGGGGTCCTAGGTTCAAGTCCTAGTTGAGGCGCCATATGGCGAGTTGGTGAAGCGGCTTAACACACTGCCCTTTCACGGCAGCATTCACGGATTCGAATTCCGTACTCGTCACCAATTGAAAGTAACTCCTATTAGGAGTTTTTTCTTTATATTTATTGACATCAAAGTAAATATAATGTAATATTATATTTGCAGAGCTTGGAGCAGTACTCAAGAGGCTGAAGAGGCGCCCCTGCTAAGGGTGTAGGTCGGGCAACCGGCGCGAGAGTTCAAATCTCTCCTGCTCCGCCATTATGAATAATACCCTTGTTTTAACAAGGGTTTTATTTTGATTTAAAATATATTTATGATATAATTTTATAAAGATTAGGTGATAATTATGTATAAATTATTAGCAACTGATTTTGATGGTACATTACTAGATAGTGATGAAGCAATTCCATTATCTACTATGGTAGAAATTGACCGTATAAGAAAGAATAATGTTTTAGTAACCATCTCAACAGGTAGAGTATTAAAATCAGTATTAGATTATAATAGAGATTTTCCATTTATTGACTATATTATTGCTTGTAATGGATCTTATGTATATGATGTTAATAATAAAAAAGTAATTTATAAAAAGAATATACTTCCATCTATAATGAAAAAAATAAAAAAGATGTATGGTGAATATGATATATGTTTTTGTGATACAAATTATTGGCATATTCTACATGGTAAAAACAAGGAAAGAGAGTTAGAAGATAGAGAAAGACTAATAAAAGACTTTGATAGTTTTTATGAAAATAATAAAACCAATATTTATAAACTAGAAATATTATTTGATAATAAAAAAATAAGAGATAGTGTATATGATGAAATTAAAGAGTTAAAACTAAAAATAACTATTAATAAATTTGAATATAATAAATTTATGCATGGAGTAGAAATAACTCATGAAGATGTAGATAAATTAGTGGGTATTAAAAAAATTTGTACTAAGAATAAAATATCTTTAAGTGAAGTAATTGGAATAGGTGATAGTGATAATGATATATCTACTATTAAAAATGTAGGTATGGGTGTATGTGTTTCTAATGCTTCTAAAGAAATAAAAAAAATAGCTAAGATGAAAACTAGTTCTAATGATACTAAAGGTGTAGAAAAAGTTATTAAGAAATTATTATAGGAGTGTATTATGAAAATTATAGTTAAAAAAGATGATACTTTACTTAATTATTTATATAATAACTTAGACATACCTAAAAAACGTATAAAGCAATATTTAACTCATGGATCTATTTATATAAATAATAATAAAGTAACTAAATATGATTATAAAGTAGTTGCTGGTATGACTATAAGTGTAGATACTACTAGTAAAAAAGAATTACCATTTGATATATTATTTGAAGATCTTAATATTATAGTAGTCAATAAACCTAGTGGATTACTTACTATTGCAACTACTAAAGAAAAAGAAAAAACTTTATATCATATGGTTAGAGAGTATTTAGTTAGTAAAAATAAATATTCTAAAGTCTTTATAGTACATCGATTAGATAAAGACACTAGTGGAGTAGTAATACTAGCTAAAAATAAAAAAATTAAAGATAAACTACAAGAAAATTGGAATGAATATGTAAAACTAAGGGAGTATACTGCAGTAGTAAGTGGTCATCCTAAGAAAGATACTGATACTATAATACAAAATTTAAGTGAAACTAAAACTAATTTAGTTTATGTTAGTAAAAAAGGAAAAGTTGCTATTACTAGTTATAAAGTTATAAAGAAAAATAAAGATTATAGTATGTTAAGTATTAAAATAGAAACAGGTAGAAAGAATCAAATAAGAGTAGCTTTATCTAGTATTAATAATCCTATTTTAGGTGATAAAAAATATGGGGATAAAAAATCTAAGTATTCTAGACTTTATTTGCATGCTAATAGATTAAAAATATATTATCCAATTATAAAGAAAGAAATTTTATTTGAAACAAAAGTACCGATTGAATTTAAAAAAATAATGAATAATAAAAAGTAATGTATAAAAATATTATTTTTACTCATTATAGTAATGGGAGGAATAATATGAAAAAATTAAGTAAGATTTTATTATCATTATCATTAGTTTTATTTTTGGTTGGATGTGGTAATATGGCTGATACTCCAACTAAGAAAGTGGAAGAATTTTTAGGAAAGTATCAGTCTATGGATAGCGATGTTATGGCTCAACTTGATAAAGTTATATCCGATGATGAAAATATGAGTGATAAACAAAAGAAAAACTATCGAGCACTTCTAGAGAAACAATATCAAAATTTATCTTACAAAATAAAAGATGAGGATATTAATGGAGATAATGCAACAGTTGATGTTGAAATAGAAGTATTAGATTATGCAACAGCTCAAGAAAAAGCTAAAAAATACTATAACGAACATAAAGATGAATTTGAAGATAAAGATGATGATTCATTAGTTGAAGGAACAGAAGAATCACTAGAAAAAATAGCGAGTTTCATTGATTATAAAATAAAACAATTACAAAGTGTTACTGATAAAACTAAATATGATATTACTTTTAATTTAAAAAAAGAGAACGGAAAATGGAAAGTACAAGATTTATCTGATGAAGATATAGAAAAATTACATGGATTATATCAATCTTAAAATGAAATTATAAAAAATTTCATTTTTTTTATAATCAGATAAAAACTACTTTATTTTTACTTTAATTTTTGTTATAATCTTATATAGAATAGAGGGTGTTTGTATGCTAGGTCATATATTAGAGATTAATGATAATTGTATTACAGTAGAATTAGCCATAGATATAAATGAACAACCTAATTTAATTGGCTTACATACTGTTTTTGAGAATGATAATAAAAAAATAGTTGGTGAAATAGTTAATATAAATCAAACTAAATTAATAGCAAATATAGTTGGTGAATTAACTGAAGATAGTTTTGTTCCTGGATCTAGTTATAAGCCTTCATTTAAATCAAATGTTAGATTAGTAAAAACAGAAGAGTTAGAATTCATTTTAGGCGAACAAACTACTCGAAAAGGAACATCTTTATTTGGAACCAGCAACATATATGAAAATTACAAAATAAATGTTAATACTAATGATTTTTTTAGTAATCATTTTTCTATATTGGGTAATAGTGGTAGTGGTAAAAGTTGTACTGTAGCTAGTATTATTCAAAACTTATTTTCTAAAGGAGAAAATCCACCATTAAATTCTAATATAATGTTCTTTGATGCTTTTGGTGAATATACTCAAGCATTTAGTAAATTAAATAATGTTAATGCAAATATTAATTATAAAGTATATACAACAAATCAAAATGATGGTCAAAATGAAACTATTCGTATACCCGTATGGTTATTAGATGTAGATGATTTAGCTTTATTGTTAAATGTAACAACACCAACACAATTACCTATAATAGAAAAAACATTAAAACTTGTTCCTATTTTAACAGGTAATAGTGCAGAAGTTATTAAACGAAAAAATGATATAATAGCTAGAGCCTTATTAGATATATTATTAAGTGGTAATGATTCTACAAAAATAAGAGATCAAGTAACTGCAGTATTAACAAAATTTAATACTAATGAGTTAAATCTTGAGAGCAAAATAGCTCAACCAGGATATGTTAGAACATTAAAACAATGTTTATATATAGATAAAACTGGTAAAATGCAGGAGATGGAGTTAGTTGTTGAATTTATTAGAACTTATGTAAGTGAAGAAATTGAAGAAATAGATCCAAATAGTTTGACAAAATTTTATACACTAAGTGATTTAGAAAATGCTATGGATTTTGCTCTAATTAGTGAAGGTATTTTGAAAAGTGAAAAAGTATTTGATTATGCAAACGTTATCAGTGTTAGATTACACGCACTTGTTAATGGAGAATATAAAGAACTATTTAACTACCCTAAATACATAACTAAAGAAGAATATATAAAAGAATTAACTACTAATAAAATGAATGGTGGAAAATGTCAAATTGTTAATTTTAATATAAGTTATGTTGATGATAGAATCGCAAAAGTAATTACTAAAATAATATCTAGAATGTTGTTTACTAAAGTAGTAAGTAATTCTAATCGTGGAAGTGAAGCTTATCACATAATAGTGGAAGAAGCTCATAGATATATTCAACGCGATACTGATATAGAAATTTTAGGATATAATATATTTGAACGTATAACTAAGGAAGGTCGTAAGTATGGAATTTTCTTAGGAGTTATTACACAAAGACCTAGTGAATTATCTGATACAGTTATCTCACAATGTTCTAATTTCTTAATTCTAAGAATACTTCATCCTAAGGATTTAGATTATATTAAAAATATGGTACCAAGTATTTCTAGTGAAATAGTATTACAATTAAAAAACTTGAAACCTGGAAATTGTATAGCCTTTGGTAGTGCTTTTAAAGTACCAACTGCTATGTATATACCACTAGCTAATCCAAGACCACTTTCTGATAATGTAAACTTAGAAGAAGTATGGTATAAAAATAACGATCAAGCAACAAATGAAATAAATTCAATGCTTAATAATCAGCAAAGCAACAGTATAAATACAGGTGCAATAAAGAATGTAGCAACACAAGCAGCATATAATAATGTTATTAATCAACAGCAAGTTAGTAATGCAAATGTAGTAACTCAAACACAAGTCAATAGTAATATAGCAAACCAACAGTTTATGAGTAATGCAAATAATGTGTCTAATCAACGCTTTATTAATACTAATAACACTGTAAATAATTAAAAAAACTTTTTCTTTTAGAGGAAATGTGATAAAATAGATATAGCAAAATAAATGGAGGAATAAATATGGCATTAGATAAATTAAAAAACTTTTTTGGAAGTGAAGACGAAGAAGCAACAGCAGAAGAAGAATATTATGATAAATCTAGAAGTAAATATCATGAAGAAAATGGGGTAGCAGGTTCTAGAATGATGCTTTTAGAACCACGTGCATATTCTGAAAGTCAACAAATTGCAGATTATTTAAAAGCACGAAGTGCAGTTGTTGTAAATTTAAAAAGAGTTACGCCAGATCAGGCTAAAAGAATTGTAGATTTCTTGAGTGGAACATTATATGCAATAGGTGGAAATCTACAAAAGTTAGGTGGAGGAATTTTCTTATGTACTCCAAATAATGTTGATGTAGAAGGAAAAATTAGTGATGAAAATGCATCAACAAAATCTTCTAAAACAAAAAAAGATAAGGATGATGATTTCGACTTTTAATTAAATAATTTCATGAGGTGATTATATGGAAAAATTTAGTTACGAAAAAGATGGATATAATCGCAGTGAAGTAAATAAGTTTATAAGTGATGTAATTAAGCAAACAGAAGGAATCATAAAAAGATGTAAATTACAAAGTAGTGAAATAGAAAAATTAAGAAAAGAACTTACTCATTATAAATCACTTGAGGATACTTTAAAAACTGCCATTATTAAAGCTGAAGAAACTGGGGATAATATCAAAAGAATGGCTAGAGAAGAGCATGAATTAATAGTAAAAGATGCTAAGAATAATGCTAGCCGTATTGTAAATGAGGCTTTATTAAGAGCAGAAAAAATAGAAAATCAAGCAGATACTTTAGAAAGAAACATGAAAATATTTAAAAGAAAATTAAAAGTTATTATGGAACAGCAAATGGCTGTTGTAGAAGAAATAGAAGTTTTAGAGTTAGATCCAAAATAAGATATTAAGAAATAGAAATCTATTTCTTTTATTTTTTTCTGAAATAGTGTATTATATAACTATTAGGGATATAAGAAGGTGAAATTATGAAAAATATTACTATATTACCAGCAGATACTTATACTGTTATTAATAAGACAGTATTAAATGATAATGATAAAAAACTAATAAGTATGTTATATCAACCAATTATAGGATATACTGCTGTATCACTATATTTTACATTAATCGATGATTTAGATAAATTAGAAATTATGAGTAATGATTTAACACATCATCATTTAATGTCTACTATGCAATTAAGATTAGAAGATATAGTTATAGCTAGAGAGAAGCTAGAAGCTATAGGTCTTATAAAAAGTTATGTTAAAAGTGGTAATATAAATCATTATGTATATTTACTTTATTCACCAATTACAGCCCATGAATTCTTCAATCACCCTATATTAAATATTGTTTTATATAATAATATAGGAAAAAAAGAGTATGATAAAATAGTGAACTATTATAAAGTACCACGTATTAATCTAAAAGATTATAATGATATTACATCAAATTTTGATGAAGTATTTTCATCAGTTAAGGGAAATGTATTAGAAACAAATGATGATGTTCAAAATAGAAATTCAAATAGTATTAATATAACTAAAGGAATAGATTTTAATATGTTAATATCTAGTATACCAAAATCTATGATTAGTGATAAATGTTTTACTAAAGATGTTAAAGAATTAATAAATAATTTAAGTTTTGTATATAGTTTAGATACTTTTGCAATGCAAGGATTAGTAAGAGACTCTATTAATGAAAAGGGACATATTGATAAAGTTAATTTAAGAAAATCATGTCGTAATTATTATCAATTTTCATCTTCTGGGAATCTACCTACATTAATATATAATAAACAACCAGATTATTTAAAAAAACCTAAAGGAGATAGTTCTAAATGGGCCAAAATGGTATATACTTTTGAAAACTTGACTCCATATGAATTTTTAAAGGCCAAATATAAAGGAGCTGAACCTACTACTAGAGATAAAAGATTAATAGAAAATTTACTTATTGATCAAAAATTAAATCCTGGAGTAGTAAATGTATTAATAGCTTATGTATTAAAAATAAATGATGAAAAATTAAATAAAAGTTATGTTGAAACTGTTGCGGGTCAATGGAAGAGATTAAATATTGAAACAGTAGAAGAAGCAATGAGAATAACAGAAAAAGAGCACAAAAAGAATAAAAAATTACTTAATAAATCTAATAGAAAGACTGCTAATACTATCAAGAACGATACACCTGCGTGGTTTGATAAAGAACTTAAAAATAACAACTTAACAGAAGAAGAGAGTAAAGAGATGGAGAAAGTTTTAGGAGAACTTGTTTAATAAATTTTTATATGATAAACTATATCTGTTTTTGCGTGTAAAATTTTGTCTACTAAGTAATGTTATATTATATAGTTTATTGCTGATACTATATTTTATATGATATCATTAGATAGTACAATACACATAGTATTATAGTAAGGGATGTTAGTATGAATAATAATGATATAGATAAAGAATTTGAAGGTATTATAAAGCCTATTATAGATAATAAAGAATTTAGAAAATTAAAAAGTGTTGCTCATCATGGAATATCAAGATTTGATCATTCTTTAAGAGTTGCATATTTTTCTTATAAAATTTCTAAAATATTACATTTAAATTATAAAGAAACAACAGAGGCTGCATTACTTCATGATTTTTTTGTAGATGAAGTTGAAGAAGAGAATTCTTTAATGAAACTTAGACGTCATCCAAACCATGCAGTTAATAATGCTAGTAAATATTTTGACTTAACTGATAGGCAGAAAGATATAATTAAGACACATATGTTTCCTATTACTTTTACACCACCAAAATATATTGAAAGCTGGATAGTTGATATAGTAGATGATTTTTCTGCTATATATGAGAAATATTATAGTTTAAAGAAAGAAATGCGTGCCGCAACATCTTTTATGCTTATCTTACTAGTTAATATTATAAGAATGAGATAATTTTAATTGTAGTTATCTTTTTTTTCTATATATTTTTAAAATTATAAAGGAAGAGTGATATTATGAAAAAAACTTATATTTTTGGTCACAGAAAACCAGATACAGACGCAGTAATGTCAGCTATTGGATTATCATATTTAAAAAACAAATTAGGTGATAATACAGAACCTAGAGTTATTGGTTCTATTAACAAAGAAACTAAATATGCAATAAACTATTTTGGATTAAAAGAACCAAGATATTTAAATGATGTTAAATTACAATTAAAAGATGTAAATTACCATAAAAATTTTTATATTAAAGAAACAGGATCTATTTATGATGGATATCAGAAAATGTTAAAAGAAGGATTAACAGGTATACCTATAGTGGACGATGATAAAAACTTTGTTGGATTAATTACAATTAAGGATTTATCACATATGATTATTAATGGTGATTCTGAAGATTTATATACTTCCTATGATAATTTAATGAAAGTATTAAAAGGTGAAAAAATACTAAAATTTGATAAAGAAATAGTAGGTAAAATATTAGCGGCTACATATAAAAGTGCAACTTTTATGGAAAGTGTAAAATTAGAGAGCAACAATATATTAATAGTTGGTGATAGAGATAATATAATAGAATATGCTATTAAATCATCAGTTAAATTAATAATATTATCTAATAGTGCTAATATTAAACAAAGACATATAGAATTAGCTAAAAAGAATAAAGTTAATATTATAAAGACAAAATATGATTCATATCATATTGCAAAGCTAGTAGCATATACTAATTATATTAAAACTATGATTAGAAGTTATAATCCTACTAGGTTTGAAGATACAGAATTTGTAGATAATATATTAGAAATAAATAATAAATTAAAACATACTAATTACCCGGTAGTTAATAAAAAGAATAAGTGTTTAGGATTACTTAGATTAACAGATTTGAGTGATAAAGAACCAAAAAATGTTATATTAGTAGATCATAATGAAAGAATTCAAAGTATTGAAGGATTAGAAGAAGCTAATATCTTAGAAATAATAGATCATCATAATTTAGGTAATTTAACAACTAATAGTCCAATTAATTTTAGAAATATGTCAGTTGGATCTACATGTACAATAGTATATGAATTATTTAAAGAAAGAAAAGTAGCAATGCCTAAATATATTGCAGGAGCATTACTTTCTGGTATTTTATCAGATACACTAGTATTAAAGAGTCCAACTGCTACTAAATTAGATATAGAAGCAGTTAGAAATTTATCTAAAATAGCAGGAGTAGACTATGAAAAGTATGGATTAGATATGTTAAAGGCAGGTACTTCCTTAGAAGGTATGAGTAAAGAAGATGTCTTATATAATGATTTTAAATTGTATAAAGTAAATGATAAAACATTCGCAATAGGACAATTTTTTACAATGAATTTTAATGATATCAAAAAAGATTTATGTGAATATGTAAAAATATTAGATAACGAAAGTGAAGCTAATAATTATAATTTAATAGCTTTATATGTTACTGATATAATAAAAAAAGGAAGTTATGTAATATTTAATAGTAAAGGACAAGATATTATAGATATTGCATATGAAAAAGAACATGTAAAAGAAGGATATTTTATATCAGGATGTATATCTAGAAAAAAACATGTTGTACCATTAATTATGGACATCTTTGAAAGTTAGGAGATATATTATGAAAGATAAATTAATTTTAGTAATAAAAGGTTTTTTCTTTGGAATAGCTAATATTATTCCAGGAGTAAGTGGGGGAACAATTGCTATTACTATGGGTGTATATGAAGAAATGATTGACATAATTAGTCATTTTTTCAAAGATTTAAGGAAAAGTTTAAATTTTTTAATACCATTTGGTATAGGAGCTATTATTTCTATATTAGTAATGAGTAAATTAATAAGTTTTTGCTTAGATAAATATCCTTTTCCAACAACATTATTCTTTATGGGATTAATAATAGGTGGAATACCATTACTTACCAAGAAAGTTAAAAATAGTAAAATTAAACCAATAAATATAATATTATTTCTATTAACATTTTCTCTAATAATAGGAATGGCTTTTATGAAAGAGGGAAATAATGTAGTATCACTTTCTAATATGAATATGGGAATGTATATAATACTGTTTCTAGTAGGAATGATAGCTGCTGCTACTATGGTTATTCCAGGAGTAAGTGGATCTTTTGTACTTATGTTACTTGGATTTTATAAACCAATTGTTAATACTGTTAGTAAATTAACTGATTTTAGTTTACTAGGGAATAATTTAGCTATTTTAATACCATTTGGTTTAGGTGTAGTTATGGGTATAGTATTAGTAGCTAAAGTATTAGAATATTTATTTAATCACTATGAAGTATCAACATATTATGCAATATTAGGATTTATAATAGCTAGTATTTTTACACTAGGATATAGTTTATTTGGAGTAAATATTTCTATCATACAAGTATTAATAGGAATAATTTTATTTATAATTTCAACATTTATTGGATATAAGCTAGGAGATGAATAAATGATAAATTTAATTACATATATATTTTTAGGATTATTACAAGGTATAACTGAACCTATCCCAGTATCTAGTAGTGGTCATATTTTAATACTACAAACAATATTAAAAAATCTTAATCAGAGTATAAATGTTGATTTTGAAACTTTAGCAGTTATTACAAACTTTGGTAGTTTAATTGCTATTGTAATAATATATTGGAATGATATAGTTAAATTAATCAAAGATTTCTTTTCTTATATTTTTACTAAAGAAACAAGAAAAGATACTAAAAAAGGATATTTATATTCTTGGAAATTAGTAGTGGCAACTATACCTGCTGGAATATTTGGGATAATTGCAACTAAAATAGATTTATTAGAAACATTAGAAAAAAATATAAAATTTATTGGAATTACATTAATAATTACTTCAATTTTCTTATTTTTAATTAGAAATTTTAAAGGTAAAAAGTCTAAAGACCAAATAAGTTTTAAAGATTCTATAATTATAGGATTATATCAAATGGTTAGTGTAATACCAGGTATTAGTAGAAGTGGTGCTACTATAGTAGGTGGTATGTTTCAAGGATTAAAAAGAGAAGAAGCTTTTAATTTTTCATTTCTTTTATATATACCAATTTCAATTGCAACTACAATACTAGGAGTAAAAGATTTAATAGAAATATCAATAAGTAGTACTACTTGGATACTATATATTATTTCTGCTATTATAGCCGGTATATTTACATATATATTTACTAAGTGGTTTGCTAAAATAGTAAAAGAAGGAAAGTTAATATATTTTTCTATATATTGTTTAATAATAGGATTATTAGTAATAATACTATTATAAAATGTCAATATTTGTATAAGCAACTGTATTTAACAGTTGTTTTATTTACATATAATTTTATTTATATTAATATATATTATAGAGGTGTAGTATGATATATAACTTTTTAAGAATGTTTTTATTATTTATACTATATTCTACTATAGGATATATAACAGAAATAATATCAGTTAGTAGTAAAGAGAAGAGACTAGTACTAAGTAGAGGATATTTAATTGGTCCATGGATTCCAATATATGGAGTAGGTACGCTACTTACTACAACTATTTTAGATAAATATAAAAAAGACATGATTGCCTTATTTATAATGAGTATAGTTATATGTATAATACTTGAATATATGACTAGTTTAGTAATGGAAAAAATATTTAAACTTCGTTGGTGGGATTATTCAGATAGAAAATTTAATATTAATGGCAGAGTATGTCTAGAAAATGGACTTATTTTTGGTTTTGGTGGAATATTAATAGTTAAGTTTATAAATCCCTTATTAATAAGTTTTATTAATTCAATACCAATGATAAATATATATTTAATTGGTACTATTATACTAATAGCTTTTATTATTGATTTAGTAGAGTCTACTTATATTATTTATAAATTAAAGATTAATGTAGATAAATATACTAATAAAGATTCAACAATGGAGTTAAAACAAGATATAATGAAAGCAATTAATAAAAACGTTACGCTTACTAGTAGACTTATTGATGCATTCCCAAATATTAAATATACCAATATATTAAAAGATTTTAATAGAGAGTTAAAAAGAATAAAGAAAAAAAGGAAAGAAGGCAAGAAAAGTGGAAATAAAAAAAGATATAAATAGGAATATATTTAGAGGATATGATATTAGAGGAATATATCCAACTGAATTAGATGAAGATACAGTCTATACTATTGGTTTAGGATTTGGTAGTTATATAAAAGAATTAGGTAAGACTAAATGTATAGTTGGCCATGATAATAGACTTAGTAGTCCTTCTTTATATAAAGCTTTAATTAAAGGTATTACTGAAACTGGAATAGATATAATAGCGTTAGGTTTATGTACAACTCCTATGTATTATTATGCTTGTATAAAACTTAAAATATATAGTGGTGTAATGGTAACTGCTTCTCATAATCCTAAAGATGATAATGGATTAAAGTTTGCATTTGATGAGTCTGGTAATTGTAAAGGACAAGAAATACAAGACTTTCTAAATTATATAGTAAGAGGAAACTTCTCTAGTGGAGAAGGTAAAGTAGTAGATTATATAATTGCGAATGATTATATAAAACTATTCAAAGAAAGTCTAAACTTTGGAGAAAGAAGAGTTAAAGTAGTAATAGATCCAGGTAATGGAACTACTTCAATTATCGCAAAAGAATTATTTAATGAATTTCCAATAAATTTAATAGAAATAAATGGAGAAAGTAATGGAAACTTTCCAAATCATCATCCAGATCCATGTGTTGAAGATAATTTAGATGGATTAAAACAAAAAGTATTAGAAGAACAAGCTGACGTTGGATTAGGTTTTGATGGAGATGGAGATAGAATGGGATTAATTACTAATAGTGGTAAATTTATCCCAACAGATAGATATATGATTTTATTTATTAGAGATATGATAGATAAAGTAGCAAAGAAAGAGTTTTTATATGATATAAAATGTTCTAAGGCATTAAAAGATGAAATAGAAAAACTAGGAGCTAAAGGTATCTGTTATAGGAGTGGTAATTCATATACAAAAGCAGCTACTAGAGATTTAGACTTACCATTTGGAGGAGAATTATCAGGACATGTTTATTTTAGAGATAGATGGCCAGGATTTGATTCAGGACTATATGCAGGGCTTAGAGTAGTAGAAATATTATCTAATACTGATAAAACACTAGATGAGTTACTAGAAGAAATTAATGAATATTATTCTACTCCAGAAATAAAAGTAGCTTCCCCTGATGAAAAGAAATTTGAAGTAGTAAATAAAGTAATAGAATATGTTAAAGAAAAAGGATATAATTATTTAGATATGGATGGCGCTAGAGTAGAATTTCCAGATAGTTGGGCTCTTATTAGAACGTCTAATACTGGACCAAATCTAACATTAAGATTTGAAGCTACTACTAAAGAAAGATTAGATGAAATACAAAAAGAATTTACAGACAAAGTAGAAGAGTTTAATAAATAGACTCTTTTTCTTTAATAATAAGTTAAAATATGATATTATATACGTGAATGGAGGGATTGTAATGAGTGGACATTCTAAATGGGCAACTATACATAGAAAAAAAGGATTAATAGATGCTGCACGTGGTAAAGTTTTTCAAAAATTGGCTAAAGAAATATATGTCGCAGCTAAGTCAGGTGCACCTGATCCTGATCAAAACGCATCACTTCGTATGGTAGTAGATAAAGCTAAAGCTCAAAATATGTCTAAAGATAAAATACAAAAAGCTATAGATAAAGCAAAAGGTGGAACTGAAGGAGAAAATTATGAAAGTATAAGATATGAAGGTTATGGACCTAATGGAGTAGCTTTTATGGTTGATTGTTTAACTGATAATAGAAATAGAACTGCATCATTTGTACGTAGTGCTTTTACTAAATCTGGTGGTAACCTAGGAACAGATGGATCAGTTAGTTATATGTTTAATAAAAAAGGATCTATTGTAATACCAGGAGAATATGATGAAGATACTATGATGATGGCTGCTTTAGATGCCGGAGCAGAAGATTTTGAAAAAATAGGAGATAATTACATAATTACCACAGATGAGGCAAGCTTTACTAATGTGAAAGAAGCTCTAGAAAGTGAGAATGTAAAAGAGTTCTTAGAATGTGAACTTACATATATTCCTAATATAGAAGTAGAACTTAATGAAGAACAAATAGAAAAGGTTAATAAATTAGTAGATACTTTAGAAGACCTAGATGATGTACAAGATGTATATTATAATCTAAAAGAAGATTAATCTTCTTTTTTTGTTCGATTGCACAAGTTTTATAATTATTATATAATAAGTATGGAGTTGATTAATATGTTCGATTATATAATAGGAAAAGTTACTGATATTAAAAATAATTCTATTGTCTTAGAAAATAATGAAATAGGATATTTAATATATGTGTCTAATCCATATTCATATGAAATAGATATAAAAACAAAAGTATACATATATGAACATATTAGAGAAGAAGAAGATAGTTTATATGGATTTAAAACTATGGAAGAAAAAGAATTATTCTTAAAGCTGATTAATGTAAAAGGATTAGGGCCTAAGATGGCTTTACCAATGCTCGCAACTGGTTCTATTTCTGGAATAATAGATGCTATTGAAAGAGAAAATATTTTATACTTAAAGAAATTTCCTAAAATTGGAGAAAAACTAGCTAGACAGATTATATTAGATCTTAAAGGTAAATTAGTTTTATCTAAAGATATAGATAATAATGTTAATAAGAATGAAGAAGAATTAATTGAAGCATTACTAGCTTTAGGATATAAAGAAAAAGAAATTAAAAAAGTAATTACTTTAGTAAATAAAGATAATTCTTTAGAAGAACAAATCAAAGAAGCACTAAAACTATTATTAAAATAGGAGGTTATTATGGAAGAAAGTATTGTAACTAATTATACTTTAGAAGATGATAATATTTTAGATAATACTATTAGACCTGAAACAATAGATGAATATATTGGTCAAGAAGATGTTAAAGAAAATATTAATGTCTTTGTTAAAGCTGCCAAATTAAGAAAAGAACCACTTGACCATGTATTATTATATGGTCCTCCAGGTTTAGGAAAAACTACACTTGCTTTTATAATAGCCCATGAATTAGGTACTAATATAAAAACTGCTAGTGGACCTAGTATTGAAAAAAGTGGAGATCTTGCTGCCATTTTATCATCTTTAGAACCAGGAGATGTATTGTTCATTGATGAAATACATAGAATGCCAAGATATATTGAAGAAATATTATATCCAGCAATGGAAGATTTCTCATTAGATATAATTGTAGGTAATGAAGGTAATAGTAGAAATATAAAAATAGATCTACCTCCATTTACTTTAGTAGGGGCTACAACTCGTGCTGGAGATTTAACTGCTCCACTAAGAGATAGATTTGGAATAGTATCAAAACTTCAATTCTATACAGAAGAAGAATTAATTAAAATAGTTAAAAGAACAGCTAGAGTATTAGAAGTAGAAATAGATAATGATGCAGCAAGGGAACTTGCTAAAAGAAGTAGAGGAACTCCACGTATCGCAAATCGTCTATTTAAAAGAGTAAGAGACTTTGCTTTAGTAGAAGGAAATGGTAAAGTAGATAAATCTATTACTAAAAAAGCTCTTACTAGATTAAAAGTAGATAAATTAGGACTAGATAATACAGATCATGAGTTATTACTAGCTATTATTAATAAATTTAATGGTGGTCCAGTAGGAGTAGATGCTATTAGTAGTTCTATTGGAGAAGAAGTAACCACAATAGAAGATGTCTATGAACCATACTTACTACAAAGTGGATTATTAAAAAGAACAAGTAGGGGTAGAGTAGTAACAGATCTAGCATATAGTGTTTTAGGCATAAAAAAAGATAATGAAAGTAAGTGAAAAAATGATAGACTTTAAAAATACAAAAACCAAAGAAGACATAATAGGAATATGTAGTGCTAATTATTTGGATTTAGAAAAATATTGTAAAGTCGGAATAATGGAAGCAGGATTTATATATTACAAGAATTTAGATGAAGAAAAAGAACAAAAACTTATAGAAATAGCACATTTGTCAGATAAGGAGTGTAAAGATAAAACCTATACAGACATGGATGTTGATGTGCGTAAACTTAATACTGTTATGACTAGTACAGTTTTGCTAGATAACTACTATGATAGTATTAAAAATTTAACTACAGAAGAACTAATTATTCTTAGTAATTTTATGAGTATGACAGAGTTATACTTATTTGATGAAACATTAAAAATATATAATAAAGATATTATAGATGCAGTAAATAAAAAAGGAGAAACATTCTTTGATAAAGAAGTACTTTTAACTGTGGCTCATAAAATGATAGAGGAAGGAAAGGTTTTTCCATCTGAACTAAAAAAATATATACAAGAAACACCAGTACAAGAAGTACATAAAATTTTAGCTGATGAAATATTTGATGCACTTCATCAAGCAATGAAATAAAGAGGAAAAATATGAAAGTAGAAGAATTTGACTACAATTTACCAGAGGAGTTAATTGCACAAACTCCATTAAAGAAACGAGATTCATCTCGTCTTTTAGTCTTAGATAAAAATACTGGGAAAATAGAACATAAACATTTTAAAGATATAATTAATTATTTAAATAAAGGAGATACATTAGTATTAAATGATACTAAAGTCCTACCTGCCAGATTAATTGGAGAAAAAACTGATACAAAAGCAGTTATTGAAGTATTACTTTTAAAAAATATAGAAAATGATTTATGGGAATGTTTAGTAAAACCTGCTAGAAGAATAAAAGAAGATACTATAGTATCGTTTGGTGGTAAATTAAAAGCTAAATGTGTAAAAGTAGAAGATGAAGGTATTAGATATTTTGAGTTTTTATATGATGGAATATTTTTAGAAATATTAGAAGATTTAGGTACTATGCCACTACCTCCATATATACATGAAAAACTATCTGATCAATCAAGATATCAGACTGTTTATGCTAAAGAAACAGGAAGTGCTGCGGCACCTACTGCAGGACTTCACTTTACAAAAGAATTATTAAAAGAAATAGAAGAAAAAGGTATTAATATATGTTATATTACGCTACATGTAGGACTAGGTACTTTTAGACCAGTATCAGTAGAAAAAATAGAAGAACATAAAATGCATAGTGAATATTATTCTATGAGTAGTGAAGTTGCTGATATTCTAAATAAAACAAAAGAATCTAATCATAATATAATTTCAGTAGGAACAACCTCAACCAGAACGTTAGAAACTATAATCTCCAAATATAATGAATTTAGAGAATGTAGTGGATTTACAGATATATTTATTTATCCTGGATATAAATTTAAAGCTATAGATAATTTAATTACTAATTTTCATCTACCTAAATCAACACTAGTAATGTTAGTATCTGCTCTTGCAGGTAAAAATAATATATTAAATGCATATAATGAGGCAATAAAAGAAAAATATAGATTCTTTTCATTTGGAGATGCTATGTATATTAAAAAATAGTTGCTTTTAAAACTACTTTATGTTATAATTTAAAACGTCTGAGGAATGATCCGCTGGTTATAAATTATGATCATTTGTAAACTTAAATATAGAGAGGAGAACTTATATGAACGTTATTGATAAGATCAATGAAAAACAATTAAATCCAAACGTTCCAGAATTCCGTGTTGGAGATACTGTAAGAGTAGATGTTAAAATCATTGAAGGTAAAAGAGAACGTATTCAAGCTTTTGAAGGTGTTGTAGTCGGAAGAAAAGGTGGATCAGTTTCTGAAACTTTCACAGTACGTAAAGTATCAAGTGGAGTTGGAGTAGAAAGAACATTCCCAATTCACTCACCAAAGATTGCTGGAATTAAAGTAGTACGTAAAGGTAAAGTTAGACGTGCTAAACTTACATTCTTACGTAATATGGTTGGTACATACCGTATTAAAGAAAGAGGACAAAGTACTAAAGAAGACAAATAAAAGCTTATAATAAGCTTTTTTTGTGTTATAATTATATAAGAAAAGAAGATGATTATATGGAAAAATTTAAAAAGACATTAAAAGAATTATTACCATACATAATAATTGTATTAGTAGTCGCAATTATAAAATTTTTTATAGTCGCACCAATAAGAGTAAATGGTCCATCTATGGAAAGTACTTTACATAATAAAGATATAATGATTTTAGATGAAATTAGTTATAAATTTAAAAGTATTAAAAGATTTGATATAGTAGTAATTAAATATAAAAATGAATATTTAATTAAAAGAGTAATAGGTCTTCCTAATGAAAAGATAGAATATAAAAATAATAAATTATATATAAATAATAAATATATAAAAGAAAACTTTTCGCATAAAAAAACAGAAAATTTTAAAATTAATAAAATACCTAAAGATAAATATATAGTATTAGGAGATAATAGAGTAGATTCAGTAGATAGTAGAATAATTGGTTTTATTAAAAGAAAAGATATTAAAGGAAAAACATCATTAACTATATTACCATTCAAAAGATTTGGTTCTAAGAAATAAACTTATTATAAATAAGTTTATTTTTATCTAATCTTGTGATAGAATATCACAATTAGAAAGAAGTGATTACATGAAAAATTTTATAGTTAGTGATCTACATGGTAATGGAAATATCTATTATTCAATTATTAATTATTTAGAAAATTTAAATAGTGATATAGATGAAGATATTACTTTATATATAAATGGTGATTTAATAGATAGAGGAGACTATTCTGCAGAAATGTTATTAGATGTTAAAAGTAGAATAGAAAATAATAATAGTTTTAATATAGAATATCTTGCTGGTAATCATGAATTAATGATGTATCAAGCTTCACTATCTATGAAAGATAGAAAATGGCCAAGACTTGATAGTTGGTTTTTATATAATGGTGGTAAAAAAACTAAAGATAAATTAGAAGAATTAGTATCTTTAGAGGAAGAATTAGATGTAATAAAATTTATTTCTAATTTAAAGATATATCATAAATTTAAAGAAACTCTAAATAATAAAAATATAGTTTTAGTACATGCTAAATGTCCTAAAGAAGTAGATGATATTTGTAGATTACGAATAAAAGATAATAATATGAAAACATATAGATACTTATGGTCTAGAAAAGAAGATAGCTTTGTAAGAACTTTAGGTAATGAAAATTACTTTACAATAGTTGGACATACCCAAGTATTTAATGATTTAGGGTATAAATATGATAAATTAGATAATGTTTTAAATATAGATGGAGGATGTGCAGGATACGCATATGGTGTTAAAGAATTAGATCATACTCCATTAGTAGAGCTAGATAATAAAAATAACAAATTAAATATATTAACTTTTAATAATAATAACGAAATAATATATGGTAATTATTTTAATGAAGAAAGTATTTCAATGAATAATAATGAATTAGATAAACATAGAAAATATTTAAAAAGTAATTCTAAAGTAAAGAAATTAACATTATAGGAAGTGATTATATGTATGGCGCAATTATAGGAGATATAGCTGGTAGTATTTATGAATATGATCAAGTAAGAGAAACTAAAGAATTAAATATAGATAAATTAATTACTAAAGATTCTTTTTATAGTGATGATACTATATTAACTATAGCTATCTTAGATTGTATTTTAAATCATGGTAATTATGAAAAGTATTTAAAAAAATATTTAAATAAATATAAAGATTATAAACCAAACTTTGAACCATTTTTTAATACAGCGATTTCTCCAAATATAATTAGATGGAGCCAGTCTAATATAAAGGGACTTTCTAAAGGTAATGGGGCAATGATGAGAATATCTCCAGTAGGATATTTATTTAATAATGAAGATGATGTTATTAATAATGCATATTATGCAACTATTCCTACTCATAAAACAGATGAAGCAATTAATTCTGCCACTAAGATAGCTTTAATAATATATTATTTAAGAAAAGGATTATCTAAAGAAGAAGTATTTGATAAATTAAACATAGTAATAGATTATAAACCATTTAAGAAATTTAACTGTACTTGTAGTGAAACTATAGATAATTGTTTATATGCTTTTTATAATTCAAATAGTTTTGAAGAATCTATTAGAAATACTATTAATATGGGTGGAGATACAGATACTAATGCTGCAATAGTAGGATCAATGGCAGAAGCTATTTATAAAATAGATGATAATTTAAAAGAAGAAGCTTTAAATAAATTACCAAATGAGTTCAAAGATGTATTAAATACTTATGAAACGAAATTAGTAAAGAAGAAATAGTAAAGACTATTTCTTTTTTTATAAATTATTGTCACAAAAATAGGTAATATGCATATATTATAGATTATTACTTTTCATATAATAAAATGAAAGGTGATGGAAATGAAAAAAATAAAATTAATATTTACTGGATTAGGATATAATAATAGATTTCAAGCTTATACAAAAATATACAATAGTAATAATAAATTAATATATGAAGGAAAAACATATAATGGAGAATTAGAATTATGTTTAAAAAAGAATAATTGTTATAGATTAGAAGCAATATCTAAAGATGAAATAATTGATATATGGTTTTATGTAAATAAAACTAGGAAATGTTATTTATTTAAATTTAGACGTAGTATTATAGAAAATAATCCTATCACTTTTTTATTAACAGATTACTATTATAGTAATTTGCCAATTGAAAAGGGGGAATTAATCTTATGGCAAAAATAGTAAACATTACTAATGGTACAGGAACAGCACAGTTAATTAATGATACTTATACAGTAGAAGCTAATGTTAATGGCTTTGATAATACAACTATAGATCCAAATAGTGTTACAATAGATCAAGTTACTAATAGTTATAATTTTACAATCGCAGCTAATGGTACATTAACTCTACATGTAACAGAAGAAGGAACAGCTGGAGGTACTCCAATAGTAGGAGCAACTTTCATTAGAACAGATAGTACAGGTACAGAGTATGGAAATGCAATAACTACAGATAGTAATGGAGATGCAGTATTTAATAATGTTCCATTTGCTGCTACTAACGCACCAGTAATATATTATAAACAAACTGCATCAGATGGAGATCATGAATTTGATAGTAATGTTCAAAATACAACAATGACTACAAATACATCTACAGTAGAAATACAAAACCAAGTAGGAGCTACTAGAACTATTAATCTAACAGATGCTAACTATAGTAATTTACCAATAGAAACTGCAGAATTAACACTTACTAATTAAAGAGCATAAGCTCTTTTTTTATGATATAATATTAATAAATTGAGGTGTATTTTATGAAAAAAGAAGAATATATTAAATTATTATTAAAACTAGAATGGGTAATTGGTTTAACCGCATCAATATCATTATTTACACTAGTATTTACTGCATCATTTATTGAAATGAATAATATAATAAGAGTACTATTAATAGTAATAGGATTCGTTATATTTGTAGTAGGAGTATTATATTGTATAAAAATAGAACAAGTCGCAGGTTACTATCAATGTAATAATTGTCATAATAAATATATACCTACATATAAAGATGTATTATTATCTATGCATATAAAAAGAACTAGATATATGAAATGTCCTAAATGTGGTATGAAAACTTGGAATAAAAAAGTAATAAAGTAAACTAGTTTACATAAAAAGCCTAATATAGGCTTTTTTTAGTGTATAAAACTTGACAAAAATGTTCGGGGGGGGGGTAAAATTTAGATAGAATAATAGGAGGAATAGGTATGTCAAAATATTTAGATGCAGATAATCCAGTAGATATGGCTGCAGTTGAGAATAATTATACAAAAAAAATAAAAGATGCAGAAGTGGAAGCAAAAGAAAGAGCTGATTATTTATTAAAAGAAATCAGAAAATATAGAAGTAAATCTTTTGAAGAACTAAAGGCTGAAAGAATGAGAAAAGATTTAAGATTTGGGAACCCATTTTTATCATCAGAAGATTATTATAACTCATTATCAGAAGAAGTACGTAACAGAATTATAATGAATGAAGTTGATGATCGATTACGGGATAAAAAAATTGGTGATTCACATTATTATAATTTATCAGATGAAGAACAAGAAAAAACCCAAACAGAATATTTTAATAAGATGACAGAAGAACAAAAAAAATCAATCATAGAAAAAGATAGAATTCTTAATTTAAAATCCATACAAGATAGTATAAAAGAAATTAAGAAAAAAGATTTATTATATGATATGATGACAGAAGAACAAGTACAAAAATATGTTGAATTATACTATATTAGTGAATTAAAAGATCTTTTATATAGAGAGAAAAAAAGTGCAATTAGAAAAGCAGAAAATACTTTAGAAAAAGAAGATGATATTATTCCTTATAATATGGAAAGAGTAGCAACTATTAAAACTCTTGATAAAGATGACGAAAAGTACAAAGTGGCAAAAAAAGGGCAAAGAAGTGAAATAGCAGGGTATTTAGAGCACGTAGGAATTAGTAGCTTAGCAACAGGAGGAGTAGCAGGTATATTAGCAGGAGCAGGAGCAGCAGCAATAGGGGAAATTTTTTCAGATATAATGCCTATTCTTGAATATGGAGGAGCTACAGCAGGAGTTGTTGCAGCAGCAGTAGCCACTTTAACTGGTATTTCTTCAATTCGACAAGTAATGAAAGACAAAAAAGAGATAGAAAATTTAAAGAAAATGGGAGTATATGATCAATTTGTAGATTACTTAAAAGCAAATAAATTATATGAAGATTACGAAGAAGAGTTAGGAAAACAGTATCTTCCAAATGATTTAGAATCAATATTAGAAGATGCCGCAAAACCAGAACAATTAGAAAAACCAAAAGGGGTGAGTCTATAATGGATTATACTGATAAAACAATGACGTTGGAAAATGATAAAAAGTTTTTGGTAATAGAACAAGTTGATCATAAAGATCACACATATTTATACTTAGTAAACGATGAAAATAAAGCAGATACTATGTTTGTTGAAGTAAAAGATGATGGTATATTTAAAATAGACCCAGATCTTTTTGAAAAAGAAATATTTCCTAAATTTGTAGAGAAATTTAAAGAAGGAGAATAAACTCTTTCTTTTTTTATGTTATAATAAAGTAGGAGAGTAAATATGATACAAATATTAATTGGAAATATCATTGCGCTAATTGCTTCATTATTAATGGTATATTCTGGTACTATTAAGAAAAAGAAGAAAATAATATATGTACAAAGTATACAGATAGGTTTATTTGTAGCTAGCAATCTAGTATTAGGTGGTATTACAGGTGCAATCATAAATTTCTTAAGTTTCATTAGAAATATATTGTGTTATAAAGATAAGTTAGGTTTAAAAGAAAAGATAATATTAACTATATTATCTGTTGGTTTATCTTTAACGCTAAATAACTTAGGTATTATAGGTTTATTACCATTAGTTAGTACAGTTACTTACTTATGGTTAATGAATATAAAAGATATGGTAAAATTCAAATATTTAATATGTTTTACTATGATATTATGGTTAATATATGACTTTAGTATAAAATCATATACTGCTGTTATATTTGATTTATTTACTATTATTAGTAATATAATCGCAATAGTTCAATTAAAAATAAATAGTAAGGAGAAAAGGAAATGATAAAGAATATAATCTTTGATATTGGTAATGTAATATTAGGTTTTGATAGAGAAAAAATATTACCAGAGTTTGTTGATAATATAGAAGAACAAGAATTTATAGAAGAAAATATTATAAATTCACCAGAATGGTTAGGATATGGTTTGCTTGATAATGGATATTTAACGATAGAAGAAATAATATCCCAAATACAAGATAGAACTAATCATAAGAATGATCATCTAGTAGAGAAATTTTTAAAAAGCTTTCCACTATATTTAGATTTATATCCAGATGTAATTGATATAGTAAAAAGATTAAAAGATAAAGGTTATAATATTTATTTATTATCTAATATGTGTAAATATGAACATGAATCAATAAAAGATAGTGAATTATTTAATTATGTAGATGGTTATGTATTATCATATCAAGAACATCAAATTAAACCATATGAGGGTATTTATAATACAATCCTTAATAGATATAATTTAAAAGCTAATGAGTCTATATTTATAGATGATAATGAAAAGAATATAGAAACAGCTAATAGATTAGGAATAATAGGTTTAAAAGTAGAACCAGATAGTTATGATAGTATTATAGAAGTATTAAAAGAAAAAGGTATAACTATAGATTAGGAGTGATAAAATGAATGATTATAATATTAATCCATTTACTAAATTTGATAAAGATTGGGCACTAGTTACTGCAGGTACTGAAGATAAGTTTAATAGTATGACTATATCGTGGGGATCTATGGGAACTATCTGGAATAAGAAAGTTATTACTATTTATATTAGACCTGAAAGATATACATATGAGTTTTTAGAAAATAATGATTATTTTACAGTATCTTTCTATGATGATAAATATAAAGATAAATTATTAGTATTTGGTACTAAATCTGGTAAAGATATAGATAAAGTAAAAGAAACTAACTTTACACCAAAATACTTAGATAATTCTATTACTTATGAAGAAGCTAGTGAAACTATAATTTGTAAAAAATTATATATGGAACAAATGAATAAAGATAATCTTCCAGATGAAGTAAAATCATTTTATGGTGATATGGGAGAAGCTCATTACATAATTATTGGAGAAGTAATAGAATAATAAAGTAGATTAATAATCTACTTTTATGCTATAATGAGACTAAGTTTTGGAGGTAGTATGAAAAAGAAGATAACATATGTTACTGGGAATTGGGCTAAAATAGAGTCAGCAAGATCTGCATTAGAACCATTAGGTTATGAAATTGATAATATTAAGATGGAAACACCTGAAATACAAGCAGATGATGTAGTAGAGGTATCCAAATACTCTGCTAAATGGGCTGCTAATGAATTAGGTATCCCAGTATTAAAAAATGATTCAGGATTATTTGTAGAAGGATTAAATGGTTTTCCAGGAGTATATTCTCATTATGCAGATGATACTATAGGAGAAGATGGTTTATTAAAGTTAATGGAAGGTATAGAAAACAGAAATGCTTATTTTAAAGAATCACTTGCATACTGTGAACCAGCAAAAGAACCAGTAGTATTTGAAGGAATCACTAAAGGAAAAATAGATACTAAAAAAAGTGGTACTTATGGATGGAGTTGGGATTTTATATTTATTCCTGAAGGCGAAGAAAAAACACTAGGTTGTTTTCCAGATGAAGAAAGATGGAATCTTTGGAATTTAGATTATTATAAAGAACTAGCTGATTATTTAGAAAATAATAAGTAAGGAGTAATATTATGAGTAGAAATAGTGGTTATAAAGTAAAAGATGTAACAGGTATGCAAAACATTATGTTTGATCTTATGCCTAGAAGAAGTGACTCTGAAGTATATATGAATAATAAAATAGATGTTACTGAATTTGTAAAATTTATTAAGAAAGAACAAAGGAAAAATAAAGATTTAACTTATTTTCATGGATTCTTAGCAATTTTAGGTAAAACTTTATATAAATATCCTAGTTTAAATAGATATGTACAAAATAGAACTTTATTTATGCATTATGATGTAACATTAGGTTTTGTTGCGAAAGCTGAATTTAATGAAAAAAGTGAAGAGTTTATGGCATGTTTAAAAATAAATAAAGATGATAATATATATAAAATATCAGATAATATTAAAAAGAAAATAGATGATATTAGAGATACAAGTAAAAGACATACAGATGGTGCTAATGATATTATTGATAAAGTAGGTCACTTATGGAGACCATTTAGGAGTTTAATAGTAGGGTTCTTAAAATGGGTAGATAAAAAGTTTGAATTACCTAAATCATTCGCTGATGAAAATATATATTATACTAGTTTGATGGTATCTAATTTAGGAACATTTAAAACAGGAGCTATATATCACCATTTAACAGAATTAGGTACATGTTCAGGCATAATTACTTTTGGAGAAATAAAAGAAGAAAATAAAAGATATTATATGGAAATGGGACTTACTATGGATGAAAGAATAGCTGATGGATTCTTATTTTGTAAAGCAATGAAATCTATAGAATATTTATTTAATAACCCAGAAATTTTAAAAGAAGACGTAAATAAAGATTTTGAAGAAAAATAGATATAATATAAATCTATTTTTTTATGATATAATTTAGTTAGTAATTTAGAAAGGAGATGAATAAATGAAAAACATTGATACACTAAAATTTATTTATTATATCAGTAATGATAATTTACAAATGATAAAAGAAATAGAAAATAAATTATCAAATATAATTATAGAGAGTAATATAAATAAAACTTTGAAAAATAAATCAAAAATTAGATCCATTTATTCATCCCTAGCTATAGAAAATAATTCTCTTTCATTAAAATCAGTAGAAAATGTAATTGACAATAAGATAGTATTAGGTAAGAAAAAAGATATCCAAGAAGTTAAAAATATTAATAAAGTATATGAATACATAAATAAATTTGATTATAAAAGTGAAGAAGATTTCTTTATAGTTCATTCTTTAATGATGAAACATTTTGATGATGATAATGGTTATTATAGAGATCATGGTGAAGGGGTAAAAAGAGATGACAAAATTATATATACTGCTCCAGAATCTATAGTAGTTCCTTCTCTTATGAAAAGTTTATTTAATTTTTTAAAAGAAGAAGATAATATTCGTCCAATAATAAAAGCAAGTTTATTCCATTATTATTTAGTCTATATTCATCCATTTAGTGATGGTAATGGAAGAATGGCTAGATTCTGGGTTTATTTAATTTTAATTAATTGGAATAAAAAGTTTGAATATATTTCTATAGAAGAAGAAATATATCTAAATCAAGAAGAATATTATGATGCAATTTCTGAGTGTCATAATAATGGTAATGCTAATGTATTTATAGAATTTATGTTAAAAATAATTAATAATATATTAGATAAAACTACCCAAAAAACTACCCAAAAGATTAAATTAAATAATAATCAATTAAAGATTATAAAATATATCAAAAACAATCCAACAATAACAAAAAAAGAGCTAGCAAAGAAACTAAATATAACTGAAGATGGTGTTAAATATAATTTAAGTAGATTAACTAATCAAAATATTATTAAAAGATTAGGTTCTAATAGAAGTGGTTATTGGGAAACAAATACTATATTTATGGAAGAGATATAAAATGAAAAAGATAGGTTATCAAGGAATTAAATATAGTAATTCTTATTACGCTACTTTAGAATTTATCAATAAAGAAAAATTAGGTGAGATAGAGTTAATAGATTTAACAACATCTAAAAATGTGATAGATAACTTAATAAGTAAAAATATAGATTATGCAGTTTTAGCCATAAAAAACTCCATTGTAGGAGAAGTAAAAGAAACTAAAAAAGTTTTAAATAATAGTTTTAAAATAATATCTAAAATAAAAATTCCTATACACCACTGCTTATTTAGAAAAAAATATGTAAAGAATGAAAATATAAAATATATAGCATCACATGAACAAGCAATATTACAAACTAAAAATAATATAAATAAAATGTTTAATAATATAGAATACATTTATACAAAAGATACAGCTTTATCTGCTAAACTATTAAATGAAAATAAATTAGATAAAAATAGTGCTGTAATATGTCCATATCAGGCGGGTGTTAAATATAATTTACATTGTATTAAGAAAAATATAGAAGATAAAAGCGATAATTATACTGAATTTGTATTATTAAGTTATAATAAATAACAAAATAATTGATTAACAGCAAAAAATAAAATATACTATGACTATAAAAGGAGTGTTTAAATGTTAGAAGTAAAAAAAGTAACAAAAATTTATAGTAATGAAGAAGTAGAGTTAAAAGCATTAGATAAAGTTTCTATTAACTTTAGAAAAAATGAGTTTGTATCTATTTTAGGAGCATCAGGATCTGGTAAATCAACACTTTTAAATATGATCGGGGGTCTAGATCATTATGATAGTGGAGATTTATTAATTAATGGAGTAAGTACAAAAGAATATAAAGATAGTGATTGGGATATGTATAGAAATCATAAAATTGGTTTTATATTCCAAAATTATAATTTAATAACTCATCAAACAATATTAACTAATGTAGAATTAGCTTTAACTGTATCTGGAATATCTAAAAATGAAAGAATTAAAAGAGCTAAAGAAGCATTAAAAAAAGTTGGCTTAGAAAAACAAATTAATAAAAGACCAGGACAACTTTCTGGTGGACAGATGCAAAGAGTTGCAATTGCAAGAGCATTAGTTAATGATCCAGAAATAGTTTTAGCAGATGAGCCAACAGGAGCACTTGATTCCAAAACTAGTGTTCAAATTATGGATTTATTAAAAGAAGTAGCTAAAGATAAACTAGTTATTATGGTTACACATAATAAAGAACTTGCAGATAAATATTCTACAAGAATAGTAGAATTAAAAGATGGAAAAGTTATTAATGATACAAAAGAATTTGATGGTAAAGAAAAAGTAAAAGATGAAGATAATAAGAAAAAAAGTTCAATGAGCCTATTAACTGCATTATCTTTAAGTAAAAATAATTTATTTACTAAAAAAGGTAGAACTATAATGACTGCAATTGCAGGAAGTATTGGTATTATTGGTATTGCTTTAGTTTTAGCTCTTTCTAATGGAGTTAATAACTATATTGATAATATGCAAAAATCATCATTTGGATCACAAGCTATTAGTATGAAAAATACAACAGAAGAGACTAAAACATCATCAGATTATAAAGTAAATAAGAAAAAGAAAAAATCACATAAAAATGCAGTACTTGCAAATGATGATATTTCAAATAACATAATGTTAAATGCAACTACTAAAACTAGAAAAAACAATTTAAAGAAGATGAAAGAGTATTTAGATAATAATAAAGAAGAAATTAATAAATATGCATCAAACATTATATATTCATATAACGTAGATTTACAATTATATGATAAAGATAGTAATGGAGAAGTAGTAAAAATTAATCCTAATGAAAATGCTACTGATGTAGGTGCAACAGGACTTGAATCAATGTTTTCAACATCTCTTGTTAAAAATGCTTTTATAGAGTTAAAAGACAATAATCAATATAAAGTATTATCTGGACATATGCCTAAAAATAAAAATGAAGTAGTATTAGTAGTAAATAAAAAAGGTGAAATAGATCTATCTACAATATATTCTTTAAATATAGAAAATAAAGATACTTTATATTCTGTTATGGAAAAACAAGGTAGTGGAGAAAAAATTAATTTAGAAAGTAAAGTACTTAGTTATAATAGTTTAATAGGTAAAACTTATAAATTAATTAATGGAGTAGATTACTATGAAAAAGTAGGAAATGCTTGGATTAGTAGAGAAGATGATAATAATTATGTAAATAGTTTATATGAAGATGGGCAAGATATAAAAATAGTTGGAGTTGTTAAAGTAAAAGATAATAATTCTACAAATGGATTCTTAGGGTATACCCATGAATTAATTGAAGATTATACTAGTATTGCTAATAATAGTGATATAGTAAAAGAACAAAAGAGAAATCCTAAAGTTAACGTTTTTACAGGATTAGCATTTGATAATATAAATGATAAATATGAAAATAATTTAAAGAAATTAGCTTCTGCGGATATGGATGATCCATATGAAATAAGTATTTATCCAAAGAAATTTGAATCTAAAGAAAAAATAAAGAAATTTATAGATAATTATAATAAAAAAGTAGATAAAAAAGATAAAATTAAATATACAGATGATATAGAAACTTTAACAGGAGCTCTTACATCAATAGTAAAAATGATATCAATGGTAATAATAGCCTTTGTATCTATATCGTTAATAGTATCTTCTATAATGATAGGTATAATTACATATATTTCAGTATTAGAACGAACTAAAGAAATAGGTATCTTAAGAGCTATTGGAGCTAGTAAAAAAGATATTAGAAGAGTATTTAGAGCAGAAACTATTATTGAAGGATTACTAGCTGGAGGACTAGGAGTAATAATAAGCTTCTTACTATCACTTTCAGTAAATGGAATAGTAAAAGTAACTGCTAAAATAGATAATGTTATGAGTTTTTCTATAGTACATGCATTAATATTAATTCTACTTAGTGTAGGACTTACAGTATTTGCAGGACTACGTCCAGCTAATATGGCTAGTAAAAAAGACCCAGTTGAATCTTTAAAGACTGAATAATTAAAAGCACTATTAAGTGCTTTTAATTTTACAGAAAATATTAGAATATCATTAAAAGAAACATTATATATGATATAATTTAAAAAGAGGGTGATATTTATGGAAAAATGGAAGTTTGGAATAGATAATGATAAATTAATAAAATTAGTATTATCTGGTAAAAAGTGCGCAACATCATACTTATATAAAGAAGAATTACCTAAAAAAGGTGGAAAATCAATTTTAGTGTTTGATGATGGACAGGATGCTTGTGTAGTTGAAACAATTGATTATGAAGTTATGAGATTTAATGAAATGACAGAAGAATTATCTCTATTAGAAGGAGAAGGAGATTTAGAAACTTGGAAAAAGAATCATTACAATTTTTTTAAAAGCGAAAATAAAGATTTCACAGAAGATAGTAAAATAGTATTTGAAATATTCAAGATAAATAAAGAGGAGTAATATCATGAAAAAAATATATATTATCGGACCAGTAGGTAGTGGTAAAACAACTTTCGCAACTAAATTATCTAAAAAATATAATATAAAATATTATGAACTTGATAAAGTTTCTTGGGATGATGATAACGGTAATACTAAACGTCCTGAAAAAGAGGCAAAAAATATATTTAATAAAATTATTAAAAATAAATCATGGATAATTGAAGATGTAGGAAGAGAAAAGTTTAAAAAAGGTAGAAGTGAAGCAGATATTATTTATTATATAAAACTTTCAAGAATAAAATCATACTTTAGAGTATCTAAAAGATGGATTAAACAAAGATTAGGAAAAAAACGTTATAATCACCCACCAGTTTTTAAACAATGGTTATATTATATTTCAACTGTTAATTCATATTATAAAAAAGAAAAAACAAGATTAAAAGAATTAGAAAAATATAAAGACAAATTAATATTTGTAACTAATAAAGATATAAAGAAAATAATTAAAGGAGTTTAATATGATTATAGTAGTATTATTAGTATCACTTATAGTAAGTTTAGCTCCATCTATTATGTTATATAGATGGTTTATAAAGAAAAGTGATGATAAAAAGTATAAAGAGATTTGTAAAGAATCATTTAAAAAAGGAATTTTTTCTGTGTTATTTATTACTTTAACATCACTTGCATTCGCAATAATTGGAATAATATTTAAACTATTAAAAATTAATCCAATCATATATCAAGCATATTATACATTTATAGTTTTAGCTTTATCAGAAGAATTAATAAAATTCTTAACATTTAAAAAAGTAATAAAAAAGAATAAATATAAATACAATTGGTACAATCTAACAATATTTATGACAATTGTTGGGTTAGGATTTGGTTGTATAGAAAATGCTACATATTCTTTTGGTTCAGGAATAATAGTTATGTTACTTAAAGGTATCTCAATAGGTCATGCTGGATATGGATTTATTATGGGATGGTTCTATTCTAAAATGTTAGAAACTAAAAAGAAAGTTTATGGAGTATTAAGTTTTATAATACCTTGGTTACTTCATGGTCTATATGACTTTGGTTTAAGTAAAGAAGTAATGAAAGCAAATGATAATATAGCATTTATTCCTGTTATATTAGAATTAGTATGTATAATTTTTGTATTTATAATTATACGTTTTGTTAAAAAAAGACAAAATGATTCTAAATATACAAAGACATTAAAAGTTGTATAACTATCTATAATTTGGTAGATTACTACAAAATCTGCCTTTTATGTGCTATAATCTTAATAATTTAAAAAGAGGAGATGTGATAAAATGAAAAAAGTTTTATATTTACTTGTGATAATGATTTGTTTATGTTTAGTTGGTTGTAGTAAATCAACTATGACTATTGCAGAAATAACAGATATAGATTTCAATAAAATTAGTTATATAAAAGTTGGTGGTGCATTAAATCAAAATGAGAACTATGATGTAGAAAGATTTATTGATGAGTATAAAGATTTAAAGTACAAAAAAATATCTGGAGAATATGGAAATACTGCACATAAGTATTTTGTATGTTATGATGCTGACAACAATACACTATTTACAATAGTTGAAATTGGAAATCAAAATAAAGTATTTATAAAAAAGGGAAGCTTTAACATAAATACAGATTCTCCTCAGAGTAGTTTATATCAACTAGTTAAATAATATAAAGGAGTTGAGTGGGATGAATGAAAATAAAACTAATATAAATTGGTATCCTGGTCATATGGCTAAGACTAAGAGGGAGATTAGTGAGAAATTAAATTTAGTAGATATTGTTTATGAAGTTATAGATGCTAGAATGCCTATATCTTCTAAAATAGTAGATATTGATAATTTAATTAAAGATAAACCTCGTATATTAATTATGACTAAATATGATTTATGTGATAAAGAAGAAACTAATAAGTTTATAGATTATTATGAAGAAAAAGGTTATAAAGTTATACCAGTTGATTTAATGAGTGGTTTAAATGTTAAGAAAATTATAGAAGAATCTAAAAAAGTATTAAAAGAAGAAAATGATAAAAGAATATTTAAGGGACTAAAACCTCGTAGTATTAGAGCGTTAATTATAGGTGTACCTAATGCTGGTAAATCTACTTTAATTAATAGATTAGTAGGTAAGAAGTCTGCTGGTGTAGGTAATAAACCTGGATTTACTAAGAGTCTATCTTGGATTAGAATTAACAAAGATATAGAATTATTAGATACTCCTGGTATATTATGGCCTAAAATAGAAAATCAAGATAATGCTAAGACACTTGCTGCTTTATCTTCTATTAAAGAAGAAATACTAGATAATGGAATGATCGCCACTTTCATTTTACAAAAATTAAATGAATTATATCCTGATAGATTAAAAGAACGTTATGGAATAGAAGAATTAGATGAAGACTTTATCGAGACATACGATTTAATTGCTAGTAAAAGAGGTGCTTTAACTAAAGGTGGAGTAGCTGATTATGATAAAGTGTCAAATATTATTATAAAAGACTTAAAAAGTGGTTATTTTGGTAATGTAACATTTGACAGATTAAAATAAATGTTTTATATGTAAATAGAGGTATTTATGAAAAAAACAGTAGGAAAAGTTAAAGATATTGATAATTATAAATATGAGAGGGATTTAATTTCTTCAGGTATTAAATTAATTGCTGGAGTAGATGAAGTAGGTAGAGGTCCCTTAGTTGGACCTGTAGTAACTGCTTGTGTTATACTACCAGAAAAGTTTGATTTAGATGGACTTACTGATTCTAAAAAACTAAGTGAGAAAAAAAGAAATTATTTTTATGAAGAAATAAAAAAACAAGCTATAAGTATTGGTATAGGTATAATAGATGAAAAAACTATTGATAAAGTAAATATCTATGAAGCAACTAAATTAGCTATGAAACAAGCTATAAAAAATTGTGATATAAAACCTGAACATATATTAATAGATGCAATGCCTCTAGATATAGATATTCCTACTACATCTATAATAAAAGGTGATTTAAAAAGTATAACTATTGCGGCTGCTTCTGTAATTGCGAAAGTAACTAGAGATAATATGTTATATGAATTAGATAAGAAATATCCTATGTATGATTTTAAGAATAATAAAGGATATCCTACTAAAAAACATTTGGATGCTATAGAAAAATATGGTATAATTCCAGAGCACCGAAAAAGTTATGGGCCAGTTAAGAAAATAATTGATAGGAAGTGATTATATGTCTGAGTTAAGAAAAGCAGAAGGATTTAAAAAGAAAAGATTTATACATAAACTTAATGGTAAAGATAAATTACTAGGTATAGATACATCTATCATAAATATGCATAATAATGAAAACTGTAGTTATGATATTCCTAATATAATAAAACAAGCAAAAACTAAAGAAGAACTAGATAAACTTATAATTCGTAAAATGGCATATAATTTATATAATGAAGAGAATAATAAATATAATATAGATTTAAGTTTATTAATTGGTTTAAATTTTGGTGTTTATAAATTATATAGTAATGGAGAATTTGTATATCCAGAGTTAAAAGAAAAAATATTAAAAAGTAATCCTAATATTAATGATACAAAATATATAACAGATAATTTTCTTGATGAAATATATTTGTATGCTAATAATAATTATGGTTTTGATCAAGATAAAACCAAAAGTGTTATAAATGAAATGTATAAATTAAATGATGATGATGAATATAGTGGAATAGATCCAATAGATAAGTTTTGTGCTATAGATATAGCTAAAATAGTTATGGGTACTAAAGTGATGTATGATGCAGAAAAAATAGATAGAAATGATAACGAATTAAGAAATAAAATTAGAAGTGGAGAAATTATAGAGTATTTTAATGGTTTAAATAAAGAAGAAAATAAACATAAAACTATGTAATAATAAATATAAATAATTTTAAGGAGGCATCTTATGACAAAGAATTTAGTTATAGTGGAAAGTCCAAGTAAAAGTAAAACTATTGAAAAGTATTTAGGAAAAGACTTTAAGGTGGTTTCTTCTAAAGGACATATTAGAGATCTTGCTACATCTGGTCGCTTTGGATTAGGTGTAGATATTGATAATGGATTTAAACCTAATTATATTCCTATTAAGGGAAAAACTAATGTAATTAGAGATCTAAAGAAAGATGTTAAAGATAGTGATACTATATATCTTGCCAGCGATCCAGATAGAGAAGGAGAAGCTATTGCTTGGCATTTAAAAGATACTTTAGGTATTAAAGATAGTAATTATAAAAGAGTATTATTTAATGAAATAACTAAAGATAAAGTTATTAAAGCTATAGATAATCCTACTGTAATAGATGATAATTTAGTAAAAAGTCAAGAAACTAGAAGAATACTAGATCGTATTATTGGTTTTAGATTATCTAAACTACTACAAAGTAAAATAGGAGCAAAAAGTGCAGGTAGAGTACAAAGTGTTGCTTTAAAACTAATTGTTGATAGAGAAAGAGAAATAGATGCTTTTAATCCAGAAGAGTATTGGACTATAACTGCAATCTTTAAAGATTATGAAGCTAAATTATTTAAATATAAAGATGATGATATAGAATTAAAATCAGAAAAAGATGCTAATAAAGTATTAGATGTTATTGATGATAAATATACAGTTGAAAGTATAGAGAAAAAAGAACGTCGTAAGAAAAGTAAATTTCCTTTTATTACTTCAACTCTACAACAAGAAGCATCTACTAAATTAAATTTTCCAGCTAGAAAAACTATGAGTATTGCGCAAAAGTTATATGAAGGAATTGATTTAGGAGATGAAACAGTTGGTCTTATTACTTATATGAGAACAGATTCTACAAGACTTTCTGATGACTTTACTACTTCTGCTAGAAAGTATATTGAAAAAGAATATGGTAAAGAATATGTAGGTTATATTAAGAAAAGTAAAAAAACTGAAAATGTACAAGATGCTCATGAAGCAATTCGTCCAACTAATGTTTTAAGAGAACCTAAAAAGATTAAAGGGTATTTAAAGCCAGATGAATTTAAATTATATAGTTTAATTTATAAAAGGACTATCGCATCACTAATGTCAGATGCTAAAGTTAATCAAACTACTATTATATTTGATAATAATGATTATAAATTTAAAACTACTGGTCAAGTGTTAATATTTGATGGTTATTTAAAAATATATAAAGATTATGAAGATAGTGAAGATAAGATACTTCCAGAAATAGGCGATAAAGAAGAAGTAATTACTACAGATGTAGAAAGTACACAACACTTCACAAAACCACCTGCTAGATATACAGAAGCTAAACTTATAAAAGAAATGGAAGAATTAGGTATAGGTAGACCATCTACATATGCAAAAATAATAGATACAATTAAAGAAAGAAATTATGTAGAGTTAGTTGAAAAGAAATTTAAACCTACAGAAATGGGTATAGAAACTACTGATAAACTACAAGAATTCTTTAGTGATTTAATTAATGTAGAATATACTAAAGATATGGAAGATGATCTAGATAAAATTGCTGATGGTAAAGAAGTATGGAATAAAGTATTAGAAGATTTTTATAAAATATTTGAACCACGTGTATCAGATGCATTTTCAGATATGGAGAAAAAAGCTCCAGAAGAAACAGGAGAAAAATGTCCAGAATGTGGAAGTCCTCTAGTAGTTAGAAATGGTAAATATGGAGAATTTGTTGCTTGTTCTAATTATCCAACTTGTAAATACATAAAAAAAGAGAAAAAAGAAGAAAAAGTAATTATGAATTGTCCTAATTGTGATGGAAAAATCATTGAAAGAAAAACACGTAGAGGAAAAATATTCTATGGATGTAATAATTATCCAAAATGTAAATTTGCTTCATGGGATAAACCTATAGAAGGTAAGTGTCCAGAATGTGGTAAATATCTAGTAGAAAAAGATGGAAAAACAAAATGTAGTGAATGTGATTATGTAAAGTAGATTTTATATCTACTTTTTTAATTTGTCATAAATATTTATTTATATTATAATATATTTAGAGGTGATACTATGGCAAGATATACTATATATTACAGTACTAAACCACATATTAAAGAATATGAAGATTATTTAGAAAATCCAGATAACTATAATGAATTTAACACACCAGAAGAGCCGGTAAAAATTAGATTAATACGAGCTACTATTTCTGATGAAATAAAAAAAGATTTAGATGAAAAATTAGCTAATTATGAAATAAGTAAAGAGGAATATAACGAATTATATATAAAAGAACGAAATAAAAAGTTAGAAGATAAATTTAATAAATATGAAGTAGATTCAATTTTAAGTTCCTTTAAAAGTGAAGAAGAGTTTTTAGATAAATTATCTGGTTCAAAAACAATAAATCATGAGAAAGTAATAGAAACAAGTAAAAATGGACGACAAAATAGAATAATTGTTGAATATAAAAACAGAGGTCAAAGAAAAGAATTATCTAAAATATACAATAATAAAATGCTTCAAAAAATTGCCACTCAATTTGCTATAAGAAAAGCAAATGGTAAGAATCCAGATGAATTAATATTAACTGATGAAATTAAAGAAGAATATTATTTATATATTGAACAAGTAGTAGAAAGTTATTTAAGAGATAGATCATATATGAATGCTTTAGCAAATATGTTTAGAAAAACAGCTAAATATAATCCCGTACATGCTAGTATAGTCGCAGATATTGAATCATTTTATGAAAATAGTACAGCTAAAAAAGAAAAACTTGAAAAAGGTGATGAGAGTGAAATGATTGCCATTAATCAAGAATTAGATACATGTACTAGAAATTTTGCTAGATATCTTAAAGATTATGACACTTTTAGAAAAGTAGCACTATGGGAACAAGATGTAAGAAAAAAAGAATTATCAAGGAAAAAGGAAGAAGAGACAGAAGAATTTATACAACAAGAATTTGATTTAGATGATTTATTCAAAAAAGATCCAGAGAAGTATCAAGAAATAGTCAATCAAGAAATAAAACAAGAATTAATTAAAGAAATAGAGGAAGTAGCTAAAATTGCAGAGCAAGAAGCAAAAGAAAATAACAGATCACTTGTTGCTGGTCCTAAAAGAGAATTGTTAAAAAGATTTACTTCTGGACAATTAAACTTCATGTCTCAAGAATTTTTAGATAAGTATAAAATAAATATTGACAGTTTAAAGAAACAAGAAGAAACAGAAGCAAGAAAAGAATATAAAGAATCTAAAAAAATTATAAAAGAGTATCAAGATGATAAAATATATAGCTATTATAGTGAAGGTGGATCTAATGCAGTTATAGAAAACATTGATTTAGATGAACTAATTACTTATCCTAGAGAAGTATTAGAAGATGTAGGCATAAATGTAGATGGATTAGGTCTTAATAATGATGGAGATCCTATAACAGATGGAAAGCGTAAATAAGTATTTAGAGTACTTAAAATATCAAAAGAATTATTCTAATTATACTATTGATAGTTATAAAACTGATATATTAGAATATTTAGAATATTTAAAAAGAGAAAATTTAAATTATAAAAATATAGTTTATAGTGATATTAGATTTTACTTAATGTACTTAAAAGAGGAAAAAAAAGATACTAATTCTTCAATTGACAGAAAACTTAGTGCTTTAAGAGGATTTTATAAGTATATGGCTAATGAAAAGATTGTAAAGACTAATATATTTTCTTTAGTAAATGGTCCTAAAAAAGATAAAAAACTACCTAGATATTTTGAATATAATGAATTAGAAGAATTATTTAATGCATGTGATATATCTACTTCCCTAGGACAAAGAGATTTATTAATATTAGAAATGTTATATGCAACAGGAATACGTGTAGGAGAGTTAGTAAATATTAAAGTTAATGATATAAATAAATCTGAAAGAAAAATAATAATACTTGGTAAAGGTAATAAAGAACGTATTGTAGAGTATGGAGATTATTGTGAAGAAATATTAAATTTATATTTAAAAGAAGGATATAGAGATTTAAATAAAGAAGGTAGTAAATATTTACTATTAAATAAAAATGGAGGAGTATTAACAGAGCGTGGAGTTAGATATTTATTGGATAAGATAATAAAAAATACTAGTATAAATAAAAATATATCTCCTCATATGATAAGACATTCATTCGCAACACATCTACTTAATGAAGGATGTGACTTACTTACAGTTCAAAAACTATTAGGACATGAAAGTATAAGTGCTACTCAAGTATATACACATGTATCTACTGATAGATTAAAAGAAGTCTATTATAATAGTTTTCCAAGAGCTAAAAAAAATGATTAGTTAAGAAAATTAAGTTTTTCTTAACTTTTTCTGTTATGTTTGTAATAATTTTGTTATAATTAAAGTGGAGTTAAAGGATGTGAATTCTATGGATATTAAATTTAATAGTCAGGAAGAGTTATTTACACGTGTTAAACCTGCATTAAATGCTAAACTTCAAGAATTACATCGCTTAGGATTTTCTTATGTAACTATAAATGATATATGGAATTATTTAGTAGAAAATAATTGGAAAAATGGTAAAGATTTAACATTATCAGATATAGTTAGTAATATTATTCATGTAGATAATAATAAGTTAGATGAATATATAAAAGGCAAGATTACTAAGAAAAGAAGATCTGAAGACTATAAAGAGGATTTAATATAGAGGTGAAAATATGACAAAGAAAAAAGTAAACAAAAATAAGAAAGGTAAAGTAATAACTACATCAGCTTTTTTAATATTATTAGTTGTTGGAATATGTTTTTTATTTATACCTTTATTTAAAAGTTTAAAGTTTGGTTTAGACTTACAAGGTGGATTTGAAATTCTTTATAAAGTAGAATCTATTGATGGTTCTAAGATGAATAAAGAAAAGTTAACAGCTACTTATAAAACACTTAGTAAACGTATTGATAGTTTAGGTGTTAGTGAACCAGAAATTATTATTGAAGGTAATAATAAGATACGTGTTAAATTAGCAGGTGTAAAAGATCCGGATGAAGCACGTAAACAATTATCTACTGTCGCAAGTCTTTCATTTAGAGATACTAATGATAATTTATTAATGGATAGTGATGTATTAAAAGCAGGAGGAGCTAAAATATCACAAGATAATAGTGGTAATCCTGCAGTATTGCTATCTGTAAAAGACAAAGATAAATTTTATAAAGTAACTAATGAAGTTAAAGATTATGAAAAAAACATGTTAGTTATTTGGTTAGATTATGAAGATATGAAAGATAGTTATGCTAATGAAGGAAGTAAATGTGGTACAAGTGAGTCTAATTGTTTAAGTGCTGCTACTGTATCACAAGGATTTGCTAGTGATGTTATTATTCAAGGTAATTTCACTGATGATGAAGTAAGTAACTTAGTAGATTTAATTAATAGTGGATCATTACCATCTAAATTAACTGAAATATCTTCTAAAACAGTAGGAGCATCTTTTGGTGATGCTACATTACAGAAAACTTTAATTGCAGGTATTATTGGTGTAGTATTAATTGCTTTAATATTAATAGGAGTATACCATTTTGCAGGGTTTATATCATCTGTTGCTATGATGTTATATACTTTCTTAGTATTCTTTATATTCTGGCTAGTAGGAGGAGTATTAACACTTCCTGGAATAGCTGCTTTAGTACTTGGTATCGGTATGGCAGTAGATTCTAATGTTATTACATTCTCTAGAATAAAAGATGAATTATATAAAGGTAAGAGTCTACCTTTAGCAGTACGCGAAGGAACTAAATCAAGTTTTAGTGCAATACTTGATTCAAATCTTACTACATTTATAGTTGCAGTTATCATGTTTATATTTGGAGAATCTTCTATCAAAGGATTCGCTACTATGTTAATGATTACAATTATTGTAACTATGTTTACAATGGTCTTCTTAACAAGACTATTAGTTAATCTATTTGTTAAGACTGATTTTTTCAATAATAAAACAAGAATGTTTATAAATGTTAAAAAAGATGATATTCCAGATGTAAGTAAAAATGAAAAGGTTAAGAAAATACCATTTAAAAATACAAACTTCTTACAACAAACTAAGATATTAGTACCTATTTCTCTAATTATTATTGTAGTTGGATCTATTGTAATAGGAGTTAAGGGATTAAACTTAGGAATAGATTATCAAGCGGGTAGTGATATTACTATAGAGACTAATAAACATATATCAGAAAAAGATTTAACTAAAGATTTAAAAGAATTAAAATTAGAAAAAAGAGATATAGAAAAAACTGATAATGAAGTTAATATTAGAGTAAAAGATGTATTAAACGGAAATGAAGTTAAAGAAGTAGTTCATCATTTTGAAAATAAATATGATGCTAAGACTAATGTTGGAGTTGTATCTAATTTAGTTAAACAAGAATTAACTAAGAATGCAGTTCTATCAGTATTGATTGCAATGCTTGGAATAATTATTTATATGTCATTTAGATTCAAATTCTCATATGCTATAAGTGGTGTCATTGCTTTAGTACATGATGTAGCTATAATATTTGCTTTATTTGCAATATTCCGTTTAGAAGTATCAACTATGTTTATAGCAGCGATTCTAGCAATCATAGGTTATTCTATAAATGATACAATTGTTGGTTTTGATAGAATAAGAGAAAATTTACGTAAAGAAGAAAGAAAGAAACTAAATAAAGAAAAATTAAAAGAAATATGTAATAAGAGTATTAGAGAAACATTTACAAGAACAATTAATACATCAATTACTACATTACTTCCAGTAGTTGCTTTAATAGCTTTAGGTTCTAACGAAATCTTAACATTTAATCTTGCAATGTTATTTGGACTTATTGCTGGTACATATTCATCTATTTATATAGCAACAGTTATATTTATGATATTAGAATCTAAAGGTTTGAAAAAACCTGAAAAGAAAAAGATTGTATATACAGACGAAATAGAAGAAAAGAAAATTAAGGGAATAAACTGTTAAGAAGGAGATGATTCCTTTGCCATCTATGGATAACATCACGTTTGATAGTGTGAAAGATAAATTAAAAGGATATATAGAAGAAGATAAGCTTGCTTTAATAGAGAAGGCCTATCTTTTTGCGTCTTTGAAACACGAAGGACAATATCGTAAGAGTGGGGAACCATATATCACACATCCTTTAAATGTTGCTTTAATTCTTTCAGATATTTATGCAGATTCAGAAACAATTATGGCAGGACTTTTACATGATGTATTAGAAGATTGTGATTGCACTCCAGAAGAGATGGAAAAAGAATTTGGAGAAGTAGTTACTAATTTAGTAAAAGGAGTTACTAAATTAAGTAAAATTAATTTTTCAACAGAAAATGATTATTTAATAGAGTATTATAAAAAAATAATAGTTGGTATGAGTGAAGATGTAAGAGCAATCATTATCAAATTATGTGATAGACTTCACAATATGAGAACATTATGGGCAGTACCTGCAGATAGACAAAAAGTAAAGGCTAAAGAAGCCATAGAAATACTTGCACCTATTGCGCACCACTTAGGTATTCATAAAATAAAGAGTGAGTTAGAAGATTTAGCTCTAAGATACTTAAAACCAGATGTATTTTATGATATAGTTGAAAAACTAAATAATTCTAAATTAGAAAGAGATAATTCTGTTAATGTTATGCAAAAAGAAGTAGTTAATCTACTTAGTGAACATAATATAAATCATGAAATAAAAGGACGAGCTAAAAGTATATATAGTATTTATAATAAATTAGATAAAGGTAAAAAATTTAGTGATATATATGATTTGTTAGCTTTAAGAATATTAGTAAATACAGAGCAAGAATGTTACCTAGCTTTAGGTATAATTCATTCTAAATTTAGACCACTTCCTAATAGATTTAAAGATTATGTTGCCATGCCTAAACCTAATATGTATCAATCTCTACATACCACAGTATTTGGTGTAGATGGTTTATTATACGAAATACAAATAAGAACATATGAGATGGATGAAGTAGCAGAAAATGGTATTGCATCTCATTGGTCATATAAAGAAAATAGAGGTTCTAAAACTAAAGCAAATCTTCAATCAACTACAGAACAAAAATTACAATTTTTTAAATCAATAATTGATTTATCTAAAGATAAAATGAGTAGTGAAGAATTTGTTAAAAGTGTAAAAAATGAAGTATTAAATAATAATATTTATGTATTTACTCCTAAAGGAGATGTAATGGAATTACCTAAAGGGGCAACTCCAATAGATTTTGCTTATAAAATACATACTAAAGTAGGAGAGACCACTACAGGAGCCATTGTAAATAATAATATAGTTCCCCTAAATTATGAATTAAAAAATAATGATATAGTAAAAATAATTACTAATAAAAATTCTAAACCATCTAAAGAGTGGATTAATATAGTTAAATCTACTCAAATAAAGAATAAGATAAAAAGTTTCTTTACAAAGAGTGAAAGAGAAATATATTTAGAACGTGGTAAATATAATTTAGAGAAGACTTTAAGAAAAAGAAAAATACCACTAAAAGAATTCTTTACTGATGAAAATATTGAAAAGATATGTGAAGAATTAAAAGTTAAGAACTTAGATGAAATATATTTAGTAGTTGGTAATGGTAAAAATTCTCCTAATTCTGTAATCAATGTTATTCATAAACAAGAAGATAAAAATCCTAAAGTAGTTAAAGTAACTTCTAAAGATAAAGAAGCAGATATTATAGTTAGTGGTATAGATAAAGTAAGAGTTAATTTAGCTAATTGTTGTATGCCTGTATATGGTGATGATATTATTGGATATATTACTAAAGGTAATGGTATTAATGTACATAGAAGTAATTGTCATAACCTATCAATGTTAGAAAATAGAAATGTAGAAGTTAATTGGAATGATAATACTAATAATAGGTATTTAGCTATATTATTAGTTTACTCAAATACACTAGATAATCATATAGTAGATTTAATACAGGCCATATCTATGTTAAATGTAAATGTAGATGGAATAAAAACTATAAATAAAACAGAACAACTTACATATGAAGCTCATTTATACGTAAATAGTTTAGAGCAATTAAATAAAGTAATACTTGCTTTAGATAAAATAAAATATGTTATTAAAGTAGAAAGGCTAATGCGATGAGGATATTAGTACAAAGAAGTAATAAAGCTAGTGTAGTTATTGATAATAAAGTTCATAATAGTATTAATAGTGGGTTAGTTTTATTAGTAGGATTCACTGAAGGAGATAATCTAGATAAAATTAAGTATTTAGCAAAAAAAGTAGTTAATTTAAGAATATTTCCTGATGAAAATAGTGTAATGAATAAAAGCATATTAGATTATGGAGGAGAAATACTATCTATATCACAATTTACTTTATATGCTGATACTTCTAAAGGAAATAGACCAAGTTATATAAAAGCACTTGGAGGAGAAGAAGCTAATAAATTATATGAAGAGTTTAATAAGGAATTAGAAAAATATATAAAAGTAAAAACAGGAATATTCGGAGCTGATATGGAAGTAAATATTTCTAATATAGGGCCAACTACTATTATTTTAGAGAGGTGATTATATGTCTAAAAATAAAATAAATTATAGTTTAATAAATATAACTGCATTAATGTTATTATTGTATATAGGTTTTAATAATATAAATTTATGGATAAAAGTAGCATCTAAAATAATATCATTATTAGGACCATTTATTATTGGATTTGTATTTGCTTATGCACTTAATCCAGTAGTTAGATATTTAGAAAGTAAAGGTGTTAGAAGATGGATTGCATTAGTATCAGTAATATTATTTTTAGTTCTAGCAGTTCTAGGTTTATTAATAATAACTCTACCAATGTTGTATGATCAAGTAAGTTCTTTTGCCAAGTATATAATAGAAGTAATAGAAAATATTGGGAATAGGTTTAATCTAAATCTAGGTGGATTCGAAATAAAAATAGCTGATTATTTTAATGAGATTGTTAAATATATTGGAAGTGCAACATCTTCAGGAGTTATGAATATTATATCTACCTCATTAACTCTTATTGGTAAGATTATATTAGGGTTTGTTGGATTTATTTATTTTTTAATAGATATGGACAAAATAAAAGAAGGATTTAAAAATATATTACTATCTATTAGTAAAAAAACATATAATTATTTTAAGACACTAGATGTTGAAATAGGAAATTATATAAAAGGTTTGGGAATTTTTATGGTAATTCAATTTTTTGAATATAGTTTTCTATTTTTTATAGTAGGTCATCCAAACTGGTTAGTATTAGGTTTACTTGCTTGTGTTACTACAGTTATTCCATATTTTGGAGGATTAATTACTAATTTAATTGCAATTGTTACCGCATCTTTAATATCTACTAAATTAGTAATATTTACAATTATAATTTGTCTGATATTTCCACAATTAGATGGTTATATTATTTCTCCTAAAATATATGGTAAGACAAATAACGTTAATCCACTAATTACAATTATGGTAGTTAGTGTAGGAGGATCTTTAATGGGAGTAGTTGGTATAATTGCAGCTTTACCAATTTATTTGTTAATAAGATCAACATACTTATTCTTTAAAAAAGATATAGAAAAAAGCGTGAAGAAAGTAAAAAGAAGTATTTAACTTCTTTTCTTATTATGATAAAATTAAAAGGTAGGAGTGATTAAATGAAATCATTAAAAGATATATTTAAGAAAAAAGAAAATATTAATAAGAAATCTGCTTCTTATTGGCCTAAAGATGTAAGACGTGGGTTTAAAGTACCTGACATGACTATGTATGAATACTTAGTATCTAGGTCAAAAGATAATTTAAATCTTAATTGTATTGGATACTTTGATAAAAATATTACATATAAAACATTTTTCAAAAAAGTAGAAGAATGTGCGAAAAGTTTTAAGAAACTTGGTGTAGTAGAAGGAGATGTCATTACAATTTGTATGCCTAATACACCAGAAGCAATTATTGCTTTTTATGCTTGTAATAAAATAGGAGCGATTGCTAATATGGTACATCCTCTATCTGGACAAGAAGAAATCAAATTATATGTAAATGAAACTAATTCTAAAATATTAATGATGATAGATGTTTGTTATGAAAAAGTAAAAGAGATAATTAATGAAACATCTTTATATAAAACTATTGTAGTATCTGCAAAAGATTCTATGCCTTTACTTTTTAAAGTTGGATACCAATTTACTAGAGGTTTCAAAGTATTAAAACCAAAAAGAAGAGATAGAAATTATATTTATTGGAACGATTTTATTATTAATGGACTAACTTATAATGAAGAAATCACTCATAATATGAAAAAAGATGATCCCGCAGTAATACTTCATAGTGGGGGAACTACAGGAGTACCTAAAGGAATAGTTTTATCTAACGCTAATTTTAATGCTTTAGAACAGCAATGTGAAGTAAATATAGATAAAGCAGAAACAGGTGATAAGATAATCACTATCCTACCTATATTTCATGGTTTTGGATTAGGTGTTTGTATTCATACTGGTATGTGCAAAGGTATAAAAAATATTTTAATGCCAGAATTTGATAATAAAAGATTTACTAAAATATTAAAATCAGAAAAGCCACAACTTTTAGCATGTGTACCAACTTTATGGAATGGTATGGTAACAAATAAAGCCTTAGAAAATACAGACTTATCATTCTTAAAGTATTGTATTAATGGTGGAGATACAATGTATAGTGATGCTGAAACTAGATTTAATGATTTTCTTCATAAACATGGTGCTAATATAAAACTGTCAACTGGTTATGGAATGACAGAGTCTACTGCTGCTACTTGTTATAGTTATGGTGAATCTAATGTTTTAGGAAGTATTGGAGTACCAATGGTAGGTAACTTATATAAAATATGTATTCCTAATACAGATTGTGAAGTAGAAGTAGGAGAAGAAGGGGAAATTTGTGTTAATGGACCTACTGTAATGTTAGGATATTTAAATAACGAAAAAGAAACTAATTTAGTATTAAGAAGACATAAAGATAAAAAAATATGGTTACATACAGGAGATTTAGGTTATATTGCCCCTAATGGAATTGTATATTTTACACAGAGATTAAAAAGAATGATAGTTTCTAACGGATATAATATTTATCCATCACAAATTGAAGAAGTAATAGAGTCTCATGATAAAGTATTACAGTGTTCTGTCGTAGGAGTACCTCATAAATATAAAGGTGAAGTTGCTAAAGCATATATTGTTCTAAAAGAGGGAGTTAGTGCCAGTATGCACTTAAAAAAAGAAATCAAAGAATTATGTAAAGATAGTTTAGCAAAATATTCATTACCTAAAGAATATGAATTTAGAAAATCCCTACCACAAACATTACTAGGAAAAGTAAATTATAAAAAGTTAAGTGATGAAAACAAATAATTATTGCCAAAAGTAATAAAAAATAGTATTATAAGATTATAATTATATAAATGTGATGACCAGTGTGGAAAGCTGAGAGCAATATTTTAAAGTGATTCTTCTAGAATAAGTAAGGTGGAACCGCGGGAATAACTCGTCCTTACATGTTTCTAGGAGTTTTTTATTTAAAAGGAGGATTTATGAAAGATTTAACAATGGAAAAATTAGTAAATTATTCTAAACAATATGGATTTATATTTCAAGGATCAGAAATATATGGAGGGCTTGCTAATACATGGGATTATGGTCCATTAGGTAGTAGATTAAAAAATAATATTAAAGATTCATGGAGGAAAAGATTTATACAAGAGCGTCCTAATGCTTATGAAGTAGATGCTGCTATTTTAATGCATCCAAGAGTATGGGAAGCAAGTGGTCATGTGACTAGTTTTTCAGACCCATTAATAGATTGCAAAAATTGTAAAATGAGACATAGAGTAGATGAATTAATAGATAATTTTAATCCTGAAGCCAAAGCTGACGGTATGAGTAGAGAAGAAATGATTGCTTATGTTAGAGAAAATAAAGTACCTTGTCCAAATTGTGGTAAAAGTGATTATACTGATATTCGTGAATTTAATTTAATGTTTGAAACACATAGAGGTGTTACAGAAGACTCTAAAAGTAAAATATATTTAAGACCTGAAAATGCGCAAGGTGAGTATACTAACTTTTTAAATGTTGGGAGAAGTATGAGAGCAAAACTTCCGTTTAGTATTGGACAAGTAGGTAAAGCTTTTAGGAATGAAATAACTCCAGGTAATTTTACTTTTAGAACTATTGAGTTTGAGCAAATGGAATATCAAACTTTCTGTAAAGAAGGAGAAGACTCAGAATTATACAATTATTATAAAGAATATGCTAAAAAGTATTTTATGGATCTAGGAATACCAGAAGATAAATTAAGATTTCATGATCATGAAAAATTAGCTCACTATGCTAAAGAAGCATGTGATATAGAATATAAATTCTCATTTGGATGGGGAGAAATAAATGGTACTCATAATCGTACTAATTATGATTTAGGAAGGCACCAAGAATACTCAAAAACTTCACAAGAATATTTAGATCCAATAACTAATGAAAAATATATTCCATATATAATAGAATCAACTGTAGGTGTAGACAGATTAGTACTAACTATTTTAGATAACTCATATTGTGAAGAAACTTTAGAAGATGGTACTACTCGTGAAGTGATGAAATTTATACCTTATCTTGCACCATATAAAGTTGCAGTTTTACCACTTGCTAAAAAATATCATAGCGAAAAAGCTAATGAAGTATATAGTTTATTGTCTAAATATTTTATGACTAATTATGATGAAACAGGATCAATTGGTAAAAGATATAGAAGACAAGATGCTATTGGAACGCCATACTGTATTACGATCGACGATGAGACAATAAATAATAATACTGTTACTATAAGAAATAGAGATACAATGGAACAAATAACACTTAAGTTAGATGAAGTAGTTGATTATATAAAAGAAAAAATTTATTTTTAAAATATTGTTTAAATAGATTTCTTTTGATATACTTAATTTATAAAATAGGAGAGAGCTATGAAAAAAAAGAAGAATAAAAAAAGTTTAATACATAAAATGAAAGTCAGAGAAGTAGAATTAACAATACTATTTGTTATATTAATAGTGGTTACTATTTTAATTAGTGCTTATTTTATCTTTTCATCATATACTAAAGATGACAGTTATAATATATATAAAGTAGGTAGTATAGAAGTAAAATACCAAAAGAATAATAATGATGTCAAAGATACTATTAATATAGTTAATGAGACTCCTATTTTAGATAAAGAAATAAAAAATATAAAACCAATATCACTAGTGGTAAAAAACACTAGTAATAAAAAGAAAAACTATAGAGTCTATATAGAAAAAGATAACGATATGATAAAAATAGATAAGTGTATTAATAAGCAATATGATACAAAACTATTAAAATATAAAATTGATGATAAAAAAAATAATTCTTTAGAAAATATGAATGATAGATATCTTATATATAAAGGATCTTTAAAACCAAATAGTAGTAAGACTCATAATATTAAAGTTTGGTTATCAAAAGAATTAATAAAGGATCCTAATATTAAAGGTCATTTTCATGCTAAAGTAGTTGTTCATTCATCTAATGAGAAAGAAATAATACCATAAAAAAGAGTTTATTTTAAAAACTCTTTTATTATGTTATAAACTAAAATAGGATAATCTAAATAAGGAAAATGATAACTATTAGGTATTACTATTAACGCTGAATTTTTAATTTCTTTATTAATAATTTTACCATCATTAAGTGGTGTATACAAATCGTTTTCTCCCCAGATAATTAATGTTTCATTATCTATATTTTTTAAGTATTTCTTCAAGTCTTCATTTACTATATTTTTAAATGTTTGCCTCATGTTTATATCAATATCTTTATAATCTTTAGATCCAAATATATTAATAAGTTTATTTAAATATTTTTTCTTTATTTTTTTTGGTAATATAAATGATATTTTCTTTAATAATTTATAAATTGATTGTTTAAACAAAGTAAAGATAGATTTTCTAGGTTTAATAGGCGCAACATCTATCATTATTAGTTTATCTAATTTTAATTTATATAAACCTGCAATTAAAGTTGTAATTCTTCCTCCGAATGAATGAGAAATAATAGTTGGCTTATTTATATTATTATCTTTAATAAAACTTATAATAAGTTTTGAATAGTCATAAATAGTTAAATCATTATTAGGAAAGGGACTTTTACCAAATCCAGGATAATCTAATATATAAATTGTATAATCATTTTTTAAACATGAAATTAAATAATTAAAAGTTTCTCTAGTGTTACCCCATCCTGGTAGTATTAATATATTGCGAGATTTTGTACCATATTTTTTATAATAAAAAGAAATATTTTTTTTATTATAGTACATAATTATTCACCTATAATAAAATATTCTATAATTATATTTTTGTTAAAAAACTTGAATAAAAAAATACTATTATGATATAATATAGATGTCAGATATATAGTGATTTGTTCTCATATAAAACCGACTATAGTGACGATACGGGAGTCTTGATCAGTTATCCGTGTTGAAGACCTACTTCGAGTAGGGATCCTAAAGATAGCGTACGGACACCCACCTGTAAAAATGCAGGTTTTATCGTTGAACAAACACAGTATCTGACTTTTATATTGCTAGAAATAGTATAATATGGTATAATAGCTGTCCGAGGTGGTAAAGATGTTACTATTATCAATTATAAATAGAAGAAAAATAAAAAATGTATCTGTTAAATTAAAAAACGCCGAAAAAATAAGAGAAGGAGTTTTACTTGAAGATACAAAAGAAAGTGAAGTATTAGTAAGTAATAAGAAATTCACAAGATCAGGATACAATAGAAAAGATAGTAAAAATGGAACAGTAAGATTTATAAGAGATATATTTAAATACTTTAAGAATAAAAGAAAATATTATATTACTACAAGAGTAAATTCTGATTCTAATACTTATGATGTTTATGCAGTTGATAAACCAAAACCAAAAGTAAATGATGCATTAGAAGATTTATATGATAATGTAGTAACAGATATGAGAAAAGAAATACCTGATATAAAAAGAGGTAGATATATATCTTTAAAAGATCTTGGTTTTAATAAATACTTAACAGATGAAAAACTAGACTTAATGCAAGAAATAATTGCTGAAGAACCAGATCAAGATAAATGGCCCGCTTTATTTGCTAAAGCAGGCATTGATGATTTAGTTGATATATTAGATTTCATAGATACATTTGATTTTACAGTTGTTAGTGGAACTACTATACCAGAAGATACTTTAATTGATACAATAAATTCATTAGAACCATTACAAACAAGAGATTATAGAAATCTAAAAAATTACTATAAAAATGCTAAAGAAAATACAGAAATATATAAGAAATTAGCTAGAGTTCATCACATGATATACAACAGTGAATACAAATTAATAAGAAGCGAAAGACAAAGAACAGAAGAAAAACAAAAGGTAATGGTAAAAAAAGAAAATGAAGTTAAAAAAGCAGCCTAATCAATTTGAAAGAACAGAAAAATTGCTTGGTAAAGAAAATTTAAAATCTTTATATAATAAAACTATACTGATCTTAGGAATAGGTGGAGTAGGTGGATTTATAGTTGAATCATTAGTTCGTAGTGGTATTGGTAGTATTATTATTGTAGATAATGATGTAGTTGATGAAACTAATTTAAATAGACAGATCATTGCTCTTAATTCTACTATTGGTAAAAAGAAAGTAGATATTTTAGAAAAAAGAATTAAAGATATTAATGAAAATTGTAATGTAGTAAAAATAGATAAATTTATTACTCCAGATAATATAGATTTATTATTTAATTATAATATAGATTATTTAGTAGATGCATGTGACTTTATTGATACTAAAAAAAGTATTATAAAGGAATGTATAAAAAGAAATATTAAATTTATATCTAGTATGGGTACTGCTAGAAAAATGGATCCATCAAAACTAGAAATAACTGATATTAGAAAAACATATAATGATCCACTTGCTAGAATACTTAGAAAGTATATAAAAGAAGAAAAAATAAATAAAAAAATAGATGTACTATCATCAACTGAAACTCCTAAAAAAACAGAAGGTTTAGGATCATCTATATTTGTACCTGCATCAGCAGGATTATTAATAGGAAGCTATATAATAAGAAAATTAATAGACTAAAAAGTCTATTTTTTTGTTATTTGACAAGTAAAAAGTTGTATGCTGATGTTAAATTATAAGTTACATAAATAAGGGAATATAATATGAATAACTTATTACAAAAATATAAAACAATACTAAAAAAAGATCTAATTTAGATCTTTTTTTGTTTAAAATTTTCTATATAATCCAACAGCTTTACCTAAAATAGTAACTTCTTTTAATATAATAGGATCCATAGTATCATTTTCAGGTTGTAGTCTAAAATAACCATCTTCTTTATAAAATGTCTTAACAGTAGCTTCTCCTTCATTATTCATAGCAACTACAGTTTCACCATTTTTAGCTGTATTACATCTTTCTACTATTAGAATATCTCCATCATATATACCTACATTAATCATAGAATCTCCACTAACATTTAATGTAAATATTTCATTCCTAGTATTAAATAGAGTAGTAGGTAATGAGAAATATTCATCTGGAGTTTCAATTGCTTCAATTGGAGTTCCTGCAGTTACTTTTCCAAGCAAAGGTACATCTACAACATTTTCATCTTTTTCTAAATATTCATTTGGAACTAATACTTCAATAGTTCTATTTTTACTATTTCCTTTTTTAATATATCCTTTTTCTTCAAGTTTAGTCAAATGAAAATGTATAGTTGCAGGTGAATTTAAGTTAGCTTCATTACCTATTTCTCTAACAGTAGGTGGATATCCATCTCTCGCAATTAACTTTTTAATTATTTGTAAAATGTCCTTTTGTTTGTTAGTAAGTTTTTCCATTTAATCCCTCCTTATAAATGGAGTTTAACATATAAAGTGTAAAATGTCAAACAAATGTTTAAATTTATATTGACACGAACAGATGTATGATGTATACTAAAATCATCAAAGGAAGGAGTGGTATATATGATACAAGTTAAGAAGAATATTAAGAAAGGATTTACTATTTTATTTATATATACACTTATAACTATGTGTTTATTAATGGCATCAAAAAGAATTGAACGTCTAGATAACGTAAATAATAGTAATTTCCGTAATACTAATAATAGTATCGTTGTTAAATTAAATAAGTAATATTAGTTAAATACAAATTGTTATGATATAATTTTATTAGGTGATACTATGAATAAAATAATTTTAGTAGATGGTAACAATTTATTATTTAGAAGTTATTACGCAACTGCCTATCAAGGTGTAATAATGAAAAATTCAAAGGGTTTTCCTACTAATGCTTTATATGGATTTATAAATATGATAAATAAAATTATTACTGAGGAAAATCCTTCATATATTTTAGTAGCTTTTGATAAAGGAAAAACTTTTAGACATGACAAATATGAGAGTTATAAAGATGGAAGAAGTGAAACTCCAGATGAATTAAAAATGCAATTTCCAGAAGCAAAGAAAATATTAAAAGCTATGGGTATTAAAAGTTATGAGATAGATAACTATGAAGCAGATGATATAATTGGTACGTTAAGTAGAATTGTAGATGAAGAAGATAAATTTATCGCCACTATTGTTAGTAGTGACAAAGATCTACTTCAATTAATATCAGATGAAGTGACAGTAAAATTATTAAAACAAAAAGGTCATATCATGATGGATAAAAAAGAGTTTAAAAATACTTATAAAGTAGATCCAATTAGAATGATTGATCTAAAAGCATTAATGGGAGATTCTTCTGATAATATACCTGGTGTAAAAGGTATAGGAGAAAAGACTGCAATTAACCTATTATCGAAATATGATAGTCTAGATAACTTATATAAAAATATAGATAGTATAACAGGTAAAACAAAAGAAAAATTAATTAACGATAAGGATAATGCTTATATGAGTTATGATCTTGCAACTATCTACAAAGAAGTTCCAATTGATTTTACTTTAGAAGATTGTAAATATAATGGAGAAAATAAAGAAGAATATATTAATTTATTAAAAGAATATGAATTTTTCTCACTACTTAGAAAATTAGATATAAAAGAAGAAAAGAAAGAAGAAAAATTAATTATAAAAGATATAAAAGATTATAAAGAAAAAGAATTTTCATTTTACTTAGAAACAAGAGGGGAAGTTTATAGTAAAAGTGAAATCCTAGGAATAGGTATTTATGACGGTAAAAATGGTTATTTTATTAATAAAGACGAAATAGATAAATATAAAGATATATTTAATAGTAAAGTAGATAAATATACATATGACTATAAAAAGAATCTTGTAGTATTAAATAACAAGGTTAATTTTAATAATGTATGTTTTGATACAATGATTGCCACTTATCTATTAGATTATAATATTAAAGATGATATTGCATATGTCGCAAAAACATTTGATTATGATATAGATTTATATGAAGATATTTATGGTACTTTAAAAAGACCTAAAGAAGTTAGTTCAGAAAAACTACAAGAAGTATGTGTAAAAAAAGCAAAATTTATTTATGAGACAAGAGAAAGATTAATTAAAGAGTTAGAAGATAATAATGAAACAAAGTTATTTACTGATATAGAAATGCCTTTAACAGAAGTACTTGCTGATATGGAATTAACTGGTATTAAAGTAAATAAAAAATATTTAGAAAGTTTAGAAATTGATTTAAAGAAACAAATGGATAATTTAGAAAAAGAAATCCATGAATTAGCAGGAGAAGACTTTAATATAATGTCACCTGCACAACTTTCTAAAATACTATTTGAAAAATTAGAAATACCATATCCAAAAAGAATTAAAAATGGGAAATATTCTACATCCAAAGATATTTTAGATAAAATTAGATTTATAAATCCCATAGTAGATAAAGTATTAGAGTATAGAACTCTTTCTAAACTATATACTAACTATGCAGTAGGTTTAATAAATGAAATAAGAGAAGATGGTAGAATTCATACTATCTTTACTCAAACATTAACTCGTACAGGAAGATTATCTAGTATTAGTCCAAATCTTCAAAATATACCTGCTAGAAGTGATTATTCTAAGTTAATTAGAAAAGCATTTATACCAGATGATAATTCTAAGCTATTATCAAGTGATTATTCACAAGTAGAATTAAGAATTTTTGCATCCCTTTCTAATGAACAAAATTTAATTGGAGCTTTTAAAGATGGAAAAGATATACATGCTAAGACTGCATCTGATATATATAATAAGAATATAGAAGATATAACAAAAGATGAGAGAAGAACTGCTAAAGCAGTTAACTTTGGAATACTATATGGAATAAGTAGTTTTGGACTTTCTGAAGATTTAGGAGTAGATATAAAAACTGCTAAAGAGTTTATTGATAAATATTTAGAAACCTTCCCAGGTATTAAAAAATATATGGATAGTTTAATATCTGATGCTTATAAGAATGGTTATGTTACTACTTTAATGAATAGAAAAAGAACATTAGATGAATTAAATACTAAAAATTATATGGTTAGAAGTAGTGGAGAAAGAATGGCTTTAAATACACCTATTCAAGGAACTGCTGCTGATATTTTAAAGAAAGCTATGGTAGAAATATATAGAGAATTTAGAGTGAGAGATTTAAAAAGTAAAATGTTAATTCAAGTACATGATGAATTAGTGTTTAATGTTTTAGAAAGTGAATTAGAAGAAGTAAAAGAAATAGTTAAATACATTATGGAAAATACATATAAATTAGAGGTACCATTAAAAGTAGATATAGAAACAGGAAATAATTGGTATGAAGCTAAATAGGAGGTAATTATGCCAGAAAAACCAGAAGTATTAACAGTAGTAAAAAGTTTAAAGAAAAAGATAATTGGTAAAACTATTACTGATTGTTATATATATTGGGATAATATAATTGCTAGTCCTAAACCTAAAGAATTTAAAAAAGAAATAACAAATCAAAAAATAAATAGTATTACTACTAGAGGTAAATGGATAGTTATAAAACTAGATAAATATAGTTTATTAATACATTTAAGAATGGAAGGCAAATTCTTCTTTAGAAAAAAGAAAGATCCTAAAGAAAAACATGAACATGTAGAGTTTATATTAGATAATAATATTAGCTTTAGATTTCATGATGTTAGAAAATTTGGAAAAATGTATTTAATAGAAAATTCTAAAGTAAATAGTTCTAAACCACTTTCTGATATAGGATTAGAATATAACGATAAAAATCTTACTAAAGAGTATTTATTTAATAGTATTCATAAAAAGAAATTACCTATTAAAACAGTATTATTAGATCAAAGTATAATTGCTGGTATTGGAAATATTTATGATGATGAAATATTATTTATGAGTAAAATAAATCCTAATAGAAAATCATGTGATATTAGTATTAAAGATTGTTCTAATATAATAAAAAACACTAATATTGTACTGGATAAAGCTATTAAGTTAGGTGGAACTACTATTAAGAGTTTTACGAGTTCAGAAGGGGTTCATGGACTATTTCAAAATAAATTATTAGTACATGGTAGAGCTGGTAATAAGTGTCCAAAGTGTGGTCATGTAATAGAAAAAACTAAAATAGGTGGAAGAGGAACACATTATTGTCCAAAATGCCAAAAATAAAAAGTGAATTTTTTCACTTTTTTATTGTTTTAAAATATAAGTCATATAATTTTTGTACACCATTTTCTAAAAAGTAATAATGAATAATATATGGTATAAATAATAATAGTAATATAAGGAACATTATTAAAATTAATAATTCTTGGAAATATAGTCCAGCTATTAATATAATAATCATTGATATACCTACAAAGAAAGTAACTATTAAATGGATTAGCCTTTCATGTTGATAAAAAACAATCCATGTGTATACTTCTTCAGATAAGTTTTTATCTAGTTCTTTATTTTTTATCTTTTTTTCTAATTGCTTAATATAATCATATAATTTTCTTTTCATTATATTTTATCTCCTATTCCTGAATTTTTAAATTCTTCATCCATTAATAATTCATGTATTTCTTCTTCTTTAGTATCTAAGTATACTTCTTTAATACGATCAACTCTACATTTCTCAGCGTTAATAATTGCTTCTACTTTATTAACAGCATCTTCTAACTTATCATTAACAACAACATAATTATATTTAGTAACTTCATTTATTTCTTGATATGCTGTATGGAATCTTTTAATTATTTTATCATTAGAATCAGTTCCACGATTCTTTAATCTCTTAACTAAAGTTTTAAGTGATGGAGGCATAATAAATATTAATAGTGATTCAGGTATTTGTTTTTTAACAATACTTGCTCCTTGTATTTCAATAATTAATATAACATCAATTCCTTTATCCAAGTTTTTCTTTATATATTCTTTAGGAGTACCATAATAATTACCTGCATATTCTGCATATTCTAAAAAATAATCTTCTTTTATTTTCTTTTCAAATTCTTCCTTAGATAAGAAATAATAATCAACTCCATCTTTTTCACCTTTACGTGGTTCTCTTGAAGTAGCAGAAATAGATACCCATTTATTAGTACCATTTTTCTCCATTAATCCTCTAACAACAGAATCTTTTCCTGCACCTGATGGTGCAGAGACAATAATTAATTGACCAGTCTTTTTACTCTTAATCATTTACTTTCTCCTTAAATAATTTATTATTATATTCATTTTCTACTAAAGAGAATAGATTATTACCTAAAGCATATATCTTAGTAGTTTCTAATTCATATTCTAACATAGTTGATTTTTCCCTTGTCATTTTACTTATAATAGGTACATCTACTTGTTTTTTAATTTTATTTAAATATTTTTTACCTTTATCATTAAAACCTAATACTCTAATATAATCTATATTTCTAAAAGAATTTGCTTTCTCTTTAGTAAAATTACATAGAATATGAAGTAGCATTCTAGAAATTTTATTATAAGTATATCTTTTAGTTTTAATATTATTTATTAATTCATTATAATTATTAGAATTTAATATTTCTTTTTTTAATAATTTATCTAATCCTTCATCTACACCATGATATATAGATAAATCATCTTCAGTTATTATTTTATATTTTAAGTATTTAAAATAATCATCTATAAAATGTAAATCTTTTAAATATGGTATAACAAATTTAGGTACTGTTTCTTTTATATTCCTATCTTCTTCTAAGGCTTTTCTAATAGCTGTTGCGCTAGATATATTACTTTCAATATTAGAATTATGATAATCATTTGTTCTTTTAATAGAGATTGGTTTTATCTTATAATTATTTTCTATTATAGTTTTAATATAACTAATAGCAAGTAGATCATTAGGATCTTTTATGCTTTTATTAGTTAAATCATATAACGTTTTAGAAAGTGCAGTAGGATAGTTTTCTCCTAATTTAGAATATACTTTTACTAATTTTTCAAATTCTGGATTATTAATTTGTTCTTCAGCAATTAACTTAATATCTTCTAGATTATCACTTTCACTACCAAATACTAGTTTTTCTACTTTTAATTTTTCAAGTAGAGTGATTGCACCATAACTAAAATAATCTGCACTTTGAGTTGCGAATGGAAAAGGTAGTTCAACAACTAAATCAATTCCAGCTTTTAATGCGATTTCAGTTTTTTTCCATTTATCTATAATAGATACATCACCACGTTCAGTAAAGTTACCACTAAGTACTAAAATAATAGTATCATCTTTATACATTTCTTTTATCTTTTCTAAGTGATATAAATGTCCATTATGAAATGGATTATATTCAGCAATTATTCCAACACTTGCCATAGTATCCCTCTTTCTTGTTAAAATAGTTTATCATAATATTATTTTTTTTTCAATTTAATAGACTTTTATTTACTTATTGTTATCTTTAATGTATAATTTATATATAAATACAATAAAAATGATAGTATTATAATCTCTATTTTTTTCATAAAATATAGAGATATATAAGGGGATGTTTAAATGAGAGCTATTGTAGTAGCTGGAGGAACTGGTGGTCATATATATCCAGCTTTAGCGATTATAGATAAGATATGCGAAAAAGAACCAAATAGCGAGATTTTATATATTGGAACTAGTGACAGAATGGAAAAAGACATAGTGCCAAAAAGAGGTATAAAATTTATTGGTTTAGAAATGAAAGGATTCAATAGAAAGAACCCTTTTAAGAATATATCTGTAGTAGTTAAAACCTTAAAAGCTTATAAAAAAGCAAAAAGAATAATAAAAGAATTTGATCCTGATATTGTAATAGGTGCTGGAGGATATATTACTGCACCTGTTTTATATGCTGCTCATAAATTAGGTTATAAAACTTTAGTTCATGAACAAAATTCAATTCCAGGAATGTCTAATAAGTTCTTAGCTAATTTTACCAATACTTTATGTTTATCATTTCCAGAAAGTAAAAAGTATTTTAAAAACAATAATACTGTATATACAGGTAATCCTCGTAGTGAAGAAATATCTAAAGTAGAAAAAGTTAGTAAAACTAAGTTTGGGTTTTCTAAAAATAAAAAACTTGTAGTTATAGTAATGGGATCATTAGGATCAACAACTATTACTAATAGATTAAAAGAAATGATACCTAGCTTTAAAGATAAGAAATATCAAATATTAATTGTTACTGGAAATTCTTATTATAATAATTATAAAGATATAAGTATTCCAGATAATGTAAAATTAGTACCATTTTTAGATGATTTAATTAATTTAATGAAAGATACTGATTTATTAGTATCACGTGCAGGAGCTTCTACTATCGCAGAAATAACATCAATAGGTATACCTTCAATTTTGGTACCATCTCCATATGTCACACATAATCATCAATATTTAAATGCTAAAGAATTGGAAGATAAAAAAGCATGTATTATAGTAGAAGAAGATAAGTTTAATTCTGTTAATTTAATTAATACTATCGATAAAATAATAGATGATAAAAAGTTATATAAAGAATTAAGTGATAATTCATATAAATTTGGAGTAAGAGACTCATCATTAAAAATATATAAAGAAATTAGAAAGTTACTAGGTGATATTAATGAATGAAGTAATAAAAGAATTAGAAAAGTCTAATATTGGTAAAGTAGAGAAAGATGTATTTTTAAGTAAATATACTACTTATAAAACAGGGGGACTTGCAAAATGTATAGTTTATCCTAAAGAAGTAGAAGCTTTAATACAAACTATAAAAATATTAAAAAGAAATAACATAAGATATAAAATTTTAGGTAATGGATCTAATTTATTATTTAGTGACAAGGTATATGAAGGGGTATTAATCAAATTATCAGAATTAGATAAAGTAGAGTTTGTAAATAATAAAATATATGTAGAAGCAGGATTTCCGATAATAAAACTTTCTCACTTAGCGGCTAAAAGATCCTTAACAGGATTAGAATTTGCATCAGGTATACCTGGTACAGTAGGTGGTGCAGTATTTATGAACGCTGGTGCATATAAGAGTGATATGGGATATATTACTAGAGAAGTAACAGTATTAACTCCAGATTTAAAAATAATTACTTTAGAAAATAAAGAAATGAACTTTCATTATAGGACATCATTTTTAAAGACACATCCAGATTATATTTGCTTATCTGTGATGATTAGATTAGAAAAAGGAAATAAAAGCGCTATAGAAAAAGTAATAAAAGACAGAAGAAAAAGAAGAATTGCATCACAACCATTAGAATATCCATCAGCTGGTTCTGTATTTAGAAATCCTAAAGATATGTTTGCCGGACAATTAATTGAAGAACTTGGATTAAAGGGGCTTAAAAAAGGTGGCGCAATGGTAAGTGATAAACATGCTAACTTTATTATTAATAAAGATAATGCTAGTAGTAAGGATATAAAAGAATTAATAGATTATGTTAAAGAAAAAGTTAAAGAAAAATATAAAGTAGAATTAAAAGTAGAACAAGAATTTGTAAATTGGGAGTAATTATGGCCAAAAAATTAGTCAAAAAAAGAAAAATAAAATTACGTAGTTTATTTATAGTTCTTTTAATTTTGGGAGGACTAATTTTTGGTGTGTATTCATATTTAGATAGTAGTATTAAAAACATTATTATTGAAGGTAATAATTATTTAAATGATGATTATATTATAGAAAATGCTGATATTAAAGATTACCCTAGTTTTTATTTTACATCTACATTTAAAATAAAGAAGAAATTATTAAAATCTCCATATATAAAAGATGTTAAAGTAAAAAGAAAATTCTATCATACTTTTGATATTATAATTGATGAAAATAGAGCTTTATTTATAAATAATATTAAGAAAAAGATTGTTTTTGAAAACAAAAAAGAAATACCTGAAGATAAAATTATTAATATAAAGAATATACCTAGAGTTATAAATTATATTCCTGATAATAAATATAACAAGTTTATTAAAAAAATGTCTTTAATAAACAAAAATACTTTAAGAAAAATATCTGATATTGAATATAAACCTAATGATTTAGATAAAGATAGATTTCTTCTCTATATGGATGATGGTAATATGGTTTATTTAACTCTAACTAAGTTTAAAAGTATTAACTATTATAATGAGGTTATTGCGCAATTAGATAATAAGAAAGGTATATTATATTTGGATAATGGAAATCATTTCCAAGTGAAGGGGTAAAATATTATGAAGATATTTAAAGCCAGTTTTAAATACATTTTTATATTTACTTTTACTTTGTTTGTTTTAGTGGTCTTTGGTATATATGCAAATAATTGGGATTCATTATGGAACTATGGTTTTAGTTATTCTATAGCTAAAGGACAAATACCATACAATGATTTTACAATGATAGTACAACCCTTATATAACTATATTATGTCCATAGGATTAATACTAGTTTCACATAATAACATTGTATTTTTATTAGAACAAGCAATACTAGTTAGTATTAATTTTTATTTTTTATATAAAGTTTTTGATTATAAAGTATGGTTAATTATTGTAGTAATGTGTTTTCCAATGTTTATAGCATTTTCTCCAACTTATAATTACTTTATTTTCTTTTTATTTACAATAGTATTATATTTAGAACATAAAAATAAAAATGATTATCTTATTGGTTTTATATTAGGTTTAATTATATTAACAAAAGCGGTAGTAGGTATTTTTTTTGTTATACCAACTTCAATATATTATTTTAATGACAAAAAAAAGATATTTAAAAGATTTATTGGATTAATAATTCCATGT